>NZ_JBVIRO010000015.1:0-209407 GCF_055575975.1 Amycolatopsis sp. NPDC033938
GAGTCGCCTCTCGTCGCGGACGGCCGTCACGAGCCTCAGCAGCACCACCTGTCACACCGGCCGCGCGTGAAGGACTCCTTCCCTCGGCTGAGCCGTGGTATGGGGGCCTTCACGCGCAGCCGGTGTGACTGGTGGTGCAGTTGAGGCTCGTGACCGTCGTCCGGGGGCGGGTGAGGGGCCACTACCGGCCTCGCCCGCCATAGGTACCTAAACACGCCGGGCTAGAACGCTCCTTATCACTCACGACCGCGGCCGGCTTCCGTCAGCCAGTCCGGACCCGCGCCGGGCTACGCCATCTTCGCCTTACCCCTCAAAATAATCGTGTTGCCCCACCCAGCCGGAGAACCGAGACTGCGGACATGACGTTCGAAGATCTGCTCGCCGAAGGGGAGGCCGTCCCGGTCGAAGGCTGGGACTTCTCGTGGTTCGAGGGCCGGGCCACCGAGGAACGGCCCCCCTGGGGTTACTCGCGGCTGCTCGGCGAGCGGATGGCGGCGGCATCGGCCGGGCTCGACCTGCAGACTGGCGGCGGCGAGGTGCTCGCGGGCATCCCGAAACCGCCGCCGGTCCTCGCCGCGACCGAAGGCTGGCCGCCGAACGTCGAGGTCGCCCAGCGGACCCTCGCCCCGCTGGGTGGCGAGGTGGTCGAGGCCGAGTACGACGCGCCTTTGCCGTTTCCCGACGAATCCTTCGACGTGGTGAGCAGCCGCCATCCGATCGAGAACCCGTGGCGCGAGATCGCGCGCGTCCTGAGGCCGGGAGGCACCTTTCTCTCGCAACAGATCGGCGCCGGGACCGTCCGAGAACTGAAGGAGTTCTTCCTCGGCCCACAGGATTATGGCGATTGGACGCCCGACGTGCTGCGTGTCGAGGCGGAGGCCGTCGGGCTGCGGGTGGAGCGGCTGGAACCGGCGAAACTGCGGATGGAGTTCTTCGACCTCGCCGCCGTCGTCCACTTCCTGCGGAAGGTGATCTGGATCGTGCCGGGGTTCACCGTGGCCGGTCATCGCGACAAGCTCGCGGAACTCCATCGGATGATCGAAGCCGACGGGAAGTTCGTCGCGCATTCGCGGCGAGTGCTGGTGGAGGCCGTCAAGCCCGGCCGCACGTTCGGGTGATCATCGGCTCGATGTGGCAAGTCGTTAAGTCGTTGTCACGCCATCGCGCGATCTATACCGGAATGTCTTCGCCAGGCTCCAACCACCCGGTAACGTCGGCTCGCGTGATCATCCGACCGCACTCGATGATTCTCGCGGCTTTCGCTCTGGCCCCGCTCCTTCTCACACCGGGAGTTTCCACTGCCACTACAGAAGTCACTCACGCTGTCACCTTCACGGGTCTCATCAGCAACACGATCCCCGCGCCACACTGCGAACTCAAAACTGGAAACACCTACCTACGCACTTCAGGAGCCAAGAAAGTCGTCGGCTTCAAGCCGAAGATAACCTGCGACGAGATCATGGACACCATCTCCCTGACCGGCCAGGTTTCCGTCGAGAACAAGCAGATCGGATACGACTGCGACGGCACCGGGAACACGGTCTGGTTCGGCAGGGCTTCAGTGAACGCGATTTGGCGCGGTATCCCCCAAGCCGCGGTCGTGGACAGCCCGACGGCAACTCTTCCGTGCGGGGTATGACATCCTCCCGCCATGAAGGTGACCGATGGATACACGGGATCCGGGAATGTCGTCAGCACCGAGGCGCCCAGCTACCTGGTCGAATTCTGGCGCGCCATCGCCGACCGCACCGGGCATGACACGTGGGACGCCGTCGAATACGAACTCACCGAATGCGACGTCCATGACGCACTGCGCTGGGCACGCGAGAACGCACCCTCCGGCGCGACCGTCCACACCGTGCTCTACGCCTGCTATCGGCAACCGGCGGGCTCCGCCGAATCCGACGTCCACATCCTGCTGGCCGGCTCCGATCCGAGCAAGATACCCACGTCGACCACCACGCTCACCTGGCCGACCGCCTGAAGTGCTTCGCGGCGGGTGCTCGTGGAGGCCGTCAAGTCCGACCACACCTTCGGGTGATCGCCGTCGTCCTGTCTTGAGCCGGTCCGCCCGCAGGTGCGATACCTGCGGTCGTGCCCAGCTCCGCACCGCGCCAGCTGGCGCTCACCGCCGCCGCGCAGATCCTCGCCATGGGACTGTGGTTCTCCGCGTCGAGCGTCGTCCCCGCCCTGCGTGCGGAATGGGCGCTCTCCACGCAGGGCACCGTGCTCCTCACCGCTTCGGTGCAGGTCGGTTTCGCGGCGGGGGCGCTGGTCTCGGCCGTCGCCAACCTCGCGGACCGGCTGCGGCCCGAACGGCTACTCGCCGCGAGCGCCGCGACGGGTGCGCTGCTGACACTGATTTTTCCGTTGTGCGGTAAGCAGTTCTGGCTCGCGGTGCTGCTGCGGTTCGGCACCGGGATGGCGCTGGCCGGGGTCTACCCGGTCGGGATGAAGATCGTCGTCTCGTGGTTCCCCGGCAGCCGCGGTCTCGCACTCGGTGTGCTGCTGGCCGCGCTCGCGCTCGGCTCGGCGTCACCTCATCTGCTGGCCGGGAACCTGCCGGACTGGCGGACGGTGCTCGACGTCGCCGCTCTTCTCGCCCTCGGCGCGGCGGTGCTGGCCGCGTTCTTCGTCCGCGTCGGCCCCGCCGTCCGGCGCTCACCGCCCTGGGAACCGGCGTACCTCGTCACGATGGCGCGCGACCGGCGGCAACGGCTGATCGCGCTCGGCTACTTCGGACACATGTGGGAGCTTTACGCGTTCTGGACCTGGATCCCCGCCTACGCCGCGGCCGCGTCTCAAGGCTCGGTGAGCCTGCTCGCGTTCACCGTCATCGGTGTCGGCGGGGCGATCGGCTGTCTGCTCGGCGGCGCGCTCTCGGACCGGTTCGGGAGGATCGACGTCGCGCTCGCGGCACTGGCCGTCAGCGGGGCGTGCTGCCTGGTCTCGGTGTTCGCGTTCGACGCTCATCCAGCGGTGCTGGGCACCTTGCTGTTCGTCTGGGGTGTCGCCGCGATCGCCGACTCCGG
This sequence comes from Amycolatopsis sp. NPDC033938, assembly GCF_055575975.1. NCBI lineage: Bacteria > Bacillati > Actinomycetota > Actinomycetes > Pseudonocardiales > Pseudonocardiaceae > Amycolatopsis > Amycolatopsis sp. NPDC033938. The sequence continues at coordinate 3,033 of NZ_JBVIRO010000015.1, forward strand.
CCAGTTCTCCGCCGCGTTGAGCGAAGCCGCGGATCCCCGCTACGTCGGCACCGCGCTCACCGCTCAGACTGCGATCGGGTTCCTGGTCAGCGCGTTGACCATCCAGGGCCTGCCGGTACTCGCCGACGCCGTCGGCTGGCGGGCGGCGGCGCCGATCCTGGCGATCGGGCCGCTGCTGGGCGTGGTCGCCATGGCGCGGCTCAGGTCCCCAGCCGCCGCAGATGCTCGTCCGTCAGCTTGACCTCCGCCGCGGCGAAGTTCTCCTCCAGGTGCGCGACGTTCGCCGTGCCCGGGATCGGCAGGATCACCGGCGACCGCGCGAGCAGCCACGCGAGCCCGACCTGCGCCGTGGTCACCTCGAGTTCCGCAGCGACGGCCGTGAGCTCGGAACCCGCCTCGGCGGCGGCGCCGAGCACCGGACGCCAAGGCAGGAAAGCGATCCCGGCCGCCTCGCACGCGTCCAGCACCGCCTCGTACGAGCGGTCCAGGAGGCTGTAGCGGTTCTGCACGCTCGCGATGTCCACGATCTCCCGTGCCCGCGCGAGTTCGTCCACGGTGACTTCGGACAGCCCGATCCGGCCGATCTTGCCCTCGTCACGCAGGTCCCGCAGCGCGCCGAGCTGATCGGCCAGCGGAGTCTCCGGGTCGAGGCGGTGCAGCTGCAGCAACTCGATCCGTTCGACGCGCAGCCGTCGCAGCCCTTCGTCGACCTGCGCCCGCAGCGACTCCGGCCGTGCGTCGTACTTCCAGTCGTCCCCGGCCCGCACGACGCCGACCTTGGTGGTGATCACCAGCTCGTCCGGGTACGGGTACAGCGCTTCCGCGAGCAGTCCTTCGTTGGCTCCCCAGCCGTACAGGTGCGCGGTGTCGATCAGGGTGATACCGAGTTCCACGGCCCTTCGCGCCAAGGCGATGGACGCCTCACGCGCGGGGCCTGCTTCGGTCGGCAGGCGCATGGCGCCGAAACCCAGCCGGTGCACGGTCAAATCCCCGCCGATGGCGAAATCGTTCATGCGGGAAACCTAGCGCAGCGGATCCCTCGGTGAAGGCAGATGCGAGGTGTCCGGGAACATGTGCAGCGCGCGCAGGGCCGCGCCGAGCTCGGCGATATCCGCCGGATCCGTCAGCGAGCGGCCGAGTTCCTCGGAGATCCGCTTCAGCCGGTGCCGGATCGTGTTGGGGTGACAGAACATCCGCTCCGAGGTCAGTTTCGTGGACCCCTGGCATTCGAACCACGCCCGCAACGTCAGCAGCAGCACGTTCCGGTCATCGCCGGGCAGGTCCAGGATCGGCCGCAGCACGTGATGCGCGAGCTGCACCGACGCCTCCGGTGCGCTGGCGACCAGTCCGGCGAGCGGGGATTCGTTGAACTGCACCATTCCCGTCGTCCCCGGCAGCATGCTGGAGAGCGCGACCCGGGCCAGGTGCAGCGCGCGGGAGGTGTTCCCGAGGCCGGTGAACACCGGACTCACGCCGATCCGGCCGCTTGAGTTCTCCCGCAGCAGCTCGATGATCACCTGTGAAGCCGACGGATCCCGCATCGACACGACGCCGACCTGCAGATCCGGGGTGAGCCGCCACGCGGACGCGTGATGCCGTTCGCGGAGCCGGTTTTCGATTTGGGGCAACGGTTCGTGCCCGACGCGCGGGGTTTCCGCGGCGACGACCACGTAGGTCCCGTCGAGCGAGAGTTCCAGCACGCGCGCGATGTCCCACAGCGTGCCCTCGGTGGCCGCGCCGCCGGCGAAAAGCGCTTCGACCAACGCCGACCGTCTGCTTTGGTGCGCCACCATGACTTCGGCGGTGGTGTCGCGGTAGGTCGTCGTCAACGCCTCGGCGTAGTCGTCGATCAGCGCCCAGATAGCCGAGGTCGCGGCGACGAGCCCGCGAAGGTCCTGCTGCTCTTCCGACGCGGTCAGTTCAACGAACCGGTCCCACACCTCGGTGAGCCCGATCCGGTACGCCCGCAGCAGTTCCGGCAGCGGCGCGCCTTGCAGCGCCCGCGCGCGTCCGGTCGCCCTGGCCTGCGCGAGATCGGGTTCCTCCGTACCGCGCAGGGTCCGCATGACGGACTCGAGGTTGTTCCGCACCGACGTCCGCAGCTCGGCGAGGGAGACGAACTGCGCGTCGCGGTACACCGGCATCTCGGCACGGATCTGTTCGACGGTGTCGGCGATGAGCCCGGGAAGCTGCTTTTCGACCTCGACGGCGAGTTCGGCGACGACGGCGGCCGAGCCTTCGCGGAGCACAGTTCGATAGTGCATGGACGTCCTCCGGGGCAGGGGCTCCTCGTCGAGCCCCTGGGCACGCCATCTAACACGACTTCCCCGGACGTGGCCTGCCGAAGGCGAAAGGCGCCGCCAGTGCGGCGAAAACACGCAGTTTTCGCCGCACCAGCGGATTTTCACATCTTCGCGGCCGCGCTCTTGATGGCCTCGCGGATCCGGAAATAGGTACCGCACCGGCAGACGTTCTGGATCGCGTCGATCTCGGCGTCGGTCGGGTTCTTCGTCTTCTTCAGCAACGCCACCGCGGCCATGATCTGCCCCGGCTGGCAGTAGCCGCACTGCGCGACGTCCTGCTCCAGCCAGGCCTCCTGCACCGGATGCAGGTCGTCGCCATCGGCGAGGCCTTCGATGGTGGTGACGTCGCGGCCGGAGCACTCGGAAACCGGCGTCACGCACGGGTTGAACGCCTCGCCGTCGAGGTGGCTGGTGCAGGCCTTGCAGACGTTGATCCCGCAGCCGTACTTCGGGCCGCGGACGCCGAGCTTGTCACGCAGCGCCCACAGCATGGGCAGATCCGCGGGCGCGTCGACGGTGACGGTCTTCCCGTTCACCGTGAAGGTGTAGTTGGGCATCGGAACTCCTTGGCGGGGAAGGAAAGTCAGCGGGGGAAGGGTTCGAAGTCGACCGGGAAGTTGATCGGGAAGCTGCGCGGTTTGATGCCGGTGGCCCGTGCGTACGCGTTCGCGATCGCGCCCACCGGGGCGGGTACGCCGAGTTCGCCCGCTCCGCCGATCTCACCCGTCTCGGGCATCACGAACACCTTGACGTCCATCGGCGAGTTCTTCTGCCGCGCGTAGTGGAACTGCGAGTAGCTGCCCTCCAGCGGCAAGCCCTTGTCGATGTGCAGCCCGGCGGTCAGCGTCGTGGAGATGCCGTCGGTCAGACCGCCGAGCATCTGCGCCTCGATCCCGCGGGGGTTGATCGGCTTGCCGACGTCGACCGCGATGGTCGCCTTGGTGACGCGCGGTTTCTTCGGGTCGCGGCCGTCGAGTTCGACGAGGCAGGCGGTGTACGACTTGTACTCGCCGTGCACGGCGACGCCCTGCGCGAAACCCTTGGGCATCTTCTTGCCCCACTCACCGAGTTCGGCGACCTTGTCCAGCACGGCGCGCTGCCGTTCGTTCTTGATGAACTCGCGCCGGAACTCCACCGGATCCTTGCCGAGTTTCGCGGCGATCTCGTCGACCATGATCTCTTCCGCGCCGCGCGTGCTCGACGAGTACACCGACCGCCAGGCGCCGGTGTGGAAGTCCACCGGAACCTCGTTGAGCAGCTGCGTGGTGACGCCGAAGTTGTACGGCGACTTCACCGTCAGCAGGAACACCGTCTGCGCGAAGCTCAGGTTCCCGCCGACCGGCAGCTTCGCGGCGAAGGCCGTGAGGACCTCGCCGAGCCCGTGTCCCCAGTCGGTCTCGACGCTGGCGACCCGGTGCTCGAAGGTGAGGACCTGGCCGAGTGCGAAGGTGGCACGGATCTTGTGGTGGCTCGCGGCGCGGGCGCGGCCGTGGCGCATGTCGTCGATCCGGCTCCACATCAGCCGCACCGGTCGTTTGAACGCCTTGGAGGCGCGCGCGGCCTCGATCGCGCCGTCGGAGAAGAGCCTGCGCCCGAACGACCCGCCCGCCTGCTGGACGTGCACGGTGACCTTGTTCTCCGGCAGCCCCAGCTCCTGCGCGATGTTCTGCTTCGCGAGGATCGGGACCTTCATCCCGGACCAGATGGTCGCGCCGTCCTCGCGGACGTCGGCGACCGCGGAGTTGGTCTCCAGCGGCGCGTGGCTGGCGAAGGCGAAGTCGAATTCGCCGTCGACGTACTGGGTCAGCAGTGGCGGCACGACGAACGGCAGGGCCGCGGCCTGCAGCTTCTTCTTGATCGTCGCGTTGTTCTCGCCGTCGACGGTGCCGCCGTTCCAGGTGACGTCGAGCGCGTTCTTGCCGTCGAGCGCCTGACCGAAGGTCTCCGCCATCACCGCGACCCCGGTCTGGATCACGGCGATGTCGATGATGCCGGGCATCGCGCGCACGGCTGCCTCGTTGTTGACCTTCTTGACCGTGCCGTTGATCGTCGGCGGGCGGCGGACCATCACCGGTTTCGCCCCGGGGATGTCCAGGTCGAGGGTGTACTTGAGCTGCCCGGTGACCATCGCGCGGGCATCCTTGCGGGACTGCGGGGTGCCGACCAGCTTGTGCGTGGACTCCGCCTTCGGGGTCGCGGTGAGCTTCCCCAGGTCGGCGCGGGCGGCGGGTTTGGACAGCGCGCCGTAGGTCATCCGGCGGCCGTCCGCGGCGAGCACCGAACCGTCCCTTGTGGACAGACGATCGGCGTTGACGCCCCACTGCCTCGCCGCGGTCGCGACCAGCCGGGCCCTGGCGGCGGCCGCGGCGGTGCGCACCGGCGTGTACAGCGAACGCATCGTGTTGGAGCCGCCGGTCAGCTGGTTGAACAGCAGTTCCGGACGGGCGTCGGAGAGCACGACGTCGACACGGTCGAGCGGCAGGTCCAGCTCTTCGGCGACCAGCATCGCGTTCGCCGTCGTGATGCCCTGGCCTACCTCGGTCCGCGGCAGTTCCAGCCGGACGCGGCCGTCTTCGCGGACTTCGAGCACGAGCAGGTTGGCGGTGGGCGCGTTCGAGAGGATCAGGACGTCGCCGAGGTCGAGGATCTCGGCCGGGCCGGGCGGGGTCGGGATGACGGCTTCGGCCTCTTCGGGCGCGAAGCCGTCGATACCGATCTTCGTGGCGATCGTGAGGGTGGGGGCGGCGACGAGGAAGCTCAGGAACCGGCGACGGCCGAGGCCGCCGGGGTCCTGCCCCTCAGTGGTGGTGGGACTGGCCATCGGGAAGATCCCTTCGAGAGCGCGCGGAGAAGGCGGGGACCCTCGCGCGGCCTGGGGTTGGATGGCGACACGCTAGGCAGCGGCATTCGGCCTAGTCAACGCGGAGTAGTCGTGTCGGCCCATCTGTGTGACGAGGTGACAGCGAAGGCCCCCGAATGTGTGGCGCGCCACAGCGTGGCTCAGATGGAGTCGCGCTCCCGGCCGGCTTCGAGCAGGTCTTCGCGGGCGCGGGCGATCCGCGAGCGCACGGTGCCGACCGGGCAGCCGCAGATCTCGGCGGCTTCGGCGTACGAGAGCCCCAGGACCTGGGTGAGGACGAGGACCTCACGCCGTTCCGGGTCGAGTCCGTCGAGCAGCATCCGCAGCTCCACCAGATCCTCGAACCCCGCGACACCCTCCGCCTGACGCGCGCCCCGGCGTTCGGCGGTGGTTTCCCAGTCGACGTCGGCGAGCTTCGGGCGCGCCGAAGCCGCCCGGATGCGGTCGACGACCACTCGACGGGCGATCGACAGGAGCCAGGTCCGTGATGAGGACCTGCCGGCGAACCGGCGCAGGCTGCCGAACGCGCGCAGGTACGTCTCCTGGGTGAGGTCGTCGGCGGCGCCGACGTCGGCGAGGTGCGCGACGAAGCGCCAGACGTCGGCCTGGGTGGCCCGCACCCAGTCCTCGAGGGCCCGCCGGTCACCGCGGGCGGCGGCGAGTGCGAGCGCGGTCACCCGCTCGTCGTCATGGTTGCGCGGCCCGGCCATACGAGAAACGTAGCAGCGCGCCGGGAACCCGGGCAGGCCCGCGCCCGACAAGTGAGACGTGAAGTGCGAGACCTGCCGCGAGGCCCTGTCGGCCCGGCTCGACGGCGAAACCGAACCCGCCCCGCCCGAGGCGGTCGACCGGCATGTGGCCGGTTGCGCCGCCTGCCGGTCGTGGCTCGCCCGCGCGGAGCGGCTGCACCGGACGATCCTGCTGCGGCCGGCACCGCCGGTCCCGGACCTCACCGCCGTCATCATGGAGCGCACCCCCGCCCCGCCGAGCGATGGCTGGCCTGCCAGGATCGCGCTCGCCCTGGTCGCGATCGCCCAGCTCGGACTCGCCTTCGCCCAGCTGCTGGGCGTCGAGGACCACGCCGCGGGCCACAGCGCGGAATCCCTGGTCGGGCACCTTTCGCACGAGAGCAGCGCGTGGAACCTCGCCGTCGGCGTCGGACTCGGCTGGGCGGCGGTCCGGACGAAAGCGGCGGCCGGACAGCTGCCGGCGCTGACCGGGTTCGTCGCCCTGCTCCTGGCGTTGTCGGCGGGCGACCTCGTCTCGGGACAGGTCACCGCCGGGCGGGTGCTCACCCACGGGCTGGTCGTCCTCGGTCTGTTCCTGCTGTTCGTGGTGAACCGTCAGCATCGCCTGCGCAACCTCCCCAGTCCGGCGACGACGGCCGACAACCCCGGCTCCCTCACCGCGGAAACCGGCCACGAAACCGGCGATGCCCCCGAACGCCCTCGCCAGCACAAGGGATTCCGGCGCCCGGCGAGCCGTCACGTCGCCTGACCGAAACCTGCCCCATTTGGTCTAGACCATTACCGATCATCGGGAGCACGCGGCCGAACGCCGGGTGAATCACCGGTTTTCGCGCGCGGCGTGCGCGATTCGCGACCCGGAGCCGTTTATCGTCGCGGTGAACCACCGAATGTAAACCTTCTTGCCCATTCCGGGCCGGAGCCGGATAACTTTGGTGGAACACTTTGGTTCGACAGGAGGCGAAGCTCGTGGTTGGCGCAGGAAATCCGCCCGTCGGCACCCCCGCCGGGATGCGGAAGATCAATCAGCGCGCCGTGCTGGACCTCCTGCGCCGCAGCGGCCCCGCCACCCGGCCGCAGGTGGCCAAGGACACCGGTCTTTCGAAACCCACGGTGAGCCAAGCGTTACTCGCCCTCGAAGCGGCCGGTCTCGCCAGGGCGACCGGGCACACCTCGACCGGCACCGGCCGCTCCGCTGTGCTGTACGAGGCGGATCCCACCGCCGGATACGTCCTCGGTGTCGACATCGGACGCGAACACCTCCGTGTCGCCGTCTCGGACCTCGGCCACACCGTCGTCGCCCGCCGTGACGAGCGGAACACCTCGCGTTCCGGCACCGCGCTCGTCAGCGCCGTGGGCGCGCTCGCGGCGGCGACAGTGCGCGAAGCCGGGCTCAGTCAGGCGGACATCGTCGTCCGCGTCCTCGGCTCGCCCGGTGTCGCCGATCCGGCCAAACGCTGCTTCCGGCACGCGCCGAACCTGCCGGGATGGGGCAAGGCGGGCCTGCTCGACGAGCTCGAAGGCGTTCTCGGCCCCGACCTCATGGTGGAGAACGACGCGAACCTCACCGCCGTCGGCGAATGGGAACGCGGTGCCGCGCGCGGCGCGTCCGTGTTCGGCTGCATCACCATCGGCACCGGTGTCGGCATGGGCGTGATGGTCAACGGCGAGGTCTTCCGCGGCGCGACGGGCGCGGCGGGCGAAATCGGCTACCTGCCCTACGGCCAGTCGCACGCGGGAGGCGACGGCGAGGACGCGCCCCCGGTCCGCGGTCATCTCGAAGAGGCGACGGCGGCGCAGTCCGTGGTCCGCGGCGCCCGCGAACTCGGCCTCGGCACGGCGAAATCGGCCCGCGAGGTCTTCCGTCTCGCCCGCGACGGCGACGAACTCGCCTTGCGTGCCGTCGAAGCCGAAGCGGACAGGCTCGCCTACACGGTCGCGTCGGTCGCCGCCGTGATCGACCCCGAACTGATCGTGCTCGGCGGCGGTATCGGCACCGCGGCCGATCTGCTGCTCGATCCGATCGACCGCGCGCTGCGTTCGTTCACCCCGCTCGTCCCGGCGGTCGTCCAGGGCGAACTGGGCGACGACGGCGTACTGACCGGCGCGATCAGCGTCGGCCTGCGGGCCGCCGAAGGCCTGGTGTTCGAACGGAAGGTCGGCGCGGCCTAAGCGGCCGGATCCGCCCGCCGCCAGGCCTTGCCGCCGGTACTGACTCGCCACGGCGTCAGCCTCAGCACGGTGATGTCCGGATCCAGTGGATCTTCGCCGCCCATGATCCTCGGGTCGAAGCCCAGCGGCTCCGGTGTTTCCTCGGCCAGCCGCCACAGATGCCGCCGCGTTTCCTCATCGTCGGCGTAACCGGCGCCGCATTCGGCGACGGCGACCTCGTGCGCCGGATCCCAGTACGAACACGAGACGAACGGCGTCCGCGCGAGATGCGCCTTCTTCAGCGGTGTCGGCCGGGTGAACAGGTGCCCGACGAGTTGGCCTTCCCGCTGTTCCCAGATCGGGTGCACCACCCTCGACCTCGGCCGTCCTCGCCGGTCGACCGTCGCCAGCGTGCACCAGACGATCCGATGGGCGACCCGGACGAACTCCTCCAGCAGTTCACGCGGCGGGATGCTAGATTCCACAACCATGGTTGTGGATCCTAATCCCGCCGCCCTCGATCTGTCACTGGTCTCGCTGTTCGCGGGCTGGGCGATGAGCGGCGAGATCCAGCGACGGCTGACCGCCGACGGGATCGGCGGAACGCGGTTCAACGACGGTGTGGTGTTCCAGCACGTACTCGCCGGACCGCTGTCCATCTCGGCGCTGGCCGGGCGGATGGGGGTGACCCAGCAGGCGGCCTCGAAGGTGGTCGCCGATCTGGAACGCCGGGGGCTGCTGCGGCGCGTACCCGATCCCGCCGACGCGCGGACCCGGCTGTTGCACCTGACCGAAACGGCCGAACGCGCCGTCGAAGGGGCACGAAAACACCGGGCGGCGCTGGAAAAGGAACTCACCGCGGAATTCGGCGAGAAGCGGGTCGCGGACGCGAAGGGGTTGCTGGCCCGGATCGTCGATCGTTACGGCGAACCGGAAGCGATCCGCGGCCGCCGGGTCCGTCCGCCGCTTTGAGGCCTTCCCGGACCGGAGCTCGGCCTCGCGACATCAGGGAGCGATGATCAGGCAGGTGCTCGACGCGGTCGCGAGCACCTTGCCCTCCGCGTCCCGGATGTCGCCCTCGGCGAAAGCCACCCGCGAACCGGCCTTCACGATCCAGCCGTGCGCGCGGATCTCCCCCACCGAGCCGGAAATGGCGCGCAGGAAGTTCACCTTCAGCTCCACCGAGGTGTAGCCGACCCCGGCGGGCAGGGTCGAATGCACCGCGCACGCCACCGCCGAATCCAGGAGGGTCGCCGCGACGCCGCCGTGCACCGTGCCGATCGGGTTGTACAGCGACTCGTCCGGCGTCGCGGCGAGTACGACGTCACCCGGGGTCACGCTCACCCAGCGCATCCCGAAATGCGCCGAGATCGGCGGCGGCGGGATGCGTCCCTCGGCGATGCCGGTCAGGTAGTCCAGCCCGGACAGTTCACGGCCGAGCCGCGCGGTGGGTAACGGATCCTGCCAGGTCACGGTCTTCTGCCTGGTCTGGCCGGTGACGTCGACGGTCATGAATGCCTCCTGAGACGATCGTCCCAGCGTTTCCTAAGACGATCGTCCTAGTCAAGGACTATGCTCGGAGACGTGTCCGATGCCACCACCCGCGAGCGGATGATTTCGACCGCGATGACGCTCTTCCGTCGCGAGGGCTACCAGGCGACCTCGTGGCGGCGGCTGGTCGAACAGGCCGGTACGCCGTGGGGTTCGGCGTACCACCACTTCCCCGGCGGCAAGGAACAACTCGCGGTCGCGGCGATCGAGCTCGGCACCGCCGTCGTGGCGAAGACGGTCCGCCGTGCTTTCGAGCGCAACGAGACCATCGAGGACGCCGTGAGCTGGTGGTACCGCAAGGCAGGCGAGGCACTGGCCGCCGACGACTACCGCGGCGGGTGCCCGCTCGCCACGATCACGCTGGAGATGGCACACGCCTCCCCCGCGATCACCAAGGCGTGTGAGGACGCGTTCGCCGCCTGGCACGCGCTGCTGGTCGGCTTGCTCGGCGCCCACGGTGCCGACGGCGACCGGGCCGAAGACCTCGCGACGGCCATCGTGACCAACCTCGAAGGCGCCTTGCTGGTCAGCCGGGTCCGCCGCTCGCCCGATCCGCTGGACCGGGCCGCGCGGCACGTCGCACTCATGGTCCGCGCCGGCTGAGAGCGTCAAGCGGGCACCGGCGAGCGCGGGTAGCGTTCGGAGACATGATCGGTCTGCCCGACACCATCACGGCCTGTCTCTTCGACCTCGACGGCGTGCTGACCGGAACCGCGGCCCAGCACCGCGAAGCGTGGAAACGCACGTTCGACGCGTTCCTGCGCGCCCGCGACGGTGACGCGTTCTCCCCCTTCACCGACGCCGACTACGCGGCCTACGTCGACGGAAGGCCGAGGGCCGACGGCGTCCGCACCTTCCTCGCCTCGCGGGCAATCGAACTGCCCGAGGGAAATCCCGACGACGACATCGACGCCGCGACCGTCAACGGCGTGGGGAACCGCAAGAACGAGCTGGTACTGAAGATCATCGACGAAGAAGGCGTCACACCGTATCCGGGTTCCGTGCGGTATCTGGAGGCGGCGAAGGCGGCCGGATTGCGCATCGGCGTGGTCACCTCGTCGGCCAACGGCGCGAAGGTGCTCGACGCCGCCGACCTGACCAGGTTCGTCGAAGCGCGGATCGACGGGATCGTGATCACCGAAAAGGGCCTTCGCGGCAAGCCCGCCCCCGATTCCTTCCTCGCCGGTGCCGAGGCTTTCGGTGTCCCTCCGGAACACGCGGCCGTGTTCGAGGACGCGCTCGCTGGGGTACAAGCCGGTAAGGAAGGCCGATTCGGTTACGTGGTCGGGGTGAATCGCGCGCATCAGGCGGGCGAACTGCTCGCCCACGGTGCCGACGTCGTGGTGGACGACCTCGCCGAACTGCTGGAGGACGAGAAGTGACCGATCCGCTTTTCCGCGGCTACGAGGTGGCGCCCTGGGAGCTGCGCTGGCGCGGCATGGACGTCGACGCCTTGCAGCGCACCGAATCGGCGTTCGCGGTGTCCAACGGGCATATCGGTCTGCGAGGGACACTGGAGGAAGCCGAGCCCCGCGGTCTGCCGGGCACCTATCTCAACGGTTTCTACGAGCAGCACGATCTCCCCTACGCGGAAACCGGTTACGGCTACCCGGAAGAAGGACAGACCGTCGTCAACGTGACCGACGGCAAGATCATCCGGTTGCTGGTCGAGGACGAACCGCTCGACATGCGGTACGGCCAGGCGACCGACCACGACCGCGTGCTCGACTTCCGCAAGGGCACGCTCGCGCGCCACACGGTGTGGTCCTCGCCGACCGGGCGCCGGGTGCGGGTGAAGACCGAGCGCCTGGTCTCCTTCACCCAGCGCGCCGTCGCCGCGATCCGGTACGAGGTCGAACCGCTCGACGACGAGCTCCAGCTGGTGGTGCAGTCGGATCTGCTGGCCAACGAGCCGATCGAGTCCGACACCCGTGATCCGCGGGTCGCCGCGGCACTGGAGTCCCCGCTGGTCGCGGAGTTCCACCACGCCGAGGCGTATCACGCGGTGCTGGTGCACCAGACCCGCCAGTCCGGGCTGCGGATGGCCGCGGCGATGGACCACAAGATCGACGTCACCGACGGCGTGCGGACCCACATCCAGGCCGAAGAGGACCTCGCGCGGCTCACCGTCGCCGTCGACGTGCCGAAGGGCGGACGGCTGCGGATCACCAAGTTCCTGGCCTACGGCTGGTCCGCGCAGCGTTCGCTGCCCGCCGTGCGCGCACAGGTCGAGGCCGCGCTGGCGGGTGCGCGGCAGACCGGCTGGAAGGGCTTGCTCGCCGAGCAGAAGGAGTTCCTCGACGACTTCTGGGAGACCTCGGACATCGAGATCGAGGGCGACCCGGAACTGCAGCAGGCGGTACGGTTCGCGCTCTTCCATCTCTTGCAGGCCGGTGCCCGGGGCGAGACGAGGGCCTTGGCCGGCAAGGGGTTGACCGGACCCGGTTACGACGGCCACGCGTTCTGGGACACCGAAACCTTCGTCCTGCCCGTCCTCACCTACAGCATTCCGGACGCCGCCCGCGACGCGCTGCGCTGGCGTCACTCCACTTTGGACAAAGCAAGGGAAAGGGCGGCACAGCTGGGCTTGCGCGGCGCGGCGTTCCCCTGGCGGTCCATCAACGGCGCGGAATGTTCGGCCTACTGGCCGGCGGGTACGGCGGCGTTCCACGTCAGCGCGGACATCTCCGACGCCGTCGTCCGCTACCTCAACGCCACCGGTGACGACGAGTTCATGCGGACCGAGGGTGCGGAACTGCTCCTCGAAACCGCGCGGATGTGGTTGTCACTGGGGCATTTCGACCGCCAGGGCCGGTTCCGCATCGACGGCGTCACCGGACCGGACGAGTACTCCGCGGTGGCGGACAACAACGTCTACACGAACCTGATGGCGCGGCGGAACCTGTTCTACGCCGCCGAAATCTGCGGACAGCACGAGGACGTGGCCGAAGCGTTCGGGGTCGAGGCGGACGAGGTCGCGTTGTGGCGCAAGGCGGCCGAGGCGATGCTGATCCCCTACGACGAGGACCTCGGCGTCCACCCGCAATCGGAAGGCTTCCTCGAGCACGACGAGTGGGACTTCGAGGCCACCGACGCGGATTTCTACCCGCTGCTGCTGAACTTCCCGTACTTCGACCTCTACCGCAAGCAGGTGGTCAAACAGGCGGATCTGGTGCTCGCGCTGCACCTCTGCGGGGATTCCTTCACCCCGGAGGAGAAAGCGCGCGACTTCGCCTACTACGAGGCGCGGACGGTGCGGGATTCCTCGCTGTCGGCGGGGACGCAGGCCGTGGTGGCGGCCGAGGTCGGGCATCTCGAACTGGCCTACGACTACCTCGCCGAGGCCGCGCTCACCGATCTGCACGACGTGCACAACAACGTCCGCAACGGCCTGCACATGGCGTCGCTGGCTGGCGCGTGGCAAGGCACCGTCGCCGGGTTCGGCGGGCTGCGCGACCACGGCGGGCGGCTGACCTTCGCGCCGCGGTTACCGCCGCAGCTACAGCGGATCGCGTTCCGGCTGACCTTCCGTGGCACCCGGTTCCAGGTCGAGATCGACGGCGAAACCGCGACGTATCACGTGATCACCGGGGAGCCGCTGGAACTGGTGCATCACGGCGAGACGTTCACCGTCACCGCGGAACCGGTGCGGCTGCCGATCCCGGCGATCGACCCCGGCCCGGCCCCGGTGCAGCCCGCGGGCCGCGCCCCGGTGCGGCGGCAGCCGAAGCACGGGTGATCGCTCAGTCCGGGGGTTCGATCGGAACCTCTCCGCTGCCCGGAACACCGTCGACGTCGTCGGTCCCGTGCGGCCCGATGTCGCGGTTGGGCGCGCTCGGCACGTCGGTCTTCGGCTGGACCTTGCGAAGGTCGTCGAGGTCTTCTTCTTCGTCTTGCCCGAAGCTCTTCTTGGTTTCCCTCATGTGTCCGGGGTACCCGCTCGCGACCGGATACGCCAGTTTTCAGGCGGCTTTCGCCGGTTTGCCGTCGAGACCGACCAGGCCGTCGAGCATGGTGAGCAGCAGGCCGTCCCTGGTCGACCACGGGCAGATGGCGACCTGGCCACCGGCGAGCGTCAGCAACGCCTCCGCGACGATCGCGCCCGCCAGCGCCTGGTGGGAGCGCTGCCGCGAAATGCCCGGCAGTTCGGCGCGGCGTTTCGCCGGCAGTTTCGCGAGCCTCGGGATCCACGCGCGGAGGTCGTCGAGGTGCAGTTCCCGTGACCGGGACGGCCGGTCGCCCGCGAGCCTGGCGAGTTGCCGCAGCACCTTGGAGCAGCCGACGGCGCGGTGATCGCGGATCTCCGGCAGTACGTCCCGCATCGCGTCGCGGACCTCGTCGAGGACGTGGTCGCGCATGGCGCGGACGACCTTGGGCGACGGGCATTCGGTCGACATCCAGTCGCGCGTCAGCGAGCGGGCGCCGAGCGGCAGCGAACGCGCGAACCCGGCCTCCTCCGCGTTGCCCGCGGCGAGTTCGACGGTCCCGCCGCCGATGTCGAGCACCAGCAGCCCGCCGGCGGAAGCGCCGTACCACCGGCGCGCGCCGACGTAGGCCAGTTCCGCCTCGCGGCGACCGGTGAGGAACTGCAGTTTGACGCCGGTGGCCTTGGCGACGTCGGCGACGACCTGCTTCACGTTGGTGGCGTCACGGATCGACGACGTCGCGAGCGGATACACGTTTTCGACGCCGTGCTTGGCCGCCATGGTCATGCCTGCCTCGACGGCGGACGAAACCGCGTCGATGCCCCGCCGGGTCAGCTTGCCGTCGTCGTCCAATTCCCGGTCGAGCCGAAGGCGCGTCTGATGGCTCAGCACCGGATCGAGCGGCGTTCCGCCCCTGGCCAGCACGACCAGCCGAGCGCTGAACGACCCGACGTCCAGGACGGCGGCGGCCGGTTCCCCGATCTTTCTGCGCACGCGAGGACACCTCACCTTCGTCGCGAACGTATTCCCCCGAGCTTTCGCTTTCACTCCTGATAATGGCCGATTTTCCTGCCGTTCAGGCGCGCTTTACGTTCTCTTCTCACCGCGACGCCGCTTTTTGACCACGGCGGGGATACGTCGGCGCAGGTCGAGGATACCGTATCGATACAGGTGAGAGCTTCGACTCCTTCAGTGCGTCGGAAAACTTCGAACTAACTAGCCGACGAGTTCGCGCAACTTCGACACCTGGGCGACGCGGGCTTCGCGGCCGGGGAGCAGCGGGTTGACCACCAGCGTGGTCGCGCCGGCCTCCCGGAACGCGGCGAGCCGCTCCTTGACGTAACCCTCGGGACCGATCAGCGAGATCGCCCTGATCAGCTCCTTCGGCACCGCCGCGGCGGCCTCGTCCTTCTTGCCGTCCAGGTACAGGTCCTGGATGAGCTTCGCCTCGGCCTCGTAGCCGTAGCGCTGCGCGAGACTGTTGTAGAAGTTCTTGCCGCGCGCGCCCATCCCGCCGATGTAGAGCGCCAGCATGCCGCGCAGGTGGTCCAGCAGCCCGTCGACGTCGTCACCGATCGCCAGCGCCGTCCCGACGAAGGTGTCCAGCTCGCCCAGCGACGGGTCGCGTTTCGCCTTGCCCTCGGCCAGCGACGCGCCCCAGACCTCGGCGGCCTTCTCGGGGTGGAAGAAGATCGGCTCCCAGCCCTCGGCGAGTTCGGCCGTGAGCGCGACGTTCTTCGGACCGATCGAGGCCAGCAGGATCGGGATCCGCTCCCGCACCGGGTGGTTGATCAGCTTCAGCGGTTTGCCGAGCCCCGTGCCCTGCTCGGGTGGCAGCGGGATCGTGTAGTGCGTGCCGGAGTGCACCACCTTCTCCCGCCGCCACACCTGACGGCAGATGTCGATGATCTCGCGGGTGCGACCGAGCGGCGCGTCGTACTTCACGCCGTGGAAACCCTCGATGACCTGCGGACCCGACGCGCCGATGCCGAGGGTGAACCGGCCGTCGGAGACGAAGTCGAGTCCGGCGGCGGTCATCGCGGTCAACGTCGGCGTCCGCGTGTAGATCTGGAAGATGCCGGAGGCGATCTGGACCCGTGACGTCTTCGCCGCGACGTAGCCGAGCTGGCTGACCGCGTCGAAGGAATAGGCCTCGGGGACGAAGACGATGTCCAGTCCGGCCTTCTCCAGCTCGACGATGTCCGCCACGCTCTCGGCGAAGCCGCCGGCGTAGTTGATCGCGGTCCCGATCCTCATCCGAACTCCTCACAAGTTACTGAGCGTTCGCTTAGCTTAGACCGGGAGGTCCTGAGCGGCCACCCACTCCTTCACGACGTTGTCCAGCACCCGCAGCGGCAGGATCCCATTGCCGAGGACGACCTCGTGGAAGGCCTTGATGTCGAACCGGTCGCCGAGCGCGGTCTCGGCCTCCGCCCGGATCCGCTCGATCTCCAGGCGCCCGACCATGTAGGACAGCGCCTGCGCCGGGTACGCGGCGTACCGGTCGATCTCGGCCTCGATCTCCACACGCGCCATCGGCGTGTGCTCGACCAGGTAGTCCACCGCCTGCTGACGGCTCCAGCCGAGCGCGTGCATCCCGGTGTCGACGACCAGGCGACCGGCCCGCATCGAGTCCTGCGTGAGCATGCCGAAACGGGTCAGGTCACTGGAGTACAGGCCCATCTCGTCGGCGAGCCGCTCGGAGTAGAGCCCCCAGCCTTCGACGTAGGCGTTGACATCGGCGTGGCTCCGCAGCATCGGCAGCCCCTTGAGGTGATGCGCGACGCAGATCTGGAAGTGGTGCCCCGGAACGGCTTCGTGGAAGGCGATCGCCTCGCTGGTGTGCTTGGGGCGCTGGTCCGCTTCATACGTGTTCGCGTAGTACGTGCCCGGCCGGGAGCCGTCGAGCGCGGCCTCCAGGTAGTAGGCGAGGGTGCCGCCGGGCGCCTCCGCGGGCGGTACCGGCTCGACCTCGCACTTTTCCTCGGGAATGGTCGAGAACCACTGCGGGGCGACGGCTTCGGCGCGGGTGATGGCCGCGCGGGCGGCGTCGAGCAGTTCGTCGCCGTCGCGCCAGCGCAGGGCGGGGTCGGTGCGGAGCCGCTCGAAGATCTCTTCGAGGTCCTTGGTGCCGAAGACCTTCTCGCCCAGCTCGCGGTACTGGTCGGCCAGTTTCGCGATCATGTCGAGTCCGGTGTCGTGCAGGTCCTGCGCGGTGCGCTCGGTCGAGGTGTGCGCCCGGATCAGCGCGGCGTACTTCTCCTGGCCGCCAGGCAGACCGCACAGCCCCGGTTCCTCCTCGGGCTTCGCGAGGGGACGCAGTTCGCCGTTGAGGAAGTCGCGGTACCGCCGGTACGCGGGCCGGACCACCTCGGCGAGCAGCCGGTCCCGTTCGGTTTCGTAACCCGCCACGGAAACGGACGCGGTGAGCGCCAGCGGGTCGCCCGCCTCGTCACCGAGATACCTTTCCACGTAAGCGATCCCGCTCTCCACGAGGAAGCCGGGTGGCACCAGCCCTTCGGCGGCCGCGGCGCGCTGGCGTACGATCAAGGCGTCCAAATAGGACCCGATACCCGCCAGTCGCTTGAGGTAGCCCCGGACCCGCTCCTCGTCGGTCAGTGCCAGCATCGCGAGTTCGTTGAGGACTTGCAACGCGGGCGAGGCCAGTCCGTCGCTGACCGAGATGTCGTCGGTACGGGAGTCGATCATGTCGACGACCGCCCTCGCCTGCTGGATCACGACCTCCCGGGTGACCGCCTCGACGGGGGAAAGTCCGTCCACGGCGAGGGCTTCGGCTCGCTCGGCGATGGCGGCCGCCGACTCGCGCCGCGTGGCCGCGGCCGCCGCGCTCGGGTCGGGCAGCGCGCCGTGGTCGCAAGGGAGGCCGAGCAGCGACTTCCACAGCGGGAGCTGTTCGAACTTGAGCTCCATCAGCTCTTCGGCGAGGCCGTTGGGGGTGTCGCCGTGACCGGCGACCCACTCGCGGACCACACCGTCCAGCACCGAAAGCGGCAGCGATCCCCCGCCGAGCACGACGTCGTGGAACGCCTTGATGTCGAATCGGCTGCCCAGCGTGAGCTCGGCCTCCTCGCGGATGCGCTGGATCTCCAGCCGTCCGACCATGTACGACAGCGCCTGTCCCGGGAAGGCGATGTAACGGTCCACTTCGGACTCGATCTCGACCGGTGCCATCGGCGTGTTCTCGGTGAGGAAGTCGATGGCCTGGCGGCGGCTCCAGCCCAGCGCGTGCAGCCCGGTGTCGACGACCAGGCGTCCGGCGCGCATCGAATCCATGGTCAGCATGCCGAGTTTGGCGACGTCGTCGGAGTACAGCCCCATCTCGTCGGCGAGGCGCTCGGTGTAGAGCCCCCAGCCCTCGGCGTACGCGGTGAAGTCGCCGATCCGGCGCAGCAGCGGGAGTTCGGTCAGTCCCTGCGCGAGGCTCAGCTGGAAGTGGTGACCGGGAATGGCCTCGTGGAACGCAGTGGCCTCGGCGGCGTGCCGGAACCGCTCCTGTGCCTTGTGGGTGTTCGCGAAGTAGATCCCCGGCCGGGAGCCGTCGACCGCGGGCCACATGTAGTACGCGGCGGGCGCGCCGGGCGCGGATTCGGCGGGGACCGGCTCGACCGTCCACGGCTGAGGCGGGATCCGGCCGAACCACTTCGGCGCCTCGGCCTCGGCCCTGGTGATGGCCGCGCGGGCGGAGTCGAGCAGTTCGTCGGCGCTGGACCAGCGCAGTGCCGGGTCGGTGCGGAGCTTGGTGAAGATCTCGGCGAGGTCGGTGGTGCCGAAGACACGGGAGCCGTACTCGCGGTACTCGCCGGCGAGGTTCGCGATCACGTCGAGCCCGGTCTGGTGCAGCTCACGCGGGGTGCGGACGGTCGTGGTGTGCATTTCGGCGAGCAGGGCGTAGATGCGCTCGCCGTCGGGCAGCCAGCAGACGCCCGGCTTGTCCTCGGGACGGCCGTGCGGAGCGATCTCCTTCGCGAGCACCTCGCGGTATTCGGCGATCGCCGGCCGGACGACGTCGCGCAGCAGATCGGCGCGGCGGGTCTCGAAGTCGTCGTCGGGCGCGGGCTGGCGCAGCAGCGGATCGGCCGACGGCTCGGCGAGGTGACGGTCGAGATAGGCGACGGCGGCGTCGACGAGGTAGGCGACCGGGACCAGGCCGCGGGCCACGCCGTCGCGATGCCGCTGCGCGGCCTGCCGCAGGTACTCCGGGATGGCGGCGATCCGCCCGAGATGAGCTTCCGCCTGCGCGCCGGTGCCGACCGACATCATCGGCAGCACGGTGAGCACCTCGGCGGCGGGCGAGACGAACAGGTCGCTGACGGTGAACTCGACGAACCGCGAATCCAGCAGCGCGATCCTCGCCCGCGCCATCGCGATCAGGACGTCCCGGGTGGTCTTCTCCTCCGCGCTCAGGCCGTCGGCCCCGAGTGCCCCGGCCCGCTCGGCGAGATCGGCCAGCTTCGCGCGGAAGGCGTCTCCCGCTGCCTCGCTGAGGTCGGTGAGGCCGGTCGATTCCGGACGGAAGCCCTGCAAGGCGGGCATGACCGGCTCGGCGTCGAAGAGGGCTTCGACGAACTCGTCGGCGAGGGCGGAGACTTCGCTCATGTTTCTTCCCCAGAGGATCGGTGGAGGCGGTATCCCCGACCCTAATGGAGAGCGCGTCCTACCGAAGCCGGGTTTCGCGGCACGCGGACGGCCTTCGCACGGCGCCGGAGGCGAGGCGGTAGCGTTCCCGGACGTGGCCGTGACCGATCCCGTGGATACCCGACTGCTCGCCGCCCTCGCGGACATGGGCAAGGCGGCCGTGCACGAACTGGCGGCCAAGGTCGGCATGGACCCGCGCGAGGTCGCGTACCGGCTGGTCGCCCTCTCCGGCAGCGGGTTGCCGCTGCTCGTGGGCGTGGAAAGCGACCCGAACGGGCTGCGGGCCGCCATCGCGAGCTCGCCGCCTTCCTGGGCGCAGCAGCCACCACAACCTCAACAGCCTCAGCGCCCGCCGGGCCACTCCGGACCGCACAACGTCCAGGGCACGCCGTCCGGTCCGTACAACGTGCAAGGCACCCCTTCCGGCCCGTACAACGTCCAGGGAACTCCGTCGGGGCCGTACAACGTGCACGGCACGCCGTCGGGCCGTTACCCCGGGCCGCCCTCGGCCCCGGTGCGACAGCCGATGGCACCGCCTCAGCAGCCACCACAGCGTCCGCCCGCGCCGCCGCAGCAGTTCGCGCCTCCGATGCCGCCCCCCGATCCGGTGATGAGCACCTGGGGTGTCCCGCAGACCGCGTCCTGGGCCCGCGGCGACGAGCCGCAGGTCGCGCCGCCGCGGGCCCCGGAGGGCAAGAAGGGCCGGACAGGCGACGTCATGGAGACCCAGGGGCTGGAGGGCGAGCAGCTCGCCGTCCAGTTGCTCGAGGTCCAGGATCCGGCGGATTACCTGTTCAGCGCGGCGGGCTACTCGCTGGAGGCCGGTGAACGGTCGGTCGTGGTGCACACCGAGATCACCAACCGCGGGAACACCCCGTTCGTGTCCCTTCCGGACAACTACCTCGAACTGCTCACCGCGGACGGCAAGCCGATCGCGAAGGCGCCGGTCTCCCTGACCTCGCGTCCGCCGCACAAGATCGGCGTCCGGCCGGGCGAGACCCTCGGCGGCCACACCGTCTACGTGCTGCCGGACGCCACCCGCGTGGTCGCCGTCCGGTGGTCACCCCGCCCGGAACCGGACGAACGCACCATCACCTGGTCGATCGACGACTAGCGCCAGCCGGGCTAGTTCTCGTCCTGGAGGATGCGCAGCGCGTTGGCGAGGTCGTCCGGGTACTCCGACTCGAACTCGACCCAGCGCCCGTCGGCGGGGTGGGCGAAGCCGAGCGTCTTCGCGTGCAGCCACTGCCGGGACAGCCCGAGCTTGCGCGCCAGCACCGGGTCGGCGCCGTAGGTCAGGTCACCGACACACGGGTGCTTGAGCGCCGAGAAGTGCACCCGGATCTGGTGGGTTCGCCCGGTCTCGAGCTTGATCTGGGCGAGCGACGCGGCACGGAAGGCCTCGACGACCTCGTAGTGCGTGACGCTGGGGCGTCCACCCTGGACGACGGCGAACTTGTAGTCGTGCCGGGGATGCCGGTCGATCGGCGCGTCGATGGTGCCGCGCGTCGGATCCGGATGGCCCTGGACGATCGCGTGGTAGCCCTTGTCGACGGTGCGTTCCTTGAACGCCCGCTTCAGCACGGTGTACGCGTGCTCGCTCTTGGCCACCACCATCACGCCGGTGGTGCCCGCGTCCAGCCGGTGCACGACACCCTGGCGTTCGGCCGCACCGGAGGTCGAGATCCGCAGCCCGCTGGCGGCGAGCCCGCCGACCACGGTCGGGCCGGTCCAGCCGGGGCTCGGGTGCACGGCGACGCCGACCGGCTTCGAGATCACCACGATGTCGTCATCGTCGTGCAGGATCTTCATGCCCTCGACGGGCTCCGCGACGACCTCGATCGGCGACGCCGGATCGGGCAGCGTCACTTCGAGGAGTCCGCCCGCGGCCAGCCGGTCCGACTTCCCGGCGGGCCTGCCGTCGAGCAGGATCTCCCCGGATTCGGCCAGCTCCGCCACGACGGTGCGGGAAAGTCCCAGCAGTTTCGCCAGTCCCGCGTCGACGCGCATTCCGTCGAGCCCGTCGGGAACGGGCAGCATGCGCGCGCTCATTCTGTTGCCGCCTTCTTCTTGTCCTTTGTAGATGTTCCGTCGTAGTCCTTGCCCAGCAGGGAAAGGATGACGATGAGCACGCCGCCGACGCAGATGGCGGAGTCGGCGACGTTGAAGATCGCCCAGCCCTGCCCGTTCGGCGCGAACGCGGAGATCATGTCGACCACGTGCCCCCGCAGCGGGCCCGGCGCGCGGAAGATCCGGTCGGTCAGGTTGCCGAGCGCGCCGGCCAGCACCAGCCCGAGGCCGATCGCCCAGCCGGTCGAGCGCAGCCGCCGCGACAGCCAGATGATGGCGACCACGACCGCGGCCGCGACCAGCGCGAGCACCCAGGTCAGCCCGGTCGCCATCGAGAAGGCGGCGCCGGGGTTGCGCACCAGCTGGAAGTACACCAGCCCGCCGAGGAACTCGACCGGTTGCTTGCCCTCCAGCGTGGACACGGCGATCTGCTTGGTGAGGAGATCGATCCCCCACAGCACGGCGGCGACGACGAACACCACGGCGACGCGCTTCTTGGGCAACGGCGGCGATGGTGGCGCGGTCTCGGGCTCTGTACTCACTCCCCCATTCTCCACGGAGCGTGCTCAGTCCCCCTCGGCGGCCGCCTTCGGCCTGCTCAGCAGCGCCGCGAACGCCCCGGCGAGCACGACCAGTGACGACAGCAGGAGCGCGAGCTGTCCTTGGGCGAGCACGACCGCGCAGAGCACGAACGCCGCGGCCGCGACCAGGATCACCACACTGCGGTCCAGCCAGGCGAGCAGGAGCAGCCCCACCGTCAGCAGGACCGCGCTCCGCACGTCGCCGTCCATGTCGAATTCCCAGTAGCCGACCAGATCCGCCAGCAGGATGCCGACCAGCCCGCCGACGGCGAGCGCGAGTACCTTCCACCACCGCGGTCCGTTACCCGCCCGCCTGGCCTTGACGGCGTAGAAGAGCACTGTGCCAAGGTAGGTCGCGAGCACCGCGAACAACCAGCCGTCAGTGCGGCCGACGCCGGAGAACGACGCGTCCAACGCGATCGCGTTTTCGCGGCTCATTTCCACGCCGTACAGCTTCTGTGTCAGGAACTGCTGCCCGCCCGTGGCGGGCGCGTAGGCGAACCAGCCCCCCGACCACGGCGGGCCGAACGACAGCGCCACCACGATCAGCTGGGCGAACCCCAGCAGTGCCAACGGAAACCAGTAACGCGGTCGCTCGTTCCCCATACGGGGTGAGGGTAGTGGGTCAGGCGCAGAACGGGGGAAGCTCCCGCGGATCGTTCTCCGGCACCCAGCGGCCTTCCGGCTTTCCGTACTGCCAGCGGGCGCCGCGGGCGACGATCTGGCGCAGCGCCAGCACGAGCCGGTCCACATGCTCGGCGGTGCTGCCGAGGCCGAGACTGACCCGGACGGCCTGCTGACCGGCCGAACCGGCGGCGGAGATCAGCCGCTTGGTCGCGATATGCGCGCAGAACGCGCCGTCCCGCACCCCGATGCCGTACTCCGCGGACAGGACGGCGGCGAGCCAGCCGGGCTCGAAGCCGTCGACGACGAAGCTCAGCGTGCCGACCCTGTCCACCGGCGCGTCGAACAACCGCAGCTCGGCGAAACCGGGGATACCGGCGAGACCGCGCCGCAGCCGGGCCAGCAGTTCGTCCTCGTGGGCGACGACCGCGTCCCAATTCCCGGCCAGCGTCTCGCAGGCGACACCGAGGGCGTAGACGCCGACGGTGTTGGGGGAACCGGCTTCGTGCCGCTCGGCGCCCGCGTTCCAGACGACACCGATGTCCTCGGAGTCGCGGGTGACGAGTTTCGTCGCACCGCCACCGGCGAGGTACGGCTGGGCGGCGCGGAGCCAGTCTGCGCGGCCGATCAGCGCACCGGCACCGAAAGGCGCGTACAGCTTGTGGCCGGACAGCGCGATGTAGTCGACGTCCAGTTCGCGCACGGAGATCCGGCGGTGCGGCGCGAGCTGCGCGGCGTCGAGTGCGATCCGGGCGCCGTGCCGTCGCGCCACGGCGGCGATCTCCTTGACCGGCAACAGTTCCCCGGTCACGTTGGACGCGCCGGTGACGACGACCAGCCGCGGGCCCTGCGGGCAGTCCGCGAGTGCTTCGTCCACAGCGGACACCGCGGCGAGCCGGGTGCGCGGCGTCTTGATCCGCCGGACGTTCGGACCCTTCCACGGCAGCAAGGCGGCGTGGTGCTCGGTGTCGAACACGACGACCGACGTGTGCTTCGGCAGGCTGCGGGCGAGCAGGTTGAAGGAATCGGTGGTGTTACGGGTGAACACGACGGTGTCGGTGGAACGGGCGTCGACGAACTTCCGCAGGATCCCGCGCGTGCGCTCGTAAAGTTTGGTGGAGATCTGCGAAGCGAACCCCGCGCCGCGGTGCACGCTGGCGTACCAGGGCAGGAACTCGTCGACCGCCGCACGCACCTTGTCCAGACAGGGCGCGCTCGCCGCGTGGTCGAGGTTGGCGTACCCGATGTCGCCGCCGGTGACGAGCGGAACCCGCAGATCGGCGCAGGCGACCGCCGGGATTTCGTGCGTCGCAACGGTTTCCGCGACGGTGGCGGGGGTGCTGGTGCGTTCGAGAGCGAGAGTCATCGTCATCCTCCGGGCCAGGGGACCCGACGAGGATCCCGCGCTTGCCCGTCGCACCGCGCGACGAGCCAGGTCCTCACCCGGGGCACCCCACCGCGGAAGGAGGGTTGCCGGTCAGCTAGCCGGGGCTTGACGCTGACACTCGTGACCTAGGGACGAAGTTAGCGGATACCCCGGCGATCGAGCCACCCTTTGCCCGCATGTTGAGACGCCGCTCACGTACTCCGCAAGCGAGAAGAACCTCGCGTGACGTCAGACGCGGAAGCGGCCGGGCAGGGAAACGACGGAGCGGGAGTCGACCTCGGTGGCGGTACCCGAGTACTGCTCGGTGCCCGCCGTGAACTGCCAGCCGCCGAAGATCTTGCCGTCGATCGCTTCGCCGTACGCCTCGGCGACCTTGGTCGAGACCTCGTCGTAGGACATCCCGTTCCAGTTGCCCGCGCCGACGCCGAAGTCGCGGGAGTCGCCGCCCTGTGCGGCGGCGGCGGGCAGGGTCCACAGGGTGAAGTGCACGTGCGCGCCGGTGCTGCTGCCACCGCAGGGCAGCGCGTTGCCGGTCCGGCCGAGGACGTCGCCCGGGACGACCCGCTGGCCGTCGGTGACCGAAATGCCCTCCAGGTGGTAGTACCCGGTCCGCCAGCCGCCGTCGTGGTCGACGGTCACCCAGTCGCCGCCGTCGCAGTGCTGGATCCGGACGGTGCCGGCCAGCGGGACGCGGACGGTCTTGTCCGCCGGGCTGAAGTCGATGGCGTTCTTCACGCCGGAGGCCCCGTTGTCCGAGTGGATCCCCGCCGAGTAGACCCGCTGACCGGTGTCGAACGGCAAGCCGAACGCCGGGAACGCGGCCGCGGCCGACGCGGGCGCCGACAGGATCACCCCGACGAGAACGGCCGCGGCCCCCAGACCGGCGAACTGCGCACGAAGCTTCGTCACCTTGCGTACTCCTTAACCCGTGACACTCACCCATTCGATGGAGTGGATTGCCGGGAAAGTAATCCAAAAGGAGTACAAAAGGGAATAACCCGTGACGAATTTTCTGAGATCAACCGACGAACGACTGGTGCGGGTCCGTGACCTACTGGCCGGATTCGCCCTTCCACCTGGCGAGGCGACCAGCCCGGTCGACGGCACGGAGTCGTCGTTCGGCACCGTCACGCGCGTCGGAGGTGGTCACGACGAGTAACTGATCCCGTTCCTGGAGCCGGGTGTTCTTGTTGGGCGTGAACCCGGTGCCGTCGCGGACGAGCAGGCTGATCGTCGCCCCCACCGGAAGCCGCAGTTCCGCCAGGTAGACGCCGTGCATCTTGGATCCGGGATGGATGCGGACCTGCAGCAGCTCGGCACCCATCTCGTCGAGTGGCGCGGAGTCGACGTCGATCTCGTGCGCTTCGGCGCGCTGTGCCAGCCCGAGCACCCTGGCGAGCGGGGTCAAGGTCGCGCCCTGGAGCAGGGTCAGCACGATGACCAGGACGAACACCGCGTCGACGAGTTCCTGCGCGCCGGGCACCCCGGACGAAAGCGGGATCAGCGCGAGCACGATCGGAACCGCCCCGCGCAATCCGGCCCAGGACAGGAACACCTGTTCTCGCCACGGGATCTTGAACGGCAGCGCCGACAGCACCACCGACAGCGGACGGGCCAGCAGCAACACGACCGCGCCCGCCACCAGCCCTTGCACCAGGCTCTCCAGGATCCTGCCCGGCGAGGCGAACAGGCCCAGCAGGACGAACAGCCCGATCTGCGCTAGCCAGCCGAGCCCTTCGGCGAAGGAAAGCGTGTCCGAGCGGTGCGGCAGCTTCGAATTCCCCAGCACCAGCGCCGCGACATAGGTGGCGAGCAGGCCCGACGCGTGGGCGAGCTGCCCGCTCGAATACGCCACGACGCATACCGCGACCGTGGCCAGCGGGTACAGACCGGTGGCCGGGAGCGCGGCCCGGCGCAGCGCCTGCGCGCCGCCCCAGCCGAAAGCGAGGCCGATCACCAGTCCGGCGGCGAGTTCGTAGATCACCAGCAACGGCAGCGACCAGTCCACGGTCGCGCCCTCGGCCAGGACGACGACGGCGATGTAGGCCGGGGCGTCGTTGATCCCCGACTCGATCTCCAGCGCGCCGACGAGCCGCTTCCCGATCCCCGCCGATCTCAGCACCGAGAACACCGCGGCGGCGTCGGTCGAGGCGAGCACCGCGCCCCACAGCAACGCCATCCGCCAATCGAGACCGAGCAACCAGTGCAGTGCGGCACCGGTGACCGCGATGCTCACCGCGACGGCCACTGTGGACAGTGCGATTCCGATGCCCAGCGAGGGTTTCACGGCCGACCACCGGGTGGTGAGGCCACCTTCGGACAGGATCATCACCAGCGCGGCGAGGCCGAGCGACTGGGTGAGCTCGGAGTTGTCGAACTGGATGCCGAACCCGGCTTCGCCGAGCAGGACCCCCATCCCCAGATAGAGCAGCAGCGAGGGAAGGCCGACCCGGATCGACACCCGGACGGCGATCACGGCGACGAGGAGGACGGCACCGCCGGTACCCAGGATGAGCGGGAGCTGCTCCATGAGTCGCCTCCCGTCCGGCCGCCGTGAGGGCTTCAGAATAGTGAGGCGGTGCTCGTCACTCCTTCGTGTACCGCTTGACGGCGCGTCGGCCTGCCTGTGTTACAGACTGTCCTTTAAGGACTCCGCAGGGCTACCAGGTCGACCCCGAGCGCCGCGAACGGCTCATCCGCCGCGGCGAGGACCTTCACCGCACGGTTGCCCTCACGGGTCAACCAGCCGGCACTCACACCGTGAGACAGTAACGCCGCCGGTACCCGGCCCGCCAGGTGTTCACGACGCACCGTCCAATCCAGACAGTCGCGCAGCAGCGGGCGGCGGCTCTCGGCGATCTCCACGCCGAGTTCGCCCAGCACCTCACGACCGCGTCCGGTCAGCGTCAGGCCGTCCGCCTCGGCGATCAGGCCGGTGGCGAGCATCCCGTCCCGGATCGCGACCCCGACCTTCCCCGCGAGGTGGTCGTAGCAGGTCCGCGCGAATTCGAGCCGCCGCGCCCGGACCGACGAACGCAACCCCTTCACCGGACGGTGGGCGGCGTGCTGCGCCAGATGCTCGATCAGCTCCGCCACCCGGGGATCGGCGATCCGGACGTAGCTGTGCCGCCCCTGCTTGACGCGCGCGACGAACCCGGCCTCGGCCAGCTTCGTCACGTGCTCACTGGCCGTCGACGCGGCGACACCGGCCGCGACGGCCAGTTCGGTCACCGTCCAGGCACGCCCGTCCAGCAGCGCGAGGCACATCGACGCGCGGCTCGGATCGGCGAGCACGGCCGCGACCTCGGCCAAGGCGATCGTTTCCATCCGCCCACCGTAGAAGACCGGCGCTTCGGTGACGGCCGAACCGTCAGCCTGCCAGGAACTTCGCCGCCAGCTGGACGGCGGGCTTGGAGTCGTTGGAACCTTCGAGCATGACCGCGAACGCGACGTCTCCGCGGTAGCCGACGAACCAGCCGTTGGCGGCGGCACCGGAACCGAACTGCGCCGTCCCGGTCTTGCCGAAAACGGCACCGCTGCTCTTCAACGACTTGGCTGTCCCCGTCGTGCAGACCTCGCGCATCATCGCGCGAAGCTGATTCAGCACCCCCGCCGGCGGGGCCTGGTAACCGGTGTTGACCTTGGTCTCCAGCCCCTGCCAGAGTTTCGGCACCACCGGCTTCCCCGCCGCGACGGTGGCGGCCATGAGCGCCGCACCCAAGGGGCTGACCTGCACCTTTCCCTGTCCGATCCCGGCTTCGACCTGTTCGTCACCGCTGCTCGACGGCTCGACCTTCCCGGTTTCGGTGGCCAAACCCGGGATCTCGAAGTCGGCGTTGAGGCCGAATTGGTTCGCGGCCTTCGCGAGGCCGTCCGCGGGCAGCTGACCGGCGAGCCGCCCGAAGGTCGTGTTGCACGACGCGGCGAACGCCGCCTTCAGCGAGACGGTCCCCAGATCGAACCCGTTGTCGTTCTTGAGCGTGCGGGTCCCGATCTGCTCACTGCCGGGACAGGCCACCGGCGAGTCGGCGGAAACCCCGCCTTGGTGCAGCGCCGCTGCCGCCGTGGCGATCTTGAAAGCCGACCCCGGCGAGTACAGGCCGCTGAGCGCCTTCGGCTGGTTCCCGGCCGCGCCGTTCTGCGCGACCGCCAGGAGGTCGCCCGAGGTCTTCATCGCGACGATGATCGCCGGACCGTGGAAGCCGTCGACGGCTTTCTGCGCGGCGCTCTGGGACGCCACACTCAGGGTCGAAACCAGCGGTTGGCCGGTCTCCTCGGCCTGCCCGAAGAGTGTCTCGACCGGCTTGCCGGAGGCGTCGAGACGCGACACGGTGACGGTGGCCGGGGACCCGGTACCGCCGTGCTGCTCGGACGCCACCTTGGACAGCGCACCCTGGAGGATCGGCGCGACACCCGCCGCGTCACCACCGACGAGGGCCTTGCCGTCCCGGTCGGCCACGACCGGTTTGGCCGAAACGGGGGTGAGCGACAGCTGCTGACCGGCTTCCAGCTTCGGGTGGATCACCGACGGCGCCCAGCGGACCACCCATTTTCCGGCGTTGCGGACCAGCTCCAGCTTGCCCTCGTACTTCCAGACACTGTTGGCCGCGAAGGTCCACGAAGCGTGGAAGGTGGCCGAAGTCGTGGTCGCCTCTCCCCGCGTCGTCGGAACCTCGCCGAGAACCGTCTTGACCGACGCCCCGGCGAGCGCGCCGCGAGCAGCCGACAGCGCGGCCGTGCCCGCCGCCGGGTCGTCGACCGGAGCCCCGGTCAGGTCACCGGTGTCGAACTGCCGCAGAAAGCGGGTGGCGACCTGCGCCGGGCTCTCCCGTGCGCTCTCGGTGGATGCCCCCGGACCGCCGGTGGCGGCGGGCGCCTGATCCTCCTTGACCAGCAACACCACCGCGGCCACCACGACGGCGACGACCGCCAGCACGGCGCCGATCAGGATCCCTCTTTTCCGGGCAGGACTCATGGATTCGCTCTCCCCCAAAGCGGCGCACCCCTCGCGCGCCTCGGGCCAGCCTGCCGATTTCCCACGGGCAAGGCTGCCTTCAGGCGGGAAAGCGACGTTTCCGAATCCGTTTCGTGACCTTAGTGAGCGGCGCCTGCCCTGAATGCCATGAAAGGTCCTTTCCTTGCGAAATTTGCAAGGAAAGGACCTTTCATGGCACTCGCGGGGGGTCAGGCCTTGGCGACCGCCACGGTCACCTTGGTGCCCTCGCCGACCGTTCCGGCCGAGCCGTCAGTGAGGGAGTCGTAAGCCACCGAAGTCGCCAAGGTCTCCGAAGCGATGAACTCCTCGTGCGTCTTCGCGGCCGTGACGACCTCTTCCGGCGCGTCGACGGTGAGCGAGATCCGGTCGGCGACGTCGAGACCGGCGTCCCGGCGGGCCTGCTGCACGACCCGGACCAGGTCGCGGGCCAGCCCCTCGGCCGCCAGTGCGTCGGTGACCTCGGTGTCGATCAGCACCAGCCCCGCCCCACCGGGCAGTTCCGCGGCCGCGCCGCCGCCCTTGGCGACCAGGCGCCGCTCGTACTCGCCCTCGACGAGCTCGATACCGGCCGCCACGACGGCGCCGCTCTCGGACGTGGTCCACTCGCCCGCTTTGACGGCCTTGATCACCGTCTGGACGTCCTTGCCCAGCCGCGGCCCGGCGGCACGGGCGTTGACCGCGACCTCGAAGCCGCCGTGCGCGGCGACGTCCGTGGTCAGTTCGACGGATTTGACGTTGACCTCGTCGCGCAGGATGTCGGTGAACTCGCGCAGCGAGTCGGCCTCGTCCGCGGCGACGACCAGCTTGGCCAGCGGCAGCCGGACCCGCAGCTTGTTCGACTTCCGCAGCGAGAGCGCCGAAGACGCCACCTGCCGCACCCTGTCCATCGCCGTCACCAGCGCCGCGTCGGCGGGCAGGTCGAGCGAATTCGGCCAATCGGTCAGGTGGACCGAACGGCCGCCGGTCAGCCCGCGCCAAACGACCTCGGTGGTCAGCGGCAGCAGCGGCGCCACCACCCGCGACGTCACCTCCAGCACGGTGTGCAGGGTGTCGATCGCGTCCTGCTCGCCCGCCCAGAACCGGTCGCGCGACCGGCGCACGTACCAGTTCGTGAGCACCTCGAGGAAGTCACGGACGGTCGAACAGGCACCGGCGACGTCGTAGGTGTCGAGCGCGTGCTCGACGTCGGTCACCAGCTCGTGCGTCTTCGCCAGCACGTACCGGTCGAGCACGTGCTTCGAATCCGTGCGCCACTTGCCTTCCACGCCCTCGGCGTTCGCGTAGAGAGCGAGGAAGTAGTACGAGTTCCACAGCGGCAGCACGGCCTGGCGGACGGCGTCGCGGATGCCCTTGTCGGTGACGATCAGGTTCCCGCCGCGCAGGATCGGGCTCGCCATCAGGTACCAGCGCATGGCGTCCGAGCCGTCGCGGTCGAAGACCTCGTTGACGTCCGGGTAGTTGCGTAGCGACTTGGACATCTTCTGGCCGTCCGAGCCGAGCACGATGCCGTGCGAGATACAGGTGCGGAACGCCGGCCTGTCGAACAACGCGGTCGCCAGCACGTGCAGCAGGTAGAACCAGCCGCGGGTCTGCCCGATGTACTCGACGATGAAGTCGCCCGGGTAGTGGTGCTCGAACCAGTCGGTGTTCTCGAACGGGTAGTGCACCTGGGCGTAGGGCATCGAACCCGAGTCGAACCAGACGTCGAACACGTCCTCGATCCGGCGCATGGTGGACTTCCCGGTCGGGTCGTCCGGGTTCGGCCGGGTCAGCTCGTCGACGAAGGGCCGGTGGAGGTTCTCCAGCCGCACGCCGAAGTCACGCTCGAGTTCGTCGAGGGAGCCGTAGACGTCGGTGCGCGGGTACGCCGGGTCGTCCGACTGCCACACCGGGATCGGCGTGCCCCAGTACCGGTTGCGCGAGATCGACCAGTCGCGGGCGTTCTCCAGCCACTTGCCGAACTGGCCGTCCTTGACGTTGTCCGGGTACCAGGTGATCTGCTGGTTCAGCTCGATCATCCGGTCCTTGAACTCGGTCACCGCGACGAACCACGACGAAACGGCGCGGTAGATCAACGGGTTCCGGCACCGCCAGCAGTGCGGGTACGGGTGCTCGTAGGTCTCGTGGCGCAGCAGCACCGCGCCCTGGCGGCCGGCGGAACCGGTACCGTTCTTGAGATCCTTGATGATGTTCGGGTTCGCGTCGAACACCTGCTGTCCCGCGTAATCCGGGACGGTGGCGTCGAACTTGCCCTGCGCGTCGACCGGCGTGACCGGCACGATCCCGACGGCGTCGGTGACGGCCTTGTCCTCTTCACCATAGGCGGGCGCGATGTGGACGACACCGGTGCCGTCCTCGGTGGTGACGTAGTCCGCCGACAGCACGCGGTGCGCGTGCTCGTGCCCCGCGAAGTACGGGAACGGTGGGGCGTAACGGGTTCCGAGCAGTTCGGTACCGGTGTAGTGCCCGACGATCGTCGGCTCTTCACCGAGCTCGCGGGCGTACGCGGCGACGCGCGCTTCGGCGAGCAGGAACCGCTTGCCCTCCTGCGCCTCAGATTCCACGACGACGTACCGGACGTCGGGGTGCACCGCGGTCGCGAGGTTGGACGGCAGCGTCCACGGCGTCGTGGTCCAGATCAGCAGATACGTGCCGTCGAGCTCGTTGTCGTTGCCCTCCAGGCGGAACCCGACCGTGACGGCCGGGTCCTGGCGGCTCGCATAGACCTCGTCGTCCATGCGCAGCTCGTGGTTGGACAGCGGCGTCTCGTCGCGCCAGCAGTACGGGAGGACGCGGTAGCCCTCGTAGACGAGGCCCTTGTCCCACAGCTGTTTGAACGCCCAGAGCACCGACTCCATGTAGGTGATGTCGAGCGTCTTGTAGTCGTTGTCGAAGTCGACCCAGCGGGCCTGCCGGGTGACGTAGTCCTGCCATTCGCCGGTGTAGCGGAGCACGGACTCGCGGCACGCGTCGTTGAAGACGTCGATGCCCATGGCGTCGATCTCGGATTTCTCGGTGATCCCGAGCTGGCGCATCGCCTCGAGTTCGGCGGGCAGACCGTGCGTGTCCCAGCCGAACCGGCGATCGACACGTTTGCCCTTCATGGTCTGGTAACGCGGCACCAGATCCTTCACGTACCCGGTGAGGAGGTGACCGTAGTGCGGGAGACCGTTGGCGAACGGCGGACCGTCGTAGAAGACGTACTCGTTCGAGCCGTTGTGCCCGGCCTCGCGGGCTTCGATGCTGGCCTGGAAGGTCCGATCGGATTCCCAATACGCGAGGACGCGCTTTTCCGATTCGGGGAACGAAGGCTGGGACGGGACGCCAGCCTCGCCGTCCATCTGGGCCTTGGGATACATCTTCGGTGCTCCTCGCGGTTCGTCTCTCTCGTACGGGCTCTCACCCACACGGGGACGAGACGGCCGTTTCCGGCGCGTTCCGCGGTACCACCCCGCTTGCCCGGCCGGTGGTGTTCCGGCTGGGCCGCTCATTCGACGGCTGTGACGGGCCGTACCCGTCCGGTTCTACTGGGGGCGTGGGCCCTGTTCTTCCGGAGGCTCCCCGGTGATGGCCGGATCGGTGCCAGTTGTCTCAAGAGTAGCGCGCGGGGGCAACCGAGTTGTCACCCGGTCTTCCGGGTCGGCTGGATCAGGCCGCTCCGCTGACCAGGCCAGTCGCCGTGGCCTTACGTCCGCGTGATGGTCCCGGCGTTTCGGCGATACTGCGGACATGGCGCGGGACGACTGGCTGACTGGGCAAGTACGGAGCTTCGCATCGTTGCGCGGCAGGCGAGTCGACATGTGGACCGGCGTGGAGCTGGCTCTGCGGGAGGATTTTGCGGGAACCGGCCCCCAATTCGCCGATCCCGACGTTCCTTGTCTCCAGTTGTACTGGCTTCGGGCCTGGCTGGACGACGGCAGGGCGATGGAGATCGGCACCTACCAGGACGACGATGGATTCGGCGTCTGCGGCGAAACGTCGAGCAAATCGTATGACGCCGGGCGTTGGGACGGGATCTATCGTCGGCGGTCCTTTCCCGAGCTGCCGGTCGGTTCGGTCGATCACGTGACCGCCTTCCGCGAGCGGCACTTCTTGGCCGAGGTTCACTTCCGGATCGGAGCACGGCCGCTGGCACTGGTCGCGGGCGAACTGGAGGAGACGCCCGAGGGCGTGCTGATCTTCCAACGGCTCGACGAATCGGTCCTCGCCTTCACTGATCCTTTCGCGGTCGACCGTGTCCCGTGGAACACGGCGCGACAAATCCGCTCGGCTTGCTGAAAGCGCGGGCGTGTAGGTCGTTATACGGCCAGCATGTCGGCCTATGTCCTGAGGTGCATGGTGTTGCGTCTCGGAGCCCCGGTGGGGTCGAGATAAGCGGGTGGGGTGAACTCCGGCAGCCCGTCTTGGGCGATGGTGACTTTCCATTCGCTGTGGTGGATCAGCCGGTGATGTCGAGTGCACAGGAGCACCAAATTATCGATCTTCGTTTCGCCGTGGTGCCGCCAGAAAACGATGTGGTGTGCGGTGCAGCGGGGTACCGGCATGTCGCAGCCGGGAAACGCGCAGCCACCGTCGCGGAGGGTCAACGCGTACTTCTGGGCCAGTGACACCGTCCGTTTCGACCGGCCGATATCCAGCGGTTCGCCCGCGGTCCCGAGAACACCGGGCCGGACACGGGCGTCGCAGGCGAGGATGCGGGCGTCGGTGGCGCTGATCGGCCCGACCAGATCCAGATGCGCCTCACCAAGGTCGTTGATCAGGTCCTCATACGACATGGTCACGAGAATGTGGGTGGCTTCCCCGGCCTGCCCAGGCAGATTCCGGCTCGTGGTCTTCAACCGCACATAGTCGGTGAACGCGTCCCCGTAGCGTTCGTCCTGGGTGCGGGAGTCCCGGACCCCGTCGATGGCTTTGTGGGGTTTCGCCATCGGATCCAGGTCCGACTTCAACCGCGCATAGGTTTCGAGGTCGAGTCTGGCTTTGAGGCCGAGGGTGCCGTCGCGGTGCTTGACGAACCGTAACTCTGGCCGGGTGTCTGTGGGGTCCTCGTTGCGGGGTTCTTTGCCGTCGGGATCGAGTGTGTCGAGCAGGCGTCGTCCGGCGCGGGCGATCTGCCGGGGCCCGGCACACCGGGCGAGGTCGACGAGGATTTTCTCCCCGCCCCGCACGGCCTTCTCCGAGACGGTGGAGGGGATGCGGGCGAGGGTTCGGATGATGGCGTCGATCTGCGCACCGCCGATCGCGCCCTCCGCCGCGGCTTCGGCGGTCAACGGCGCCAGTGGTGGCTGGGGGTCTCCACCGATAGACGGCCCCGGATGCAACGCCAGAACCCGATCGGCCCGGGCCCCGGCTTCCGCGTCCGTCACCTGGAAGTCCTCGAAAATCATCGCCGCCAATGTGGAATGTCCCGAGCAGCCGCGGATACCGCGGGAATTGATTTCCGCGAGGATCGCGTACTGCTCCGCCTCCAACTGCCGCTTCAACACCTCGATTTCCTGCTTACGGGCATGCAGCGTCGCAGTATCGGCACGCCACCACTCGGAACGCACCACCTGGGGACTGTTTTCGCTGGCCACGACCCCAACAATACCCGCACTCGAACACCTGTGCTATCACATATTCAGACTACAAGTGGTTTCACCCGGCGGGTGCGCCACCTCTGGTCTGACAACACTTTGCTGAACGCTTCGGTGGGCTTAAGTCATTCCAGCGTCTGTCGCGGACAGTCGCCCATCTCGCCACCCTGATCCCAGGTGACAACGCCAGGCAATCTGTTCATCTTGACGACCAGCCGAGGGGCCACGTTCCCCACCGTGCGATCACAAGGAATACACACCAGCATGACAAAGCGAGTGCGCCGCTCTACCAAAGTCGCGATCTGTCACTGATTGTTCGCGCCGACGGTCAGATCGCCTTCCCAGAAGCCCGGCACGGCACGATCCTCGACCTCTGCCGTCCGCTCGCTGACGATCGAGCCACACCCTGCACGCGATCCGCATCGGCGACCGCGACTCCTCCATCACCACGCGAATAAGCAACGGCGATTTCAGCACCTTGCGTCCCTTCGGACACTTCCACAGCCGATCAACTCACACTCCGCCGACCGCAACGGAACCCCCTCCACTACCCAGAACGAGCTTTATCCGATCCGGTGCACTGACCATCTGATCCCAAGACAGAGGTCGACGAAGAAGCCTAAGAAATACCTAAGCCGCGAGTGCTGAATTGCGTAAGGGGCCACCCCCGAGTTGCCGTCCCCGCCACCGCCTCTAGGTTGACGGGTATGCCGAACTGCGAGGCCCGATGAAAGGGCCCGGACTCCTCATCGTCCTGCTGGTGGTCCTCGGCGGCGTCAGCGGCCTCGGTTTCCTGCTGGGGCTGGGCAACGCCGCGATCCTCGCCGCGCTGACGGCGCTCTTCTGCCTCATCGCGGCGGTCGGCGGGCCGCTTTGGGCGGATTTGCGGTTGCTGGCGTGGTTCGCGCCGTCGCTGGTCCTCGCGGTCGGCGTGCCGCGGTTGCTGGGTGAGGTCTCGCAGTGGGCCGCGATCGGGCTGCTGGCGGTGATCGTGGTCGTCGCCGGTCTGCTGCCCGTGCTCGGCGCCCGGTTCGTCACGGTCGGACTGGGGCTCGGGATGGCGTCGTTGTTCGGTTACGGCTTCCAGTTGACGGGATCGGCGTCGGCCGGGCAGATCCTGGGTGCGCCCGCGCTCGCGGTGGGGGTCATTCTGGTGCTGCGGGTGCTGATGGGCGCCAGGGACCCGGCCAAGCCGACCCGCGAGGCACTGGCGGACGCGCTCGCCACGGGGACGGCCGAAACGCAGGAACGCGCGGCGAGGCTCTGGCTAGCGGACCGGCCCCGCCGCTGGACCGGCAGGGTCCTCGGTGCGACGTTCCGGTATCGCGCGGCCACCGGGTTGCTCGAGATCCGCGGAAAACGCCTCGACCACCCCGAAATAGCCCGGACACTCGACGCCGCAAGGGAAGAAACCGCCAGGCTCGCCGAAGTCGTCCGAAACCCGGGAGCACCGAACGAAGTGGAACCGGTGCGGCGTACGGAGCCTGTCGAACTGCCCGGTGCCACCGCAAGGCTGGTCACCGCGCTCTGGGACGCCCTCGAAACCGTCCGGGCGGCGGCGACAGAACGCGACGAGTCGCGTGTGGACGTTCCGAAAGGACTCCGCAACGAACTGCGTCGCATCGAGCTGAGCGGCGCGTTTTCCTGGCAGTCACCGCAGTTGCGGCACGCGCTGCGCTGCGGGCTCGGGGTGGCGCTGGCGCTCGTCGTCGCGAGTTTCCGGCCAGGCGACCCGCTCACCGTGTCCTTCCTGCTCGCCACTTTCGCCATCATGCAACCGGAATGGCACGACAGCCTCAGCAAGGCCTGGCAGCGCATCGGCGGTTCCCTCGGCGGCGCCGTCGTCCTCGCGCTCGTCCTTTGGCTTCTGCCGCAGGGGTTTCTGCTGCCGATCGGGCTCGTGGCCCTGCTCGGCGGGTTCTCCGTCATGCGGACGCGGCCGACGATCTTCAACGGCTGCATGGTGCTGATGTCCGTCGGCATGAACGCGACGACCAAACACCTCGACCCCCGCTACGTGCTCGTCGAGTACCTGCTTCTGATGGTCCTCGCCGGCGCCATCGCGCTGCTGTTCGGTTTCGCCGCGATCCCCGGGGTACCGAAACCCGGCCCCGCGGAACGGTTCGGCACCGCGGTCGACGCCACCCGCGGGCTGCTCGGCTCGGTCGGGCGGAAACTGCGCGGCGACGACGTCGACCCGCGGACGCTCGGCCGCGAGTTCCGCACCGCCGCCGTCGCACAGCACGGCCTGCTCGCCGCGGAACCGGGCACGAAGGAACCCGCGCCCGGACAGCGCGACGCGCTAGAGAACGCCGCCGAAGCCTTGCGCGGCCTCTCCGTCACGGCCTCGTCACTCTTGTTGCGCGCCGGATCGGCAGGAGCCGCGGACGCCGTGAGCGAAGCCGCCCGCGCGCTCGGGACCGAGGAGGCGGCGGAAATCCCGGTGCCGTCGGACGCGGACGACGAACAACGCCTGGTGCTCGACATGATCGCCGCCGACGTCGTCGCGGTCGGCGAGGCGGCTCAGGTGTTCAGGGACGCTTAGCCGTCCGCCTTGGTCTTGTCACGGTGCTGCCCGGCGATCTCCGCGTCGGGCGTGCACAGCGCGCACGGGGTGAACCCGAGCTGGCGCGCCTCCCCGATACCGAGCGGAATGGTGTCCCGGGTTTCGAGCCACGCGCAGGTGGTCACGTGATAGCGCGGGTATTCGTCGACGACGACGATCTCGGTCTCCAGTTCGGAGACGACCGCCACATCGGCGGGATCGCTCTCCTCTTCACCGGGATCGCCGTTGCGCTGAGGCGCAGAAGCCTCTTCCGTGTCGCCCAGTTCACCAGTGGTCGGCATCAAGACCGTCTGCTCGGCGTCCTTGGGCTTCTCCTCTTCATCGCCCTCTTCGGGCTCGTCCGCTTCGTCGGCGGGGTCGTCCGCCGTCTCTTCGACGGGAGCGGCGTCCTCGGCCGAACGCTTCTTCCGGCGACGCAGCCAGTCGAAGACCAGGAGCAGCCCAGCGACCACGGAGAGGCCGATGGAGATCCAGGCCCACAGGGAGTTCGCGGTGATGAGTGCCGCGACGAGCAGCCCCAGAGCCGCCAGTACCAGTACCAGGACGATGTAGAGCACGGTGAATTACAACATGACGGACAAGCGGAACGGCCCCGACCCTCCGGAGAGTGCCGAGGCCGTTCCCATGCGTTGACCGAGAGCCGTCAGCCCGCTTCGGCGCGGGGACCGAACGAGTAGCCCTGTCCACCGCCCGAGGACGATGCCGACTGTCCCGAGTTCGACGAAGACGCCGAAGCAGGAGCGGCCGAACCGCGGTCGTCGAGCTCACGCAGCTGGGACTCGAGGAACCCGCGCAGCCTCGTGCGGTACTCCCGCTCGATCGTGCGCAGCTCTTCGATCTTCTTGCCCAGCGAGCCCTTCTCCGCGTTCATGTTGTTCATGGTCTCGGTGTACTTGCGCTGAGCCTCGCGCTCCATGGTCGTCGCCTTGTCGCGCGCCTGGCGCTCCAAGGTCTCGGCACGGGTTCGCGCATCGTTCAGCATGGTCTCGGCACGCGTGCGCGCCTCGTTCACCATCGAGTCCGACTTGGATCGCGCGTCCGAAAGCAGCTGCTCGGACTTGGTCCGAGCCTCGGCGAGCATGCCGTCCGACTCGGTCTTGGCCTCGGCGGTGAGCCGGTCGGCCATTTCCTGGGCCAGCCCGAGCACCTTCGCGGCCTGGACGTTGGGTTCCCCATTGTCCGGCACCATCGAATGGGCCTGGGTCTGCTCCATCGCCGACTGCGGCGGCGGCACCGGCGCCAGGCGACGCGACGGTTCGTCACGCACCTGTGGCGGCGGCCCGACGGCACCGGCCTTGGCGTTCTCGAGCTCACCACGGGTGGTCTCGAGCTCGTTGTCGAGCTGCTCGACCTGCTGCCGCAGCTCGTTGTTGTCCTCGATCAACCGGGCAAGCTCGGTCTCCACCAGGTCGAGGAACGCGTCCACCTCGTCCTCGTTGTAGCCCCTTTTGCCAATGGGCGGCTTGCTGAACGCGACGTTATGCACGTCAGCGGGGGTCAACGACATCAGATCACCTCACGCACTCCATGGCCTGCAGGTCCACCCGGGCTTCCCCGAAAATCACCCTGGCGTTGTCAGCTGCATCGCGAAGAACACAACCAACAGCAGCACCATAATCGATAAGTCCAGTCCGACGCCGCCGATTCGTACGGTCGGGATGATTCGTCTGAACAGACGAACCGGTGGGTCGGTCACTGTGTAGATGGTCTCGAGCGTTACCGCAACCCCTCCGGCAGGATGCCACTCGCGAGCGAAAGCACGCACGAGCTCGACGACGATCCGTGCCGTCAGCAGGAGCCAGAAAGCGAACAGCACGTACCAGACGACCAGCAACACAGCATTCACGTAACCACTCTGCCATGCCCCGCGTCAAAAGACGCAGCTGACGGGCGGCAGATGCCGATGAGTCGACAAAATCACATCCGGCTGCGCTCAGCGGTCACCGGGTGATCAGCCGCGCAGGAATAATCCGCCTTCGGCAATCCGCCGACGGTCTTCCGCGGTGACGTCCACATCGGGCGGTGAGAGAAGGAACACCTTGTTGGTGACCTTGTCCATCGACCCGCGCAACGCGAACGCGAGACCGGCCGCGAAGTCGACAAGGCGCTTCGCGTCCGCGTTCTCCATCTCGGTGAGGTTCATGATCACCGGGATGCCTTCACGGTAGTGCTCCCCGATCGCCCGCGCTTCGGCGTAGCTCGTCGGGTGCAACGTGGTGATCCGGCTCAACGGGTCACGAACGGCCGGACGGACCGGTTCGGTGACCGGACGCAGCCGGGCGACCGGTTCGGGCTGGCGATCGATCGCCAGTGCCCCGTGGACCGCCGGCTCCGGACTGACCACGGAGCGTGACCGAGTCCGGGTGACGGGCTCGTCGTAAGTGTCGTCGACGTCCCGGTAGCGTCCACCCCGCGACCGGGCGACTGGCTCGTCGTCGTAGTCGTACTCGTCGTCGGCGTATTCCTTTGTGGCGTAGCCTCGCCGGTAGCCGTCCTCGTCGTCGTAGCCGTCTTCGTCCGCGGGCACCATCCCGAAGTAGGCCTTCAGCTTCTGCAGCGCGCTCATGCCTCTCCCTAGCCTTAGCCGCGTCCCGCACCGTGCTCCCCCGCCTTCGCCGCCACTCCCCGTAGCGACGAAACGGTATTCCCTAAGGCGAGGCTAAACCGCGCCCACCGAGCAGCGCGGTTCCGACACGCACACACGTCGAGCCGTGCGCGATCGCCTGCTCGAGATCATTGCTCATTCCGGCGGAGAGTTCACGGGCATTTGGGTGATCTTCCCGAAGACGCTCCGAGGCGAAAGCAAGCTTCTCGAACGCCTCAGCGGGGTCAATACCCAGCGGGGCCACCGCCATAAGCCCACGGAGGCGAAGATCACCCACATGGACTATCCGCTCCGCCAACCGGTCCAGTTCGTTCAGCCGAGTGCCCCCGCGCTTCGGATCGTCATCGAGACTTACTTGAATGAGGACGTCCAACGGGTGATCACGTTGCCCGGAATCGAGTGCCGACCTGGTCGCCTTCGCGAGCGCGTCGGCGAGCCGTTCGGAGTCGACGGACTGGACCTCGTCGGCCCAGCGCACGACCGAGCGGGCCTTGTTCCGCTGGAGGCTGCCGACCATGTGCCAGCGGACACGGGCGTCCGGACGCAGGGCCGCGACCTCTTCGGCTTTCGCACCCGCCTCCTGGTCGCGGTTCTCGGCGAGGTCGAGCGCGCCGAGGTCGGCGAGCAGCGCGGCGTCGAGCGCCGGGAAGGTCTTGGTGACCGCGAGCAACCGGACCTCGTCGCGTGCCCGGCCCGCGGCCTTGCACGCGGCGGCGATCCGCTCTTCCACCTGGGCGAGGGAGGCGGCGAGTTCCGCCTTGCGGGCGTCGCTCACGACGCGTCCAGCCAGGTGATGCCCGCGATCCGGCCGGTGGTGCCGTCGCGGCGGAAACTGAACAGGGTCTTGTCTTCGTTGGTACAGCGCGGATCCACGCCGATCTTGCCGACACCGAGGTCGGCGAGCTGCCGCCAGAGCCCGGCACGCAGGTCGAGCCCGGGTGTGCCCTTGCGGGTTTTGCAGGCGCTGCCCGGTACGTGTTTCTCCACGTCGGCGGCCATGTCGGCGGGGACTTCGTAGCAGTCACCGCAGATCGCGGGGCCGAGCAGCGCTTCGGTGCGGCCCGGTTCCGCGCCGAGCGAGCGCATCGCTTCGATCGCGGCGGGGACCACACCGACCCTGGCACCGACGCGGCCGGCGTGAACGGCGGCGGCGACACCGGCGTCGACGTCGGCCAGCATGATGGGGACGCAGTCCGCGACCAGCACCACGAGCGCGAGACCGGGCTCGGCCGTCACGAGCGCGTCGGTCGCTTCGGCCGCCGAGGTCTCGGAGCCGTCGACGATGGTGGCGGTGCGGCCGTGCACCTGCTCCATCCACGCCAGCCTGTCCTCGGCGAGGCCGAGTTCGGTGGCGAGGCGTTTGCGGTTGGCGTAGACGTCACCGGCGTCGTCGCCGACGTGATCACCGAGGTTGAAGGTGTCGTAAGGCGGCCGGGAAGCCCCGCCCGCCCTTGTCGTGACAACCCGCCGTACGCGCACGCAACACTCCGCTCTTCAAGCAGCTGAAGGGGACTTTCCCCTCATCTCACGCAGTGAAGGGGACTTTGCCCGCATGTCATGCGGGCAAAGTCCCCTTCAGCTCACCGTGAAAGCTTACCGCCGCATGAACGGGGGCACGTCGACCTCGTCGTCCGACGGGTCGTCGTGCACCGGGGTGGCGCGGCCGGGCAGGCTGCCGTGGGTCGAGTTCGAGCCGATCGGCGAGTAGCCGCGCGAACCGCCGCCGGGCTGCGGGAGCCCACCGGTCATCGAGCCGTTGCCCTCGCTCCGGGAGGTCGGCATCGGCGAATGCGGGCGCGTCGGCGGGACCGGGTAGCCGTTGGAGCCGGTCGACGGAACCGGCGTGGCACCCGAAGGCGGGCTCTGCACCGGCGTCGCCCCGCCGCCGTTGACCTGGCCCGCCTGCGCGGACGCGGTCGAGTTCGACCGGGAGCCGAAGGTCGACGGGTCGAGCTTCTTGTGGGTCGGCGTGCCCGCGTCGAAACCGGCCGCGATCACGGTGACCCGGACCTCGTCGCCGAGCGAGTCGTCGATGATCGTCCCGAAGATGATGTTGGCGTCGGGGTGCGCGGATTCCTGCACCAGCGACGCGGCCTCGTTGATCTCGAACAGGCCGAGGTCCGATCCGCCCGCGATCGACAGCAGCGCGCCGTGCGCCCCGTCCATCGACGCTTCCAGCAGCGGCGAGTTGATCGCCTTCTCCGCCGCCTGGATCGCCCGGCCCTCACCGCGCGCCGAGCCGATGCCCATCAGCGCGGAGCCCGCTCCGGACATGACGCTCTTGACGTCGGCGAAGTCCAGGTTGATCAGACCCGGCGTGGTGATCAGGTCGGTGATGCCCTGGACACCGGACAGCAGCACCTCGTCCGCCGAGCGGAAGGCGTCCATCAGCGAGACGCCGATGTCGCCCAGCTGCAGCAGCCGGTCGTTCGGGATGACGATCAGGGTGTCGCATTCGTTGCGCAGCTGCTGGATGCCGTCTTCGGCCTGCTTGCTGCGGCGCTTGCCCTCGAAGGTGAACGGGCGGGTGACGACGCCGATGGTCAGCGCGCCGAGTTTGCGGGCGATCTGGGCGACGACCGGTGCGCCACCGGTGCCGGTGCCACCGCCCTCACCCGCGGTCACGAACACCATGTCGGCGCCCTTGATGACCTCTTCGATCTCTTCGCGGTGATCCTCGGCGGCCTTCTGCCCCACCTCGGGGGCGGCGCCGGCACCGAGGCCGCGGGTCAGTTCCCGGCCGATGTCGAGTTTCACGTCGGCGTCGGACATGAGCAGTGCCTGGGCGTCGGTGTTCACCGCGATGAACTCGACACCTTTGAGGCCGACCTCGATCATGCGGTTCACGGCGTTAACTCCGCCGCCGCCGATACCGACGACCTTGATCACCGCAAGGTAGTTGTGCGGGGGCGTCATCGGAGCCGCCTTCCTGATCGTGTGTGCTCGTGCTGCCCGCCGGTCGCTGAGCCTGGAGCCGAAACCCTCGAGCTGAAGTTCAGATTGAGAGTTATGTCAACTGCCGACGTTGAAGCAGGACGGTATGCACCAGGCTGGCTCGAATCCAGTAGCCACGCCGTGTGTCGCAAAAGTGTTTTGCCACAACATGTTCGCGAACGCAAGACCGAGACCCCGTGGAAGCGCCGGACGGCGGCCTGGTATTGACCGCGGATCAGGTCGGCATGGACATGACCATGACGACGTCCTTCGACGGCGAACCGGTGGCCGAACCACCGGCCTGTTCGACGCTCAGCGCGAACTTCTCGGCCCCGGCGATCCCGTCGGCGACCAGCAGCGCACCGTCCTGACCACCGGAAATGAGCCCGGCGGGCTTCGGCGCGGCCCCCGGGTACATGAACCAGGCCTGGTAGATCCGGCCCGGATCGTTCTTCGCCAGTTGTGCCGCCATGAAGACGAGCCGGTCCTTCGAGCGCGACATCATCACGGTCCCACCGCCTCCGACGGACGCTTCGGCGTGCCCGGTCCTGAGATCGGCGGCCGAGAGCACCTCGGCGACGGGCTCGTAGCGCTGGGCGTACCGCGCCGCTTGTTCCCGCGCGGCGGTCAGCTGGGTGTGGTTCTCGTAGGCGATACCGCCGAACACGGCCGTGCCCGCCAGTCCGACGATCGCCGCGGCGGCCGCGGC
This sequence comes from Amycolatopsis sp. NPDC033938, assembly GCF_055575975.1. Lineage (NCBI taxonomy): Bacteria > Bacillati > Actinomycetota > Actinomycetes > Pseudonocardiales > Pseudonocardiaceae > Amycolatopsis > Amycolatopsis sp. NPDC033938. The sequence goes on from NZ_JBVIRO010000015.1 coordinate 46,273, forward strand.
GATCGCCCAGCGCGGCGCCCGCCTCCGGCCCTTGACGCGCTCTCCGGTTTCGAAGCGCGTCTTCGGCGGCTGCTGCCGGGTCGCCATCGCCTGCGCGAGCACGCGGCGCTTGAGTTCCGGCGGTGGGTCTTCGGCCAGCGCGGCGCCGAGCCGGGTCGCGGTCATCTGCAGTTCGAGGACCTCTTGAGCGCACGAAGCGCATTCGCCGAGGTGCCGCTGGAACTGGGCACGCTCCACTTCGGACAACGCGTCGACGGCGTATGCCCCGGTGAGCGTGTGCATTTCGGGCATCGTCATGCCGTCACCCCCAAACAGTCCCGGAGCCTGATCAGGCCGTCCCGGAGTCGAGTCTTGATGGTCCCGTGCGGGGTCTGCAGCACCTCTGCGACCTCGCGATAGGTGTACCCCTGGTAATAGGCGAGCAACACCGATTCCCGTTGCAGCTCGGTCAGGCTGGTGAGGCAGCGGCGTACCTGCGATCGTTCCCAGCGGGCCGCGACGGCCTCGGCGACCTCGTCGAAGGGCCGTGCGCGGGCGGCCTCGAAGGTCGCCTTGACCTCGCGATCCGAACTGGCCCGTGCCGAACGGACGCGGTCCACGGCGCGGCGGTGCGCGAGCGTCATGGCCCAGTTCAAGGCGCTCCCCCGCTCCGGCGAATACCGCGTGGCGGTGCGCCACAGCTCGACCATGACCTCTTGGGTGACCTCTTCGGACTGGGCGGAGTCGCGGAGGATTCGCCGCACCAGGCCGAGGATCGGGCCGGCGAGCCGGTCGTACAGCGCGTCGAAGGCCCGCTCGTCCCCCTTCGCGACCCGGACGAGCAGGTCCTCGGCCGTCGGTCCGGCCGGTTCGTCGCCCGTTCCGGGAACGGGCGCCATCCGGCGTGGACGTGCCGATTCATCCATCAAGCCTGCCTCCGGCGGTCTGCGGTGCACGAGGGGTCAGCGGTGCCTTCTTCAGCCACAGTCTGACCCCGTGCCGCCGGATCAGCGCGGAGACCCGGTGCGGCATGAACGGACGGGTGAGCAGCAGCCGCGCCAGCCGCCTGGTGGTGGCAGGCTGCCGCACACCGCGCAGGGACGCCGTCAGCGGGGTCCGGCCGCCCTGCCGGAGGGCGATCTGGATCGAGAGCAGCGCCCCCGGACGCGGCACCGCCATCCGGTACTCGCCGTCCATCGACTGGAACGGCGAGACGTAGAACTCCTTGTCCGCGTGGGCGTTCCCGTAGTCGTCGGGGCGCAGGAGGTACGCGTGCCTGCCGCCGTAGGTGTTGTGGACCTCCGCGACGACGCATTCGAGTTCGCCGTCGGGCCGATGGCACCAGTAGAGGCTGATCGGGTTGAAGTTGTGGCCGAGCGTCCGCGCGCCCGCGAGCATCAGCACCCGGCCGCCCTTCAGGTCGACGTCGCGTGCCGCGAGCCAGCGGTCCACTTTGGACCGGATGCTGGAGGTGTCGTCGGGCGCGAAATGGTCTCGCGGGTCGAAGCGGGCGAACGGGCGCAGCCACCACGGCAGCTTCGGCGGCGCGTCGAGGTCGACCAGCCACAGATAGACGCGGTGGGCGAACGAGAGCGGCGGGTCGGCGCGCCGGACATGCGCCACCGTGGAGTCGTAGAGCACGGCCATGACGGTCACCAGCGCACCCCGAAGTTCTCGGCCGCGCGGACACCGGACGCGCAGCCGTCCTCGTGGAAGCCCCAGCCGTGGTACGCGCCGGCGTAGGCGACGGTGTCGTCGTCGAGTTCCGGCAGACGGCGCTGGGCGGCGACGGATTCCGGCGTGTAGACCGGATGCTCATAGGTCATCTTGGCCAGCACCGAACCGTCGTCCGGGGCGGTGCCGGGATTGAGGGTGACGACGTAGCCGGTCGGCTCGTCGAGCCGCATCAGGCGGTTCATGTCGTAGGACACCTGGACCGCGCCGTTGTCGGCACCGCAGGCGGGCATCGCGTAGTTCCAGCCCGCCCGCGCGGATTCGGTGGTCGGGAGCACGCCGGTGTCGGTGTGCAGCCACGCCTCGTTGCTGGAGTACCGGAACGAGCCGAGGACCTCGCGCTCGGCGGCGGTCGGCGAAGCGAGCAGTTTCAGCGCCTGGTCCGCGTGCGTGGCCAGGACGACCTTGTCGAGCCGGTGGCGGGTGTCGGCGTCGTCGCGGACCTCGATCCCCCGCGCGACGCGCTTGACTGAGCGCACCGGCGTCGACAGGTGCACGGCGGTCAGCTGCTTGGCCGCCCGTTGGACGTACTCGCGCGAGCCCCCCTCGACGGTGCGCCAGGCCGGGGACCCGCCGACCGACAGCATCCCGTGGTTGCGCAGGAATTCGAACAGGTAGCGCGCGGGGTAGGACAGCGTGTCGTTCCGGTCGGCCGACCAGACGGTCGAGACGACGGGCAGCATGAAGTGGTCGACGAAGTACTTCGTGTACCCGCCGATCGCGAGGAACGCGCCGAGGGTGACGTCGCCGGCCTCGGGCGATTCGAGAACGCGTTTCGCGTGCACATGGAAGCGTTTGACGTCGGCGAGCATCCGCAGGTAGCGCCCGCTGGCGACGTTACGTGGCTGGGCGAAGAGGCCTTTGAGGCCTTTGGCGCCGGCGTACTGGAGGCCGCAGCCGTCGCAGCGGATGCTCATCGACATCTCGGTGTCGCGGGTGGCGACGCCCAGTTCGGCGAACAGGCGGAGCAGGTTCGGATAGGTGCGCTCGTTGTGCACGATGAACCCGGAGTCGACGCCGATGGTGCCGCCGTGCGCGCTCGGGACGTCGTGGGTGTGCGCGTGCCCGCCGAGCCTGTCGTCGGCTTCGAACAGCAGCACTTCGTAGCGGCGTTGCAGCAGATAGGCCGCCGTGAGTCCGGCGACGCCGCTGCCGATGACTCCGATGCGTTGACCGTTGGTGTGCACGAGAGGGATTCGGAACCGGAGCCGGGCCGGATTGGACCGGATGATTTCGGGGGCATCGGCCGACCCATCCTTTTCGTGTCCGGGGCCGAATGACGACTATGCCGAACAGTCCCGCGTCCCGTCTGGTCCCGTTCGCCGAGCGACTGCTCGGCGGCTCACTCCCGGTCGGTCTCCGTACGTGGGACGGCGTACGCGCCGGTCCGCCGGATGCCCCGACCGTGGTGCTCCGCAACCGGCGCGCGCTGCGCCGTCTCCTGTACGCCCCCGGCGAATTGGGCCTCGCCAGGGCCTACGTCTCCGGCGATCTCGACGTCGAAGGCGATCTCGCCGACGGATTCCGCCGGATCTGGGCGCTGACCCGATCGGGTGCCGTCCGCGGTGCCCGGCTCGGCCCTCGCGAATGGGCCGAAGCGCTGCGGATCGCGGTCCGCGTCGGCGTCGTCGGCCCGCCGCCCAAACCGCCTGCCGAAGAGGCTCGCCTGTCCGGGCGACTGCACAGCCCGCGCCGGGACAAATCCGCGATCGCGCATCACTACGACCTCGGCAACGCCTTCTACCAGCTGTTGCTCGACGAATCGATGGCTTATTCGTCCGGGTACTGGACCTCCGACGAAGACGGCTACGACCTCGGACAGGCCCAAGCGGACAAGCTCGAACTGATCTGCCGCAAGCTCGGCCTGCGCCCGGGGATGCGGCTGCTCGACGTCGGCTGTGGCTGGGGCTCGCTGCTGGTGCACGCGGCGAAACACCACGGGGTGCGAGCCGTCGGCATCACGCTTTCGGCGGAACAGCGGCAGCACATCCTCGGCCGTCTCGCCCAGCACGACCTGGAGGACCGCGTCGAAGTCCGCCGTCAGGACTATCGGGAGCTGACCGACGAGCCGTTCGACGCCGTCGCCTCCATCGAGATGGGTGAACACGTCGGCGAGCAGAACTACCCCGAGTACACGCGGACGCTGTTCCGGATGCTCCGGCCCACCGGACGGCTGGTCCTGCAGCAGATGTCCCGCGGCGCGGTCGCTCCCGGCGGCGGCGCGTTCATCGAGCGCTACATCGCGCCCGACATGACGATGCGGCCGCTGAGCCGCACGCTCGCTCATCTGGAGACCGCCGGGTTCGAGATCCGCGACGTCCACGCGCTGCGCGAGCACTATGTGCGTACGGTCCGGGCGTGGGAGAAGACGCTCGAAAGCAACTGGGACGACGTCGTGACGCTGATCGGTGAAGCGGGCGCGCGGGTCTGGCGGCTCTACCTGGTGGGCGGCGCGCTCGCGTTCGAGGAGAACCGCATGGGCGTGGACCAGATCCTCGCGGTCCGGCCGTCCGGACACGGCGTGAGCGCGCTGCCCGCCACCCGGGAGTGGGCCTGATGTCCCTCGGGGGAACCCTCGCGGTCACGGCGGGTGTGACCCTCCTGGCCTTCGTCGTCACCTTCGGCGTCGCCCGGTGGCGCGGGCGGTACGACACGGTCGACACGTTCTGGGGGCCGGGCTTCGCGCTCGTCGCGCTGGTCGCGGCCCCGCTCGGGGACGGGCCGGTGGCCTTGCGCGTCGTCACCGCGGCACTGACGGTGATCTGGGGTGTCCGCCTCGGCGTGCACCTCCACCTGCGCAATCACCGGCTGCCCGAAGACCCGCGCTACGTGCGCATGGCCGAGCGGGCGGGACCGAACCCGGCGCTGAAGCTGTTCGTCCGCGTGTACCTGGTCCAGGCGGTGGTGCTGTGGTTCGTCTCGCTGCCGGTCCAGTTCGCGATGTACGGCGACGGGTTCGGGGTGACGGCGTGGCTCGGCGTCGCGGTGTGGCTGATCGGTTTCGGGTTCGAGACCGTCGGCGACGAGCAGTTGCGCCGGTTCAAGGCCGATCCCGGCAACCGGGGGAAGGTGCTCGACAGCGGGCTGTGGCGCTACACCCGGCATCCCAACTACTTCGGGGACGCGTGCGTGTGGTGGGGCCTCTACCTGCTGGCGTGTTCGAGCTGGGTGGGGGCGGCGACCGTGCTGTCGCCGATCGCGATGACGTACACGCTGGCCAAGGGCACCGGAAAACCTTTGCTGGAGAAGGGCTTGCGGCGCTCCCGGCCGGGATACGCGACCTACGTCGAGCGGACCAGCGGGTTCTTCCCGCTGCCCCCGCGCCGCATCACTCCCCGGTGAGGCCGTCGGTCAGTTCGCGAAGCAGGTCGAGGTGGCCGGCGTGCCTGCCGGTCTCCTCGATCATGTGCGTGACCACGAACCGCACGTTGACCTGGCGGTCGCCGCGGAACGAGACCTCGTCGTCCAGCCCCATCCGGGCGACGATCTTGCGGCTTCGCTCGCACTCGGCCTCGTAGGCGGCGATCAACTGCTCGATCGGCGTCTGCATGGCGACGCGGAACTCGGCGTCGGGGTCGACTTCGAGCGCCTCCTTCCAGACGTCCTCCTGCCCGTCGAGCACGACGGTGAACCAGTACTGCTCGACCAGGGTCAGATGCCCGAGCAGACCCGCGATGGTGGTGAGTTCGCTGGGCACGAGCGGCCGCCGGGCCTGCTCGTCGGTGAGCCCGGAGCATTTCCACACCACGGTGGCGCGAAGGAAGTCGAGGAAGCCGTTCAGCTGGGTGCGCTCGTCCCCGGTGAGCGGCGGTTCGGGACGCTTCGGTTCGTCGGTCATGGTGGTGCAGTCTGCCGGTTTCCTCCGATGATCCGCTAACGAGTTACCGCTCTCCACCATCTGTCGCAGAGCGGTGGTCCATGTCCGAACGTGATCCCATCGTTCGAGTGAAACCGGCGGTAGTTAGCGCCCACGAAACATGACGACCACCCGCCCGTCATGTCAGGCTGGTGCAGTTGTGTCCATAGCCGGAGCACCCACGGAAAGGTAACTGATGGCTGGCCGTCAGCTGAGCGCACTCGATGTCGCTTTCCTTTGCCTGGAAAGCGAAACGACGCCCATGCACATGGGAGCGGTGGTCACCTTCCGCCCGCACGGGCAGGTGCACGCGCGTAAGCTGACCGCGTTGCTCGCCGAGCGGGCCGCGCGCATCCCGAAGCTGCGCCAACGCCCCCGCACCGCATTGTTCCCGCCGGGCGCCGCCGTCTGGGCCGAGGACCCGGATTTCGTTGCCAGTGAACATATTTCACATCACCACCTCAGCTCCCTGTACGAACCGGACCCGTTGTCCGCCTACGCGTCACGCTGGATGGGACAGCCTCTCGACACCGGAAAACCCTTGTGGGACTTGCATCTCGTCACCGGCCTGCCGGACGGCGAGTTCGCGTTGCTGCTGAAACTGCACCACGCGCTCACCGACGGGGCCGGCGCGTACGCCGTCGCCGCGGGCCTGCTGGACGAACTCCCCCGCCCTGCCAGGCGCGCGCACAGCGGCGCCGAACCGCCCACGCCTCGCTCCCCTGTGGACGCGGTCAAGGAAGCCCTCGGCTCCACCCTGGCCCAGGCCGGGGAGTCCGCCGGGATCGCCTCGTCGGTCGTCCGCGCCACCCGCTCGCCGCTGTCGCCGATCAGCGCGCCACCGTCGACCGAGCGACGGCTCGGCCTGGTCCGGCTCGACACCGGCGACATCCGGCGGATCCGCCGATCCCACGGCGGTACCGCCAACGACGTCGTGCTGGCCGTGCTCACCGGCGCGCTGCGCGAATGGATGATCAACCGCGGCCAGCGGGCCGACGACCGGACCCTGCGGGCGCTCATCCCGGTCAGCGTGCGCGGCCGGTCCGCCGAGCAACTGGGTGGCAACAAGCTGTCCGGATACCTCTGCGACCTGCCGGTGGGCCTCGACGACCCGGTGGCACGGCTGCTGGCCGTCCAGCGCGAGATGAGCCGGAACAAGGCCGCGGGCCCGGCCCGGGGCGCCGGGGCGTTCCCGCTGCTCGCGGACCGGGTTCCGCCGATGCTGCACCGCCTCGGCAGCAAGGCCGCCGGCCTCGCCGCGCCGATGCTGTTCGACCTCGTGGTGACCACGGTGCCGGTGCCGCCCAACCGGCTCTCCCTCGACGGGACACGGCTCGAAGGGGTGTACCCGTTCGTGCCGCTGGCGCCGCGGCAGGCGATCGGGATCGCGGTGGCGACCTATCGCGACTCCGTCCACATCGGATTGCAGGCGAACGGGGCGGCGGTCTCCGACGTGGGGTCACTCCGGGACGGGGTGCTCAAGTCGGCCGCGCGGTTGCTGGACGCCGCTTGAGCTGGTCGTGAGTGGTGAGTGTCGTTCTGGCCAAGGGTGTTTGAGGTACCTACGGCGGGCGAGCCTGGTATCGGCCGGGCCGTGAAGGACTCCTTGAGGGACTCAGAGTCCCTCACCAGTCACACCGGCTGCGCGTGAAGGCCCCCTTCCCTCGGCTGAGCCGAGGGAAGGGGGCCTTCACGCGCTTCCCCCACGAGCCAGGCCCGCAGGTGACGAGTAGGTACCTAAGAGAGGGTTCGCATCAAGGCCCTTCAGCCCCGAGCCACAACCAGGTCAAACACGCGCCATGAAAGGTCCTTTCCTTGCAAATTTTGCAAGGAAAGGACCTTTCATGGCGCGTGTGGGGACGGCGGATAGGTCAGCCGCGGAGCATCTCGGCGACCAGGAAGGCCAGCTCTAGCGACTGCTGCGTGTTCAGGCGGGGGTCGCAAGCGGTCTCGTACCGGCCCGAGAGGTCGAGGTCGGAGATGTCCTGCGCGCCGCCAAGGCATTCGGTGACGTCCTCGCCGGTCAGTTCGACGTGGATGCCGCCCGGGTAGGTGCCGAGTTTGCGGTGCACCTCGAAGAAGCCCTGGACCTCGTCCACGATGCGGTCGAAGTGCCGGGTCTTGTACCCGGTCGACGACTCGTGGGTGTTGCCGTGCATCGGGTCGCACTGCCAGATGACCTTGTGCCCGGACGCCTCGACCTTCTCGACGATCGCGGGCAGCACCTCGCGCACCTTGCCGTTACCCATCCGGGCGATCAGCGTCAGCCTGCCCGGTTCGTTGCGCGGGTCGAGCCGCCGGACGTACTCCACGGCCTGCTCGGGCGTGGTCGTCGGGCCGATCTTGAGACCGATCGGGTTGGCGAGGAGTTCGGCGAAGGCGATGTGCGCGCCGTCGAGCTGCCGGGTCCGTTCGCCCACCCACAGGAAGTGCGAGGACAGGTTGTAGAGCTTGGGGTTCGTCGCGTCGGCGCGGTCCATCCGCAGCATGGAGCGCTCGTAGTCCAGCAGCAGCGCCTCGTGGCTGGCGAAGATCTCGGTCGACTGCAGCGAGGTGTCGGTGACGCCACAGGCCGACATGAACCGCAGGCCGCGGTCGATTTCCGAGGCCAACGCTTCGTACCGCTCGCTGGCGGGCGAGGACTTCACGAAGTCCTTGTTCCAGTCGTGCACCTGGTGCAGATCCGCCATACCGGCGCCGGTGAGCGCGCGGACGAGGTTCATCGCGGCGCCGGCGTTGGCGTAGGCGCGGATCATCCGGCCGGGGTCCGGCACCCGCAGCTCGGGCTTGGCGACCAGCGAGTTGATGATGTCGCCGCGGTACACCGGCAGGCCGAGCGCGTCGGTGGAGGCCGAACGCGGCTTCGCGTACTGACCGGCGATCCGGCCGACCTTCACCACCGGCAGGCTCGCGCCGTAGGTGAGGACGACGGCCATCTGCAGCAAGGTGCGCAGGTTGGCGCGGATATGCGGTTCGGTGTTCGACTCGAACGTCTCCGCGCAGTCACCGCCCTGCAGCAGGAACGCCTCACCGCGGGCGACCATGGCCAGCCGGTCGGAGAGCCGGTCGATCTCGGCGGGAACGGTGATCGGCGGCACGCTCTCCAACACGCCCCGTACCCGCTTCGTCAGCTCGGGGTCCGGCCATTCCGGCTGCTGCGCGGCGGGCCGGGAAAGCGCGTCGTCGAGCCGCTTGCGCAGCTCGGGCGGCAGAGGAGGCAGTTCGGGGAGCGTGTCGACGGGAACGTCCACTGTCCAGTTCACCGGCCCAGGATATGCCGCGCCGGAAGCCGCCCGCCCACCGGGACGAAAGTCCCAAAAGGTGGACGGGCGGCCCACTCGCTCAGGCGGCCTGTGCCTTGTTGTAGAGGTTCTGCGCGTCCGTGCCGAAGTACGGACCGAACATGTATCCCGGCAGGAAGGTGTAGCCGAAACTGTTCACCGACGCCTGGACGCCCGCCCCGGTCGCCTCACTGAAGTTGAGGAACCACGGACCGCCGCTCGAACCACCGGTCATATTGCAGTTCATCCCGTGGTCCTTGGTCAGCAGGAAGTCGGTGAACGTGCTCCCGCTGCAGTAGACCAGCTTCGTGCCGTCATACGGCGCCGCCGCCGGGTACCCGAAGGTGTACATCGACTGGTTGCGCGCCTGGTTGAAGGCGATCCCCTGCGCGCCGACCACGTCGGTCAGCCTCTGCCCGTTGAGCGGGTTGACCACGGCCGCGCCGACGTCGTAGTTCATGTCCTCGCTCGCTTCCCACTGCGGAGTGGTCAGCGTGCTCTTCGCGGTCCAGGTGCCGTAGGGCGTGTTGCCGTTGTTGTAGCCGGGGACGAAGGTCCAGTTGGTGTGCCACGCGCCCTGGTACTTCACACAGTGCCCGGCGGTGATGACGACGCTGCCGTTCGCGCTGGTGACCGCGTCACCGGAGCACGACGCGTTCCGCCCGCCCATGGTGAAGAACACGCGGCCCACCGTCTGCACGACCTTGCCCGCCCCGGTCCACGCGCCGCCGCCGTTGGGGATGCTCTGGATGATCGTGCTCTCCCCCTTCGCGACGTCCTTGAGCGAAAGGTCCGGAGCCTTGACCAGCTGTTCGATCGGGACCGCTGACCGCATTCGCTCGGGCGTCCAATAGGCCGCCACCGCCCGCGCCTCGGCCGCGGTATCCGCGCTCCGATGCTGGACCGGCGCGGCCTGCGCCGGGTTCGCGACCGCGGTCAGCGCTGTCACCGCCAGCCCCACGAGCGCCGCCAGGACCCCGGTCCGGGAAGCCGTCCTCTTCATGGCATACCACCTTTCGCTACCGGTGAATTGCCGTATGACCTGCACGACTTTCTGAACGTATTTGCCCGGCTACCGTGCGTACAAGCGGCCGTTCGGCCGCATCCGGGCGATCACCGTGCGACATTCGGCCCAGCAGGACGAACGCCGCGGTGAGAACGTGAATCCTCAGCCGCGGCGTTCGGAAAAATGCCTACTCGACCCGATGCCGATCCAGCAACCGGCTAGCCTTCCCTGTGGTGATATCCGTGAACGGCTTCGCCCGGCTTGGCGCGTACATCGTGGCTCCGGCCGCCTGGGCACTACTGGTACCGATCGCGGTCCTTCTCGGCGATACCAGTGGCCTGCAATGGCCTTTGCTTCTCACGCTCGCCGGATCGGCCCTCGTGACTCTGGCCGTGGGCTGGGTGCTCGAGCACGGATTCGGCTTCAGGATCTCGCCGTACACGTCGCCTGAATCCGCCGCGGTCACCGTGCTGACGTTCACCATCGGGCCGGTGATGCTCGTCGGCGGCCTGCTCGTGGCCTGGCTGTGCTGGGCGCGTGTCAGGCTGGGCGAAGACACCTTCGCCGGAGCCGCCGCCGGAGTCCTGACGGGGATGCTGGTCGGCGGCCTCGGCTGGATCGGTTTGATCGTCTTCTTGTTTTCCTGATCAAGCCGGGCAGTGCGAGTCCCCGCCGGGCAGGACGCCGTCCCGCAGGTACCGGACGACGGCGTCGTTACCGCAGGCGTTCTCCTTGGTGAAGACGCCGTGCCCGCCCGCGTCGACGGTGACGAACCTCGCCCGCGCGCCCAGCGCCGACCGCATTTCGCGCGCGCCGACAAGCGGTGAAGCCGGGTCACGGAGGTTCTGCACCAGCAGGATGTTCGACGGACCCCGGTCGTGGATCCGCACCGGCGGTTCGCGGCGCTCCACCGGCCAGAACGCGCAGGGCGTGATGTTCGCGGCGGCCGGGCCGAACATCGGATGCGTCACGCGGGCCCGTTCGACAGCCTTTTGGTAATAGCGCACGCTTTCCGGCCAGTCGGAGTCGTTGCACAGCACCTGGAGCTGCAGTGCCGCGTGGTTGTCGCCGTCAAGCGGACCACTCCGGGCCGCCACCGGGGCACCGGCCCAATCCTTTGCCAGCGCCGGGAAATTCGCGTCGTCGTAGAGGGCGCCCCAGGTCCCGCCGCGAAACCCGGAGCCACGTTTCCCGGCCAGTTCGAAGTATTTCGCGGTCACCTCGCCGGGTGTGCGCCCGAGGTGGTAGACGTCGTCACGCGCCGCCGCCCAGGCCGCGAAATCGGGGAAGCGATCGTCGAAGCCGTCCGCGAACCGTTGGTGCGCTTGGACATCCAGTCCGTTCGGCCCGAGGAGGCTGTCCAGCACGATCCGGTCCGTGCGCGCGGGGAACATCGACGCGTAGGCGGCGCCGAGATAACTCCCGTACGAGACGCCGTAGTACGAGATCTTCCGCTCCCCCAGTGCCTCCCGGATCCGGTCCAGGTCGCGCGCGGTGTTGGCGGTGGTCATCTGCGGCAGGAGATCCGCGGTCGCCGATTCGGCGCATTGCCTGGCCACCACACGCGATTTCGCCGCCTTCTCGGCGATGTCACGCGGGCCGTCCGCGTACGGGCCGACGAGGATGAAGCGCTGTTCCTCGGTCAGGTCGCAGGTCACCGGTGTGCTGTAGGTGGTCCCGCGCGGGTCGAACCCGATGACGTCGTAGCTGTCGAGCAGGCCGCTGTGTCCCTGCCGTTGCGCGAGTTGCGCGGGCATCGCCAGCCCGGGGCTCCCGGGACCGCCGGGATTCATCAGCAGCACACCTCGTCGCTTCGGCGAGGTGCTCGCCTTGCGGGAAAGGGTGAGTTCGATGGTTCGCCCGCCGGGGTCGGCGTAATCCAACGGCACCTTGAGTTTCGCGCATTCGAGCCCGGCGGTGGGCGATGGCGTCATCCCGTAATCAGGGCACGGAGACGTCCAGTGCACTGCCGGAGCCGCTTCGGCGGTCGCCGGGACCGCGGCCACGAGCGGGAGGAAGGCCAGTAAGGCCAGCGTTTTCTTCATGCCGGGATGGTCGCGTGCGCGGCGGCCCTACCGCGTCGTACCCGAGGCTGGTCCCGGCCCTCCACCTTGGGTGGGAGCCGGGACCGCCGTTCGTCAGACCACCGCGAGCGGCAACGCCGTCGGGTGCACCGGGGCAGGCAGGTTGGACGCGCCGGTGAGGTACGCGTCGACGGCGCTCGCCACCGACCGGCCCTCCGCGATCGCCCACACCACCAGGGAAGCGCCGCGATGCGCGTCCCCGCAGACGAACACGCCCGGCGAGGAGGTCTGCCAGTCCGAGCCGCACGAGAGCGTGCCGCGCTTCGTCAGCGACAACCCGAGCCCGTCCAGCAGCGGCATGTGCTCGACACCCTCGAACCCGATCGCGAGCAGCACCAGGTCGGCAGGCAGTTCCTCGACCTCGTCGTTGACCGGGGTCACCATGCGTTTGCCGGTCTCGGGGTCCTTGACCACGCGGACCTGCCGGAGCTCGACCGCGCGCACGTTGCCGTCGTCGTCGCCGATGAACCGGGTGACCGCGACGGCGAACTTGCGCTCGCCCGCCTCCTCGTGCGCCGGGTAGGTGCGCAGGATGTACGGCCAGGTCGGCCACGGCGAGCGTTCGTCGTCCCTTGTGGACGGTGGTGTCGGGTACTGGTCCAGCTGGGTCACCGAAAGCGCGCCCTGCCGGGTCGCGGTGCCGTACGAGTCGGCACCGGTGTCGCCACCGCCGATGATCACGACGTGCTTGCCTGCCGCGTCGACCGCCGACGGCCCGTCGCCTTCGACGTACTTGTTGGCCGGGACGAGATGTTCCATCGCCAGGTGGATCCCGGACAGCTCGCGCCCCGGCGTCGTGGTGTCGTCGCGGCCGCGCAGCGCGCCCACCGCGAGCACGACGGCGTCGTAGCCCGCCCGGAGTTCCTCGACGGTCAGGTCGACGCCGACCTCGCAGCCGGTGACGAACTTCGTGCCCTCCTTGCGGAGCTGTGCGAGCCGCCGGTCGAGGACCTTCTTCTCCATCTTGAACTCGGGGATGCCGTACCGCAGCAGGCCGCCGAGCCGGTCGTCCCGTTCGTAGACGGTCACCTCGTGCCCGGCGCGGGTCAGCTGCTGCGCGGCGGCGAGCCCGGCCGGACCGGAACCGACGACCGCGACCCGCTGGCCCGAGGAGACCTCCGAGATCTGCGGCTGCACGTAGCCCGCTTCCCACGACTGGTCGGCGATCGTCTGCTCGACGCGTTTGATCGCCACCGGGCCGCCGGACAGCGGCGAAACCGACAGGACACAGCCCGCCTCGCACGGCGCGGGGCACAGCTTCCCGGTGAACTCGGGGAAGTTGTTGGTGGCGTGGAGCCGATCGCTCGCCGCGGCCCAATCTCCGCGGCGCACCAGGTCGTTCCACTCCGGGATGAGGTTGCCCAGCGGGCAGCCGGAACCGCTGGAGTGACAGAACGGGATGCCGCAGTCCATGCACCGCGAAGCCTGCTTGCGCACGTTTTCGTTGCGCTCGCCGGGTTCCACGTCGGCGTACACCTCGCCCCAGGTGGCGAGACGTTCCTCTTTGGACTTCTTCTTCGGCTCTTCGCGTTCGTATTTCAGGAAACCCGTCGGATCAGCCACGAGCGGCCTCCATGATCGCTTCGTCGACGTCGCGGCCCGCGGCACGCGCCGCCTTCGCCGCGTCAAGGACACGCTGGTAGTCGCGGGGCATCACCTTGGTGAACGCCGCCGAGCGACGCGGCCAGTCGCCGAGCAGCGACGCGGCCACGGCCGAACGTGTGAGGTCATAGTGCTTCTGCACGGTCTTCTTGAGCCAGGCGAGGTCCTCGGACGTCGGGGTCAGGAGGTTCACCATCTCCTCGTTGACCCGGCCGCGGTCGAGGTCGAGCACGTAGGCCTCGCCGCCGGACATACCGGCCGCGAGGTTGCGCCCGGTCGGGCCGAGCACGACGGCCTGCCCGCCGGTCATGTATTCGAAGGCGTGGTCGCCGACGCCCTCGGCGACGACCACCGCGCCGGAGTTGCGCACGCAGAACCGTTCGCCGACCTGGCCGCGCAGGAACATCTCCCCGCTGGTGGCCCCGTAGGCGAGCGTGTTCCCGGCGATGGTCTGCCCCTCGGCGGCGAACTTCGCGTCCGGATGCGGGCGCACGATGATCCGGCCACCCGAAAGACCCTTGCCGACGTAGTCGTTCGCGTCGCCGACCATGTCGAGCGTGATGCCACGCGGCAGGAAAGCGCCGAGCGACTGCCCGGCGGAACCGGTCAGCAGCACGTGGATCGTGTCCTCGGGCAGGCCCTCACCACCGTAGCGGCGGGTGATCTCGGAACCGAGCAGTGTGCCGACGGTCCGGTTCACGTTCCGCACCGGCAGCTCCAGCCGCACCGGATGCGCGTCCTCCAGCGCCGCCTCGGCGAGCTGGATCAGTGTCCGGTCGAGTGCGTGGTCCAGGCCGTGGTCCTGCGTCCGCGTGCGCCGCTTCGCGCCGCCGTACGGGGTCTCGGCAGGCATCTCGAAGATCGGCGCGAGGTCGAGCCCGGAGGCCTTCCAGTGCTCGATCGCCTCGTCGGTGTCGAGCACCTCGGCATGACCGATCGCCTCGTCGAGGGTGCGGAAACCGAGTGCCGCCAACGTTTCCCGGACCTCTTCGGCGACGAACCGGAAGTAGTTGACGACGTGGTCGGCCTGTCCGGTGTACCGCTTGCGCAGCTCCGGGCTCTGCGTCGCGACGCCGACCGGGCAGGTGTCGAGGTGGCAGACGCGCATCATGACGCAGCCTTCGACGATCAGCGGCGCCGTCGCGAAGCCGTACTCCTCCGCACCGAGCAGCGCGGCGATGACGACGTCGCGGCCGGTCTTCATCGCGCCGTCGACCTGCACGGTGATCCGGTCACGCAAACCGTTGAGCAGCAACGTCTGCTGTGTCTCGGCGAGGCCGATCTCCCACGGCGTGCCCGCGTGCTTGAGCGAGTTCATCGGGGAGGCGCCGGTGCCGCCGTCGTGGCCGGAGATCAGCACGACGTCGGCGTGTGCCTTGGACACGCCCGCCGCGACCGTGCCGACACCGAGCGAGGACACCAGCTTCACGTGGATGCGGGCCTTCTCGTTGGCGTTCTTGAGGTCGTGGATCAGCTGGGCGAGATCCTCGATCGAGTAGATGTCGTGGTGCGGCGGCGGGGAGATGAGCCCGACGCCCGGTGTCGAGTGCCGCGTGCGGGCGATCCACGGGTAGACCTTGTTCGGCGGCAGCTGCCCGCCCTCGCCCGGCTTCGCGCCCTGAGCCATCTTGATCTGGATGTCGTCGGCGTTGACCAGGTACTCACTGGTGACGCCGAACCGGCCGCTCGCGACCTGTTTGATCGCGCTGCGCCGCTCCGGATCGTAGAGGCGCTCGGGGTCCTCCCCGCCCTCACCGGTGTTGGAGCGGCCGCCGATGCGGTTCATCGCGATGGCGAGGGTTTCGTGTGCCTCGGCCGAAATCGAGCCGTAGGACATCGCGCCGGTGTTGAAGCGCTTGAAGATCGCCTCGACGGGCTCGACCTCGTCCAGCGGGACGGGTTCGCGGGTACCCGCGCGGAAGGAGAACAGCCCGCGCAGCGCGCCGCCCTCGCGGTAGAGGCGGTGCACCTCGTCGGAGTACTTCCTGTACACCTCTTCCCGGCCGGTCTTCGTCGCGTGCTGCAACAGGAAGACGGTCTCCGGGGTGAACAGGTGCAGTTCGCCCTCACGGCGGTACGCGTACTCGCCGCCGGTCTCGAGTCCACGGTGGACCCGGTCGGTCGGGTTGTCCGGGTACGCGCGGCGATGGCGGACGGCGACCTCTTCGGCGAGCACGCTCAGGCCGACACCGCCGAGCTTCGACGACGTGCCGGTGAAGTACTCGTCGAGCAGGTCCTGCGCGAGGCCGAAGGATTCGAAGACCTGGGCCGCGGTGTAGGCGCCGACGGTCGAGATGCCCATCTTGGACATGATCTTCAGGACGCCCTTCACGAGCGCCTTGACGTAGTTGCGGATCGCCTTGGCGGGCTCGATCCCGGTGATGGCACCGGTCGAGATCATGTCCTCGATGGTCTCGAAGGCCAGGTACGGGTTCACCGCGGCGGCGCCGTAGCCGAGCAGCAGCGCGATGTGGTGGACCTCGCGGGCGTCCCCGGTCTCGACGACCAGCGCGACCCGGAGCCTTTCCTTGGTCCGCACCAGATGGTGGTGCACCGACGACACCAGCAGCAGCGACGGGATCGGCGCCATGCGGTGGTCGGAGTCGCGGTCGGACAGCACGAGCGTGCGCGCACCCGCCGCGATCGCCTCGGAGGCCTCGCGCCGGACCCGCTCGATCGCCGACGCCAGCGCGTCGGCCCCACCGTCCACTTCGTACAGTCCGGAAAGGACACTGCAGGCGAAGCCGGGCAGGTCGCCGTCGTCGTTGATGTGGATCAGCTTGGCGAGTTCGTCGTTGTCGATCACCGGATACGGCAGCTGCACGTGACGGCAGGAGGCCGGACCGGGGGCGAGCAGGTTCCGCTCCGGGCCCATGATCCGGCTCATCGAGGTGACGAGCTCTTCGCGGATCGCGTCCAGCGGCGGGTTGGTGACCTGGGCGAAGTTCTGCTTGAAGTAGTCGTAGAGCAGGCGGGAACGCTGGGACAGCACCGCGGGTGGGGTGTCGGAACCCATCGAACCGATCGGCTCAGCGGCCTTGACCGCCATCGGCGCGAGCAGGATCTTCAGCTCTTCTTCGGTGTAGCCGAAGGAAAGCTGGCGCCGCAGCACCGAATCGTGGCTCTGCACGATGTGATCGCGGTCCGGCAGGTCGGCGATCTGCAGGAGACCGGCGTGCAGCCAGCCCTCGTACGGGAGTTCTTTGGCCAGCTCCGACTTGACCTCTTCGTCGTCGACGATCCGGCCCGCCTCGGTGTCCACCAGGAACATGCGGCCGGGCTTGAGGCGGCCCTTGGCGACGACGTCCTCGGGTGCGACGTCGAGGACGCCCGCCTCACTGGCCAAAACGACGCGGTCGTCGGCGGTGCGCCACCAGCGGGCCGGGCGCAGGCCGTTGCGGTCGAGCACCGCGCCGACGAGCGTGCCGTCGGTGAAGGTGACACAGGCCGGGCCGTCCCACGGCTCCATCAGGCTGGCGTGGAACTGGTAGAACGCACGACGCTGTGCGTTCATCCCGGTGTGGTTCTCCCACGCCTCGGGGATCATCATCAGCACCGCGTGCGGCAGCGACCGCCCGCCGAGGTGCAGCAGCTCCAGCACCTCGTCGAAGGAGGCGGAGTCCGACGCGTCGGCCGAGCAAATCGGGTACAGCCGGGTGAGGTCGCCGGGGATGAGGTCCGATTCGAGCAGCGCCTCACGGGCGCGCATGCGGTTGCGGTTGCCGCGGATGGTGTTGATCTCGCCGTTGTGCGCGACGAACCGGAACGGGTGCGCCAGCGGCCACGACGGGAAGGTGTTGGTGGAGAACCGGGAGTGCACGAGCGCGATGGCGCTGGTGAGCCGGGTGTCGGTCAGATCGGTGAAGAAGAGCGGGAGCTGCGCGGGGGTCAGCATTCCCTTGTAGACGATCGTGCGCGAGGACAGCGACGGGAAGTAGGTGCCGCAGCCCGCGGTCACGCTCTCATTCTCGACGCGCTTGCGCAGGCAGAAGGCCAGCCGGTCCAGTTCGAGCCCGCTCGGACGCCGTCCGCCGGACTCGTGGGCCGCGACGAACAGCATCGCGAAATGCGGCATCACCGAACGCGCCGTCGGGCCGATGTCGGCGCGGTCGGCGTCGACCGGGACCTCACGCCAGCCGAGGACGTCGAGGCCCTCTTCGGTGGCGATCCGCTCGATCAGGGCGACGGCCTTGCCGCGCTCCTCGAGATCCGAGGGCAGGAAACCGATCCCGGTCGCGTAGGTCTGGTGACCGTCGGCGTCCGCCTCGGGCAGGGTGAAGCCCGTTTCCGCGCGCAGCAGCTCGTCAGGCAGCTGCAACAGGATGCCCGCGCCGTCACCACTGGTCGGTTCCGCGCCCGCGGCGCCCCGGTGGTCGAGGTTCGTCAGCGCGGACAGGCCGTCGGTGACGATGCCGTGCGAGCGGCGCCCGCGGACGTCGGCCACCATGGCCACACCGCAGGAATCCTGTTCGGTTTCGGGGTCGTAGAGACCCTGTTTGCCGGGAATGGCGGAGAAGATCATGAAGGGACCTCCTTCGTCGTCTGTGCTCAGCGACCGGACAGGCCGGCCGGGGGAATGCGCACGGGACGACGATGGCCCGTTCGTTGACGCGACTTTAACACCTAGGAAACACGTCGGCACCAATTCAGCGGGCCCGAAATCTCCCCGATGGGTAACAATCTGGATGACCGGAACGACACAGTTCCTGATGGGGTCGCGGTAGTTCGTACCGCTAAGTATATGTCTTGTTCCGGCATGTCAAGAGTCGTGGTGAGGCGACCCTAGTCACTCCGGGCGTTCTCCGCACTCTGGGGCCGCATTACTAGAACGTGTTACAGTTCCGCGCATGATCCTGGACCGTTTCCGGCTCACCGACCAGGTCGCCGTCGTCACCGGCGCCGGCCGAGGGATCGGCGCGGCGACGGCCGTCGCGCTCGCCGAGGCCGGCGCCGACGTGGTGATCTCGTCCCGCACCGAAAGCCAGCTCGACGACGTCGCGGCCCTGGTCGCCGCCACCGGCAGGCGAGCCCGCGTGGTGCCCGCCGACCTGAGCGACCCGGCGGCCGCCGCCGAGCTGGCGGCGATCGCGACCGCGGAATTCGGGCGGCTGGACCTGGTGGTCAACAACGTCGGCGGGACCTATCCCCGCCCGCTGCTGGAAACCACCACCGATTTTCTCGAAGAAGCCTTCCGCTTCAACGTTTCCACCGCGCACGCGCTGACCACGGCGGCGGCACCCGCGCTACTGGAGACCGGCGGTTCGGTCGTCAACATCTCGTCGGTCATGGGTCGCGTGAGCGGCCGGGGCTTCGCCGCGTACGGGACGGCGAAGGCCGCGCTGGCGCACTACACCCGGCTCGCCGCGGCAGACCTCGCGCCGAAGGTGCGGGTGAACGCGATCTCGGTCGGCTCCGTGGCGACCTCCGCGCTCGAAGTGGTGGTGGGCAACGACGAACTGCGCGGCCGGATGGAGGCCGCCACTCCCCTGCGCCGGATCGGCGAGGCCGAGGACATCGCGGCCACGGTCGTGTTCCTGGCGTCGCGGGCGGGCCGGTACGTCACCGGCAAGATCCTCGAAGTCGACGGTGGACTGCAGGCCCCGAACCTGGAACTGGGCCTGCCCGATCTGTAGGAGACAACGCATGCGCGTGGTCCAGTGGAGTACCGGGAACGTCGGCCGCCACGCGCTGGCCGGGATCGACGCCCGTCCCGATCTCGAACTCGCCGGGGTCTGGGTTTCGAGCGAGGCCAAAGCGGGGGTGGACGCCGGGGAACTGGCCGGGCTCGGGCGCCCGCTCGGGGTCTCCGCGACGACCGACGCGGACGCGCTCATCGCGCTGAAGCCGGACTGTGTCGTCTACACGGCGATGGCGGACGACAGGCTCGTGGAGGCCGTCGAGGATCTGAAGCGCTTCCTGCGCGCCGGGATCAACGTGGTGTCGAGCAGCCCGGTCTTCCTCCAGTACCCCGAAGGTGTCGTCCCGCCGGAGATGATCGAACCGATCCGCGAGGCGGCCCGCGAAGGCGGCGCGTCGCTGTGGGTCAACGGCGTCGACCCCGGTTTCGCCAACGACTGGCTGCCGCTGGTGCTCACCAGCGTGTGCGAACGGATCGACGAGGTCCGCTGCCTGGAGATCCTCGACTACTCCACGTACGACAACGGCAAGGTCCTGTTCGACATCATGGGCTTCGGCCGCGAGATGGACGACCTGCCGCTGTTGTTGCAGCCCGGTGTCCTGTCGCTGGCCTGGGGAAGCGTCGTGCGGCAGCTCGCGGCGGGACTGGACGTCGAGCTCGACACCGTCGAGGAGGTCTACGAACGGCTACCCGCGCCTGAGACGTTCGAGATCGCCTCGGGGACGATCAAGGAGGGCACGGCGGCGGCGCTGCGGTTCGAGGTGCGCGGCATGCGTGGCGGGCGGGCGGTGTGCGTGCTGGAGCACGTCACACGGCTGCGACCCGACCTCGGCCCGGACTGGCCGCAGCCGACCGGGCAAGGTTGCTACCGGGTGCAGGTGACCGGTGAGCCCGAGTACGTGCTGGACCTGCGGCTGCTCGGCACCGACGGCGACCACAACACTGCCGGGCTGAAGGCGACCGCGATGCGGCTGGTCAACGCGATCCCGGCGGTGGTGGCGGCTCCGCCGGGGCTGCTGACCGCGCTGGACCTGCCGTTGGTGACGGGACGGGGACTGGTCGCTCCCTGAGGTCTGGTGCGCTTGGCGGTCTGGCGCGTTACGCGTTTAGTCGACTGGTTGCGAGGTAGCGCCGGGTCGCGGCCCGGGGGGCTGAAGGGGCCCTTCACCGCATCGCATGCGGAGGAAGCGCCCTTCACCGCGTGAGATGAGGGGAAAGGGCCCTTCAGCCCGCCGGGCCGCGACCCGTAGTCGCCCGCTCCTGCGAAACCCCAGGACGAACCAGTGCCATGAAAGGTCCTTTCCTTGCAAATTTTGCAAGGAAAGGACCTTTCATGGCACGCGCGAAGGGTGCAGCGGGCTACTTCTCGGCCTCCGGTTTCGGGTCCTCGGTCGCCTTGTCGGCGGCGGAGTCACGCACGGTGTCCGGGGCCGCCGCGACGTCCGCGTGCGCCTCGCCCTCGGGCCCCGAAGCGGCCACAGAAGCGCCCTCGCCGTCGGAGGCGCCCTCGCCGTCGGAGGCGCCCTCCCGCGGCACGTCCTTGCTCCACAGCGTTTCCGGAGCCTCCCGCGGCCCCCGCTTGGCCGCCAGCACGAAGTACGCGATGGCGGCGGCGAACAGCAGGATCGAGGTCCACACGTTGACCCGCAGGCCGAGGATGTGGTTCGCGCTGTCGGTCCGCATCAGCTCGATCCAGAACCGGCCCGCGGTGTACCCGGCGACGTAGAGCGCGAACGCGCGGCCGTGGCCGAGGCGGAACTTCTTGTCCGCCCAGATGACCAGCAGCGCCACCCCGACGTTCCAGAGCAGCTCGTAGAGGAACGTCGGGTGCACGGGGCTGTCCGGCAGTGGGACGTGCCCGATCGCGACGCCGTTCAGGAAGTCGTCCGGGTTGGTCGGGTTGTAGCGCTGGTAGATCTCCAGGCCCCACGGCAGGTCCGTGTGCGCGCCGTAGAGCTCCTGGTTGAAGTAGTTGCCGACCCGGCCGACGGCCTGCGCCAGCACGATCCCCGGCGCGAGCGCGTCGGCCATCGCGGGCAGCGGGATGCCCCGGCGACGGCAGGCGATCAGCGCGCCGACCGCGCCCAGCGCGATGGCGCCCCAGATGCCGAGCCCGCCGTCCCAGATCTTCAGCGCGTTCAGCGGGTTCTTGCCCGGGCCGAAGTACAGCTGGTTGTCGGTGATGACGTGGTACAACCGCCCACCGACCAGGCCGAACGGCACCGCGAAGACGGCGACGTCGATGACGGTGCCCTTCGTACCGCCCCGGGCGATCCATCGCCGCTCGCCCAGCCAGATCGCCGCGATGATGCCGGCGATGATGCACAGCGCGTATGCCCGGATCGGGATCGGCCCGATATGCCAGACGCCCTGGTCGGGACTGGGGATGGTCGCGAGGAACGCTGCCGAGGCGGTATTCACGTCGGCCACCGTAGCGCCTCCGCCGCGTCTTGGGGGCGTCAGCCCTCGACGGCGGCCAGATAGCCCGCGATCAGCGCGGACGCGACCTGCCCGACGGCGGTGTCCGGCGGCAGGAACACCTCGTCGTGCAGGCTCGGCGCGCCGGCCGTGTCACCGAGGCCGACGAACATCATCAGCCCGCGCGTCAGCCCGCAGTAGTGCGCGAAATCGTCGGCGCCGAAGGACCGGAAGTCGGTGTCGACCCCCGACCCGGCCCGGACGAGCCGCCGGTGCGCACGCTGGGTGAGCCCGGCGTCGTTGTGCAGCACGGGTTCGCACGGGTTGATCTCCAGTTCCGCGCGGCAGCCGTGCGCCTTCGCGGTGCCGTGGACGACCTCGGCGAGGCCCTCGAGCGCGAGGTCGCGGTCCTCGGCGCGCATCAGCCGCAACGAGCCCGAGAGGCGGGCCTCGTTCGGCACGACGTTCGCCGTCCTCCCCGCTTCGATCCGGCCCACCGAGCAGACCGCGCCGAACACCGGGTCGACCCGGCGGCTCGCGAGCTGCTGCAGGCTCACCACGATCTGGCTGAGCGCGAGGATCGGATCCCGCAGCAGATGCGGGTAGCCGGCGTGCCCGCCCTGGCCGCGGACGGTCACTTCGAACTCGTCGGTGGAGGCGTTGACCGGCCCCGGCACCGCCGAGACCACACCCGCCGCGAGCCGGGGCTGGACGTGCGCGCCGATCACCGTGTCGACGCCGTATTCGTGGAGCACGCCGGATTCGACGATGTCCAGCGCGCCGGACGGCGAGGTCTCCTCACGCGGCTGCAGGAGCGCGACGAGCGGCCGCGGCACCCCCACGACCGCCGCGGCGCGGCAGGCTGCGACGAGCGCGGCCATGTGCACGTCGTGCCCGCACGCGTGCATCAGCGACGTCTCCGAAGCCCACGGGGCGCCGGTGCGCTCGACGACGGGCAACGCGTCCAGTTCGGTGCGGAGTGCCACGGCCGGTCCCGCACCGGTGCCGGGGAACAGCACGGCGCGGCCGGTTTTGGCGACCCGGACCCCCTCGTCCCCGCCCAGCGCCTCGACGAGGACCCTGGTGGTGTCCTCTTCGTCCCCCGAAGCGCGGGGATCGGCGTGCACCCGGTGCCGCAGCTCGATCGCGGACGGCAGCTCCGCCTCGACGGCGGCCTCCCACCGGTCCTGCAGTTCGTCCAGTTCCGTCATGTCCCCTCCAGCCCGTACACCCGCTCCGCGTTGCGGTGGCACACGAGCGCGGTGATCCGTCGTGCGTCCACTTCGGACAGTACGTCCGCGGTGAGCCCCGCGTACAGGAAATCCGACAGTCCTGCCCGGAACAGCGCGGTGCCGAGGTGGTACAGCTCGGCGAGCCCGAACGCGTCCGTGGAGAACAGCAGTTTCCCGAACGGCACGATCTCCATTGTCTCCGCGATGATCGCGGGCGCACGGTGACCGGCGTTGTGCGTCGCGAGTCCCACGTCGATGAACACGTGCTCGAAGACCTGCGCCAGATACGCGGCGTTCCGGTGGAAGGGGTAATTGTGCAGCAGCATGATCGGTACCCCGCGTGAGCGCGTCGCCCGCAACAGCCCGGTGAGCAGCAGCGGATCGCAGCGGTGCAGGTCCACGTCGGAGTCGCCGAAACCGACGTGGAACTGCACCGGCAGGGCCAGGTCGATCCCGGTCCAGACGAGGAACCGGTGCAGCACCTCGTCCGCGAGCCGGACCGGTTCACCGGCCTCGATCCGGGCGAGCCAGCGGCCCGCCGCGTCGGTGACCTCGATGTCCGTCGGCCGGTCCCCCGCCAGGTCCAGGCCGACCCGGTAGGCGGCGATGGACTTGAGCCCCACCGCCGTCGTGGCGCGTTTCGCCAGTTCCCCGGTGAAGGCCGCGGCGAATCCGGCCGCCGTCGTGGACTCGATGACCGCTTCGGCGACCCGTTCGAGCCGGACGATGTCGCGCGCGCGGGCGCCGGACAGCGCCGCGAACTGCTCGGTCGTGGTCAGCGTGTCCGGCAGGAAACCGCCGTCGAGCAGGAACTCCGTCGTGCCGGTGGCGCGCAGGAACCGCGCGTTGACCTCGGCGGCGCCCACTTCGGCGCGGCGGGCCAGATAGGCATCGGCCGGGACGTGCGGCGGCAGGCCGAGCACCGGCGCGCAGCGGGCGCGGACCGCGAGCCCGATCAGCGAGTCGAACAGGGTCGTGCCCAGTGAGGAGACGGTGTCGGCCTCGGTGAGCAGCTGTTCGAACTCGATCCGGCCGAGGTCTCCGGTGACGACGCCGTGGCAGTGGTGGTCCACCAGCCGCGTCTCGGCCACGAACGGCAGAATCCCAGGTCCCGGCATGACGCGTCCCTTCTCGTGATCGACGAGTGCGCCCCACCCTAGGGATGGAATCCGGCACCGCAAGGGTCACCGTCCACTTTGGACGAACAGGAGTGCGGTGTCCGTCCTACCTGACGACGCAGTCGACGCAGTGGTGCGGGAACGTCGGCACGAAGACCGGCGGCGCCAAGGCCGAGACGTGGGTGCATCTCTACCCGAGGCGAGACGCGCGTGAAGGCCCCCTTCCCTCGGCTGAGCCGAGGGAAGGGGGCCTTCACGCGCGATCAGATCAAGCGGGGGCGACGGTCTTCCGCACACCCGCGGCCAGTTCGGCCGAAAGCTCCCGAACGGCGTCCAGTCCGCTCGCCGCGGCTGTCACCAGGGCCGAGCCCACGATGACACCGTCGGCGAATCCGGCGACCTGCGCCGCCTGCTCGCCGGAACGGACGCCGAGCCCGACACCGATCGGCAGGTCCGTATGCGCGCGGGTCCGCGCGACCAGATCCTCGGCGTGCACGCCGACCTGGTCACGGGCACCGGTCACGCCCATCACCGCGGTGGCGTACACGAAACCCGAAGCCGCCTCGACGGTCTTCGCGATCCGCTCCTCCGAGGAGGACGGCGCGACCAGGAAGATCCGGTCCAGACCGTGCTGCTCGGAGGCGGACATCCACTCGTCGGCCTCGTCCGGGATCAGGTCCGGGGTGATCATCCCGAGCCCGCCCGCGGCGGCGAGATCCCGCGCGAAGCGGTCGACGCCGTAGCGGTGCACCGGGTTCCAGTACGTCATCACGACGGCCTTGCCGCCGCGCGACGACACCGACTCGACGACCTCGAACAGGTGCTTGAGCTTGAACCCGCTGGAGAGCGCGCTCACCGACGCGGCCTGGATGGTCGGGCCGTCCATCACCGGGTCGGAGTAGGGCACGCCCACCTCGACCAGGTCGGCGCCGCCGTCGATCACCGCGGCGAGCAGGTCCTTCGACCCGTCGACAGTCGGGAAGCCCGCCGGGAGGTACCCGATCAGCGCTCCGCGACCCTCCGCGCGCGTCGCCGCGAAGAGCTCTTTCAAGCCGCTCATGCGTTCTCCACCAGGCCGAAGTACTTCGCGGCGGTGTCCATGTCCTTGTCGCCACGACCGGACAGGTTCACGATGATCAGCCCCTCCGGGCCGAGTTCGCGCCCCAGCACCAGCGCACCGGCCAGCGCGTGCGCCGACTCGATCGCCGGGATGATGCCCTCGGTGCGGGAAAGCAGCTTGAACGCGTCCATCGCCTCGGCGTCGGTCACCGGCCGGTACTCGGCGCGGCCGGTGTCCTTGAGCCACGAGTGCTCCGGGCCGACGCCCGGGTAGTCGAGGCCCGCGGAGATCGAGTGCGACTCGACGGTCTGGCCGTCCTCGTCCTGCAGGAGGTACGTCATCGCGCCGTGCAGGTTGCCCGGGGTGCCCTTGGTCAGCGTGGCGCCGTGGCGGTTGCCCTCGATGCCTTCGCCGCCCGGCTCGAGGCCGACGAGGCGGACGTCCGGGTCGTCGATGAAACCGTGGAAGATGCCGATCGCGTTCGATCCGCCGCCGACGCAGGCCGCGACGGCGTCCGGCAGGCGTCCGGCCTGCTCCAGGATCTGGGCGCGGGCCTCCTCGCCGATGATCTTGTGGAAGTTCCGCACCATCATCGGGAACGGGTACGGGCCCGCCGCCGTGCCGAACAGGTAGTGCGTGGTGTCGGCGTTGGTGACCCAGTCACGGAGCGCTTCGTTGATCGCGTCCTTGAGCGTGCGCGAACCGGTCTTCACCGGGATCACCTCGGCGCCGAGCAGCTTCATGCGGGCGACGTTCAGCGCCTGCCGCTCGGTGTCGACCTCGCCCATGTAGACGATGCATTCCAGGTCCAGCAGCGCGCAGGCGGTCGCGGTGGCCACGCCGTGCTGCCCGGCCCCGGTCTCGGCGATGACCCGCTTCTTGCCCATCCGTTTGGTGAGCAGCGCCTGACCCAGCACGTTGTTGATCTTGTGCGAACCGGTGTGGTTCAGATCCTCGCGTTTGAGGAAGATCCGGGCGCCGCCCGCGTGCTCGCCGAAGCGCTTGGCCTCGGTGAGCAGCGACGGGCGACCGGCGTAGTCACGCAGCAGACGCCGGAACTCGTTGACGAAATCCGGGTCCGTGCGGGCCTTGTCGTACTCGGCCGCGACCTCGTCGACGACGCCGATCAGGGCCTCGGGCATGAACCGGCCGCCGTACGGGCCGTAGTAGCCCCGGCCGTCCGGGTCGTGCTTGCCGTGCGGTTCCTCGTGGTACTCAGTGGTCATCGAGAAGGCCTCGGGCAGGCTGGGTGCGAACCGGCGGTGACGAGCTTGACCAGCGCGCCCTTCGGGTCGCCGGACGCGACGAGCCCTTCGCCCACGAGGACGGCGTCGGCGCCGTGACCCGCGTAGGACATCAGGTCGCCGGGGCCGCGGACACCGGACTCGGCGATCTTGAAGACGTCCATCGGCAGGCCCGGGGCCAGCCGCGAGAAGACGTCCCTGTCGACCTCGAGGGTGTGCAGGTTGCGGGCGTTGACGCCGATCACCTTCGCGCCGGCTTCGAGAGCCTTGTCGGCCTCTTCGGCGTTGTGGATCTCGACCAGCGCCGTCATCCCGAGGGATTCGACCCGGTCCAGCAACGCGATCAGGGCGTTCTGCTCCAGTGCCGCCACGATCAGCAGGACCATGTCCGCGCCGTGCAGCCGGGCCTCGTGGACCTGGTACGGGCTGACGATGAAGTCCTTGCGCAGCACCGGGATGTCGACCGCCGCGCGGACCGCGTCGAGGTCGGCGAGCGAACCGCCGAACCGCCGCTGCTCGGTCAGCACGCTGATCACCCGGGCTCCGCCGTCGGCGTAGTCCTTCGCCAGCGCGGCCGGGTCCGGGATCTCGGCCAGATCACCCTTGGAGGGGCTGCGCCGCTTCACCTCGGCGATGACGCCGATGCCGGACTCTCGCAGGGCCGCGAGCACGTCACGTGGGGGCGCGACCTGGGTCGCGCGCTTCTTCAGTTCGTCGAACGGCAGAGCCGCCTCGCGCTCGGCGAGATCGGCGCGGACGCCGGCGACGATGTCTTCGAGCACGCTCACCGGCGGACCTCACCGGCTGTCGTACTCACGGATTCCTTCGCAAGGTCGCTCACAAAAACCTTCCCCTTCCCGCCGAAACGATGCTAACCCCCGCACGAATACGGCCTGGTTCCGGGTATGTCCGTTACTCCGAATGCCCACCGTGTCATCTTTGCCGGGAAAGATCTCCGAAACCCGCGAATTCCGCTGTCGTCACCGGGTCGCCGTGGGATCTTCGCCTTCGGACAGCGCCTCCCACAGTTCGGTCTCCGGATCCTTCGCGGCCCGCTTCTTCGCCCCTGGCGCCGAGTACTTCGCGCCGAGGCGCGGCATCCGGCCCGCGCCCTTGATGGCTGTCAACCCCCCGGCGGTCACGAGAATTCCCCCGAGGATCGCCAGTCCCCTGGCGCCCAGCATCTGGGCGACGGGCAGCCCGTCGGCGAACCCGGTGAACGCGCCACCGACCACACCGATCCATACGGCCGCGACGCCCGCGACCGCGAGTACCACGCCGAGCACCCGGCGTGGCCAGCCACCGGTGGCGATCAGCCCCGCCGTGCCGGCCAGCGCGAGCAGGGCGAGCGGAATCAGCGCAACCGCACGCTGTGACCCGGTTTCGGTGTACAGCACCGTGCCGCGCACGCCGCCGTCGCGGAACTCCGCGAACCACACCAGCCGCGAGGATCCCCACAGCGCGACCGCGCCCAGCAGCAGGCCCACCACGGCGATCCACAGTGGACGTTTGACCTGCTTCGCCCGAGGTGCTGCGCCTTCCGGGGCCTCAGACACGAGTGCGGTCACCCTCCGGGTCGAGTTCGTCCGCCGCGATCATCGTCTGCGCCGCCGCGACGGCGGACAGCACGGTGCGGGCCTTGTTGAGCGACTCGTTGTCCTCGTAGTCGGCCACCGAGTCGGCGACCACGCCGCCACCCGCCTGGACGTAGGCGACACCGTCCTTCATCAGGGCGGTGCGGATCGCGATCGCGGTGTCGGCGTCCCCGGCGAAGTCGAGGTAGCCCACGACGCCGCCGTAGAGCGCCCTGCGGGTCGGTTCCAGCTCTTCGATCAACTGCATCGCGCGGACCTTCGGCGCGCCCGAGAGCGTTCCGGCCGGGAAACAGGCGGCGACCGCGTCGAAGGCCGTCTTGTCGTCGAGGAGTTCGCCGGTGACCGTCGAGACGATGTGCATGACGTGGCTGTAGCGCTCGACGTCGAAGAAGTCGACGACACGCACGGTGCCGGGCTTGCAGACCTTGCCGAGGTCGTTGCGGCCGAGGTCGACGAGCATCAGGTGCTCGGCGCGTTCCTTCTCGTCCGCGAGCAGGTCCTTGGCCAGCTGCGCGTCCTCTTCCGGGTCGGCGCCGCGCCAGCGGGTGCCCGCGATCGGATGGGTGGTCGCGCGCCCGTCCCGGACGGTGACCAGCGACTCCGGGCTGGAGCCGACGATGTCGAAACCCTCCAGCCGCACCAGGTACATGTACGGGCTCGGGTTGGACGTGCGCAGCACTCGGTACACGTCGAGCGCGTCGGCCTCGGTCTCGATCTCGAACCGTTGCGACGGCACGATTTGGAACGCTTCGCCCGCCTTGATCGCCTCGACGGCCTTCTCGACGGCCGCGTGGAAGTCCGGCTTGGACCGGCGGCGCGTGAATTCGGGCGCGGGGCGGTCGAAGACGGCCGCCGTGGCCGGGGCGGCGACGTGCAGCTGCTTGGTCATCGCGTTGAGGCGCGCGACGGCGTCGTCGTACGCCGCGTCGACCCGCTCGGGCGAGTCGTCCCAGTTGACCGCGTTGGCGATCAGGGTGACCGTGCCCTCGTGGTGATCGAAGGCGGCGAGGTCGGTCGCCAGGAGCATGGTGAGCTCGGGGATGTCGAGGTCGCGCTCGGCGAGTTCGGGGAGCCGTTCGAGCCAGCGGACGGCGTCGTAGCCGATGTAGCCGACCATCCCGCCGGTGAGCGGCGGCATCCCGGGCAGCTGTTCGGTGTGGAGCGCGGCGACGGTCTCGCGCAGCACGGTGAGCGGGTCGCCCTCGGTGGGCAGGCCGACCGGCGGAGTGCCCGTCCAGACGGCTTGACCGTCACGCACGGTCAGCGCGGCGGGGCTGTCGACGCCGATGAACGACCACCGGCTCCAGGAAGCGCCGTTCTCCGCCGATTCGAAGAGGAACGTCCCCGGCCGGTCGGCGGCGAGCTTGCGGTAGACCCCGATGGGGGTCTCACCGTCGGCGAGCACGCGACGGACGACAGGGATGACGCGACGGCCCTCGGCGAGCGCGCGGAACTCGTCGCGCGAGGGGCTGACCGAGCCGAGCCCCGATGGGCTGGCATGTGCGGCGCTGACCATGTCGCCCATTGTGCTGCAACGGCGGGTGGCGCCGGGACCGGGGGCAAAATTCAAGTATTGTTGAATTTTGCGGCGGGTCCGTTCATGATGGCGCCATGGCTGCTGAAGACACTACCGTCCGGCGCCGGGGACGGCGGCCGGGCGGGCAGGACACCCGCACCGCGCTGATCGAGGCGGCGCGCGCCGTGTTCGGCGAGAGCGGCTTCGACGGCGCGACGGTGCGGGCGATCGCGACCCGCGCCGGGGTCGACGCGGCGATGGTCAACCACTGGTTCGGCAGCAAGGAAGGGCTGTTCGCCCAAGCCGTGCTGAAGCTGCCGTTCGACCCGCGCGACCTCCTCGCCGAACTGACCGACGGCCCCGACGACGAGTTCGGCGAGCGGATCGTGCGGACCTTCCTCACCCGATGGGACGGCGCGGGCGGCGACGTGTTCCAAGCCCTTGTGCGCAGCGTCGCCGGGCACGAACAGGCGGCGGCCGTGCTGCGCGGGTTCTTCCAGAACTTCTTCACGAAGGTCATCGGCGGACTGGGCTCGGACCGCGCCGAATTGCGGACCACGCTGTGCGCTTCCCAGCTCGTCGGGATGGGGCTGGTGCGGTACGTCGCGAAATTCGAACCCATGGCTTCGAGTGAGATCGAGCCGCTGGTGACCGCGATCGCGCCGACCGTGCAGCGGTACCTGACCGGCAAGATCGACTGAGCGGCGGTAAGTGCTGGGTCTCGTGAGTGGTACCGGGCTGACCGACGGAAGCCGGGCCGCACCCCAGCTTTCGAGTGGGGGTCGTGAGTGGCAAGGAGGGTTCTAACCCTATTCGCCACTCACGACCCCACGCGGAACCGCACATGGCGACATCAATCGAACACCGATTCTTCGGAAAGGTGTCCCTTGTGGACAGTCGCGCGACGCCCCCGCCTCAACGGGGAGCTCCTCGCCTGCAGCCAGTCATCACCACTCACGAGGTGGCTTGTTCGTGCGGCCGGAAACGTTCTGTCACCGCCCACGCCGGTACCGCGTAAGGCGCTTCACGCCAACGCCCGTGCGGGAACAGCACGACCATGTCCCGGCCTTCGCCGCCGACCCAGGCCCATCGTCCCGGCCGGTTCCGCAACGGGGTCGAGCCATGCGTCGAGGTCGAAGCGCGAAGGGTGATCCTGCTGCCGTCGCGGTATTCGACCTCGATCGTCGGCGTCTTGCGACCCGGACGGACCGGGTAGTCCGGCACAACCGTGACCGAAGCCGCCCGCCATCCGGTCGCCGCCACCGACCGGTGGCGCCTCCGCCACGCTCCGGCCGCGACGAGGGAGAACGGGACGGCGATCAGGGCCACGACCGCCGAGATCACCGAAACCCCCATCAAGAACTGACTCTCGTTGGGCTCCTCCACGGTCCGCATCCGATCCGGGGCCGAACGGTCGTACACCACCGTCACCGATTCTCCCGGCACGTAGTGACGATCAGTTCCGATGGACACTTCACCGGTATAGCGCTCGCCACCGACGACGTAATCGACCTCCATCGACCGAGCGCCCCAGCCTTCGCCCGGATCATGGTGACTCACCACCCAGCCTGCCACCTGCGCGCCCGTCGCCAGCAGTTCCTCGGACGAGCGCGCCACACCGAACATCCCGAGGAAGCCGCCCACGTGCACCGCGGCCCACCCGAGCGCGATGAGCAAAGCCCGCAACCTCAACGTCTTCAAGCGCGAGATCTCTCGTTCGAGGTCGACCCGGCCGTCGGCCGGAAGGTCCTCCTCGGGCGGCAGCCACTTCCCGGATCCCACCGGCATGACGGACCGGGCACCGTTCACCCTGGCACGCCAGGCGGCGAACGCCACCAACGCCGAAGCCACGACGATGATCGCGATGTCCGCCGCGAGTTCGTAGTCCTCCCACGGATAGTCCGGTAGCGCGACCGAATAGATCGTGCCTGCCGTCCAAATCAGGAAGATCAGTACGAAGAACAGGCCGAATACCTGGTACCCGACTTCCCTGCGCCGATGCGTACGTGCCTTCTTCCAGGCAGCGTCCCCCAGTGTCATGGGAGGAGAATACGTCCACTGGAGCCGCCTTGACCAGCGAAAACGTCACGCCCCGAGCACGGTGGGGCGGTCAATCCGTGTCCGGCTCGATCTCCTTGACGGGAACGGTGTGGAGCCTGTCCTTGAAGAACCGGCCCCGCGGGAAGATCACGATCATGTCCGTTTCCTCGCCGCCGATGAAGACGGGGACTTTCTCGAGTCCCTCGAAACGGGGAGCGATCCGCAACGACCGCCGCGTCTGGAGCAGCTTGTAGCCGCGCTCGAGGTAAACGTCGATCCGGGGATACAACCAGCCGGGCCGCACCGTCGCCATGGCCTCGCGCAGGCCGGTCTTCTCGGCGGACCGACGGCGGCCCCTCCAGAGCCAGGCGGCGTACAGACACGCCGGAATACCGTAGAGGGCCGCCAACGACAGCGGGACCAGCACCTCGAATCGGCGATCTACCGAGACTATTTGACACACAACGAAGTAAGCGATCCAGAACACCGCCAAAGCCGTCGCCCGTTGTTCGAAGAGCGACAGTTTTCCGATCAGCGGGAGGGCCACGTCGTCGTGTATCGCCGACGTGTCGGAGTCTTCGGTTCCCGAATCGGGCCGAGGCCGACCGGCGACGCGCGGACGCCGTCTCGGCCGGTCACGATCGGCCGATCTTCTTCCCGGTTTCATGCGCCGAGGTTAATCGGGAATCGCGGCTTTTCCGGACAACGAGTTCCATCTCGCTCCAGGGCAACCGGGTGCGCTCGGCGGGCGTGCAAGTGAGCAGGCGCCTCAGCCGGCGATCAGCACCGCGATCAGCGCCAGCGTGCCGGGGACCACCTGCACGAAGAAGATCTTCTTGCTCGCCGTCGCCGTCCCGTAGAGCCCGGCCACGATCACGCAGGCGAGACCGAAGATCTTGAACTGCCACGCCGTGCTCCCGGTCGCGATCAGTCCCCAGATCAGCGCGGCGGCCAGGAAACCGTTGTACAGCCCCTGATTCGCCGCCAGCGTCTTGGTCTCCTTCGCGAACTCCTCGGTGGTGCCGAACGAGGCGCGGGCGCGCGGGGACGTCCACAGGAACATCTCGAGTACGACGATGTACAGGTGGATCAGGGCGACGATGCCGACCAGCACGTTGGCGACGACGTTCACAGGTTCTACTCGCTCTCGTCGGCCAGCAGCAGCCGTTCGTCGGTGTCGAAACAGGTGTGCGTGCCGGTGTGACAGGCCGGGCCGGTCTGGTCGACGCGCAGCAGGACGGTATCGCCATCGCAGTCGATCCGCATCTCGCGCACGTGCTGGACGTGGCCGGAGGTCTCGCCCTTGACCCACAGTTCCTTACGGCTGCGCGAATAGTAGGTCCCGCGCCGCGTGGTGAGGGTGCGCTCCAGCGCCTCGTCGTTCATCCACGCCATCATCAGGACGTCCGATGTGGAGTGTTCGACGACCACGGCGGCGATCAGCCCGTCGGCGTTGCGTTTCAAGCGGTCCGAGAGGGCGGGATCAAGCGTCATTCGTGGCTCCGAGCAGGTACCGTTTCACCGGCATCGAGTTGAGCAGGACCGCGGCGTAGATGTACCCGGCGAACAGGATCCCGGAGACGATCTTCACCCAGAAGAGTTCCGCCGCCAGCATGGAAAGCGCGTGCAGCAACGCGAACAGGAAACTGACGCCGAAACCGGCGAACCGCGCCGACGCCATCCTCAGCACCAGTCCGGCCACGACGAGCCCGCCGAGGAGCAGCGCCGTGCCCGGCAGCAGGAACGTCCGCGCGGAGGAGTACGGCGCGAACATGAGGATCCCGGCCATCGCCACATACGCCAGGCCGAGTCCGAGCAGCAGCGCGCAGACGACCTTGACCTCGGTGGCGACCTTCCACTTGTTCGGGATCACCGGACCACGACTCCCCCGGCGCGCAACGCGCCCTTGACCTCGCCGATCTTCAACTGTCCGAAGTGGAACACGCTGGCGGCGAGCACCGCGTCCGCGCCCGCCTCGACGGCGGGGAGGAAGTGTTCGAGCGCGCCGGCGCCGCCGCTGGCGATCACCGGGACGCGGACCGCCTTCCGCACCTGGGTCAGCAGTTCGAGATCGAAGCCGTTCTTGGTGCCGTCGGCGTCCATCGAGTTGAGCAGGATCTCGCCGACGCCGAGCTCTTCGCCGCGCGCGGCCCATTCGACGGCGTCGATCCCGGTGCCGCGGCGACCGCCGTGCGTGGTCACCTCGAATCCGGACGGCGTCGGCTCGGTCCCCTCGGGAACACGGCGGGCGTCCACCGACAGGACGACACACTGCGCGCCGAACCGGCGGGACGCCTCACGCAGGAACTCCGGCCGCGCGATCGCCGCGGTGTTGATGCTCACCTTGTCCGCGCCCGTGCGCAGCAGCCGGTTGACGTCGTCGTTCGTGCGCACGCCGCCACCGACGGTGAGCGGGATGAACACCTGCTCGGCGGTCCGCCGGACGACGTCGAAGGTGGTCTCGCGGTCCCCGGAGGAGGCCGTGACATCGAGGAACGTGAGCTCGTCGGCGCCCTCGGCGTCGTACAGGCGGGCGAGCTCGACGGGGTCGCCGGCGTCGCGCAGGTCGGCGAAGTTGACGCCCTTCACCACTCGGCCCGCGTCGACGTCGAGACACGGGATGACCCTGACTGCGACAGACATGGGGACAAGCGTAGTCAAGGGCGTTCTAAGCTCGCGGAATGGCACAGGCGGGGCGGCGGCCGGGGCAGACCGGGACGCGGGAGGAGATCCTCGAAGCGGCGCGGCGCAGGTTCGCCGAACAGGGGTACGACGGGGCGACCGTCCGGGCCATCGCGGCCGACGCCGGGGTCAACGCCGCGCTGCTGCACCACTTCTTCGGCACCAAGCAACGGCTCTTCGCCGCGTCGATGAACCTGCCGGTCGACCCCGGCGAACTGGTCCCCCGCATCCTCGACGGCCCCGAGGACGAGATCGGCGAACGTCTCGTCCGCGCGTTCCTCGGGCTCTGGCAGGCCCCGGACGGCCGCGCGCCGTTCCTGGCGATGATCCGGTCCGCGACCACCAACGACCAGGTCGCGACCATGATGCGGCAGTTCCTGGAGCGGGCGGTGCTGGCGCGGGTCGCCGAGGCGCGCGGGATACCGAAGGTCCGGGTGGCCGGAGTCGCCGCGCAGATGATCGGGTTCGCCCTGCTGCGGTACGTCATCGGGCTCCCGCCGCTGGTCGACGCGTCGGAGGAGGAGGTCGTCGCGATGCTGGCGCCGGTCGCGCAGTACTACCTGACCGACGGCGTTCACCGGCCGGACACCCGGCGCGGCTAACTTCCCCGCGTGCGCATCGCTGCTCTCCTCCCCTTGCCTCTGCTGGTGGCCTCCCTCCTCGCCGGTTCCCCGGCCGAAGCGAGTCCCGACCCTTCGCCGGTGGCGCAGACCAGGGCGTTCGTCGACGACGCGGGCGCGGCCCCGGCGAACGCCGACGCCGACGACCCGGCGATCTGGGTCCATCCCACCGATCCGGCGCGGAGTGTCGTCCTCGGCACGCTCAAGGAAGGCGGGCTGGCCGCGTTCGACCTGAAGGCGCGGCAGCTCCAGCACCTCGCCGTGCCCGCGGGCGGCCGGTTCAACAACGTCGATGTCGTCGGCGATCTCGCCGTGGTGAGCGACCGCGGCCGGGATCGCGTCCGCGTCTACCGGATCGACCCGGCGGGCGCCGCGGCCGGATCGCGGGTGCTCCGGGACGTCACGGATCCTTCCGCCGCACCGGTCTTCTCCGCGTCGGAGTCCGAAGTGGACGAACAGCGGACGGCGTACGGGCTCACCGCCGGACGTGATCCGCGCACCGGCGCCCGCTGGGTCGCGGTGACCAGGCGGCACGAGACCCGCGTGGCGCTCTTGCGACTTGTCGACAAACCGGGTGGCACCGTCGGCACGGCGCCGATCGGCACGCTCGACCTGCCGTCGGAGTTCCGGCTGCCGAACGGGAAGACCTGGTCGCCGTGCGGCGAACCGGACGAGCGCCCGCAGCTGGAAGGTTCGGTCCTCGACGTCGAACACCGCGTGCTCTACACCGCGCAGGAGGATGTCGGGATCTGGCGCGTCCCCGTGAGCGGTGCCGGTTTCGGCCGTCCTGAGCTGATCGACAAGGTCCGTTCGTTCGGGGTGCCGCAGCGTTTCGACGAGGCGACCGAGGAATGCGTCGCCGACGGCCCCGACCCGGGCTTCGGCGGCAAGTGGCTGACCGCGGACGCCGAAGGGCTGGCGTTGGCCGGCGGAAAGCTGCTCGCGTCGAGCCAGGGCGACTCGCGTTTCGTGGTCTATGACCGCGCCGGCACCCCGAGGCGCGACTTCCGGATCGTCGCCGGACGCGGGACCGACTCGGTCGAGCACTCCGACGGCGCCGCGATCACCACCCGGCCGCTGGGCCCGCTGTTCCCGCACGGCCTGCTGGTCGTGCACGACGGCGAACGTCGTCCGGCGGCCACCGGCCCGGCGGGCGAGGAACTGGCGACCACCGGTTTCGCCTTCGTCCGGCTGGAGACCGCCCTGCGGTGACCGCGTTCACCGAGAAAGTTCCGTTCCCGATGCATCAGCCAGGTGGTCTCGCGCGTCGTTAGGGTCGAGACCACCGGCTGAGAGGGAACACGTGCCTGCGACCTTCGACGAGTTCGTCGCGGATCGCCTGGACGGGCTCCTGCGCTACGCGACCGTCCTAACCGACGATCCGTATCTGGCGCAGGACATCGTGCAGGAGGTACTGCTGCGGGCTCAGCAACGCTGGCCGAAGATCGACTCGCCGCCGACGTACGTCCGCCGGATGGTGACCAACGAGTACCTCTCGTGGCGACGCCGCCTCGCGGTCCGCCGCGTGGTGTCGTCTTCGCCGGAAGTCCTCGATCTGGTGAGCCCGCCGGTCTCCGATCACGCCATCGAGTACGACGAACGCGACGCGATGCTGGACAGGCTCGCGAAGCTCCCGCGCAAACAACGTGCCGCGATCGTGCTCCGCTACTACGAGAACTACTCCGACGAGGAGATCGGCGCGGTGCTCCGCTGCGCAACGTCGACCGTGCGCAGCCAGATCTCGCGCGCGCTCGCCACGCTGCGGGAAACCGGGCCGTCTTCGTCTGTTCAGCCCACGGGAGCGCGCAAATGACCCGACTGAGTGAAGAGAACACCGAGGATCTCATCCGGGAGAGCCTCGAACGCCTGGCGACGCGGGCACCCGACGGGTCCGAGATCCGCGACGCGCTGAACCAGCGATCGCGCAGCCGTCCGAAAATGGCCTTGGCACTGGTCGCGGCGGCGGTCGCGATCATCGCGCTCGGCGTGCCGCTCGGCCTGCGGGCCTACACCGCTGTCCCCCCGGCCTCGCCGCGCAACGCCGATTGGGCGGTGCTGCCCTACAAACCCGGCTGGCTGCCCGACGGTTACCGCGAGATCCGCCGGAGCGCGAAGCCCTATCCCGCACCGCAGACGAGGGAATGGAGCGGCGGCGAACAGGGCCAGGTCCAGCTGACCACCACCCCGCTCGACGACAAGGGCGGGCCGTGGACGATCGCGCCCGCGCCGAACCAGATCATCGTGCAGGGCAGGGTCGGGATGGTCACCGAGGTGAACGGCGACGCGACGGTGCTGACCTGGTCCCCCGACGACATCTACGTGCTGAACCTGACCCTGACCGGGGTGAAGGAGCCACGCGAGGTCGGTCAGCGGATCGCCGACGAGATGGTCAAGGACGGCCGCGCCCGGGTCTCGGGCGAACTGCGGTTCGGCAGGCTGCCCGCCGATCTGGCGCTGTCGGGGGTGAAGACCTCCATGCGGGTCAGCGGGGGCGCGACCGAACTCGAAGCCACCGAGGCCGGGCAGCCTGCCGCGACCCCGGCCGTCACCGCGTCACTCGGTGGCGGGCGGCCGGAACCGGACGGGGCGGAACCGGTCACCGTCAAGGTCAGGGGCATCGACGGCCTGTACCTCCCGGCTCGGGAGGGGCGGCTCGGCCATCAGGACGAAACGGTCGCCGTCCAGCTCGAAGACGGCCGGTGGCTGACCGTGTCGGGCAACCGGGACCGCGCGATCCTGCTCGACATCGCCGAGAGCCTGCAGATCGTTCCCGGGGACTACAGCGGGTTCGGGAAGCCACCGGAATAGGCGCGGGCGGGCGGGGGTTGTCGACGGCATGACGGACACCTACCGCTCCATCGCGTTCACCGAATACGGCGACTCCGGCGTTCTTCGCCTCGTCGAGCGGGAGCCTCCCGAGCCCGGCCCCGGCCAGGTCAGGATCGCCGTGCGCGCGGCGGGGGTGAACCCGATCGACTGGAAGATCCGGGCCGGGCTGATGGCCGAGGTGTACCCGGCCACCTTCCCCGCGGTCCCCGGCGGGGATGTCGCCGGCGTGGTGGACGCCGTCGGCGAAGGCGTGTCCGGGTTCGCTGTCGGCGACGAGGTCCTCGGCAGGGGGATGGGCGGATACGCGGAGTTCGTGCTCGCGGATCCGGCCGGCCTGACCCGCAAGCCGGAGTCGCTGTCCTGGGAGCTTGCCGCCGCGTTGCCCGTCGTGGTCACCACCGCCTATCGCGCGCTCAACCTGCTGAACCTCACCGAGGGCGAGACGCTGCTCATCGACGGCGCGGCGGGCGGTGTCGGCACGGTCGCCGTCCAGCTCGCCGTCGGGCGCGGGCTCACCGTCGTCGGCACCGCGAGCGAAGCGAACCACGAATACTTGCGGTCGCTGGGCGCCATCCCGGTGAAGTACGGCGAAGGGCTCGAAGAGCGCGTACGCGCTGTCGCACCGCAGGGCATCGACGCGTCCTTCGACACCTCCGGCCGGGGCTCGCTGGGCGCCCTGGTCGAGCTGACCGGTGGCCCGAAACGCGTCGTCACCATCGCCGCGCCGGACGCGGCCGACCACGGCGTCCACTTCACCTCAGGCGGCCCGGCCGAGCAGGTCCCCGGTGCGCTGGCCGAAGGTGCGGCGCTCGCCGCCGAAGGCAAGCTCGACCTGCCGATCGCCCGGGTCTAC
Source organism: Amycolatopsis sp. NPDC033938 (assembly GCF_055575975.1). Classification (NCBI taxonomy): domain Bacteria; kingdom Bacillati; phylum Actinomycetota; class Actinomycetes; order Pseudonocardiales; family Pseudonocardiaceae; genus Amycolatopsis; species Amycolatopsis sp. NPDC033938. The sequence goes on from NZ_JBVIRO010000015.1 coordinate 84,660, forward strand.
CCGCTCGCCGAAGCGGGCGCGGCTCAGGACGAGAGCGAAGCGGGCCACGTCCGGGGCAAGCTCGTCCTGGTGCCGTGAGCCTCCCGGCGGCGAGCTGGCGGCAGCACGAACACACGGCACCGGTTTTCGCTTTCTCCCGCGTTCTGAGCCACGACGAGCATCCGCTGGTGGCCGACTACCCGGGTATCGCGGTCCGGCTGCCCTGAACCACGCCCTCTTGACTCGGGTTCTCAACGGGCGCAGAATTAAACACATGACTAATTCCGCGATCTCCGTGACCGGCCTGCGGGTCGTCCGCGGCGGACGCGAGGTCGTCAGGGACATCGGATTCGAGACGCCGCCCGGCCGGATCACCGGCCTGCTCGGCCCGAGCGGCTGCGGCAAGACGACACTGATGCGCGCGCTCGTCGGCGTGCAGATCGTCGCGGGCGGCGAGGTCACCGTGCTCGGCCATCCGGCAGGCAGCCCGCCGCTGCGGCGGCTGATCGGCTACGCCACCCAGAACCCGGCCATCTACGCCGACCTCACCATCACGGAAGCCTTGCGCTACTTCGCTTCCGTCCTCCGCGCACCGATGTCCAATGTGGACAGGGTGATCGGCGAGGTCGGGCTCGCCGATCACGCGGGCAAACTGGTCGGCTCACTGTCGGGCGGCCAGCACAGCCGTGCCAACCTCGCCGTCGCGCTGCTCGGGAAGCCCGAACTGCTCGTCCTCGACGAACCGACCGTGGGTCTCGATCCCGTTCTCCGCGACGAGCTCTGGGCACTGTTCCGCCGTCTCGCCGACGGCGGGGCGACGCTGCTCGTGTCCAGCCACGTCATGGACGAGGCCGCGCGATGCGACCGCCTGCTGCTCATGCGCGAGGGCCGGATCCTGGCCGACGACACGCCTGCCCGGCTGCGCGAGCGCACCGGCACAACCGATCTGGAGCAGGCGTTCCTGCGGCTGGTCCGCGCGGCGTCGAATTCGGAGGTGACCCCGTCGTGAATCCCGCGCTGACGCTGGCCACGGCGCGTCGCATCCTCCTGCAGTTGCGGCACGATCCCCGCACCGTCGTGATGCTGATCGCCGTCCCGTCCCTGTTGATGGTGCTCCTGCGCTTCGTCTTCAACTCCGAACCGGTCTTCAGCCGCGTCGCTCCGGCGCTGCTCGGCGTCTTCCCGTTCACGATCATGTTCCTGATCACCTCGATCACCACCCTGCGCGAACGCACCACGGCGACGCTGGAACGCCTGATGACCCTGCCGATCGGCAGACTGGACCTGCTCTTCGGCTACGCGCTCGCGTTCGGCTCGATCGCGATCGTGCAGGTCGGCGTCGCGGCCGGGATCTCGCTCGCCTGGTTGGGCCTCGACATCGCTGGCTCGATCGGGATGCTGCTGCTCATCGCCGTCCTCGACGCCCTGCTCGGGATGGCGCTCGGCCTGTTCGTGAGCGCGTTCGCGCGGACGGAGTTCCAGGCGGTGCAGTTCATGCCGCTGTTCGTGCTGCCGCAGATCCTGCTGTGCGGATTGTTCGTGCCGCGCGGCCAGATGGGCTGGTTGCTGAACCGGCTTTCGGACGTGATGCCGCTTTCGTACGCCGTCGAGGCACTCACCCGCGTCACCACTTCGGGCACCGTGGACGCGACGCTGATCCGGAACCTGATCATCGTCGGCGCGAGCGCCCTCGTCGCACTGGTACTCGGCGCGGCGACGCTGCGTCGCCGGACACCCTAAGTCTCCGGACACCCTAAACTCTCCACATGGGATCGGAATTCGAGCGGCTCGCCGCCGAGAAGTACGTCGTCCTGACCACCTTCCGCAAGAACGGCACGCCGGTGCCGACGCCGATCTGGCTGGCGGGTGACGGCGGCGAGCTGGTGTTCTGGTCCGAACGGAAGGCGGGCAAGGTCAAGCGCATCCGCAACAGCGGCCGCGTCGAGGTCCAGGCCTGCGACCTCCGCGGCACCAAGACCCATGGCGCCGTCGTCGCGGGCGAGGCCCGGCTGCTGGACCTCGACGAGACCGAACGCGTGCGCAAGGTGATCGCGCGCAAGTACGGGATCATCGGGCAGGTCACGATGTTCTTCAGCAAACTGCGAGGGCCGAAGGACCGGACGGTGGGGATCGCGGTCAAGCTGGCGGAGTAGAGCCACCAGCCTCGTGAGTGGTTAGGTCGTGAAAGCCACTTTGAGGGGCTCGCCTTTGCTTACCCACTGGTGTGGAGCTTTGTGCGGGTTGCCGGGGCGGTCCGGGTGGGGAAGATTCCGGCCGTTGAGCGTCCCGGATCTTCCGTTGCCTTGTCTCTCGAGAGAACCGGCTCTGTCCTAATGTCCCGGGTGTCCACAAGGGACACTCCCAGCCGACCAGGTGCCTGACTGATGGCACTCTGTGCGGGGTCGTGAGTGGCGATTCGGGTTCTGGCCGAGGGTGTACCGGTGGGTGAGTCCGGTAGCGACCGGGCCGTGAAGGACTCCTTGAGGGACTCAGAGTCCCTCAACGCCCCGGACGGCCATCACGAGCCTCAACAGCACCACCGGTCACATCGGCTGCGCGTGAAGGCCCCCTTCCCTCGGCTGAGCCGAGGGAAGGGGGCCTTCACGCGCTACCGTCACCGGCTCGCCAGACGTTCAAGCGGCCTGCGCCGCCCGCATGGCCGCCGCCATCGCGGCCGAATCGTGGTCCGGTCCGCAGCCGTCGACCAGGATCAGGTCACCCGGGATGTGGTCCGCCCGCAGGTGCAGGATCTCCTGGTACGCGGGCGAGTCGTACCACTCGCGAGCGGTCTCGATACCCGGGAACTCGATCATCACCAGCGCGCCGGGCCATTCGCCTTCGACGACCTGCACCTCGGCCCCGTGCACGAGGAACTTGCCGCCGAAGGGATCCAGCGTGTCCTGGATCCGCTCCAGGTACTCGAAGACCTCTTCCGCCGTCACGGCGGGCGGGCGAAGGTGGGCGATTCCGTAGGCGGTCATGGTGTCCCTCCAGGTTTTCGCTGTCCTGGAAGAATCCTGACCGACCTGCCGCGTGGCGTCGATTACCCGGGAGGTAAAGCTCAGAACTCCGCGACGGCCGCGAGCGCCTCGGGCAGGGTGAACGCCCCCGCGTAGAGCGCCTTGCCGACGATGGAGCCCTCGACACCGTCGCGGGCCAGCGCGGCCAGCGCGCGGAGATCGTCCACACTGGACACACCGCCGGAGGCGATGACCGGCGCGTCGGTGCGGGCTGCGACCTCACGGAGCAGGTCGATGTTCGGGCCCTGGAGGGTGCCGTCCTTGCTCACGTCGGTGACGACGTAGCGCTGCGCGCCGTCGCGGTCGAGCCGGTCGAGGACCTCCCAGAGGTCACCGCCGTCCTGTGTCCAGCCGCGGGCGGACAGCCGGTGCCCGGCCTCGGTGATCCGCACGTCGAGCCCGATGGCGACACGGTCGCCGAAGGTGGAGACGACCTTCGCGGTCCACTCCGGGTCCTCCAGCGCGGCGGTGCCGAGGTTGACCCGGCGGGCGCCGGTGGCCAGCGCGGCCTCGAGCGAGGCGTCGTCGCGGATGCCGCCGGACAGCTCCACCTGGACGTCCAGCCGGCGCACGACCTCGGCGAGCAGCTCGCGGTTGGAGCCCTTGCCGAACGCGGCGTCGAGGTCGACCAGATGGATCCACTCCGCCCCGTCACGCTGCCAGGCGAGCGCCGCCTCCAGCGGGCTGCCATAGGAGGTTTCAGTGCCGGCCTCGCCCTGGACGAGTCGCACGGCCTGGCCATCGGCCACATCAACGGCGGGTAGGAGCGTGAAAGTCACGCGCCCACTCTAAGACAGAGACTCCAGCCAGTTGCGCAGCAGGTGTGCCCCGGCGTCGCCGGACTTCTCCGGGTGGAACTGCGTCGCCCACAGCGGCCCGTTCTCGACGGCGGCGACGAAGTCCTGGCCGTGGTTCGCCCAGGTCACCTTGGGTTGCTGCCCGGCGAGCCCGGAGTCGAGTTCCCAGGTCCGCGCGGCGTAGGAGTGCACGAAGTAGAACCGGGTGTCCGCGTCGAGACCGGCGAACAGCCGCGAGTCCTCCGGGGCGCGGACGGTGTTCCAGCCCATGTGGGGCAGGACGTCGGCCTCCAGCCTGTCGACCGTGCCGGGCCACTCACCGGTGCCCGCGGCCTCCTCGCCGTGCTCGACGCCGCGTTCGAACAGGATCTGCATGCCGACGCAGATGCCCAGCACCGGACGGCCGCCGGCGAGGCGTTTGCCGATGATCTTCTCCCCCGACACCGAGAGCAGCCCCTCCATGCAGGCGGAGAAGGCACCGACGCCGGGGACGACCAGGCCGTCGGCCTCGAGCGCGGCATGGGGGTCGGCCGTGACCTCGACGTCGGCGCCGGCGCGCTGAACAGCGCGTTCGGCGGACCGGAGATTGCCGGACCCGTAGTCCAGGATCACCACACGAGGAGTAGCCACGCGCCCAGGTTAGCGGACTGGATTTTCTCGCGATTCCTTGTTTCAACCGTCACTCGTTTGGGTAGTAACCACGCCGAGTGAGAGGCCGGCGCAGGACCGCCTGCACTTCTGGAGGAACGATGCGGGACGCCGACGACCTGACCTGCCTTCTCGACGCCTGGCGCGAGGACATCGAGAGTGTCCCCTTTCCCACCTTCGCGGAGCTGCTGATCCCCGCGCAGAAACAGCGCGTGGCGCCCGGACAGACGGCGACCGCATCGGTTCAGGTGACGAAGACCACCGGATGGCGCGATCGCTGACACCCGACTCCGGTCGTGTGTGTGGTTTTCTTCATGGAGCCACACCCCACCGAGCCGACCAGGAGTAACGCATGAGCAGCAGCCCGGATCCGCGCGACTTCCTCGATCTCGACGCCGAGCTCTCCGCCGAGGACCGGGCCATCCGTGACGCCGTGCGCTCGTACGCGCACGACCAGCTCCTGCCGAATATCGCCGAATGGTACGAAACGGGTGCGCTGCCCGCCGCCGAACTCGCCAAGGGGTTCGGCAAGCTCGGGCTGCTCGGCATGCACCTGGAGGGTTACGGCTGCGCCGGGACCAGCGCCGTCGCCTACGGCATCGCCTGCCGCGAGCTGGAGGCCGTCGACTCCGGGCTGCGCAGCTTCGTCTCGGTGCAGGGTTCGCTGGCGATGTACGCGATCCACAAATGGGGCACCGACGAGCACAAGCAGGAGTGGCTGCCGCGGATGGCCGCCGGTGAGGCGCTCGGCTGCTTCGGCCTGACCGAACCGGACGCCGGCAGCGATCCGGGCAGCATGCGGACCCGCGCGGTACGCGACGGCTCGGACTGGGTGCTGAGCGGTACGAAGATGTGGATCACCAACGGCACCGTCGCCGACGTCGCGGTCGTCTGGGCGCAGACCGACGAAGGCGTGCGCGGGTTCGTCGTCCCCACGGACACGCCGGGCTTCACCGCGAACGAGGTCAAGCACAAGCTGTCGTTGCGGGCCTCGCTGACCGCGGAACTGGTGCTCGACGGCGTCCGCCTGCCGGAATCGGCGGCGTTCCCCGAGGTCCGCGGCCTGCGCGGACCGCTGTCGTGCCTGAACGAAGCACGCTACGGAATCCTGTTCGGCGTCGTCGGCGCCGCGCGTTCCTGCTACGAATCCGCGCTGGAGTACACGCTGAGCCGCGAGCAGTTCGGCAAGCCGCTGGCCGGGTTCCAGCTCACCCAGCGCAAGCTCGCCGACCTCGTCGTCGAGGTCAACCGGGCCGGGCTGGTCGCGCTGCGGATCGGGCGGCTCAAGGACGCGGGCACGCTGCATCACAACCACGTCAGCTTCGGCAAGCTCGCCAACGTGCGGTCGGCACTGGAGGTCGCGCGGACGGCGCGCGCCATGCTCGGCGCCAACGGGATTTCGCTGGAGTACCCGGTGATGCGGCATATGTCGAACCTCGAAACCGTGCTGACCTACGAAGGCACCGAGGAGATGCACGCGCTCTCGCTGGGCCAGTCGGTCACCGGGCTCGCCGCCTTCCGCTGAGCCGCTCCGAAACTGTCGGTGCGGGCATCTAGGGTCCGCCGCATGACCGATTCCGCCGAGTTCCAGTCCGTCGTCGAGCTGCGCCGGTACACCCTGCACCCCGGCCGCCGGGACGAGCTGATCGAACTCTTCGAGCGCGAGTTCGTGGAAACGCAGGAAGCCTGCGGGACGCACCTGTTCGGTCAGTTCCGCGAGGTGGGTGAACCGGACAAGTTCGTCTGGCTGCGTGGTTTCCGGGACATGGAGACCAGGCGGGCCGCGCTGGAGTCGTTCTACTTCGGGCCGGTGTGGCGCGAACACGGCCCGGCGGCGAACGAGACGATGATCGACGCTTCCGACGTCCTGCTGCTGCGGCCGTCCGGGCCGGGATTCCCCGCTCCGGACGGCGCACCCGGCTCCCGGGTGCTGGTGACGATCTGCCATCCCACCGGGCCGGTGAAGGACTTCTCGGAGTATTTCGCGGGAACCGTGGCTCCGGCGCTGCGGGAAGCCGGTGTGGTCACCTTCGGCCACTTCGAGACCGAGCCCGCCGAGAACACCTTTCCCCGCCTCCCCGTACGAGAGAACGAAACGGTCTTCGTCTGGTTCGCCAAGGCCACCGAAGAACACCGTGAACTTCTCGACCGGACGGGTGCCGGGCTCGCCGACCGGCTCGAACGTCCTTGGCGGCGGCTGGAACTCACGCCGACCCCGCGGTCACGCCTGCGCTGAAAGGAGTTCCGCGAGCCCATCCGGATAAAGAATCGCCTTGCCGCTCGCCACGTCGGCCATCGGCAGCCAGTGCACGCGTGCGCCCTCGTCGAGGACGACGCCGACCTCGTCGCGCTCGTAGAACGCCTTGTCGGCCAGTTCGGCGGCGAACAGGAACACGATTTCGTGGCCCGCCCTGCCTTCGTAGGTGAACACGTTCTCCAGTACCGCGATCTGCTCGACCGAGGTCAGTTCCGCCGCGAGTTCCTCCTGCAGCTCACGGCGGACCGCTTCCGCCGCGGTCTCCCCGAACTCGATCCCGCCCCCGAGCGGGCGATGGTAGGTCTCGCCCTTGGCTTCGTCCCGGCCTTCGAACACCAGGAGGTCGTCACCGCGGCGGACGACCGCGAGCGCGAGCGGGCGGATGGCAGGCATTCCCCGAAACTAGCGGAGGAATTCCTTGACCGACAGGGCGATGGAGCCCGCGTCGAGACCGTGTGCGAGGTCGTGGTCGGCCAGTTCGCCGTAGATCCGTACTTCGGCCGCGCGCCGGACGCCGAGCGAGAGCAGCCGGTGCGGTGTCTCGGACAGCGCGGCGGACACCGTATGCGCCGACGTTCCCGCGAGGTAGGGCTCGATCAGCACGACGTCGGCCGCGCCGGTGGCATCGACGGCCGAACGCAGCCCGGCGGCGTCGAACGGCCTGATCGTCGACGTGTACAGCACGGTCACGTCGAGATCGGCGGTCGCCTCCAGCGTCCGGTCCAGCATCGGCCCGACGGCCACCACGACACCCCGGCCGCCTTCCCGCAGCGTTTGCAGGCCGACGCCCAGATGCGGTTTCGCGTTCTCCTGCGCGGAGAGCCGGAGGTAGACACGCCCGTCGCCGGGAATGGACTCCAGCAGCAGGCGACGTGCTTCCTCGGGGTGACCCGGCACATGCACGGTCCAGCCCGGCAGCGTGTCGATGAGGGCGACATCCCCGGGCGCCTGATGCGTCCGCCCGGCGGTCGGCATGTCGTAGGACGCGCCCGAAGACACCAGCACGGCGCCGACGTCCTGGTGGCCGAGATCCAGTTTGACCTGTTCGAACGCCCGCTCCACGAGGAACGACGAGAAGGTGTGGACGATCGGCCGCATCCCGGCCAGGGCGAGCCCACCGGCGGTGCTCATCATCAGCTGCTCGCGGATACCGACGTTGAGCACGCGGTCCGGATGTTTTCGCGCGGCGAAGGCGAGCTGTGCGGCGGAGATGTCGGCGAGGACGACGGCGACGTTCGGATCGGTGTCGAGCACCTCGGCGGTGGCGTCGAGGAACGTTTCACGCATGTTCACGGGTTCAGCCCTTTCGCTCGACGGTCGCGACCACGGCGAGCGGCCGGTCCGGATGAGGGGTGGTGAAGGCTTCGTAGAGCGCGTCGTGGTCCCGGCCGTCGACGGTGCGGACCGCCCAGCCCTCGACCTCGAACCGGCGTCCGATCCCGCCCGGCCAGCCGTGGGTGGCCGAGGAGTTGTCGACGACGACGGCGGTCAGCTGCGGCATGCCGATCCGGCCCGCCACCGCGATGGCCTCGGAGTTGGAACCTTCGTCGAGTTCCGCGTCACCGATGAGCGTGACGACCTTGGCGTCGCGGAATCCCTTGGCGCGCAGACCGAACACGGTGCCGATGGCCAGCGGGAGGCCGTGGCCGAGCGAGCCGCTGGAGATCTCGGCACCCGGCAGCCGCGCGCGATCGGGATGGTGCCCGAGCCGGGATTCCGCCGACGTCCAGTCGGCGAGTTCGTCCTCCTGGATGAAGCCCTTCTTCGTCAGCACCGCGTAGTAGGCCATCGGGCCGTGGCCCTTCGACAGCAGGAAGCGGTCGCGGCCCGGATCGTGGAAGTTCTCCGGCGTGATGTCGAGCACGCGGTCGTAGAGCACCCACAGGACGTCCACAGTGGACTCGGCCGCGGCCTGGTGTTTTTCGTCCCCGGTCATCAGCGAGATCAGCCTCGGCAGATCCTCGTAGCCGGTTTTCGTGTCGGTGGTCATGGCATCGAGCGTGCAACCTCGACTTAAGTCGAAGTCAAGGCTAGCCTGGCGACGTGACGAGACTGGCTGAACACCTGAGCATCGGGCAGGTCGCCGACCGCAGCGGCGTTCCCCACACCGCTTTGCGCTTCTACGAGGACAAAGGGCTGATCAGCTCGGAGCGTTCGGCGGGCAACCAGCGGCGGTATCCGCGTTCGGTGCTGCGCCGGATCGCCTTCATCCGGGCCGCGCAACGGGTCGGGCTCAGCCTCGACGACATCAGCTCGGCACTGGACACCTTACCGAAGGATCATGCCCCCACGAAGGCGGACTGGGCGAGGCTTTCGCGCGGCTGGCAGGACGAACTGGACGCGCGGATCGACGCGTTGCAGCGGCTGCGGGACAGGCTGACCGGCTGCATCGGCTGCGGTTGCCTGTCTCTGCGCAGCTGCGGGCTGTACAACGCCGACGACCAGATGTCCCGGTTCGGCCCCGGCGCGGGCAAACTGCGCCCGGCTTCCGAGGGCGGCATCTGAATTCCCGTTGCCACGCGGGTACCGGATATGCGTCACTGGACGCGAAATGGAAAAGAAACACCTCATCCGAGTCTCGAAACGGCTCTCCCGGCACCTGCGGCACGCACCCGGCGACATCGGCATCACCCTCACCCCTGACGGCTGGGTCGAAGTCGAGACCCTTTTGGCCGCCTTGGCGCGGCACGGAGTGCGGCTCAGCCGTGCCCAGCTCGACGAAGTGGTGGAGGGCAACGACAAACGGCGCTTCGCCTTCGACGAAAGCGGGCTGCGGATCCGCGCCAGCCAAGGGCACAGCGTCGACGTCGACCTCGAACTGCCCACCGCCGTCCCACCCGACGTGCTCTACCACGGGACGGTGTCGCGGTTCCTCGACGCGATCCTGAGTGAAGGCCTCCGGCCGATGAAGCGGCACGCCGTGCACCTTTCGGCGACCATGGAGACCGCGCGGGCCGTCGGTGCCCGGCGCGGTGTCCCGGTCCTGCTCACCGTCGACGCGCGGGGCATGGCCGAGGCGGGGCACGAGTTCCAGGTGAGCGCGAACGGTGTCTGGCTCACCGCCGCGGTTGCGCCGGAGTTCCTCCGCCGTCTCCCGTGATCAGGCCGTTGGCCCGCAGGAGCCCCAGCGTGCCCACGGTGAACATCCCGTTCCACTCCAGGGCGGCCGCGGGCGAATAGCTGGTGTAGTCGACCCGCCAGCCGCCGTCCTCGTGCTGCCTGCCCGCGATCCGCCGCAGCTCGGCCTCGATGACTTCGGGGTCGAAAAGCTTCCGTGCCGGGCCACCGGGTTCCGGGGCGAAGTCGAGCGGGCGCATGGCCTCGCCCTCGATCCCGCCGTCGACCGCGACCACGCCCTCGTCCGGGATGAACCGGCCGAGTCTCCCGACCAGGCGGGTGTCGCCGAGCGCGTCCACCAGTTTCATCGCGAAAGCGAGCACGAGCGCGTGCGGTGCCTCGTCGATCTTCTCGATCTCGCCGAGGCAATAGCGGGTGGCCTTCGCCAGCCAGGGATGCGCGGCGACGGCGGGATCGTGCGCGGCGACCCGGTGCGCGGCGACGGCGACGATCGCGGTGATCTGGAGCGAGGAGACCGACGGGTCCGCGCTCGCCCAGAACGGCGCGCTGCCGAACGGATCCGGCATCGGCAAGGCGAAGGGGACCCCGCCGTCCGGTAAGGAGATCGAGTCGAGCCAATCACAGAGTTCGGCCGCTCGCGGGCTGGTCACCGGGCCGATGTCGGCGAAGACCTCGAAGGCGTGCAGTGCTCCCCCGGGCTGGCTGGTGACCGAGCGGCAGTCCGGTTCGAGGCCGTGGCCGTAACCACCGTCGGGATTGCGGTACCCCTCAAGCGCGGCGAGTGCGGCCGCCGGGTCGCCGTCACGGAAGAGGACTTCGAACCGCCGCCGGTCGAGCAGCCGGGCCTGGGTGGCCATGAAACCGGCCGCCGCGTTGAGATCGATGTTCATACCGGCAGGATCGCGCGGATCGGGGCCCCTGTCTTGAACACATCGGTCACGTGCGCCGGCGCGGACGGTTGTAGAGCTTGCGGCCGATGGTGAGGAGCGTTTCGCGCAGCGTCTCGTCGTCGAGGGACACGACTTCGGGCGAGCCGCCGGCGAGGGCGATACCGGCGAGGAGCACCTGCGCGGTGACCATCCCCAGCACGTCCGGCTCCGGGCCGACCAGGATCTCCAGCAACCGGTTCTTGAAGCTTTCCGAGCGGTGGACGGACTTTTCGATCGCCCGCGCGATGCCGGGGTCGCTGGAGAACAGCGCGACCAGCGCCCGGTGCCGCACCACGAGATCGACGAAACCGTCCAGCAGATGGTCGATCTGCGCGCCGCGGGTGCGCTGGGCGCGGGCGTCGTCGACGATGCCCTCCAGCTCGCGCAGCACGGGCTCGGCGACGGATTCGGTGATCTCCGCCTTCGTCTTGAAGTGGTAGTAGACGGCCGCCTTGGTGACCCCCAGTGCGTCGGCGATCATCTGCAGCGAGGTGCCCTCCACGCCGTGTTCGCTGAACAGCCGCAACGCCGTGCTCAGCAGTCGCGTGCGGGTGTCCTCCGCCTGGACGACGTCCATGATCCCTCCTCGTTCAGCCGTCGGAGGCTACGTCAAGCCTAGCCGTCCGGCCAAACCGGTACTAGCCGTGCGGCTAGTCACATACTTGCCGATCGGCTTGTAGCCTCCTAGCCGGTCGGCTAGCTTGGAATGAACCTGATCGAGTGAACGGGAGACTCTTGTGGCCAGCTTCTTGTACCGCCTTGGCCGGTTCTCGTTCCGGCGCCGGGTACTGGTGACGGCGGTCTGGGCCGCCGTGCTGGTCGCCCTCGGCGCGGGCGCGCTGACCCTGTCCGGCCAGCTTTCGAACTCGGTGACCATCCCCGGGACCGAATCGCAGCGGGCGATCGACCAGCTCGCGGACCGCTTCCCCGAGGCGGCGGCAGGCGGCGCGACCGCGCGCGTGGTCATCTCGACGCCCGGTGACATCACCGGCGAGGAAGGCAAGGCGGCGATCGCGGGCTTGGTCTCCGGCCTCGAAAACGCGCCGAAGGTCGCCGGGGTGATCAACCCCCTGCAGGCCCAGGCCATTTCGCCGGACAAACATGTCGCGCTGGCCCAGGTCAGCTACCGCGTGCCCGGTTTCGAACTCACCGACGCCGACCGCGAAGGCCTGATGGCCGCCGCGAGCCCCGCCAAGGCCGCCGGGTACACCGTGGAATTCGGCGGTGACGCCGTCCAGGCGATGCCCGCCACGAACGCCACCGAAGGCATCGGTGTCGCCATCGCCGCCGTCGTCCTGATCATCACCTTCGGTTCGCTGCTCGCGGCCGGGATCCCGCTGCTGACCGCGCTCATCGGCGTCGGCATCGGCATGGCTGGCATCACGACGGCGTCCGGCTTCCTCGAACTGAACACGAACACGCCTGTCCTGGCGCTGATGATCGGCCTCGCCGTCGGCATCGACTATGCGCTCTTCATCGTTTCCCGCTACCGGCACGAACTCGAGGTCGGCCGCGATCCGGAAGAAGCGGCGGGACGCGCCACCGGCACGGCGGGCTCCGCCGTGGTGTTCGCCGGGTTGACCGTGATCATCGCGCTGGCCGGACTCACCGTCGTCGGCATCCCGTTCCTCGGCGAGATGGGCGTCGCCGCGGCGATCACCGTCGCCATCGCCGTCGTCATCGCGCTCACCCTGCTGCCCGCCATCCTCGGGTTCGCGGGCGGCAGGCTGCGGGGCGGCAAGATCCGCCTGCGCCGCAAGGAAGGTGCGACGACACACGGCGAGCGCTGGGCGCGGTTCGTGGCCCGCCACCGGATCCCGGTGCTGGTCGCCGCTGTCGCCGGACTCGCGATCGTCGCCATCCCGGCCGCGAGCATGCAGCTCGGCCTGCCGAACGACAGCACGGCCGCACCGGACACCACCCAGCGCAAGGCCTACGAAACCGTCAGCCGTAGCTTCGGCGAGGGCGCCAACGGACCGCTGGTGATCGTCGTCGACCTCGCGGGCAGCAAGGACCGGCAGGCCGCGCTCCAGCAGGCCGCCGCCGGGATCAGCGGGTTGCCGGAGCGTCCGATCGTCACGCCGCCGAAGACCAACCGCGGCGGCGACCTCGCGCTGCTGACCGTCATCCCGAAGAGCGGTCCGAGCAGCACCGCGACCGAGGACCTCGTCAGCGACATCCGCGGCCTGAACGCGGGGCTGGGCACGGCCACCGGCGCCTCGCTGGCGGTGACCGGGCAGACCGCGGCCAACATCGACGTCTCCGAGAAGCTCGCGGACGCGATGCTGCCCTACCTCGCGCTGATCGTCGGGCTGGCGTTCCTGTTGCTGATGCTGGTGTTCCGGTCGGTCGTGGTCCCGCTGAAGGCGACGCTGGGCTTCCTCGGCTCCGTGGTCGCGACGTTCGGTGCCGTGGTCGCGGTCTTCCAGTGGGGCTGGCTCACCGACCTGCTCGGGGTGAAGACGACCGGGCCGATCATGAGCATGCTGCCGATCCTGCTGATCGGCGTGCTGTTCGGGCTCGCGATGGACTACCAGGTGTTCCTGGTGACGCGGATGCGGGAGGAGTACGTCCACGGCGCCGACCCGCAGCAGGCGATGGTCACCGGTTTCCGGCACGGCTCCCGGGTCGTGGTCGCCGCCGCGCTGATCATGATCAGCGTGTTCGCCGGGTTCGTCCTCGCGGAGTCCTCGCTGATCCAGTCGATCGGGTTCGCGCTGGCCTTCGGGGTGCTGGTGGACGCGTTCGTGATCCGGATGACCATCGTGCCGGCCCTGATGTCGCTGCTCGGACGCGGTGCCTGGTGGCTGCCGAAGTGGCTCGACCGGGTGCTGCCCGACGTCGACGTCGAAGGCGAGAAGCTCACGAAGCAACTCGACGCTCCTGACGAGCGGGAGCTGGTCCGGAGCTGAAGGACGCTTTCCCCGCATAAGACGCGGTGAAGGGGACTTTCCTCGCATGACATGCGGGGAAAGTCCCCTTCAGCTCACAGGTCCGCTTCGGTGCGGCCGAGGACCAGCCGGTCGAACAGCGCGCCACCGCCGTTGGACCGCAGCCCCAGCCCCTGGATCACCGGCGGTTTGCCCCCGGTGATCGCCCAGAGGTCGATCCGGACGGTCGTCCAGTCGGCGGGCGGCGGACCCGGCACCCGGTGTTCCGCGAGCACCGTGTGGTCGAGCCAGTTCGAATCGCCGACGGACGCGCAGACGGCGAGCCCAGGCCAAGGACCGCCCAGCCGCAGCCCGATCCCGGTCGTATTCGGCGATGTCGCCTTCCACGCGAACTGGAAGTACCGGTACTGACCCGGTTCCGGATTCTCGGCGATCTTGAAGTCCCAATCGGGGACCGCGTGCCCGAACGGCGCCCGGTACGCCGGATGCGCCTCCCCCGCCGCCGTCAGTTCCAGGCTGGTCCCGCCGGAGAACGCGTCACCCTGACGGAAGCCGAACGTCGGCGGGTACAGCATCATGTCGAGATCCTTGACCCGCTCGTCGAAGAGCACGGCCCTCGGCCGTTTCGCGAGGACGTCGCGGTGGGAGTTCCCCAGCTGCTCACCGTGGAAGACCAGCTCACCGAGCCGGATGTTGCCGTTCGGCCAGCTTCCGCCGCCGGTGCTGACGAAACGGAACCGCGAGGCCTCGATCGGCCGGTCGAACACATGGCTGTGGACGGCCTTGTCGGACAACAGCAGCGGTCCGTCGTGCCAGACCTCGCCCTCGCCGTCCCACCACTGCAACCGGACGTCACGCAGCCACGACTCGGGATGCGCCGGATCCTCGGCGAAGGTGACGCCGGTCAGCCGCACCTGCGTGCGGAACGTGTCGACCTTGAGCACCAGTTCGTCACGCCAGCCGCTGTTGACGAACCCGATGTCGTGCCAGCGCAGCCAGGGCCCCGGTGGCGGATCCGCCTTGCCGTCACGCAGGATCTCCGCGGAATACTGACCTTCGAGTACCTGCTTCGGCCGTACGGACTCCGCGGTCACGAACGCCTTCGTGTCCGCGATGAGGTTGGGCACCAACGGCAGTGGCTCGGCCGAAGCGTTCCCCCAGCCGGTTTTACGGGTCGTCGGCGTCGGATCGGGTGCCCGCAGCTTCGACCGCGCGTCGGTCTCGACCGGCGCGATCCGGCTCCGCCACCGCGGCCGGAGGTTCGCTCCATAGCGGATGACGGTGCCCATCCAGGTCGCGACCAGCAGGTCGCCGCCGGGCAGCCACGACGGCACCGGCAAGGCGCGCAGATCCTGCCGTGTCAGCACCGCTCCCGTCGAATCCAGGACGTACAGCGTGCCGAGTTCGCTCCCGGCGGCGATCCTGGTGCCGTCCAGAGAGATCCGGGGACGGCGCATGAGATCGTCGCCGGTGAACGTCCACAGTAGACCGCCGGTCGCGGCGAAAGCGTTGAGCCGCTCCCCCTCCGTCACCACGATCAGCTCTCCGTCGGCCGATACCGACACCTCTTCCGCGGCGACCGGGAGGGTGTTGACCAGAGCGCCGCCCCGCAGCACGAAGATCCGGCCGCCGTCGGTGCCGGCCCAGATCGCGATGGTCTTGCCGTCGGCGCTGACGGTGCCGCCGAGGAACACTCCCGTGCGGGCCACCTGAACCGAGAAGAGCTCTCGTCCGTCCACAGCGGACAGTCCGGTGATCTTTCCGGCGTCGAACGCGACCAGGGTCGTGTCGTCCACCGCCAGCAGCCGGTGCGGTGTCCGGCTCGTCGTCCACCATTCCCGCGCCCACAGCTGCTTTCCCGCGCTGTCCCACACCACCAGGCCGAGATCACCCGAGGTCGCGACCCACGCTCCGCCGGGGGCCACCGCGAAATTGTCCAGCCCCGTGTCGTGGAGCCACTCACCGCGCGCCCAATCCGTCGCGCGTTTGGGCAGGCCGAACAGGGCGAATCTGCGATTCGGTTTCCCCGTGCCGTCCAGCAGGTAGAGATGATGCCCCTCCGCCGTGTCGAGGTCGAAGCCCCGCGCGGCGAAGCCTCCCTTGTGGACGGACGGCGCGAACCCGAAGTGGTGCCCGATCTTTCGCCGCCAGGTGGTCTTCCCGGTGCCGAGATCCAGCCCGTACAGGTTGTGATCCCAGTTGAAGCAGCCGAGCATCGCCGACTTCCCGTCAGCGGACACCGCGATGTCGCGGACGTGCGGGCCGAACGCGTCCGGGGTGACCTTCGGAAGTTCCTTGTGCAGCAGGGGAACGATCGCGTACAGCCGAGCGGGCTCGCTGCGCAGGTCGGCGGTGAACCTGCCGCCGACCAGCGAGACGTCCTGGCCGGTCAGGACATCGACGACGCGGTGCAGCAGTGGCACGTCGACGTCCAGCGCGGCCATCACGGGCACCCGATGCCCGATCGACAGGCCCACCCGCCACATCTGCCCGGGGTCCCAGTCGAGGAGGGTGTTGTTGACCGCCCAGACGTACCGGACGTCGCCGTCGACCCACTCGGACAACAGCACCTCGGGGTTGTCGCAGCCGGCGACCGGCCGGACGTCCGCCAGCGCCTTGCGCATGGTTTCGGCGTGCTCCAGGAAGTAGCGCCGGAAACGCGGGTATGCCGAGTCGTCGTTGTACGCCAGGGGGTCGTGGCTGACCTTGTCGAATCCGATGCCCAGTGGCGTGAACCCGACGACCAGTTCCGGGCGGCAGGTGTCGTCGAAGTAGACCGGCACCCCGCTGTCCCGCAAGGCCGCGGCCAGCGGCGGATCCAGCTCCATCCGTTGCCCGACGAGCAACACGGCGTCGTACCCGCCCAGCACCTCGGCGCTGACGTCCTCGGTGAACACGAACGACGCGGGCCGGTGCGCGTACAGGCAGGCGTTGTAGGCCTCGTAAAGGGAGTCGAAGTATTTGCCGCCGATCTTCCCGTTCCAGCCGCTGATACCGCCTTCCCTGCCCTCGGCCCGCTGCATGCGGGTGGAGACCACGATCGCGACGCGGTCACCACTGCGGGCCGCGGCGATCGCGGGCCCCACTTCGGCGGCGAGGCCGAACGCCGCCCGCAGGACGGAGGTCTTGCCCGCGCCTGAAGCCCTCGGATCGCCGAGCCGGGTACCGGTCCCACCGGTCCGGGGGTCGGCGGAGGTCGGGCCCACGTGCTGACGTCCCGCGTCGCCGACCGTGCCGGTCCCATCGGCGCCGCGCATCACCTGCTGCAGCAGGGTCGGCAGGAACATGCCGCCGGTACCGTCGTCGTTGAACAGCTCGGGGTGACCCCACACCGGCTTTCCCGGGCGCCGGTAGAAGTCGACCGCGTGCCCGGTGACCTGCGGCGGCTGGATCTGCTCTGACTGGTACTGCAGGTCGACCTCGTCGGCGTCCTCGAACAGGATCTGCGGTGGGCTCTGCACCGCCCGGTACGGCGCGGTCATCGCGCTGATCCGGCCGGGGACCACGGAGTCCATCGCGGCGCGGAACAATTTCTCGGCGTCGACCTTGTGGGCGAACGCGCGATCCGACACCGTGTCGAGCACCGGCGACCACTTCCCCGTCTCGTCCGCCACCTTCCACGCGGCGAGGTACTGGGCCTTCTCGGCCTCGTCGGCGGCCGCGTCCGCGCCGAGCTTCGTCAGCCACCAGTTGGCCGCCCAGCTCCAGCCGCGGAAAGCCGGATACGTGGCCAGCAAGCCGGTGACGGTCTTGAGGTCCGCCACCATTTTCTCCGGGCTGCGGGTGTCGTACGGTTTACCGAGCGGCAACCCGGCGTCCATGTAGAGCAGGATTCCCTGTTCCTCCATGGACCGCGCCCCGTAGCCGGCGATGGCGCGGCGGCTCCAGTCCTCGAAATGGGCCTTCTCCGGCGACACGGCCTCGGGATCTTTCACCAGCCTGGCGACCGTTTCGACGTCGGCGGGAATCCTCTGGAACCGGCCTTCCGGACCGTGCCCGACGCGGTCGACGAACAGGTTGAGGCCGAGTTTGGCCGCCCGGTCCAGATGCGCGGCGGTGATCTCCGGGACATCGGCGAAACGCGGGATCTGCGCCTTCCCACGAGGATCCTCCGGGAAGCTCTGGGCGTAGTCGCCGTGCTGGACGATGTGGAAGTCCGGCCGGTCGGCGAGCCCGGCGCCGATCTCGAGATACTGGGGCGCGACGGTGAAACCGGGGACGTCCGCGTCGAGTGTGTAGCGGTCCGGCTCCCAGGAGCCGTCGAGGCTCACCTCGCCCTCGCCGTTCGTGAGCGTGACGTCACGAACGCCGATTTCCTTGCCCGCCCGCAGAATCCGGAGCTTGACGGTCGTGGGGAGCGGTGTGCCGGGCTTCGCCCGCGCGAGCACGGCGACCGGGACCGGTTCGCCACGGCCGTAGTAGAACCGGTTGAGCGGGGTCATCACGGACACCGTTCCGGTCGACCCTGGAGCGCGGACCTCGACCACAGTGTCCACTGTGTACTCCGAGTACCTGCCTGCCACATCGGGCGAGACCCTCAGCTGGTAGAGACCGCGAGCGGTGGCGGGCGGGGTCACGGCGCCACCGTCGACCCGGAGTTCGGTGAACTCCGGGACACCGAGCGGACGAGTCCAGACCCGGAACCGCGGCGCCGCCTTCCAGCGGCCGCTGTCGTGGGTGATGCTCAGCGGGACCGGCTTCCCGGCCGTCCAGACGGGATCCGCGAAACCGACCGTCAGCCGTTCGACGTCGGCGGCGACCCGCCGGAGCCGCTTGCCGGTCGCGCGGTCGTACACCTCGAACAACGTCGTGGGATCGGCGCGCTTCAGGAAGATCTCGCCTCCCCGGACGCGAAGATTCGACACGGGGTACCGGGTGTCGGGCAGCTGCAGGGTGAGCGTTCCGGCCGGGCCGCCGTTCTCGTCGAAGATCCGGACCTCGTTCCCGGCGGCGAGGACGTAGAGCTTGCCGTCGTCGGCGAGGTCGAACCCGCCGAGGTGCGGGCCCGCCACCCGGACCGGAACGTTCCACAGCTGCGTACCGTCGAAGCCGGTGACGAAGACGCCGGACGGCCAAGACGTGTACAGCCTGGAGAGACGCTCCGATACGCGCATACCCGCGAGGCCGTGCTTCACCGTCGCGCCCAGCGGTGGCAGGTCGTACACCGCGACCACGCCACGGGGATTCAGCCGGAGGGCGCGGTTCTCGTACTGGTCGATCGCGTAGAAGTCGCCCGACTCCCCCGCCTCGACCGCGGACGGCGCGTTCCAGCCCTGCTCGTCGTTGGTGGTGAAGTCGTCGATATGGCCGAGCGGGCCGAACTCCGCGTCCCAGAAGGCGACCCGGTGCGGAAAATGCGCCTCCGCCGTCGCGATCGTCCCGGCCGCGTTCGCCGTGACGGCGAGCGCGGAATACCCCGCCTCCCCGGCATACGGCGACGAACCGTCCAGCCCGGTCCTCAGCACGCGTCCCGCGTAGACGAGGTAGGCCTGCCCGTCACGGCCGAGCCCCAGCTGTGCGCCGACGACGTCGAAACCCGGGTCGTAGCGTGAAACCACCTGCTCCAAGATCATCCTGCACCCCTCCGCCGCGGATCCGTGCCCGGATCCTGACAGCGGGAGGGCGGCGGAGCGGTGTACTAAAGGGCAGGAGACGGGGCCGTCTCCGGTGCGAGCCTCGTCCTCGCTTCACCCAGGGCGAAGCCGAGCAGGTTCAGGCCGCGCCAGTGCTCGGCGTTCCCGGCCCGTGGATGGTCGGCGGCGAGCCCGATCCCCCAGATCGCGTCGAGTGGGCTGGCTTCGACCAAGACGCGATGGGCGGTACCGAGCAAGAACGCACGAAGCTCCGGGTGCTGGCCGAATTTGACGATGGATGCGTCGAGAACTATTCGATGGCGTTCCGTTTCCCACACCGCCTGGTCGAATCCGCGTACCTCGCGTCCCAGCGCCTTCGCCTCGCGTGGATGCCGGGCCTTCAGGATTCGTGCCGCGCTCCCGGCGTCGTCGAAGAGGACAGCCTTGCGCCACATCATGTAGTGCTCGGCCGTCGGGAAGGTTTCACCGTCCGCGGTGAACCAGGCGGGCCACCACTGGCTGAAGCACTCCGGACCGATCGTGCCATCACGCCGAGGCCGGTGACCCCAGAAGAAGAGGAACTTGACGCGGCGCCCCGCTCGCTGGAGCCGCACGACATCGTCGACCGAGCGCGGGTTCGTGGACATGCCGGAAAGCATGCTCGCCCACGATCCGGCGCGCACGCGATTTACCGGTCGGCGGCCCTAGGCCAGCCAGGCGATGGCGCCGCCGATCGCCAGCAGCGCGCCGATACCCAGGATCACGGCCAGGAACTTGACGCTCTTCCAGGTCGCGTAGACGCCGCCGATCAGGAAGCCGCCGAGCGCGAGCAGCAGCACGGCGATGGTCGAGTTACTCACGCCGGTCACCCTGCCACACGGCCGCGCACGCCCAGCCTCCGGGTACCGCCGCGTTTCGTCCGCTCAATGCGGTGGTCGCGCACGCAAGAACCGCACTTATTGAGGGGTAAGGCAAGGGTGTCTGGTGGCCCGATGCCTCTGGGGCCCAATGACGCTTTGAGGGAGTCGTATTTGTCTACCTACTGGTGTGGAGCTGGTGCGGGTTGCCGGGGTGGTCCGGGTGGGGAAGATTCCGGACGTTGAGCGTCCGGAATCTTCCCCGCTCGGTCTCCGGTCCACCGGTCGTGCTCGACCACGAGCTTGATCAACGGAAGATCCGGGACGTTGAGTGTCCCGAATCGTCCGTTGATCAAGGGATCAGACCAGGCAACGAGGCCTGCGGAACCACCCTCGTCCCGGTCAGGCGTAGGTACCCAAATGCGGGTTCTTCTTCGGACATGTGGTGTCCCCAATGCCACATTGGGGACAGCGTTCTCATGCCGCGCGCCGGTTGTCACCTGACAACGTCGGCGAGCGTGGGGTGTGATGCCCGCGCCCATGAAGGAACCAGGGCGTTGAGTGTCCCCATTCCTTCATGGACGAACCCGGGTCGCCCCGCGACGGCCGTTCCCGCTTAGAGCACGCCCTTCGTGGAGGGGATGCCGCCCGCCCGCGGGTCCGGCTCGGTGGCGGCACGCAGGGCGCGCGCGACGGCCTTGTACTCGGCTTCGGCGATGTGGTGCGGGTCCCGGCCGTGCAGGACGCGCACGTGCAGCGCGATCTGGGCGTGGAACGACAGCGAGTCGAACACGTGCCGCGTCAGCACGAACGGGTAGTTCCCGCCGATGGTGAAGCTGTTGAACTGCTCCGGCTCGCCGAGGTGCACGCAGTACGGGCGCCCGGAGACGTCGATCGCGGCGTGCGCGAGGGTTTCGTCCATCGGGATCCAGGCGTCACCGAACCGGCGGATGCCGCTCTTGTCGCCGAGCGCCTGCCGCAGCGCCTGGCCGAGCACGATCGCGGTGTCCTCGACGGTGTGGTGCGCGTCGATGTGCACGTCACCGGTCGCCTGCACCTTCAGGTCGAGCGAGCCGTGCACGCCGAACGCGGTGAGCATGTGGTCGTAGAACGGGACGCCGGTGTCGATCTCCACCTGTCCCGTGCCGTCCAGGTCGAGCTGGACCGAAATGGACGATTCCTTGGTGGTGCGGTCCACCTTGCCGACGCGACTCATCGCGGCACCTCCTTGCTGGCCTCGAGAAAGGCGTCGTTCTCTTCCGGCGTCCCGATGGTCACCCGCAGATGCCCTTCGATGCCGACGTCCCTGATCAGCACACCGTTGTCCAAATAGGACTTCCAGGTCGCGGGCGCGTCCGCGAAGCGTCCGAAGAGGACGAAGTTCGCGTCGCTCGGGACCGGCGTGAATCCCAAGCCCAGCAACGATTCCACCACGCGGTCGCGTTCGGCCGCGAGTTTGGCGACCGAAGCCAGTGTCGCGTCCGCGTGCCGCAGCGCCGCGCGAGCCGCGGCCTGCGTGAGCTTCGAAAGGTGATACGGCAGGCGCACCAGCTGCAAAGCGTCGACGATCGCGGGCGCGGCCGCGAGATAGCCGAGCCGTCCGCCCGCGAAGGCGAACGCCTTGCTCATGGTGCGCGACACGATCAGCTTCGCCGGGTACTCCTCGAGAAGCTCGACGGCGCTCGGCTGCGACGAGAACTCCGCGTACGCCTCGTCGACCACGACGATGCCGGGCGCCGCTTCGAGCAGCCCGCGCAGCTCGCCGAACGGGATCGATCCGCCCGTCGGGTTGTTCGGGCTGGTCACGAAGACGATGTCCGGACGGCGTTCGCGCACCAGCGCGGCCGCCTTCTCGGTGTCGAGGGTGAAATCGTCGCGGCGCGGCACCGGCAGCCAGTCGGTGCGGGTGCCAGCCGAGATGATCGGGTGCATCGAGTACGACGGCTCGAAACCCAGCGCCGACCGGCCGGGGCCGCCGAAGGCCTGCAGGATCTGCTGCAGGATCTCGTTGGACCCGTTGGCGGCCCACACGTTCGACTCCGAGAGCAGTACACGGGTGGAGACCGCGAGGTAATCCGCGAGATCCTGCCGCAGCGCGACGGCGTCGCGATCGGGGTAGCGGTGCAGCGACGCGGCCTCGGCGCGGACGGCCTCGGCGACGTCGGCCACCAGCGCGTCCGGCGGCGGGTACGGGTTTTCGTTGGTGTTGAGCCGGATCGGCACGTCCAGCTGCGGCGCGCCGTACGGGGTCTTGCCCCGCAGGTCCTCCCGCAACGGGAGCGAGTCGAGCGTGATCTCCTCGCCGATGGTCATGCCCGCTCTCCCTCGAACCGGGCCGTGATGGCCTCGCCGTGCGCGGGCAGGTCCTCGGCGTTGGCCAGCGCGACGACGCGGCCGGCGATCTCACGCAGCGCGTCCTGGCTGTAGTCGACGACGTGCACACCCTTGAGGAAGCTCTGCACCGAAAGGCCGGACGAGTGGCGCGCGAACCCGCCGGTGGGCAGGACGTGGTTCGATCCGGCGCAGTAGTCGCCGAGCGAGACCGGCGCGTAGGCACCGACGAAGATCGCGCCGGCGTTGCGCACGCGGGCGGCGACCTCCCGCGCGTTCGCGGTCTGGATCTCCAGGTGCTCGGCCGCGTAGGCGTCCACGACACGGATGCCGTCGTCCACGCCCGCCACCAGGATGATGCCGGACTGCTTGCCGCTCAACGCCTCGGTCACCCGCTCGGCGTGCTTGGTCGCGGCGACGCGGCCGGTCAGTTCCTTGTCGACCGCGTCCGCGAGTTCTTCGGATGTGGTGACCAGCACGCTCGCGGCGAGCGGATCGTGCTCGGCCTGGCTGATCAGGTCGGCGGCGACGTGCACCGGATCGGCGGTCTCGTCGGCGAGGATCGCGATCTCGGTCGGGCCTGCCTCGGAGTCGATGCCGATGATCCCGCGCAGCAGCCGCTTGGCCGCGGTGAGGTAGATGTTGCCGGGCCCGGTGACGGTGTCGACCGGCTCCAGCGTCGTTCCGTCGGTGTCGGTACCGCCGTAGGCCAGCAGCGCGACGGCCTGTGCCCCGCCGACGGCCCACACCTCGTCGACACCCAGCAGCTCCGCGGCCGCGAGGATCGTCGGGTGCGGGAGGCCACCGAACGCGGCCTGCGGCGGCGAGCACAGCACCAGGGTGCCGACACCGGCGATCTGCGCCGGGACGACGTTCATCACCACGGTCGAGGGGTACACCGCGAGCCCGCCCGGCGCGTACAGCCCGACCCGCTCGACCGGGATCCAGCGCTCGGTGACGGTGCCGCCGTCGACGACCTCGGTCGTGACGTCCTGGCGGCGCTGATCGCCGTGGACCTTCCTGGCGCGGACGATGGACTCTTCCAGCGCTTCGCGGACGGCCGGATCCAGGTTCTCCAGCGCGCTGGTGAGCTCCGCCGCCGCCACCCGGACGCCGGTGGAACGGACACCGTCGAACCGCTCGGTGTACTCGAGAACCGCCTCGACGCCGCGATCGCGGACCGCCTCGACGATCGGCCGTACGTGATGCAGCGCCGCGTCCACGTCGTACTCGGCACGCGGAAGCGTGCTCCTGAGCTCGGCAACGGACGGGAGGAGTCCACGCAGGTCGGTACGGTTCAACATGGCTCAAGGGTACGAGGTGGCCGGATCGCGCCGAGCAGGCACACTGGAGTGGTGACCAGTGATCCCACGATGAGGGAGGCCGCCGTGCCGCGGATCGCGTTGTGCCAGCTCACCGCGGCCGAGGATCCCGAAACGAACCTGAAGCTGATTCGCGAAGGCGTGGCGGCCACGGCGGCCGACGGCGCGCGGATCGTGGTCTTCCCCGAAGCGACGATGGCGCGCTTCGGCGTCCCGTTGAAACCACTGGCGGAGCCACTGGACGGACCGTGGGCGTCCACTGTGGCGTCCATCGCCGAAGAACACGGTGTGGTGATCGTGGCAGGCATGTTCACGCCGTCGCCCGATGGCCGTGTGAGCAACACGCTGCTCGTCACCGGCGGCGGACAGCACTTCGGGTACGACAAGATCCACCTGTACGACGCGTTCGGGTTCGCCGAATCCGAGACGGTCGCGCCGGGGACGGCGCCGGTCACGTTCGAGGTCGACGGGGTCACGTTCGGTGTCGCGACCTGCTACGACATCCGCTTCCCCGAGCTGTTCCGGAAGCTGGCCGACGACGGGGCCGACATCGTCCTCGTGCCGACGTCCTGGGGCGCGGGCGAGGGCAAACGCGAGCAGTGGGAGGTACTGGTGCGCGCCCGCGCGCTCGACTCCGGCTGCTGGGTCCTCGGCTGCGGGCAGGCCGATCCGGCCGCGAGCGGAACCCGGGTGAACCCGAAGGCGCCGACCGGGATCGGCTACTCGACGGTGTCCGACGGTTTCGGGCGCGTCCACGCGCGGCTGGGGGCCGGGCCGGAGACGGTGGTCGTCGACATCGATCCGGCGGTCAGCGGGAAGGCGCGGGCGGCGACGGGGGCGTTGGCGAACCGTCGCCTTTAGCGTCGACTGATCGCTCGAAGAAGGATTCGAGCACCACGATCGTCTGTGTGCCGGTGACGCCTTCGATGGCGTACAGCCGGCGTAGTGACGCCTGCAGTTCTTCGGTGGTCGGCGTGCGCACCTTCACCAGCACCGAAGCCGGCCCCGCGATGACGTGTGCCTCCACCACCTCCGGCAGCGCCTCCAGCGCGGCCTTGGTCGGCGAATCGCCCATCCACGAGTTGGCCTCGACCAGCACGAACGCCATCACCCCTCGGCCGACCGCGGCCGGGTCGACGTCGACGGTCGTGCGCCGGATGACGCCCTGCTCCCGCAGTTTGCGGACCCGTTCGTGCGCGGCGCCCGCGGACAATCCGACCGTCTTCCCGAGCGCGGCGTACGCCTGCGTCGCGTCCCGCTGCAGTTCGGTCAGCAGCATGCGATCTACGTCATCCATGGCTTGACCATATCAAGTTCGGCGATACATGCTTAAAGCAAGATGAAGTTCTGAACAGCTGGGGTTTTCATGGACAAGTTCAAGGCGCGTTTCGAGGTTCTCGACGAGCGGTTCGCCCGCGTCAACGGCGACGAGTGGATGCAACGTCTGCACACCGGCTGCCGCTGGGCCGAGGGGCCCGCCTACTTCCCCGCCGGCCGGTACCTGGTCTTCAGCGACGTCCCGAACGACCGCGTGCTGCGCTGGGACGAGACGACGGGCGCGGTCGGCGTGTTCCGTGAACCGGCCGGGTTCCACAACGGGCACACGGTCGACCGGCAGGGCAGGCTCGTCAGCTGCGAACAGGGCGGCCGCCGGGTGACGCGCACCGAGCACGACGGGAGCACCACCGTGCTCGCGGAGACGTATCAGGGCAAGAAGTTCAACAGCCCCAACGATGTCGTCGAGGCCTCGGACGGCGCTATCTGGTTCACCGACCCCAGCTACGGGATCGACAGCGACTACGAAGGCCATCAGGCCGAAAGCGAGATCGGCGCCTGCCACGTCTACCGCGCCGACCCGGCGGACGGCTCGGTGCGCATCGTCGCGGACGACTTCAGCCGCCCCAACGGGCTCGCCTTCTCCCTCGACGAATCGCTGCTCTACATCGCCGACACCCGGCAGAACCCCAGTCACATCAGGGTTTTCTCAGTGGACAAGGGACGGCTTTCCGGCGGCGCGATCTTCGCGACCAGCGACGCCGGTGGCTTCGACGGCGTTCGCGTGGACGCCGCCGGCCGGGTGTGGGCCGCCGCGCATGACGGTCTGCACTGCTTCGCGCCCGACGGCACGCGGATCGGGAAGCTGCTCGTGCCGGAGGTGTGCTCGAACCTGACCTTCGGCGGGCCGCGGCGGAACGACCTGTTCATCACCGCGTCCAGTTCGGTCTACACGCTGCGGGTGAACTTCTCCGGGCCACGGTTCTAGGGGCCGGTTCGCGCGTGAAGGCCCCCTTCCCTCGGCTGAGCCGAGGGAAGGGGGCCTTCACGCGCTTTGGAGGGAGTTAGCGCAGCAGGCCTTCCCGGATCGCCACCCGCACGAACCCGGCCCGCCGCCGTTCCCCGGTCTTGTCCCGGATCCGGTCGAGATAGGACCGCACCGTCCGCACGCTGATGTTGAGGATCTCCGCCACGTCGACGTCCCGTTCACCGGCCGCGACCAGCCGCAGGACCTGCTTCTCCCGTTCGGACAGCACGATCTTCGGACCGGCGTGGCGGTCTTCGCTGTCCTGGATGATCATTCCGGCCAGTGTCGGCGACACGTACGCGTTGTCGTCGGCGATGGTGCGGATGGCGCGCAGGAGTTCGTCACCGTCGACGTCCTTGGAGAGGAAGCCCTTCGCCCCGGCCTGCATGGCGCCAAGGACTTCGGGCTGTTCTGCGTGCGCGGACACCACGAGCACCTTGTGCCCCATCTGCCCCACTTCGAGAACCGCCGCGGCGTCCTGGACACCGCGCAGCTTCAGGTCGAGGACGACGACACTGCCCGGAGGCTGTTGCTGGACGGCGAACCGCGCGACCGAGTCGGCGACGGCGCCCAGCGCGATGTCGGGCGCCTCGGTGAGGACACGGGCGACGGCGTCCCGGTACAGCGGATGGTCTTCGATCACCCCGACGTTGATCGGGGTGGTGCGTTTCGGCTGCTGCTCTTCTGCGTTCACCGGCGTCCTTCGAATCCGCCCGCGTCGTCGCGAGGCGCGACCGGCCGAGACGGGCCGGGCACCTCCGACGGAGACGCGAGCCCGAGCTGGATGGCCTTGCGGACCAGTCCGGCCCGCCTTCTCTCTCCGAGTTTGTCACGGATCCGGTCCAGATAACCCCGGACCGTCCGGACTCCGATACCGAGGATGCGGGCGATGTCGACGTCGCGTTCGCCCGCGGCGACCAGCCGCAGCACCTGCTTCTCCCGCGCGGAGAGCGCGACGTCGGGAGCCGACACGGGCCGGTCGGCGTTGTCCTTGATGATCATTCCGGCCACCACCGCGGAAACGTAGGCACGGCCCTGCGCGACCGTCCTGATCGCGATCAGCAGTTCGTCGACGTCGACGTCCTTGGACAGGAATCCCTTGGCCCCGGCGGCGATCGCGCCGAGCACCTGTTCGGACTCCGCCTGCGCGGACACCACGAGCACGTGATGCCCCAGTTCGCACACCTGCAGCACGGCGGCCGCCCCGGCGATCCCCGGCAGGCCGAGGTCGAGCAGCACCACACTGCCGGGCGGTTGCGGGTGGACGTGGAACTTGGCGACCGAATCGACCACCGCGCCGAGTTCGATCCCTTCGGCCTCGGTGAGGACCCGGACCACGGCATGCCGGTACAACGGATGGTCTTCGATCACCGCGACGTCGACCCGGTCGGTCTCCGGCCTGTCTTCAGTCATCTGCACGTTCCCGCTCACCCCGTCCCACCTGCCGAGGACACCGTGCGGCCCGCTCGCGCCGGATCCAGCGCGGGTCCCCTCGGCACCAATGCCAGCAACCCATTCGGAACCGGTTGCCGTTCGGCTTGGCCGTAACCGAGCGAAGCGAGTGCCTCGGTGCTCGCCACCGGGTACTTCGACCCCGTGTCGGTCACGACGTACACCGTGCCGGAACCGGATTCCGTCACCACCGCACCTCCCGACGGAGGCACGAAAACCTCGTCGGCGACCAACGCGTCCGTGCGCGCCGTCACCGCGATCGCCTTCGCACCTTGCGGCAACGGGACCTGTGCGGAGATAACGATTCGAGAACCCTGCGCGCATAACGTCACGGACTGTCCGGTAACGGGCGCTTTTCGCGGGATCCGGTCCGGATACTCCGCGGGATCGGCACCGCCCGCCCTCGCCGTGCCCACCTTCGGCACCGCGGCGACGTCGGCCGCGCGCACCGCGACAGGCGCCGGGACACCGGGGTAGGCGTCCGCGTTCTGCGGGGTGTTGATCAGCAGGCTCGCCTCGGTCTGACCGATCGGTTCGAGGCCGTCGGCGTGGACGAGGTAGTACGAAGTCGCGTCGCCCGGCGACGCCATCGCGTCGATCACGCCGAGCACCGAACCGACCTTCGTCGCGGTGTCCCCGACCCGCGGACCGGTCCGCCCGGCGTTCTCGACCGCGCGGTAGGCCAGATCGCGTCCGGCGGCGACGGTGCCGATCCACCGGGAGGACACCGCGATCGGCGGATAGGTGTCGAACTGCAGCGCCGCGGCGGCCTCCGGGGTGAGCTTGTAGCGGCGCCCCGCCGTCACGAGATAGCGCTCGCCCTCGGGGACACGGACCACGACGGCCTGGTCCCTCGGAAGGTCGATTCCGGCGGCGGGCGCGCCGAGGAGCACCGTCGTCGCCGGTTCGGCCGACGCGGGCGCGTCCTGCGTCGTACGCGAACAGCTCGTCCACGGCGTGTTCACCAGCGCGGCGGCCGCGGGCAGCGAGTCGGGGGCACCGGGGATGCCGATCTGCGCGCCGCGCGGCGCCTTCGCGAGCTTTTCCGAGGGGACGGTCACGGTGGCATCGCCGTTGCCGCCTGCCATCAGCCGCGCGGAGGCGTAATTGAGCACTGGATGCAGCGCGCCGTCCTGGCCGAGGATGTACCGCGCGCCGGTTTCCTCCTCGACGATCACCTTGCCGCCCGCCAGCCAGTCCTTACCGCCGGAAGGGTTCAGCAGGCCGATCACGCCGAACACGGCGGTGATCAGCAGGGCGACGCCGAGGCCGCACAACGTCCCGATGACGAGCCTGCGGCTCGGGGCGACGGGATGGTTGGCGTCCGCCGAGACCAATGCCGAAACCAGTCTCCTGCGGAGGAATTGGTAGGCCTGGATCTGGTCCCGCTGCGTCCACACGCTCCCGTCCCCCGCCGTTCGTACCCGCCCCGATCGAGGGTGTTCACGTTAGGTTCCGACCGCGATTCGCGGTGAGGGTAATTTTTACGCCCTCCCGTGCGCGAGCGGGCACTACCGTCGGGGCGCGTGCACGGAGGAGGGGAATTCCTTGTCGGTTGAAGCCCCGGCCCGCCCGGCCCTGGAAGAGGCGCCCGCTCGCGGTATCGCGGGCACGGCACCGCTGCCCTGGCTGCTGCCGATCCGTCCGCTGCAGGCGGCTCTGTGGGAGATCGCCGGGATAGCCGTCCTGCTGGCCTTCACCGTCGACGGGATCGCGCAACCGGCGCGGATCGGCATCACCGTCGCGGCGGGCATCCTCGTGCTGACGACGTCGGTCCGCTTCGCCGGACGCCACGCCGCCGGCTGGCTGCTCACCTGGGCCGGTTACCGGCTGAAGCGTCGTGACAAGGGCGAGGTCCCCGATCCGCTGCACCGGCTCGCCGGTCCCGTCCGGGTACGCCAGCACGTCGACCGCGCGGGCAACCGGTTCGGGGTCGCCGAGGTCGGCGACGGCTGGAGTGCCATCGTGCGGCTCACGCCAGGCGCGATGGCACCCGGGCCGGACGCGCTGGTCGGCATCCTGCGCGAGGCTTACGCGGCTACCGGGATCCCGTTGTCCAGCGCGCAACTGCTGACCTGGACCGTCCCCAATGGACAGTCGTTGCTCCGGATCCGCTGGCTCACCGTCCGGTACCGGCCCGAGGACGCGCCGATCGCGGCGCTCGCCCGGGGCGGCGGCGAACTCGGCGCGTTGCGGAGTACCGCGTGCGCGGCGCTGGCGCTGATGGGTTCGCTGGCGGAAGCCGGATTCGAGAGCACCGTGCTCGAAGCCGGAGAGGTGGCGCGGGAACTGCGCGTGGCGCTCGGCAGCGGTCAGGACGCGCCGGTGCACGGCTGGCGATCCTGGGACTGGGGCGGCGCTTCGCAGGTCTGCTACCGGCCGCGGTCGGAGCGGGATCTCGCGCGCACACTGGATCTTCACGTACCCGGCTCGGCGTTCACCGCGACTTCGTACACGCTGCGCCGTTCTCCTGGCGGGCGCGAGAAGTCCGAGGTGACCATCCGGGTCGGCGGACGGCCGGGAGCGGAGCCGGTGCGGCCGAAGGGGATCGCGGTGGTCCCGCTGCACGGACGGCACGCGGCGGCGGTCCGGCGGACCCTGCCGCTGGCGCTGGAGGACTGAGGGGACGGTTCGTGGAGGGCTCCTTTCCTCTCTGAGGGTAGGGAAGGAGCCCTCCACGGACGTAAAT
This sequence comes from Amycolatopsis sp. NPDC033938, assembly GCF_055575975.1. Classification (NCBI taxonomy): domain Bacteria; kingdom Bacillati; phylum Actinomycetota; class Actinomycetes; order Pseudonocardiales; family Pseudonocardiaceae; genus Amycolatopsis; species Amycolatopsis sp. NPDC033938. Next base: position 114,785 of record NZ_JBVIRO010000015.1, read on the forward strand.
CCACCCGCTTGCCCGTTGGGGTGATTCGCCCGGTTTCACGAGGGGGTCGTGGGTGGATGATGAGCGTTCTCTTGTGGGATGAGGCAAACATGGCGTGCCCTGAAGGTTTCGGTACTGGAGCAGCAGTAGCGTGTCGCGAAAGCCACTTCGAGGGGCTCGCATTTGCTTACCCACTGGTGTGGGGCTTGTGCGGTTGCCGGGGCGGTCAGGGTGGGGAAGATTCCGGTCGTTGAGCGTCCGGAATCTTCCCCGCTCGGTCTCCGGTCCACCGGTCGTGATCAAGGGGCGAGACCGGGCGACGATGTCCGCGGAACCACCCTCGTCCAGGTCAGGCGTGGGTACACAAATGCGGGTTCTCCTTTGGGACGCGTGGTGTCCCGAAAGTGGCTTTCGAGGCGCTTTTCGTCCGCGTTCAGAGGACGAAACGCAGGGGTGGGTCAGCCGCGCACGGCCTCGTAGACCCCGGCGATCATGCCGACGAACGGGATCAACGAGAGCAGCACCAGGAACTCGATGATGTCGAGAGTCCTTGCCCAGTAAGGAGAACGGCGTCCCTTCGCGACGCGGGTCGCGTAGGTGAGGCAGACGCCGGCCGCGACGACGACGGCGCAGCCCGCGCCGAACACGAACGAACGCGGCCCGCCGGCGGCGAGCCAGAAACCGGCGGCCGCCAGGGCCGCCGCGCCGAAACCGATGAGCACGACGCGCTGCGAACGACCGGCGAACGCGCGCGAACGCAACATCAGCGCCAGCCCCAGCAACGCACACAGGCCCGCTTCCCAAGCCCCGCCGGAAGACGAAAGAACCACCGAAGCCGAGACCACGACGAGCCCGAGCGCGACGAGCAGCCCGGTCAGCAACGCCTGCGCGTAAGTCGTCCCGCCGACCATGTCCTCGCCGAGCGAGGGGTTCTCGTCGGCGCGGAAGGCGTCCATGTCGTCAGGCACCCGGGGCAGCGGCAGCCTGCCGAGCCGCAGCGCCAGCATCGGCGCCACCGCGGCCAGCGCCGTCGCCACGACGGCGACCACCGCGGCCGCCGAAACCGCGCGGACGTCGGCAAGCAGGGTGATGGCGGTGGTGATCGCGCCGAGCCCGGCGGAAACCGTCACCGCGACGAACCACGGCAGCCGGTCCGCCACCGAAACGGCCGCGATCACGCCGTACACGGTCACGACGGCGAGCCCGGCGGCCAGCGGCCCTGCCGACAGCGAGAACAGCGGATGCGGCGGCAGGATCGACATCCCGGCCAGCAGCGCGGCGCCGACCCCGGCGAGCGCCCCGGCGGCACCGGCCTCCGCGTCGCCGTACGCGCGGCTCAGCGCGCCACCGCCGAGCACCAGGACCAGGGCGAGCAACCCGGTCCCGATCGGCGCCAGCACACTGCCGGACGCGGCCGCCTGCACGAGCAGGCCACCGGCGAGCAGCAGCACCACCGACGCGACGATGCCCGCCTTGCGCGCCACCGACGGCCCCCAGCGGCCGGTGCCCGATTCGGCGACGCTGGCGATCGAGTCGACGACGTCGTCGAACAGCAGCGGACCCCGCGGGCGTTCCCGCGGGGTCAGGTGCAGCACTTCACCGTCACGCACCTGCGCCGCGGCGACCGTGAGCCCGAGTGCCAGCGGGGCGCCGCCGAGCCGCGACAGCACCCAGCCCGGATGCTCGGCCGACGCCTGCCCCGAAGCGCCCGCGAGCCGGACGAGTTGCGGTACCAGTTCGGCGAACGTGCTCTGCTGCGGCAGCGCCACATCGACGCGCGCCCGCGGTGTCACCACCGTGACGCGCCGGGTGGAGCCCGCGATCGCGGCGGTCATGCTTCGATCGACTTGGCGGACTCGATGACCGGGGCGAATTTGGCGCTGCTGGCCTCGGCCAGTTTCTGCAGCCCGTTGTTGACCGCCTCCAGCACGATCTCCGAAAGGTTGTGCGCGTCGTACTGGCGCAACGCGCGCGGGTCGATGTCGATCGAGGTGAACCGGCCGTCACCGCGCAGCACGACGGTGACCTCGTTCTGCCGTGAGTGCGCCTTGACCTCCATCGCCTCGACCGAACGCTGGATGCGCTGCACCTGTTCGGTCTGCTTGCGGACCTGGTCCAGCAACTCGTCCATGTCCGGCATGGCGTAGGGGTCGGTGGTCACGAGTCTTCTCCTTCATCTGCGGGGAAATCCCGCCGGACGTGGACACTGCCCACGAACCGGCGGAAGTCGTCGCCGAGCCGGCGGGCCGTCTCGGGCGTTGCGGTGCAAGCGATTTCGAGGACCAGCCGGTCGGCCGGGGTCGTGCCGGGCACGGTCAGCAGGACCTGGGTCTGCACGAGTTCCTGTCCCTCACCGGTGCGGACGCGCAGCACCTGCGTCACGCCGGGCGCGTCCGGAGCGCCGATCACCTTGCGCCGCAGCACTTCGAGCGCGGCCATGGTCCGGCCGAGGCGTTCGACGGCCTCGTCGGCGATGTCGGTGACCCCCGCCTGGTCGGGCCGCTGCCCGACGCTCAACGTGATGTTCGGGGTGAACTCCCCGGCCGGTGCGGAGTGCACGGCCACGAAGACCGCGCCCTCGGCGCCGACCGACGCGGGCTCGACCGGCACCCAGCCTTCGGGGATGTCGAAGCCGAGCGGGAGGGAAACCCGTTCCTGTGCGACCATCCCGCTCACCACGTGCCCACGTAGGTGACAGCGTCGTCCCACGCCTCGCCGACGGCGTCCGCCGCCTGGCCTGCGGCGTCGCTCACCGCGTCGACGGCCGCGCCGCCGTATTCACCGACGGTGTCCGCGATCTTCGGCAGATCAATGTCGATCTTCGCGCCGACCCCGGCACCGAGACCGAGCGCGAGGCCTGCCTTGAAGTTGACCTTGATATGCCCGGCGTCGTAGACGGCCTGGCCGTCGAGCTGCGCGCCGAGTCCATATTGGAGGGTGCCGCTCGCACCGACACCGACTCCGGCCACATCGGCGGCGAGTTCGCCTTCGAGCTTGCCGCCGACGAAAGCGTTGGCGTGCAGGCCGACACCGTGCGCGCCCGCCTGGACCGAACCGTTCACCTCACCGCCGACGAACGCGGTCCCCTTGGCACCCGCCGAAGCGACGCCCCATTCCTTCTTGCCTTCGAGTTCTTCCTTGAACGCCGCAAGTTCGGCGTGCCCGGACGCTTTGACGTCCCAGCCCTGCGAGGAGACCTTGGCGTCCCAGCCCGGGGTGAAGCCGTCTTGTTCCTGCTTCCACTTGAGATAGGTGATCTCGGTGCTGTTCCAGGCCTTGTCCCGCAGGCCTTCCGGCTTCGGCCTGCCGAACGGGGTATCGGCGGCGCGCGGGGCGCGGGTGCCTTCGAGACCGTCCCAGGTGAGTTTCTTCCAGCCCGAATTGCCGAACCAGGACGGATGCGACCGCGGCCGCTTACGCCCGTCGAGGGTTTCGCCGTTGAGCCAGTACAACGGGCCGCGGCCCCATTTGCCGAGTTCGTGCTCGATCCGGCCGACGCCTTCCGGCGGGAACAGCCGCGCGAGTTCGTCGCTCAGTTCGTCGGCGATCTCCCGCGCCGCCTGCGCGGCGCGTTCACCGAGCTGCCTGGCGGCGGAGATGAACGCGTTGACCGCGCCCGCGTTCGCCGTCCGCGCCTGGCTGACGAGCTGGGCGGCGTACTGGTCGAACTGCGCGAGGATCGAGTCCACACAGGACCGCGCGCCCTGCAGCGCCTGCGCACCCGCACGGAGCCTGCTCGACTGGTCACTCAGTTTGGCGCCGAGTTCGGCGAATTCCTGGCTCAGTTTCGCCGCCGAAGTGGCGAACGCGAGGTAGGCGTCGCCCTCCCAGGACGCGTTCAGCGCCTTGGCCGCCTTGCCGATCTCCTCCGCCCGGCCCGAAACCGTCGAGGCCCGCTCGCCGCAACGCTGCGCCGACGCGTTCAGCGCCGCAGGGTCACCGGTGACCCGCTGCTGGTACTCGACCACGAGCCGCCGGTAATTCGACAAGATCGAGCCGACGACGCCGGACGCGTCGACCACACCGCTCCCCCACACGGCTACCTGCCCTTCGCCGGTGAGTCAGCTCCCGCATCGATGTCGATGTGCTGCTCGAAGTGCTTGCCGCCGTAGTCCATGTCGATGTCGATATCGATGTCCTGCCCGCCCGGCGCCTGCACGGTGGACTTCCCGGTGCTCAGGTCGGTGGTGATGGTGACCGTGTTCCCGTTGCCCGCGCCCGGCAGCGATCCGCCGGTGGAACCGGAACCCGCACCGCCGCCGGAGGGTCTGTCCACCGGGATCCACGCGTCGGCGCCCCCTGGCCAGTTGCCCTGGGTGCCGTTGCCGCCCAGCGCGGGCGGCCGGTACTGGGTGAACGGGGGCGTCTCGCCCGGCGTCGAACCACCGCCGGAAGCGCCGCCCGCGCCGCCACCGGTACCGCCGATCGCGGCCTGCCCCGCACCGCTGGCGACCGAACCCGGCGCCTGCGGGCTGGTGACCGGTGTGCCGGAGACGGCCGCGTTGCCCGCCGCGCCGCCACCGGAGTCGTGGTGCCCGAACAGTTTCTGGACCTCGCCGATGATGGCGGCGATCTGGGTGATCTGGTTCGCGAGGTCGACGACACCGAGCGCCTTCAGCAACGCGCCGATCGCGGTGATGAACGCGCGCAGTGAGGCACTGGTGGCGGTGGAAAGCGCGACGGCCGCGCCGTAGGTCCACGGATTCGACATCAGGCCCGCGACCGTCGGGTTCACCGCCGAGACCACCGCTTTGTAGGCCGTCTGGGCGGTCTTGATCAGCGTCCCGGCGATACCGAGCAGCTCGGCGCCCTTCTGCACGACCTGGATGATCTTGTTGAGCGAGTTCAGGGAGTCGGTGATCTTCTTCAGCGCCGAGTCGGACGCGCCACCGGACCAGACCTTGCCCAGCTGCTCGGCGGCCTTCGTCACCTCGTTGTACATGGTGAGGAACTCGTTGGCCTTCTTGAGCACCTCGAGCACGTGCTTCGCGATCTGCTCCGGCTGCCCGGTGAGGATCTGCGGCAGGATGGTGATCGGCCCGCCCGAGGACGCCGTGGCGTCCATCGCGCTGGAATTCGGGTAAGTCAGCATGGAACCTCGCTCCTCAGGCCGGAAGTCAGACGGACGCCGGGCGGTACACGCTGACCTTCGCCAGGCCGTTGATGTCCGCTTCGACGATTCCGTGGTTGTAGAGCAGCCCGCCTTCTCCGGCGATGGCGATGATCGGCTTGCGGTCGGAGAACAGGAGCGGTTCGACCACGACGACGTCGCCGCTGTGCACCCCACCGGGGACGTCGCCGAAGTTGCGCGCCGTACCCGCGTAGACCTCGATAACCCCGACCCGCGCCTGGTTGTCGGCGTCACCGGCCAGCCAGTCGTTGAAGTCCGAGACACCCTGGAACCGCGCGTCGGTGATCGGGTGGTCGCCGAGCTGCCCGAGCCGCGCGTCCCCCAAGTAGCGCAAAACGTTGCCGACCGAGGACGGCTCGCCGTTCGCGCCGGCGCTGTCGTTGATGGCCAGCGTCGCCAGTTCCGACGCGTGCGAATTCCCCCAGATCGACGACCCCGGCCCGGCCCCGCCGGCCGGACGGCCGCCGTACCCGCCCGCGACCGCCTCGTCGGCGGCCTGGTAGGCGTCGGCGCTGCTCTTGATGAAGCCGTTGATCTGCTGCAGTAGTTGCAGAAGGGTGCGGACGGCGACCACCTGCTGGCTCTGCATGGCCGCGTTGGCCGCCGCCACCGCGCTGCCGAAGGTGGCGAACGAGGTCGGCTGCAGTACCGTGCGCTCGAGGTCGGCGACGACGTTGATGCCCTGCATGATGATGCCGCCCAGGTTCCCGACCGCCGAGCGCATGGCCTCGGGCTCCGCCCGGTACTCGCCCGTGCCGACCATGGTTCTCCTTCTCTCGTTCCCCCACGTCTGCGCCTGTGCCAGCAGCGTAAGTTCGTCACGAGACGCGAGCGGACGGCAAAAGTACCCACCGCGAGGGCGGCACGAGTGGCCAGAATGATCGGCAGGATTACCCACAAGCGGCCAGAAAGACCCTGATGAGCGCCACTCGCGACCGCCTGCCGGCCCTGGGCGAACAGCCCGGTGAGATCGTCCTGCAATCACCGCCGATGCTGCCGAAGGGCGGTGGCGGCGGAGCCATGCAGCTGCTGATGTTCATGCCGATGATGCTCGGCATGGGTGCCATGTCGTTCGTCTACATCGGACGCGACGGCGGCGTGATGACCTACATCTTCGGCGCGCTGTTCCTCACCGCGATGGCGGGCATGGTCGTGATGTCGCTCGGTCGCGGCGGCGCGGCGAAGAAGGCGCAGATCAACGAGGAACGCCGGGACTACCAGCGGTATCTGACCGGTCTGCGCGGCCAGGTCCGCGACATCGCGGACAACCAGCGCGCGGCCATGACGGCGCTGCAGCCCGATCCGGCCGATCTGTGGGCCTATATCGAAACAGGCAGGCTGTGGGATCGCCGCCGGTCGGACTCGCAGTTCGGGCAGGTGCGGATCGGGACGGGGCCGCAGCGGCTCGCGACACCGTTGAAGGCGCCGCAGACCGTGCCGCTGGAAGACCTCGACCCGGTGTGCTCGACGAACCTCAAGCACTTCATCCGTACCTATTCGACGGTCGACGGACTCCCGGTCGCGGTCTCGTTGCGGTCATTCGCGCAGGTCACGCTGTCCGGTCGCCGCCCGGACACGCTCGGCACCGCGCGGGCGCTGCTGACCCAGCTCGCGACCTTCCACTCACCCGGCGACCTGCGGATCGCGCTGTGCGTCAAGGATGACCGGCTGCACGACTGGGAATGGGCGAAGTGGCTGCCGCACGTCGCCTCCACCGCCGCCGACGCCGCCGGTCCTCGACGCCTCGTCGACGCCGACTCGGGCAAGCTCGCCGATCTGCTCGGCCCCGACCTCGGCGACCGGCCCGCGTTCACCCGGCGGCCGGAAGTCCGGCTCGACCTGCCGCAAGTCGTCGTGATCGTGGACGGCGGGCACACCCTCGGGGACACCAGGCTCGTCGCCGAGGAGGGCAGGCTCGGCGTCACGGTGGTGGAGATCGGCACGGAGCAGCCGCGCTCGGCGTCGTCCGAACGGCTTCTCAGCCTGCACATGAGCCCGGAGCAACTGGGCATGGTCGTCGGCGACGGCACCGAGCAGCGGCTCGGTTTCCTCGGCACACCGGACACTTTGGACCGCGGGGCCGCCGAAGCGCTGGCCCGGATGCTCACCCCGCTGTTCCAAGGGGCGGCGGTGGTCAGCGAGGCTCCGATGTCGGCGACGTTCGGGCTGGCCGGACTGCTCGGTATCGGCGATCCGCGTGACACCGACACCGCGGTCACCTGGGCACCGCGGTCGGCGCGCGACCGGTTGCGGATCCCGCTCGGCGTCAATCCCGAAGGCAGGCCCGTCGACCTGGACCTCAAGGAGTCGGCGGAAGGCGGGATGGGGCCGCACGGGCTGGTCATCGGCGCGACCGGATCCGGGAAGAGCGAACTGCTGCGGACGCTGGTCACCGCGCTCGCCGTCACGCATTCCTCGGAGAAGCTCAACCTCGCGCTGATCGACTTCAAGGGTGGTGCGACGTTCGCGGGGATGACCGGGCTGCCGCACACGTGTGCCGTCATCACGAACCTGTCCGACGATCTCGCGCTGGTCGACCGCATGGCGGACGCGCTGAACGGCGAACTGTTGCGGCGTCAGGAGCTTCTGCACGCGGCGGGGAACTACGCGTCGGTGCGGGACTACGAAAAGGCCAGGGAATCCGGCGTCAACCTCCGGCCGCTGCCGTCGTTGCTGGTGATCATCGACGAATTCAGCGAACTGCTGTCCTCGCGGCCGGAGTTCATCGATCTCTTCGTCGCGATCGGGCGGCTGGGACGGAGTCTCGGGATCCATCTGCTGCTGGCGTCGCAGCGGCTGGAGGAAGGACGGCTGCGCGGGTTGGATTCCCACCTGTCGTACCGGATCGGCCTGCGGACGTTCTCCGCTTCGGAGAGCCGCGCGGTGCTCGGTGTCGCGGACGCCTACCAGCTTCCACCCGTGCCGGGGTCGGCGTATCTGAAGTCCGACAACGACACCCTCATCCGGCTCAAGGCGGCCTACGTCTCGGGTGAGCTGCCGCCACGCAGCAAGATCGTGCGCAAGGACGGCCAAAGCCTGGGCTTGACGCCGTTCACGCTGGCGCCGGTGGAGATCCCCGTGACCGTCGAAGCGGAAGAACCGGTCGAAAAGGGCACCGGTGAGACGATCATCGGCGCGATGCTCTCGCGGCTCGAAGGCAAAGGCCCGGAAGCGCACCAGATCTGGCTTCCGCCGCTGGCCGAGCCACCCACGCTGGACCAGTTGCTGCCGCCGCTCGGCGAGGATCCGGAACGCGGTCTGTGCCCGCTGGGCTGGGGCGGCAACGGCAAGCTGATGATCCCGGTCGCCTTGGTGGACAAGCCTTTCGAACAGCGGCGCGACATGCTGTGGGCCGATTTCTCCGGTGCCGCCGGGCACGCGCTGATCGTCGGGGCGCCGCAGAGCGGCAAGAGCACGCTGATGCGGGACATCGCCGCGATGCTCGCGCTCACCCACACACCGGAAGAGGTCCAGCTGTTCGTCCTGGACATGGGTGGTGGCGCACTGGCGCCGATCGCCGGGCTGCCGCACGTGTCCGGCTACGCGACCCGGCGCGACGCCCAGCGCTGCCGCCGGGTCGTCGCGGAACTGACGACCTTGCTCGAACAACGGGAAGAGTTCTTCTCCGCCAACGGGATCGAGTCGATCACGGCGTTCCGCCAGCGGCGCTCCGAATTCCGCGAAAGCATCGAAGGCAGGGAATTCGGCGACGTCTTCCTCTTCGTGGACAACTGGACCACGATCCGGCAGGAATACGAACAGCTGGAGGAGCAGATCACCAGCCTGGCCTCGCGGGGGCTCGGTTTCGGGATCCACGTCGTCGTCTCGATCAACCAATGGATGGGTATGCGGGCGCCGCTACGTGACGCCATCGGCACCAAGTTCGAACTACGGCTCGGTGAGCCGGCGGACTCGCTGATCGACCGCAAGATCGCGCAGAACGTCCCGGCGGACAAGCCGGGCCGCGGGCTGACGGCGGACAAACTGCACTTCCTCGCGGCACTCCCGCGGATCGACTCGGACCAGCGGCCGGAAACCGTCGGCGCGGGCGGGCTCGAGCTGAACCGGCGGATTTCCGCCGCGTGGAAGGGACAGCCCGCGCCATCCGTGCGCCTGCTGCCGCCAGAGATCCCGCTCGACTCCCTGGAGGCGGGGCCGCGCAAACAGGTCACGCTCGGCATCGCGGAATCGAATCTGCGGCCGGTGTACCTCGATTTCGCGACCGAACCGCATTTCGTGGCGTTCGGTGACGTGGAATCCGGCAAGAGTTCGCTCCTGCGCGCGATCGCGCACGGCATCACCGCGAAGTATTCGCCGGAAGAAGCCGCGATCGTGGTCGCCGACTACCGGCGAGGGATGCTCGGCGCGGTGGCGGAATCGCATCTGCTGGGCTACGCGGGTTCCGAGACCGCGTTGACCGGGCTGATCGACCAGTGCCAGCAGGCCATGCGGAACCGGCTTCCCGGCCCGGACGTCACGCCGGAGCAGTTGCGAAACAGGTCCTGGTGGCGGGGACCGGAGCTGTTCGTCCTCGTCGACGACTACGAAATGGTCGCGACGGTGGGCCGGAACCCGTTGCAACCGCTGCTGGAATTCCTGCCGCAGGCACGGGACATCGGGCTCCACCTCGTCCTCGCGCGCGGCAGCGGTGGTGCCGGGCGTTCACTGTTCGAGCCTGTGCTGCAACGGATCCGCGAACTGGGGTCGCCGGGGATCGTGATGTCCGGGTCGCGTGAGGAGGGCGCGCTGCTCGGGGACGTGAAGCCGGAGCCGCAGCCAGCCGGGCGCGGGGTGCTGGTCTCACGGCGGCACGGGACGGGGCTGGTCCAGGTGGCGTGGACGAAGCCCGTGGAGGACTGAGGTCACCGGGTCAGCGCGAGCAGCTCGTCGAGCGCCCGCTCCGGACCGCCGTAGGTGAGGTGCGCGATGGCGAACATCGGTGCGATCACCCGACTCCAGGCGTACAGCCGGTCACCGTCGAGCCCGCACGCTGTCGCCACCTGGTGGCACCGGGCCTCGACTCCTTCGCGCCCGGCAGCGGCGACCACGTAGTCGACGGCGTCGAAGCACGGGTCACCCACGCATGCCTTCGGGTCGATCGCGATCAGTCCGCGTTCCGGGCCGCCGTCCAGGACATTGCCGAGATGCAGATCGCCGTGCAGCAACACTCGTGTCGTTTGGGTGTCCAGCAACCTTTCGCAGCGTTGGATCGACCGCTGCCAGTCCGCTTGTCCGATCCTCGCACGGATGACCGGTTCGGACAGTCTTCCGCCGATCCGGGCGAAGGCCTCGTCGAACCGGCCGCGCAAATCCCACGGCCATTCCTCGGGCGCGGGCACGGTGTGCAGTGCGGTGAGCAACTCGCCCCAGCGCGGTGGCAAGGATTCCCGCGGCAGGTCCTCGGCGATGGTGCCGGGCAGGACCTCCTCCAGCACCATCGCCCCGGCGTCCGCGTCGGCGGCCAAGACGGCGGGCACTCGTCGCGATGGCGCGAAGATCCGCAGCATCGTTTCCTGCCTGGCCACCAGTTCCCGATCCAGACTGAGCTTGAGGACGGCCGGGGTGCCGTCCGGCCATCGACAACGCAGGACGACGGAGGAAGCTCCGCTGTCGAACATCTCACCGAGCGCGAAACCCCATCGGGAGGCCAGTTTCGCGCCGAGACCGGGTGCTTCGGCGAGCCAGCCCTCGGCATCGGGACCGAAGCGACGCACCAACCTCGCGCTGAGTTCTTCCCTGTTCACCTCCCCAGCTTGCCTTCCGCTCTCCCTTTCGGGAATCTCGCTGTCCACGCCGCCATGGCCGCGCGGTGTCGGCGCGTCACGCCGGGCATCGAAGACATGGACGCCTGCCTGGCGCGTCAAGTGAAGGACGGTTCGCGTCGTGAGGCGATCGGGCCACTACTGCCCCCACTGTCGCGGGAGCCTTCGATCTGGGCCCGCTCCCCGATCTCATCAGCCCGTGGCCGACGCGGCCGATCTCCCGGAACTGGCGGCCGCACGCGCGAGCACGATCACTTGGCATCACCTAGTGCAGCAGACCAGCCAATGAGACGGCGAACTCTGGGGCGAACCGACCCCCGCGGACACCCGAAGCCGACGCCCGGAAAGCGCACCACGGGATGCCGCTCCCGGGACCCGGATGGGCCTATAACGACGTCCGCGTCACTCTGCTCTGCCTCGCCCTCACCCGGCTCTTCGGGCGATCGCTGCCCACGGTGCTGCACGAGTACATCCTCGACGCCTCCAGCAGCTGGTCCTGGCACGGCTATCACAAACTCCACCACCATCGGCGAGGAAGCCGTTCCCGTCGTCAGCGGCGGCGCGCACGGGGGAGGCGGCCGCTGGATCTCCGCCAACGACCTCGCCCCACTCGGCGAGCTCTACCTCCGTAACGGCGACCGCTCAGCACCACCTGGATCGACCTCAACTGGACGCCTTGGCCCCCACAACGCCGACTACGGCTACCTCTGGTGGCTCAACGACAACAGGGCGGTCTCCCCCACCGCGCCACCGACCGGCCGGTGCGCCCTCGGCAACGGCGGACGGCACTTGCTCTGGATCGACCCGGCCCGCGACCTCGTCATCGCCTCTCATTGGGGCGACCGCGTCGAAGAACTGATCCGCGAGGTCACGATCGCCGTCCCCACCCGGTGAAGCGACACCCGCTTCGGTGGCCTGGGCCGACAGGTACTGCTGAGACATACAGTCGCCGACTGTCGGCAACACCGTCCAGCACGGTTGGCCGCATGTGGGTGTCAGCTAGTACGTCTCAAGCCTTGAGCGAGCGGACCGGCGTCACTTCCTGGCAGTGGGCGATGACATCGAACCACTCGCCGAGTGAACCGCCGGCCAGGTGGTGGGCGGCGTCATCGCGGGGGTCGTAAACGGGGCCGATCAACCGGGTCTTCGCCGACTGGTCCAGCCACGCCCGGACCGGCGCCGGACTCGCGGCTCGCAGATCCAGTAGATAGGCGTGCACGTCGGTACTGCCGAGTACGGCATCAGCGAACTCCGCCGGCGGTGCGGGGATGGTGTGAGACGTCAAGCCATGATGGAAGGTCAGCCCCACAGAAAGGTAGCCGGAGCCGAAGTGCTCACGGAGGTGGCTAGCGGCACTGCGATGGACGGCGGGCGGCCCGCCGGGGATGGTGCGTGACGCGCCGTTGACCAGATGCGCCATGCCACCCCAGTAGACGATCTTGTGGCCGGTGTGCTCGTGCCACCGGATCGCGTTCCGCGCCCACAGCCGTTCGATGTCGCCGAGCTCGGCAGGCCGAGGTTCGATGTGCCGGGGCTCCTCGGCCGTGTTGGCGATGCGGACCGGATCGGCCGGATACAGCTGGTTGTGGCGACGTATCCAGCCAACGACATCGAGGAGTTCCGTGGTCCGCCAGAATGACCTGGCGTTGGCCGGCAACGCTCGTGGGTCACCGATTCCGGTTCGCACGTACTCGTCGAGCGCGATGCTCGTCGCGTCGTCACCGTCGAGTACCAGAGAACGGAATTCAAGCTCCTCGACGAGGAACCTCAGTATTCGATGGGAAATGACGGAAAGCTCGTGCGTATCACGGGTCGAGGCACCGAGCGCGACAAGACGCGCGTCACGCACCATGTCGCGCATTGGTACAAGGTCGTCGAGCGGTCCTTCCGTATCGGAGGTGACCAGTGGGTGAGCGTGCTGTTTGACCCACTGCGCCGGAGTGCCGGTCATCGAGGTCGTCATGCGATCACCCTCGTACCTACTCTCATGTAGAGGCCAAGTCAAAAGCCGCTACCAGTGGACTGACTCTCGTCGCCTTCTCCACATAAGCGCGCCCGCCATTCGGCATGACAGAACATCGGATGGCGGAACCACCGCGTCAGCTCGACCACGCCATCGACCACGAAACCTTTACCTCCGAAGCGACTGACAACGTTGTCGACCACCGTTCACTCTCCGCGTAAATTTCGTCACCAAACCCGATGGTGATCGAACTCACGTTCGAGTATGGTCATGGGCATGACCCAAACTCTTGTCTATAACCCGAAAGCCGCTCGCTTTCTTGACACCGCGTTCGACGAAGAGGTTTTGCTTCGCCAGGCGCAGGGCCGTCAAGTGCGCGCGTTAGCCGAGTTCGCCGCCGCGGGCGGTTCGCGAAGATCGGTGACCGAGGAGGTGGCGTTATGCTTCTCGGTCTCCCGCAATCAAGCGTTCCTGCTCGTCGAAACCTCCTGCGCCCTGGTAGCGCGGTTGCCGAACACGTTGGCAGCACTGGAGAAGGGCGATATCGACCTGTACAAGGCCTCCAAGGTCACGCAGCTGACCAGGGAAGTGTCGGACGAGGTCGCCGCGCAGGTGGATGAATGGCTGGTCAAGCGTCTGGCCGATCGTGATCCGACGGCGATTCGCGGTTCGGTGAGTTACGCGGTGCAGAAGTTCGACCCCGATGGCTATCGGGATCGAGCGGCGAAGAAACGCGCCTTACGACATGTCTCGCTGAAACACGACGACGAGACCATGTCCACGCTGTCCGGCCATCTTCCCGCCGAGGTCGCCAGTTCCATTTACGCCTCGTTGGTCCGCACCGCACGAGCACGCCGGGCGCAGGACAAGTCCCGCACCCTGGAGCAGCATCGTGCCGATGTCTTCGCCGAGCGACTGCTCGCCGAGAACGGCCATGGAAAGCCCCGTGCGCACATCCACGTCTACGTGGACTTCCTGACCCTGATCGGCGCGCGCAAGGACCCCGCGTTCCTGGCCGGGTACGGGCCGGTCCCGGACTGGCTGGTGCGGGAGATCGCCTCGGACCCGGACTCGACCTGGTCCCGGCTGATCACCAACCCCGCCACCGGGCAACTCCTCGAAGCCGGCGCCGACAAGTACCCACCACCGGCCTCGCTAGCGCGGTTGATCAAGGCACGGGACCGGGAATGCACCCACCCCGGCTGTCACCGTCCCGCCGAGTTCTCCGAAATCGACCACATCGTCAACTGGGCTCGCGATGGGAAGACCGATCACCACAACTGCCACAGCGCCTGCAAGATCCACAACATGCTCAAAGAAGAACCCGGCTGGTCGATCACCCCCACCGGCAACGGCGGCATGACCATCACCACACCCTGTGGACACACCTACGAAGCGGCGCCGGAACCGCTCCACGAGCCGCGCCGGCCGCCCGAAGACGACGAGTCGGACTGACTCCGCCTTCCGCGGGGCCACAATGTCCGAAAAGGACTGAGCGCACGACACGGTGACGGACGCAGACCCTGGCCTGGTACTCGTTGTTCAACCCCGGACTCGGTTCGCAAACACTCGATCTCTTCCCCAGGCCGCGACGGAAGCCAGACTGACCGCATCTCTCGTCGATGGAGAAATGAAAGACCTCATCGTCGTGAACAGTCCAATGGATGCGACCGTCCGGCCCGACGATGCGACCGTCAAAGCGAGACAGTCATCGAGTAGGTCACGTCGCGCGTCAGAAACCTTCCTCGGCAACCGATCCGACAGGACGACCGCCGGCGTCGGTGGTCGTGGCCGGGTTCCCGTCGTCGTCCCCACCCACCCGTGAGGCGATCTCCCGGGCGCAGACCAACGCCTCAGCCGTCCCCGTATCCACTTCGAGGTCATAAACCACACCGCGGTGCACGACCTCGGCCTGCGACTCGGCCATCCCCTCGACCCGATCTCCCCGCGCCATCTCCCGGCCGGCGGCCACCGCGCCGTCACACCGGACACCGACCCAGAGCACCTCGAGCCCGTCCAACGCCAGCCGCCACCGGCGCTGCGACTCCGCGCCGCCCAGGAACACGTCATCGATGATGACCCGCGCACCCGCCCGCACCATGGCCGCGACACCGGTCATCCACGCGTCCTCCATCCGCCGGAAGCCAGCCCCGACACCCACCCCACCATCCGCGGCGAAAGAGATCCCGTCGGACAAAGGAGGCATCGCGTCGATCAGCGTGTCCACCCCGAGCGTGAGCCAGGGATCCGGCAGCACCTTCTGCAGGCACCGGGCGATCCCGGACTTACCCGAACTGGACCCACCGTTAAGCACGATCACCCGAGTCGTCACCTGGACACCCTAGAGCGACAACCCCACTTCCGATCCCCGATCTTCTGATCCTCGAAGCGCGTAGGGAAGGTCACGATGAAACGGATACAACGGACGTCCACACCGAAGGCCCCGGAACCGTCCATTGCAGAATCCCGCCGTCAAAGCCGCCGCCACACCCGGACGGCCCAATACTTTCCTCGTACCGGTTACCGACTTCGGTAGGTTACAAAAACCCTTACCGCCCCATAACTTGGTGAAACCGTTTCAAGTCGAAACGAGCTCCCCGAAGCAGGCCGAAGGGCGTATTCATGCGTATGTCCAAGATTGTCGCAGCGGTGGCCGGTGCCGCCGCGGCGTTGACCCTTGCCGCTACTCCTGCCGCGAACGCGGGCCAGGACATCATCGGCGGCGGCACCGTGAGTTCCGCGCCGTGGGGCGCCCAGATCTACTGGGACGACGCGACCGCGTTCGGCGGTTTCAACTGCTCCGGCACCATCATCGCCCCGCAGTGGGTCCTCACCGCGAAGCACTGCCTCAACGCGCCCGGCATGCACGTCAAGGTCGGAAACGTCAACCTCGGCCAGGGCACCGAGGCCGACGTCGACCAGCAGAAGGCCGCCCCGAGCGGCGACATCGCGCTGCTGCACCTCACGACGTCGGTCAGCACGACGTACATGAAGCTCGGCAGCGCCAACCCGGCCACCGGCACCACCAACCAGATCTACGGCTGGGGTCGCACGCAGGGCAGCAACCCGCCGTCGAGCGTCCTGAAGACGGCCAACGTCCGCATCACCGGAACCAGCAGCGACGCCTACGGCGGCCAGGCCATCGCGAGCGTCGGCGTCAACGGTTCGGCGTGGCACGGTGACTCGGGCGGACCGCAGCTTTCGGGCGGCGTCCAGGTCGGTGTCTGCTCGACCGGCAACAACTCCGGCTCGAACCCGCAGGGCACCCAGAACTACGCCAGCGTCGCGGCCAGCCGCAGCTGGATCCGTACCGTCGCGGGAGTCTGATCAGCTGAGCGAAAGGGGCCGCCCGAAACCGGACGGCCCCCTTTGCCACGCGCGAAAACCCTAAGCGCACTTCGACTTCGGGTCGACCATCGATACCGAGCCGACCTTGTCCCCGTTGACGGTGAACTCGTAGACCCAGTCCGGCTTCCCGTCGACAGGAACCTGGAACCGGCCGTTGTTGCCCGCCTTCATCCCCTTGGCGTCGTAAGCCGCTTTGAGGTCGGCCAACGAAGACCCGGCGCCGATCCCCTCGGCCGTCTTGGCGTCCGAAGGAGCCGCGAGTTCACGCAAGCCGTCCTTGCCGAAGGAGGCACCCCCGGCGGCGACGAACGCCTTGTCCCGCTCCTCCCGCTTGCCCGCGAGATCGGCGGACGCCAGAGCGGCGTCGGCGTACAGCTTGGCGTCCGCGGCGTCCTTCTCCGCGGCCTTGGCGCTGTCCGCCGCGGACGAGCCCGGCTTGGAGTCCGGATTCGCCTGCAGCTCGTCGGCCTTCTTGTTCAGCTCCTTGGCTTTGGCCTCGACGTCGGCCTCCGCCTTCATCCGTGCCGGGTCGGGTGCCGGACCACCGGTATAGGAGAAATCGGTACAACCGTCCAAAGTAGACGTCGGCGCCGAAGCGAGCTTTCCGCCCGCCAACGCGGCGTCCTTGGCCATGCCCAGGGTCAGACCGCGGTATCCCGCCGGGCCGAACACCTCGGGCGCCGCCGGCTTGGCTCCGTCGGGAGAACCAGGCGACGACGAGCACGCCACCCCACCGGTCAGCACCGCCACGGCGGTGAGCACGACGCCCGCGCGTCTGCCCGAAATCCGCCGAAAAGTACGTGTCTTGTGCACGCATACCCCCTTCATCGCACCGAAAGCTATCGGATCCCGGTGGAAGTCCCGAGTGGATTTCGTGGAGGTACGGTGAAGATCACGCCGGCTGATGCATCGGCCGCCGCTGCCGGAGCGCAAGCGCCGATCCGGCCGCCACGACGACGACGATCCCGGCGCCCGCGACCAGCGTCCAGAAGTCGGGATGCACGATGGACTGCCCTCGCTGCGCCTGCCAGGTGAGCAGCGCCAGCAGCCCGGCGAACCCCACGGACGCGGTCCGCACCAGGTTCCGCCGCACGAAGTCCGATTCGAGCACCGGATGCCGCCTGGCGAGCGCGAGAAGTCCGAAAGCGACCAGAGGCAGCACCTGGATCGCGTGGATCCCGAAGAAATGCGGGATCCGCATGTCCCCGCCCACGGTGCTCCAGCCGACCACCGGCAGCCCCGGCCCGCCATCGGGTACCCCGACCGCGTGGGCACCGACGATCGACGGCCGCTCCCCTGCCCGGAACTGAGCCTTCTGCTGCTCGTTCGGGCCGAACATCAGCAACGCGATCCCGATGCCCACCACCGACAACGCGGCGCCCGCACGTAACGCGGAGTTCATCGCCCGGTCGGGAAGACGCTGGAACAACAGGAGAATCGCGATCGCCGCGGTCGCCGCCCACCCGGTGAAGGCACCGTTCGCGACCATGTTGTTGATCCACTGGTCGGCCGGTGTCGCCTGGTTGAAGTGCAGCGTCCGGCCGCGGACGATGATCTGCCAGAACAGCAACGCCATGTCCATGCCTAGGCCGACCGCGAACACCGTGCCGAGCCACCAGCCGATCCGGCGGCCGCGGGTGAGCTGCCCGATCAGCCAGGCCAGTGTCACCGCGTAGAGGCCCACGGAAATCGTGAACTTGAGCGGCTTGAGCCAGATGGGCGCGTTGACGAGGCTGCGATCGTCGAAAAGGAGACCGCCGAGCGCGATCACCCCGAGTACCGCCATCCCCGCCGCCAAGATCATCAGCGGCCGATGCAGTACTGTCCTGGAACCCTTGTCCACCATGGATTCGAGGGTGCCGGTGCACCCTTCCGCAGACACTGGCGTACTCCCCCGGATCGGGGGTGGGGAGAGCCCTACCGCCGACCTGTGGGTAATAGTGCCGTCACCCCGACCGGCAGTTGTGCCGTTTGACCACACTCCCCCTTTTTCTAGCGTGTCCTTCACAAGAGCAGACAGGGGCGCCCTGGTGCTCACCGGGATTTCCAGCGAGATGAGAGGAGGTGGCCCATCAATGACCGGTACGGGATATCAGGCAGACGCAGCTGCGATGGCGCGCGCCGTCCAGGGGTTCGAGGAAACCGCGTCGAACGCCAAGACCACGATGGCCAGCTTGGAGAGCGAGCTGACCCAGACCCTGCACAACTACAAGGGTGACCAGGCGGTCGCGTTCTGGGATCTGCAGCGCCGTCTGCAGGAGAAGATGACCATCGCCGTGAACGAGCTCAACACGATGTCGCGCCTTGTCCACGAGAGCAACCGGAACTACAACTCGGGTGACGAGCAGGTCCGGGAAAGCCTGACCGGGGTAGCCGGAACCGTCGACCAGACCGTGATCCACCGGCTGAACCCCTGATCCGCGAGAGGACCACCAATCATGGCTGACGTCGTCGAAATCAACTTCGCCGCGCTGCAGCACAGCTCGGCCTCGCTGGCCGCCAAGGCCAAGGCGCTCACCTCACAGCTCGAACAGCTGCACACGAACCTGCAGCCGATCACCCAGACCTGGTACGCCTCCGGCAGCTCCGCCGGTGAGGCGGCCCGCGCGTCCGAAACCCGCCTGCGCCAGGCCACCGCGGACATCGTGGCGATCATCGCGCAGTTCGGCGGCAAGGTCGGCGACGCCCACGATCTCCAGCACAGCCTGGAGAACCGCAACCAGGGTCTGTTCGCCGGCTGATCCCCATCCGTCGGCCGGTCGGTGCTTTCACCCCCCTCGGCACCGGCCGGCCGGCTTTGCGCGTAGTCGTCCTTCGATGGCATGGCCGATCACGAGAGAGCCGGGATCAATGCAAGACCAGTCGTACTACGTCCATTTGGAATCTCTGAAGGACTTCGTGCGGGAACTGGAGACCCAGATCCACGCGATGTCCAAGCCGAACGACTTCCTGCTGACCCTGAGCGAACAGCCGCTGTTGTTCGGCGAGTTCGGGGAGGCGGGCTCCCTCACCAAGGCGCATCAGGCGGCGGTCGCCGAGATGCAGGGCCTGCTGGATCAGGTCAAGGGCGCGATCACCTTCGCTCAGGAGGTCACCACGACCGTCGCCGACGGTTACGCGGCCGCCGACGAGTCGGTGGCGGGCGAGATGAACCACGCCGGCCAGCAGACCGGGCTGCTGGATCCGCTGCTCAACGTGCTCGGCGGAGTCCTCGGCGGCTCTCAAGGTGGGGGGAACAAGGGATGACCGACACCGCGCACACGAACTTCGCCGCCTACTCCCATCAGCAGCTCTACGCGATGCTGCAGGCCGGCGACCCCAACACGGCGCGCCACGCGGCGCACAAATGGCAGTCGACCGGCTCCGGCCTGTTCGAACAGGCCGAGAACCTCACCGGTGAGCTCAAGGAGTTCTCCGGCAGCTGGACCGGCGGCGCCGCCGACAAGTACCACACGATGATCACCGATCTGGTCGGCGGGATCCGCAAGGTCGCCCAGACCGCGCTCGCGATGAACAACCTTCTCGAGGACGCGGCGGACGCGCTGGTGAAGGCCAAGAAGGAGATGCCGCCGCCGGTCGCGGTGCCGGACGTTTCCCCGGCCGACGTCGCGCTCGCGGTCAATCCGCCGCTGCTGCCCCCGGATGCGTCACCGGCGACGATCATCAACGCCGCGCAGCAGCGGCAGCAGGCGATCGCGAACGTCGAAGCCCAGCAGCAAGCCGCGGGGGCGGCCAGCGCGGCGCACAGCAAGGCGATCGTGGTGATGACCCAGCTCGCCGGCGAGTACTCCTCGGCGGAGGAGTCCATTCCGGCCTCGCCGAACGCCGTGTCCGCGCCCCCGGTCACCGGTGGCGGCACCGCCCCCGGTGGCGGTGCGGTCGGCAACGACATCGGCGGAACGCCCGGTGTCGGTGTCGTGCCGGGCGACAACACGCACCCGCTGCCGTCGGACGGCGCGACACCGCCCACCACGGGACAGCCTGGCCAGCCCGGCAAGTCGAACCCGTTGTTCGGCGACATGTTCACCGCCGGTCTCGCGGCGGCCTCTGCCGCGGCGTTCGGCCGGTTCGGCTCGATCATGCCGCGCGTACCCGGGTGGGCGACCGGCAAGAATCCCAAAGAGGACAAGAAGAACGGCGAGGTCGTCGGCGGAGGCGCCGGTGCGGGCGCTGGCACGGGTGCGACCGCGGGCGGTGCCGGGGGCGGCATCCCGATCGGCGGCGGCGGCGCGCCATCGCTGGACGGTGGCGCGATCGGTGCCGGCGGCGGGTTCTCCGGTCCCGGCGAGGCACCGGCCGCGTTCTCCGGGCTGGCAGGCGATGGCGGCACGGGCAGCGCGATGAGCGGTTTGGCAGGCGGAGCCGCCGGTGCCGCGGGCGCGGCGGCGGCCAAGGGCGCGATGCCGATGATGCCCATGATGCCGATGGGCATGGGCGCGGGCGGCGATCTCGGCTCCGGACGGCGGATCCCGCCGTGGCTTGTGGAGACCGAGAACGTCTGGGGCCAGTCGGCCCCGGTCGCTCCGGCCGTGCTCGGCGAAGAACCCGAACAGTACTGATTCCCTGAAGCAGGAGAGGCGGCTCGGTGATGGCATCCAGTGCGGGCGGTTACCGGGTCGCCCCCGCCAGGCTCGAAGCGGCGGCGGCCGAACTCGAACAGCGCGCCGGCGTGCTCAAGACCGCGCAGGCCGCGCTGGCGGGTGAAAGCGTCCCTGCCGCCGCGTTCGGCAAGGTTTCGGCGTCCAACGCGGCTTCGGCGACGTTCACCAAGACGATCAAGGATGTCGCTGGCAAACTAGACGGGCAGCTCACCAAGGCGACCGTGATCCACCAGGGACTCACCGCGGCGGCGGGCGGCTATCGGCGCGCCGACGTCCAGGTCGCCGCCTCTTACCGGGCGCTGATGCCGGAGAGCCCCTTGCCCAAGGCCGGGAATCCGGCGGGCATCGGTGGCGCGGCCGACACCGGGCAGTGGGCGACGGCGATCGCCCAGAACCGCGTCAAGGTCTCCGACGCGCTGACGGCGGAACGCGACAGGCTCGCGAACCTCTTGGCGCACGGCGGAAAAGCCGACGACATCGCGAACGCGCGCACCAGGATCGCGTTGTACGAAGACATCCTCGCCAACGACCGGCAGATCCTGCGATTCGACCCGGCGAGCAACGGGCGGATCGCCGAACTGGTCGGCAGGATCGAGCCGGGTACCCGCAACGTCGGCCTGTTCGTCCCCGGCGTCAACACCTCGTTCGGCAACTTCCAGAGCTACGCCGACCTCGGCAAGAGCCTGGTCGCCGCGGACGCCACCGGACGGACCGCGATGGTGGTCTGGGCCGACGGCGTCTTCCCCCAGAACGTCGTCACCGAAGGACCGGCCGCGCATTACGCCCAGACCATGGCCCCCGAACTCAAGGCGTTCGGCGACGAACTGCGCGGGCAGATCGACAGCCACGCCGGTCCCGGCGTCGTCGTCACCGCCATCGGGCACAGTTACGGCGGCGCCACCGTGGGACTCGCGGAGCAGCTCGGGCTCCGGGCCGACCAGGTGCTGCACGTCGAATCCGCGGGGATGGGCCACGGGATCTGGAGCCCGGCCGACCTTCCGGCGAGCCAGGCCGGGGTCCAGCGGTATTCCATGACGGCTCCCCTCGATCCGATCGTGGTCGCGCAGGGCAACGCGGGACTGATCGAATGGCTCGGCGCCGGGCACGGAGCGGACCCCGACCGCTTCCCCGGCGTCGTCGAACTGGAAACCGGCCGGGACGCGGACGGCGATCTGCAGTGGGGCCTGGATTCCCACAGCGGGGTGCTCAAACCCGGTTCGGATTCGTGGAACAACATCTACGGTGTGCTCACCGGCGGGCCGGTCACGCACGAGGGCTTCACGAGTGGCTCGCTGCGCGAGATGGCCATCGAAGGCGTCGGCCGAGGCCTGTGAGGGGCGGAGCATGATCACCAGTAATACCGAACTCGACCGGCTGGCCGAGGACCTGACAGCGGTCATCGACGGCGTCGCGGGCACTTTCGGCACCAGTGCGGAGCGCACCGTGGAAGGCGAACTGGACTGCGATCCGACCCAACCGGGCCGCCTTTTCTGCCGTCAATACGGCCTTCGCGTGGACGATGCCTCCGACGCGGTCCGCAAACTCGTCGACGTCGTCCTGCCCTTGCTGGAAAGCCAGGGCTGGCGGACGCGCGACCGCAGCAATCCGCGTGAGCTGATCGCCCAGTTCAGCCGCGACGGCGCCGACTTCAACGTGCACGTCTCCCGCGTCGGCGACGGCGTGACCATCGTGGGCTCGACAGCCTGCGTATCCGTCCCCTAGAACCCCGGGGGTCGCGAAAGACCTCGTGAGCGGCAGTGGTGTCCCCCAGTACATCGCTGCCGCTCACGAGGCACTGAGGTCGCGAGTGGTACTGAGGGTTGTTGAGGGATAAGGCAAAGTTGTCGTGACCGACACCCCAGCTGCGCGTTCTCCCGAAGCCGCTGCTGCCGATCATGTCTCCACTGTGGCATTGGAGACATCAGACCGCGGCGCGAGCCGATAGCGCACGCAACACGCCAAGTCCGCCTTACAGGCCAATAACTCTAATCAGCACTCACGACCCCTGTTCAGGACCGTACAGGTAGACATCAATTGATCGAAAACTGTCCCTTGTGGACAGTCGGGATGCGCACTGCCTCATCAGGGAGCCCCTCGCCTACCCTCAACGGCGCACCC
This sequence comes from Amycolatopsis sp. NPDC033938, assembly GCF_055575975.1. Lineage (NCBI taxonomy): Bacteria > Bacillati > Actinomycetota > Actinomycetes > Pseudonocardiales > Pseudonocardiaceae > Amycolatopsis > Amycolatopsis sp. NPDC033938. The sequence continues at coordinate 137,687 of NZ_JBVIRO010000015.1, forward strand.
TTGAAGTACGTGAAGGCCCCCTTCCCTCGGTTGAGCCGAGGGAAGGGGGCCTTCACGCGCGCAAAAGAAAGCTCGTCACCGCTCCACGAACCGCGAAGGCCGCCAGCCCCGGCGCTTGCCGCGCCGCACCGCCGCCACCACCACACCCGCCGCGACGGCCGCGGCCACCCCGGCGATGGCGAGGACACCGGAAACCTTGTCCGTGCCTCCGCGTGCCGGGGCGGCCGCGGGGACGACGACGGTCTCCGGACCGACACTCGGCGGCCCGCCCGGCCCCGGCGTACCGGCCGGGATGACGGCGGAAACGGCGGCGTAGGCGTCGATCGAACCCCAACCCCGGCGCGGATCGTGGCCGCCGCTCGGGCCGCGGTGCGCGGTCAGGGTCAGCCGGGCGACGACCTGCTCCGGCGACAACTCCGGGTGATACGCGCGCACGAGCGCGGCGACGCCGGCGACGTGCGCGGCGGCCAGGCTGGGATCGCTCACCGGCCACCGGTGCGCTACCGTCCCGCCCGCGCCTGCCGACGTGCTGACCAGCTCGGCGCCGGGAGCGGAAATCCCCAGGTAGGAGCCGGATTCCGGCTGCACCGCCTCACCTGCCTGGTTGGTCGACCCCACCGCGAGCACGCCGGGCGTGGCGGTCGGGTAGGACGTCTGCCCCTGCTGCGTACCCGCGGCGGGAGACACGATCAGCGTGCCTTTCTCCCTGGCGCGCGACACCGCGCCGGTCAGCGCGGGGCTGTCCGAAGCGGCCGGGACGGCGATCAGGATGATCCCGGCGCCGCGGTTCAGCGCGGTTTCGATGGCGGACGCGAGCTGGCCGGGATCGCCACCGCCGTTCACCTGCGTGTAGCGGAGCGGCAGGAGCTTCACCCCGGGCGCGATCCCGGCGAACGTGGTGGACGGATCCGGTTGCGCGCCGACGATCCCGGCGGCGATCGTGCCCCGGCCGTCGCAATCGTCGGTCTCGGTGCCTTGTCCGCCCACGAGCTGGCCGTCGGCGAACTGGCGGTTGCCGCCGTCCACGCCGGTGCCGATCACCGCGACCAGCTGGCCGGTGCCACGCGAAAGCGGCCAGATCCGCGCGGGATCGATCAGCCGCTGACCCCAGGGAACGGCGGCGGTATAGGTGCCCGTCGGGTTCGCGCACTGGTCGGCGACCGCCCTCGCCGGGACGGGTGCGCCCAGCAGTGCCACGAAAGCAGCACTCCCCGCGACGGCACTTTTACCGGCAAAACCCACCATTCCTCCAGAATTTCCTTGTCACACAAGGAAATTCTAGTGCTCCGGGTCAGCGCAGGTCCATCCCGAGGTCGAGCGCGGGCGAGGAATGGGTGAGCGCCCCGACCGCGAGGAAGTCCACACCGGATTCCGCGTAAGCCCGCGCGACGTCCAGCCGCAATCCGCCAGAGGACTCCAGCCGGGTCTTCGGGGAGACCTCGTCACGCCTGTCGACGGCCTTCGCGCATTCCCCCGGCGTGAAGTTGTCGAGCAGCACCTCGTCGGCACCGGCGGCGAGCGCCTCGTCCAGCTGGGCCAGGTCGTCGACCTCGACCTCGCAGTGCAGTTCCGGCGCGTGCTCACGGGCCGCGGCGAGCGCCGCGGTCACCGAACCGGCGGCGACGACGTGGTTGTCCTTGATCAGTACCGCGTCACCGAGGCCGAGCCGGTGGTTGACCCCGCCGCCGGCGCGGACGGCGTACTTCTCCAGCAACCGCAGTCCGGGCAGCGTCTTGCGGGAATCCCGGATCCGGCAGCCGGTACCGTCCACTTCGGACACCCAGGCCGCGGTCGCGGTGGCGATGCCGGACAGATGGCACAACAGGTTCAGCGCGGTGCGTTCGGCGGTGAGCAGGCCACGCACCGGACCGCGCACGACCAGCGCCGGTTCCCCGGCGGTCAGCCGGTCACCGTCGTCACGGGCGGCCATGACCTCCAGTCCGGAGCCGAGGACCAGGTCGAACACCGCCAGCGCCACCGGGATCCCGGCGACCACGCCCGCCGTCCTCGGCGTGAGTTCGGCCAGCGCGTTGGCGGACTCGGACACGGTGGCGTTCGTCGTCGCGTCGGGCCCGTACCGCAGATCCTCGGCCAAAGCCGTGGTGACGACGCGGTGCACGTCGGGGACGTCGAGGCCGTGCTCGGCCAGCGCCTTGGTCACCCACGGGGAGAATTCGCTCATGCCACACCCTCCAAAGCGATCGGATCGGCCAGCACCGGCTGGCCCGACGGGCTGAGCCGGATGAGCTGACCGCGTTGCCAGCTGCTCTCGTCGCGTTCGGGGAAATCGGTCCGCACGTGGCAGCCGCGGGACTCCGTCCGCCGCGCCGCCGCCGCGACCAACGCCTCCGCCACCAAGGTGAGCGCCGCGTCCTCGACGATCCTCGGAGTCCACAAAGGACTTTCGATCACCGAGAGATCCAGCACCGAACCGACGACCGCGAGACCGTCGGCGTCCCGGCCGATGGCCGCGTACCGGCTCATCGCCCGCTGCAACGCGTCGCGGTCGGCCACCGCGACCGTCCGCGGCGGCGTGAGCACACCGCGGCGCGGGTCGGCCAGCAACCCGGCGGCGAGATCGATGGCCACCGCCTCCGCCACCCGCTGCCCGACTACGAGGCCTTCGAGCAAGCTGTTGGACGCCAGGCGGTTCGCGCCGTGCAGCCCGGTCCTCGCGACTTCGCCCGCCGCGTAGAGGCCGCGCACCCCGGATCGTCCGTCCACAGTGGTCACCACACCACCGCAGGAGAAATGCGCCGCGGGCGTGACCGGGATCGGGTCTTTCGCGGGATCGAGGCCGATCGCCGCACACGCCGCGTGCACGGTCGGGAACCGCTTCGCGAAGCCAGCGATCCCTGTAGCGTCAAGGAAAACGTGGTCGTCGATACCGCCGGGCGCCTGCGTCATCCGGCGGGTGATGGCCGCCGACACGACGTCACGCGGCGCGAGATCGCCGAGCGGATGCACGCCGCGCATGACCGAAGCGCCCGTCGCGTCGTGCAGGGTCGCGCCCTCACCACGCACCGCCTCGGTGACCAGCGGCAGGCGGCCTCGTGCGCCAGGAGTGAACAGGACCGTCGGGTGGAACTGGACGAACTCGACGTCCGCGAGCTGGGCTCCCGCGCGCAACGCGAGCGCGAGCCCGTCCCCCGTGGCGATCTCCGGATTCGACGTCGCCTGGTAGAGCTGCCCCAGTCCGCCGCTGGCCAGCAACACCGCCGGTGCCCGGACGACGCCGGGCACACCGTTGCGGTCCATGACGGTCACGCCCACCACCTCGCCGGCGGGGGTGCTGATCGCGTCGACGGCGATGTGGTGCTCCAGCACCGGGATCCGCTGGCCACCGGCCTTCGCGACCAGGGTCCGTTCGACCTCCGCCCCGGTCGCGTCGCCCCCGGCGTGGATGACGCGGAACGCGCTGTGCCCGCCTTCCCGCGTGCGCGCCAGTTCGTCGCGACCCTCGACGGCCGGGTCGAAACGCGCGCCATCGGCCCGCAACCTCGCCACCGCGGCCGGACCACCGGCGATGATCGAGCGGACGGCGTCCTCGTCGCAGAGCCCGGCACCCGCGGTGAGCGTGTCCGCGGCGTGCTTGCCCACCGAATCGCCCTGCTCGTGCTCACCCTCCAGCACGACGGCGATCCCGCCCTGCGCCCAGCGGGTGTTCCCTTCGGAAATCGCGGCCTTGGTGACCACCAGGACATGCAGCCCGAGTTCCCGCGCGCGCAGCGCGGCGGTGAGCCCGGCGACCCCGCTGCCGATCACCACGAGATCGGCGGCGGCCTCCCACACCGGGGCAGTTTTCGCCTGAAGGGCGGTAACCGGGTCGGTCATTCTCCGCCGCCAGGCTGCCCGATCTCGATCATGCGCCGCACGGAAGCGCGGGCACGGGCGGCGGTCTCGGCGTCGACGTGGACCTCGTCGGCACCCTCGCGCAGCGACCGCAGCAAGGCGGCGGGCGTGATCATCTTCATGTACCGGCAGGACGCCCGGTCGTTGACCGCGCGGAAGTCGATCTCCGGCGCGGCCTTGCGCAACTGGTGGATCATCCCGATCTCGGTGGCCACGAGGACCGACTTCGCCTTGGTGTCGCGTGCGGCGTGGACCATGTCGCCGGTGGAGAGGATCTTGACCCGCTCGGGGGCGACAGCTCCCTCTCCCGCCAGGTACAGCGCCGACGTGGCGCAACCGCATTCGGGGTGGATGAACAGGTCGGCATCGGGGTTTTCCGCGGCCCGCTCGGCCAGTTCGGCCCCGTTGATGCCGGCGTGCACGTGGCACTCCCCGGCCCAGATGTGCATGTTCTCGCGACCGGTCACGCGCTTGACGTGCGCGCCGAGGAACTGGTCCGGCAGGAACAGAACCTCCTGGTCAGCGGGGATCGAGGCGACCACGTCGACGGCGTTCGACGACGTGCAGCAGATGTCGGTCTCCGCCTTGACCTCGGCCGTGGTGTTCACATAGGACACGACGACGGCACCGGGGTGCTCGGCCTTCCAGGCACGCAGCTGCTCGCCGGTGATCGAGTCCGCGAGCGAGCAGCCGGCCCGCGCGTCCGGGATCAGGACCGTCTTCTCGGGCGCCAGGATCTTCGCCGTCTCGGCCATGAAGTGCACGCCGCAGAAGACGATGGTGGACGCGTCGCTGCTCGCCGCGATCCGGCTGAGCGCGAGCGAATCGCCGGTGAAATCGGCGATGTCCTGGATCTCGGGGACCTGGTAGTTGTGCGCGAGCAGGACGGCGTCGCGCTTCCGAGCGAGGCTCCGCACCTCCTCCGCCCATGCGGCGTCGGCGACGACGCCACCGTACGGGGTCAGGTCGTTCTGCAGCGTGCTCGTCATCGTTCTGGCCCTCCGGACCGATTTGTCCACTCCCGGTTTTCGCCTTACAATCGAAAACCGTGCGAAGTCATCTTAACACCCAGACCCCCCTCGCCCACGAGGTTTTGGGAGCGGTCCTGCAAGTGCGCTCGGACACACTCCGGGTCCTGCTGTGGCGGCGCGCGCTCGATCCGCATCTGGGCCGCTGGTCCCTTCCCGGCGGCAGGCTGCGGCCGGACGAGGACGTCGAGGCGTCCATCCGGCGGCAGCTCGCCGAGAAGGTCGACGTGCGGCAGTTGAAGCATGTGGAGCAGCTGGCGGTGTTCAGCGCGCCGGACCGGGTGCCGGGCCCCCGCGTCGTGGCGACGGCGTTCCTCGGCCTCGTACCGTCCGATGTGGACCCCGAGATCCCGGAAGACACCGAATGGCACGACGTCTCCGAGTTGCCGCGAACGGCGTTCGACCACGAGTCCATCGTGCTGCGCGCACGGGACCGGCTCCGTTCGAAGCTCTGCTACACGAACCTCGGGTTCGCGCTCGCCCCGGAAGAGTTCACCGTTTCGGCGTTACGGGGGCTGTACTCGGCTGCGCTGGGTTACCGGGTGTCCGCGACGAATCTGCAGCGCGTGCTGTCCCGGCGCGGGCTGCTCGTCCCCACCGGGCACACCGCGCCGCCCGGCCGCAGCGGTGGTCGTCCGGCGGCGCTGTTCTCCTTCGCGGGCAAGGGGATGCAGATCACCGACCCGTTCGCCGTGTTCCGCCCGCCCGCGCGGAAGTGACCGTCCTGCGAAGTCCTCCCGGTCCCCGTACCTTGAACGGGTGACCGAGCCGAGCGAGGAGTCCACCGGGAAGGCGATCTTGCCGCTGTTCCCGCTACAGACCGTGCTTCTGCCTGGAACACACCTTCCCTTGCACATCTTCGAACCGCGGTACCGGCAGCTGATGACGGATCTCGTCGGCGACGTCATCCCGGACCGCGAATTCGGTGTCATCGCCCTGCGCACGGCGCTGAACAGGGAAGTCAGCGGAACCGAACACGTCCACGAGGTCGGCTGCAGCACGGTCTTGCGCGAGGCGAAACGGCTGCCGGACGGCAGATTCGACGTCGTCACCACCGCGCGGCGCCGGTTCCGGCTGCTGGAGATCGACCGGGTTTCCGCGCCGTACCTGATCGGCTCGGTCGAATGGGTGCCCGACGACCGGGTCTCCGCCGTGCACGGCGACACCGTGACCAGGCTCGCCGACGTCGCCAAAGCCGCGCACCGCCGCTACTGCGAATCCGCCTGGCACGCCGACGACTGGACCACCCCGCCCGACGACGGCGACATCGCCGCGCTCGCCTACCGGCTCACCGCGGATTGCCTGCTCCCGCTGGAGGACCGGCAGCGCCTGCTGGAGGAGACCAATCCGCTGCGGCGGCTGCGGATCGCGTGCCGCCTGCTGACGCGCGAGGCCGGGTTCCTGAACACCCTCGGCGCGGTGCCGATGCCGCCGGGGGAACTCGGCGAGTTCACGCGCCCTTCGAACCTGAACTAGGGCCCTTCAAGCGCTATGAAAGGTCCTTTCCTTGCAAATTTTGCAAGGAAAGGACCTTTCATGGCACGCGCGAGCCGCTACTTATCGGTCTTCGAAGCCCCTTCAGAGCCCTCTTCGGATCCGTTCCCGCCGCCACCGAACTTGCTCCACACCTTGCCCGCCGCCCCGGAGACCGCCTCGCCGACGTCGCTGAACACCTTCGTCAGTGGGTCTGCCGAGCTGTTCCAGGAGTCCTTGTACGACTTAGCGGCCGACTTCAGGTCGTCGGTCCAGTTCGACGACGGCGCGTCCTCGTCGCGGCGCGGGTACTCGCCTGCCAGGATCGCCCGGTACTCCTCCGAAGCGGCCCACTTCTGCAGCTGCGCGGCGCGCACGACGGCCAGCGGATGCGACATCGTCTCGACGTAGCGCAGCTTCAGGTAGCTGTCGCGGATGTCGTCGACCGACTCGTACTCCGACGCCTGCTGCAGGAACGCCGGGATGTCGATCTTCGCCGGGTCGATGCCGCCCGCGACCAGGATCTGCGACCGCAGCGCCGCGGTCGGGTCCTGCGAGCACAGCAGCCCGGCGCGGTCGCAGGACAGTTCGGCCTTGCGGTACCACTCGCGCAGCGCGGCGATGACGACGCGGATGCCGATCGCGCTGACCGGCGTCCACGACATCGACATCTGCAGGCCGATCAGCCGGATCATGATCGTGCGGTACACCGCGTGCCCGGACAGCACATGCCCCATCTCGTGCCCGATCACGAACCGCAGCGACGCGAGGTCCATCGCCTCGACGGCCGCGGTGTTGAGCACGATGAACGGCTCGTCCATTCCGATCGTCTGCGCGTTGACCTCGGGACTGCGGGCGACGAACAGGTTCGGCACCCGTTCGAGGTCGAGTGTCTCGGCGCATTCGTTGCGCAGCCTGTCCAGTTCCGGGTACTGCTTCGGGCCGACCCGGATCGCGGACGCCAGCGCCATGAGCCGCTCACCGCGTTCGGCGTAGAAACCCGAAACCGCCTTCACGACCTGCGCGAACCCGGGTACCGCGCGCAAGGTGGCCAGCGCGCCCCGGTCGACGGGGTGTTCGTACGCGCGCGGGCTGATGCCGGGGAAGCGGACGGCGTTGTGCCGGGAAACCTCGATGTCGTCAGTCAAGAAAAGCCCCCTAGAGAAGTCCCAGCCCACCCTAGAGGAAAATCGTCAGCCGAGGCGACGACCCAGGTCTTCCCTGCCGTTCCAGGCGGTCAGCAGCGTGTAGGCCAGCGTGGTCATCAACGGGGCGGCGAGCATGATCCAGGGCGATTCGATCTGCGGTGCCTTCATGATGACGTCGCCGACGGCGGGTGCCGCCGCGATCTCGTAGCGGCCGTTGGCGAACGAGACGCCCATCGTCGTGCCCAGCCAGCCCGCCAGGGTCGCGCCCCCGGTCGCGGCGATCAGCACGACCGGGCCGCGGCGCTCCCGCAGCAGCCAGGTCACCACGCCGATCAGCAGCCCGGCGCCGAGCGCGAGGAAACCGTAGATGGCGAGGTCGTCGAAGCGGTGCCAGCTCTCCAGTTCCAGTGACGCGAGGCCACCCTCGGCGTTGATCACCCGCATGCGCTGCGGCGGCGCGAGCCGCGCCCACAGCCACGCGAGCGGGAAACCGAGCAGCCCGGCCGTGGACAGCACGCTGACCGCAGGCAGCAGATCGGCCTTGACGACGACCTTGGGGTACGGACGGCGCGGCCTCGGCAGCATGGGGACCGACCAGGGGTCGGGCACGCTGGAAGACAGGTGTGCCGGTTTGCCCGACGTCTCGCCCAACCCGGACCCCTCCCTCACGCTGCTTGCGCAGAGCGTAACCAATGACGTCCCCAGCGCACGCAACCCGGCACCGAGTCGCGCGCGTCTTCCGCGAAGTCAGCCCGCGAGTTCCCCGTGACGGCTGCACCGCGCGGTCCAGCCGACCGGGGTGATCTGGACGACCATCCGCCGCGCGCAGAAGGTGCAGTAGCGCGGTGGTTCGAGTGCCGTTCTCGGGTTGTGGCAGGCGGGATGTTCGGCACCGCCCTCGGACGGCTGTCCACAGTGGACGCAGAACGCCGGTCGGTCAGAGGACGTCACTGATCGCCTTCACCGGCATCTTCAGCTCTTCGAGCATCTCCAGATCCGCGGTGGCCGGGCGGCCGAGGTTGGTCAGGTAGTTGCCGACGATGATCGCGTTGATCCCGCCGAGCATGCCCTGTTTGGTGCCCAGATCGCCGAAGGTCAGCTCACGGCCGCCGGAGAACCGGAGCAGCGGCCGCGGCATCGCCAGCCGGAACGCGGCCACGGTGCGCAGCGCGTCCTTGCCCTCGACGACCTCGTATCCCTCGTACGGCGTACCCGGCTGCGGGATGAGGAAGTTCATCGTGCACTCGTCGGGGTTCAGCTCGGCCAGCTGCGCGGCGAACTCGGCGCGCTGCTCGATGCTCTCCCCCATGCCGATGATGCCGCCGCAGCAGACCTCCATGCCGGCCTCGCGGATCATGCGCAGGGTCTCCCAGCGCTCTTCCCACGTGTGCGTGGTGACGACGTTCGCGAAATGCGAGCGCGCGGTCTCCAGGTTGTGGTTGTAGCGGTGCACGCCCATCTCGACGAGTTCGTCGACCTGCTCCTGGGTGAGCATGCCGAGCGAGCAGGCGATCTGGATGTCGTTGCCGTCCTCGCGGATCGCCTTGATCCCTTCGCGGACCTGCGAGAGCAGCCGCTTGTCGGGGCCGCGGACGGCGGCGACGATGCAGAATTCGGTCGCGCCGGTCTCGGCGGTCTGGCGGGCGGCCTTGACCAGGCCGGGGATGTCCAGCCAAGCCGAGCGGACCGGCGTCGGGAACCGGCCGGACTGCGAGCAGAAGTGGCAGTCCTCGGGGCAGCCGCCGGTCTTGAGACTGATGATGCCCTCGACCTCGACCTCGGGGCCGCACCAGCGCATCCGGACCTCGTGGGCCAGCGCCAGCAGATCGGTCAGGTGGTCGTCGTCGAGCCGCAGCACTTCGAGGATCTGCTCCTCGCCGAGCCCGACGCCACGCTCGAGGACCTGGTCACGCGCCACGGCGAGAATGTCGACGGTCTCCGGGGCTGTGGTCACGAGGCGGCTCCTGTTCGGGGTGGGGCGGCAAAGCAAAGGCACATCATCGTGCACGACCGGACGCCTCGCACACAGCGACGCAGGTCACTTCTGGGCCGACGCGCGGCCGACGAAGCGTTCGGGGTCGAATTCCCCGCCGAACCACGGCGAGAGACCCGCCCTGGCCAGGGCGGTGAACTCCGCGGGCTCGGCCGTGCCCATCCCGGCGGGCAGCACGCCCAGCAGCGGGGCACCGGCGGCGACCGGCAGGTCCTCGAGATTCGACACCGCAGCCAGATCGGGCTCGTCGGGCCAGGCACCGACGATCACCCCGGCCACGGTGAGGCCGCGTTTGGTCGCGACCTCGGCGGTCAACGCGGTCGCGTTGAGTGTGCCCAGCCCGGCCTCGGCCACGATGATGACCAGCGCGCCGAGCGACCAGGCGACGTCGGCCAGCGAGGCGCCGTCGGCGTCGAACCGGACCAGCAGACCGCCCGCGCCCTCGATGAGGGTGAGGTCGTGGTCGCCGTCGAGCTCACTCGCGGCGGCGGCGATCTCGCTCGGGGAAAGCGTCGGCAGCCCGGACAGCCGCGCGGCCGCTTCCGGCGACAGCGGATCCGGATATCGCCGCAGCTCGCGGGTGGTGACCGGACCGGCGAGGCGGAGGACGTCGGCGAGGTCACCCGGTTCGTCCGGGCCCACCCCGGTCTGCGCCGGTTTCAGTACGGCGACACGCCGGCCCTGACCGGCGGCCAGTGCGGCGATGGCGGCGGTGGAGATCGTCTTGCCGACACCTGTACCGGTGCCGGTCATGACCAGCATGCTCACGTACCGAGAACTTAGTGGGTCGGGATGGAGGGAGGCTGAAGGGGACCTTCCCCGCATGCGATCGGGTGAAGGACGCTTTCGCCTCATGCGATCGGGTGAAGGGCCCTTTCGCCTCATGTGATCGGGTGAAGGGCCCTTTCACCTCATGGCATGCGGGGAAGGCGTCCTTCAGCTCCCGGAAGCGGTCACGGCACCCACCGGGACGAAGGACGGGCTCCCGTCGTCGGACAGGTAGACCTGGGCGGCCCCGACGTCGAAGTACATGCCGGTCAGGTGCAGTTCGCCCCGTGCCTCCGCCTCGGCGATCAGCGGGTAGTCACGCAGGTGGTCCAGCTGCTGCAGCACGTTCTGCAGGGCCAGCTGGTTGACCTCGGATTCCGGACGCTCACCGTCGAGGGTCACCGAGACCTTGCTCTGGGCGCTCGGTTCGGCGTGCCGCAGCCAGGAGGCCAGCATCGGCGTGCCGTCGGGGGCGCCGGTGGCCAGCGCCTGCATCGCGCCGCAGCCGGAGTGCCCGCAGACCACGATCTCGCGCACCTTCAGCACCCCGACGGCGAACTCGACGGTGGCGCCCATCGACGGATCGGCCTGACGGGCGGGCACCAGGTTCCCGATGTTGCGGACGGTGAACAGGTCGCCGGGACCACTGGTGGTGATCATGTTCGGCACGATCCGGGCGTCGCCGCAGGTGATGAACAGGGTGTGCGGCGACTGGCCGCCCGCCAGCTTGCTGAGCGCGGGCTGCATGAGCGCGGCGGTGCGCCGCTGGAACTCGGTCGCGCCGCGCAGTGTCGGACCACCGCGCTGGCCGGGCACCTCGACGTCCTTGGCCTGCCAGTCCGACCAGGGCGCGAGGAACCGGGGCACCGAACGCACCGCGGCCGTCCTGGACAACGTGGGATCACCGGACTTGCCGTTGGCGAACCACGGATGCCCGACCTCGTCGACGATCACCTCGCCGCCCGCGCGCTCGTGTCCGTGCTGCCAGTTCGAAAGGCTCTCGAAGGCGGCGTGATCGAGGTAGTCGACGACAAGCTCCAACGTCACCTTCGCGCCGTTGGGCACGGTCGCGAGCACCCGGCTGAGCCTCGGCACCGAAAGGAACGTCAGGACGCCTTCGACGACGACGCGCCACTCGTCACCGTCGCGTTCGGCGTGGATCCCGGACCACACCGTGCGGCGCAGCATCAGCAGCACCGACAACGCGATCCCGAGCAGCACACCGGTGAGCAGGTCGAAGACGACGACACCGGCGAGCGTCACCAGGTACAGGCCCAGGTCCCCGTGTTTGAGGACCACCTTGATGTGCCCGGGGTTCACCAGCTTCGCGCCGACGTGGACGAGCAGCCCGGCCAGTGCCGCGAGCGGGATGTTCTGGATCAGCCCGGCGAACGCGGCGACGAACACCAGGATCCAGACGCCGTGCAGGATCGCGGACGCGCGGGTGCGGGCGCCGGTGGCGACGTTGGTCGAGCTGCGGACGATCACGCCGGTGACGGGAAGGCCGCCCAGCGCGCCCGAGGTCATGTTCGCGGCGCCCTGGCCGATCAGTTCGCGGTCGAGGTTCGAACGCGGTCCGGTGTGCATCTTGTCGACCGCGACGGCCGAGAGCAGGCTTTCCACGCTGGCGATCAGCGCGATGGTGATGATCGCGACGGCGAACGCGCCCCAGCCGCCGTCGGGCAGCTCGGGAGCGAAGCGGATCGCGAGCAGGTCACCGGGCAGGTCGACGCGGGGCAGGGTCATCCCGGTGGTCACGGACAGCACGGTCACGACCGCGATGGCGGCCAGCGGTCCGGGGATCTTCCGGACGGACTCGGGCAAACGCGGCCACAGCAGCAGGATGCCGATGGTGAGCAGACCGATCAGGGCGGCGGTGTCGTGGTGGCCGATGATCTGCGCGGGCAGCTGGGCGATGTTCGCGAGCGCGGAACTCTGCGCCGATCCACCCAGCACTACGTGGAGCTGACCGAGGACGATGGTGACGCCGATACCGGCGAGCATGCCGTGCACGATGGCGGGCGAGATCGCGAGTGCCGCGCGGGCGATCCGGCTCAGCCCGAGCAGGATCTGCAACGCGCCGGCGGCGACGGTGATGGCGCAGGTGGTCGCCCACCCGAAGGTCGCGATCGTTTCGGCCATGATCACCGTCAGTCCGGCGGCCGGACCACTGACCTGGAGCGGGGAGCCGCCGAGCGCGCCGGCGACCACACCGCCCACGACGGCCGCGATCAGCCCCGCGACGATGGGCGCCCCCGAAGCGAGAGCGATCCCCAGCGAGAGCGGAACGGCGACAAGGAACACCACCAGCGATGCGGGCAGGTCGTGCCGAAGGACGGCGCGAGGTTGGAAGTTCTTTAACGTGGCCAGCATGATCACCAGGAAACTGGTGATTTGTCCGCTATGCACCACCTGATCGAGTGAATATCGTCCCGCAGAGGGGTGGTGTGGCCCACTTTCGAGCTGCATTGTTACCGCGAGATGTCCCAGGCGTTTCGAGAAGCCTTGCCGCGTCCCGGATCCTGAGAAATATCGGTCGGCCACCCGCCCAAAGCGCGTCGCGCGTGAAGGCCCCCTTCCCCCGGCTGGTCACTCAAACCATGGCCGAGGGAAGGGGGCCTTCACGCGCATCCGAAGGAGTCAGTCAGGACTTCACCGGCGAAGCAGCCGAAGTGAACGACCTGTGCGCCGCGTCGAGCAGGTACACGTTCGCCTTCCCGACGTCGAAGTACATCCCCGTGAGCCGGAGCTCACCGCGCGCCAGCGCGGCGTCGACGACCGGGTACGAGCGCAGGTTCTCCAGTTGCTGCACCACGTTGTGCAGGGCCAGCTGATCGGCCTCGCGGTCTGGACGGGCGCCGTCGAGCAGCACCGGCCCTTCGCTTTCCCTGCGCCGCAACGTTTGTTCGCCGTGACGCAGCCAGCCGCCCAGCCGTGCCAATCCGGTGGGCGCGTCCCCGAGCAGCGCCTTCATCGCGCCGCAGCCGGAATGCCCGCACACCACCACTTCCCGCACTCGCAGCAGCCCGACGGCGTACTCGATCGCCGCCCCCACCGAGAAATCCGCTTCGGTACTGGCGTGCGGGACGAGGTTTCCGATGTTCCGCACGGTGAACAGATCCCCTGGCCCGCTGGTGGTGATCAGGTTCGGCACGATCCGCGCGTCGCCGCAAGTGACGAACAGCGTATGCGGCCGTTGCCCGTCGGCCAGTCCGTCCCAGGTCCGCCGCAACAGCGGCGCCGTCCGCCGCTGGAACTCCGAAGTACCGCGGCACAACGGGACACTGCCGCCGCGCTGCCCCGGCAGTTCGAGATGCTCCGCCTGCCATTCCGACCACGGCGCGAGCCAGCGCGGCACCACCCGTGACGCGACGCCGCGCCGCACGGTCGGCACGCCCGCCTTGCCCCGTTCGAACCACGGATGCCCGATCTCGTCGACGATCACGACTCCCCCGGCGCGCTCGTACGCGCGCTGCCAGCCGCGCAGGCAGTCGAAGGCGGCGTGGTCGAGGTAGTCGACGAAGAGTTCCAGTGTCACTTCGGACCGCTCGGGGACTCCGGCGAGGACGGTCGTGAGCCTTGGCACGGAAAGGAAAGTGAGCGCGCCTTCGATGACGACGCGGGTCCGCGCGCCGTCCGGTTCGACGTGGATGCCGGAGAACAGCATCCGGCGCAGCATGAGCGCGAGCCCCACCGCGATCCCCGCCACGACGCCGGTGAGCAGGTTGACGGCGACCGCGCCGATCAGGGTCGCGAGGTAGACCGGCAGGTCGCCGTGGCGGCGGACTTCGCGGAGGCTGGTGAGGTTGACGAGTTTGGCGCCGACGTAGACGAGGAGCCCGGCGAGGGCGGCGAGCGGGATCAGCCGCAGCGCGTCGGTCAGGAACAGGCAGCAGCCGAGGATCCAGGCACTGTGGAGGATCGCCGACATCCGGGTGCGGGCGCCCGCTTCGAAGTTGGTCATGGTGCGCACGACGACGCCGGTGACCGGGAAGCCGCCGAACGAGCCGGCCGCGACGTTCGCCAGTCCCTGTCCGATCAGTTCGCGGTTGAGGTCGGTGCGCGGCCCGTCGCGCAGTTTGTCGACGGCGAGGGCCGACAGCAGGCTTTCCAGGCTGGCGATGAGCGCGATGCTGAGCACGGCGGCGGCGATCGCCATCCAGGAACCGGACGGCGCTTCGGGGACGAAACCCAGCCCCGGCAGGCCGTTCGGGAGGTCGACGCGCGGCAGGTCCATCCCCGCCGCGACGGAAAGGCCGGTGGCCACCGCGACGGCGGCGAGCGGACCGGGGACGCGGCGCACCGAATCCGGCATCCGGGTCCACGCCAGTAGGACACCGACGGTGACCACGCCGATCAGCGCGGCCTGGTCGTGGTGGCCGACGAGCTGACCGGGCAGCGCGAGGACGTTCGCGATCGCGGAACCCTGCGCCGCTCCGCCGAGTACGACGTGCAGCTGGCCGAGGACGATGATCAGGCCGATTCCGGCGAGCAGGCCGTGCACGATCGCCGGCGAGATCGCCAGCGCGGCCCTGGCGACCCGGCTGACGCCGAAGAGGATCTGGACCACGCCCGCCGCGGCGGTGATGGCGCAGGTGGCGGCCCAGCCGAAGGTGGCGATGGTCTCCGCGAGGACGACGGTCAGCGCGGCGGACGGGCCGCTGACCTGAAGGGCGGAACCACCGAAGAGGCTCGCGACGAGTCCGCCGACGACGGCGGAGACGAGTCCGGCGAGCAAGGGTGCTCCGGCGGCGTGTGCGACGCCGAGCGAGAGAGGGACGGCCACGAGGAAGACGACGACCGAAGCCGGGATGTCGTGGCGAAGGTTCTTCAGGAGGGTCGATGCGGGGTTGCGGCGGCCCGGAGGCCCGGTGTCGTGCTCGTCACCAACGATGTCGATCATGGGGGCAGGAAACCGGATCGACGCGCAAAAGTCTGCTACGCAAAGGATTCTCAGGTTTGCTTGCGCACCGAAGAACTAGGGCATAGCGGCTTTTTGCGACAAACCACCCACCAACGCTCCCGATCGGACTCGCCCGTTCGCCTGACCAAGATCACCCGATGATCACGCACTGTACTGAGCGTGGCCTTCCCGGTTTCCTGTGGCTGCCGTCACACTCTTTGGGCTGAATTTGCCGTTTTTACGCTTTTTGTGCGGCCGACACCATTGCGGAAGTGATCGCCGCGAGGTCGTCGGCGTCGGAAACGTAGGGCGGCATCGCGTAGATCAGGTTCCGGAACGGCCGCAGCCAGACCCCGTTCGCGGTGAGGACCTCGGTCGCCACCGCCATGTCCACCGGATGGTCCAGTTCCACCACGCCGATGGCGCCGAGCACCCGGACGTCGGCGACGGAAGACAGTTCGCGAGCGGGTTCGAGCCCGGCTTTCAGCGCGGCCTCGATCCTCGGGACGTCGGATTTCCACCCGCCTCCGGCCAGGATCCCCAGCGAGGCGTTGGCCACCGCCGAGGCCAGCGGGTTCCCCATGAACGTCGGCCCGTGCGCGAGCACCGGCAGTTCGCCGCGCGAGATGCCGTCGGCGATCCGCGGCGTGCACAGTGCCGCCGCCATCGTCAGGTAACCGCCCGTCAGCGCCTTGCCGAGACACAGGACGTCGGGGGTCACCCCGGCGTGTTCGGCGGCGAACATCCGGCCGGTGCGGCCGAATCCGGTGGCGATCTCGTCGAAGATCAGCAGGACGTCGTTGGCCTCGGTGATCTCCCGCAACGCGCGCAGGTACGCGGGCGGGTGGAACCGCATTCCGCCGGCACCCTGCACGACCGGCTCGACGATGATCGCGGCCAGTTCGCCCGCGTGCCGTTCGACCTCGGCCGCGAGCAGCTCGAGGTACGCCGGATCCGGTTCGTCGTCGAACGTGCCCGGCGGCTTGGGCAGGAACAGCTGGTCCGGCAGGATCCCGCGCCACAGCGAATGCATCCCGCCGTCGGGGTCGCACACGCTCATCGGCGTGAACGTGTCACCGTGGTACCCGCCGCGCCAGGTCATCAGGCGCCGCTTTTCCTTGCGCCCCAACGACTGCCAGTACTGCAGGCACATCTTCACGGCGACCTCGACCGACACCGAACCGGAGTCGCACAGGAAGACGTGCCGCAATCCGTCCGGGGCGAGGTCCACCAGGGTCTTGGCCAGGGTGATGGCCGGTTCGTGGGTGAGCCCGCCGAACATGACGTGACTCATCCGGCCCGCCTGGTCGGCCAGCGCCGCGTCCAGCACCGGGTGCCGGTAGCCGTGGATGGCCGCCCACCAGGACGACATGCCGTCGACCAGCTCGCGGCCGTCGTCGAGGGTGAGCCGCACCCCGCTCGCCTCGCGGACCAGCAGGGACTCGATCGGGCTCGGCATCGGCCCGTACGGGTGCCAGACGTGTTCCGCGTCGAGCGCGAGGAGTTCTGCGGCGTCCATCCCGCGACCCTACGACACGCCCTGTTCAGCGCAGCTGCACAGGGAGGGTCTTCAGACCGTGGACCAGGGCGCTTTCCCGCCACCGCAAGGTTTCCGGCTCGGCGTCCAGGCTCAGCCGCGGGAACCTCTCCAGCAGACCGCGCAACGCGATCTCGGCCTCCAGCCGGGCCAGCGGGGCACCGACGCAGTAGTGGATGCCGTGGCCGAACGCGAGATGCCCGTTCGCCGACCGCGTGACGTCCAGCCGGTCCGGGTCTTCGAACCGCTCGGCGTCCCGGTTGGCACCGAGCAGGGAGACCAGCACGAACTCGTCCGCCGGGATCTCGACGCCGCCGACCGTGACGGGCTCGGTGGTGAATCGGAGGGTCGCCAGGTGGATCGCGCCGTCGTAGCGGAGGAACTCCTCGACAGCGCCCGGCATCAGCGTGGGATCGGCGCGGAGCGCTGCCAGCTGCTCCGGCTCCCGAAGCAGGGCGAACACGCTGTTCGCGATCAGGTTGACCGTCGTCTCGAAGCCCGCCACCAGCAGCAGGAACGCCATGGCCAGCAATTCGTCCCCGGAGAGCGAATCGCCCTCGTCACTGGCGTGGATCAGGCCAGAAAGCAGATCTTCGGCGGGCTTCGCGCGCTTCTCGTCGATGAGGTCGACGAGATACGCGTGCATCTTCGCCGCCGCGGCTTGGAGTTCCTCCGGCGTCGACCAGGCGAGCATCGTGTTCGACCACGTCGCGAACGCCGGCTGGTCGTCCGCGTGCACGCCGAGCAGTTCGCAGATCACCCGGATCGGCAGCGGAACGGCGAAAGCGGGCAGCAGGTCGACGCGCTCCGCGTCGCCGATCCCGGCCAGCAGTTCCGCGGTGATCTGCTCGATCCTCGGCCGCAGCCGGGAGACGGTGCGCGAAGTGAAGGCCTGGTTGACCAGTTTGCGCAGCCGCGTGTGATCCGGCGGATCCAGGTTGAGCATGTGCCCGTTCAGCGCGCGCACGGCGTCGTCACCGCCGGATGCGAAGCCGTCGCGTTCGAAGAGCCGCCTCACCTGGGCGGTGTCCTTGCCCACGCGGGGATCCGCGAGCACGGCGCGGGCCTCGGCGTGCCCGGTGACGATCCAGGCTTCCAGGCCGCGTGGCATCCGGACCTTACGGGCCGGGCCTTCTTCCCGCAGCAACGCGGAGATCCGGTGTGAGTCCTGGAGAAGATCCTCGGTCAGCTGCTTCGGCTCTTCGGATGACTGCATCGGTACGCCTCCCCCGGCGCGCCGGTCAGCGTTCGGCCAGCGCGGCCACCACTCGCTCGGTCACCTCGGTCCAGTATGCCCGCTGTTCTTCCCGCTCGTCGGCGCCCGCGAGCCATTCCTGGTGGAAGCGGAGCGTGGTCTTCTGCTCGGTGCCACTCACCGTGATCTGGAGGGTGGAGTCGTGATCCCAGTCCTTCGGCCGCCAGGTCAGCCGGAGCTTGTCACCCTCGGAACGGCTACGGATCTCGCCGGTCGTCCCGTTGGCCGTCTCGTAGGGCGCGCCCAGTTCACGGCCGAGGTCGGCACCAGGGCCGAGCCAGATCTCCACACCCTCGCGTCCGACCAGGAAGTCCCACACCTGCGCGCCGCTGTACGGCACGGTTTGGGAAACGCCTACCTGCCAACCACTTCCGGCTGTTTTGGCCACTGCTCTCGTCACCGGCCCATCCTCGCATCGGGTGTACCGTGCGAGGTTCACCGGTCCGGGTGGAGGATCTCTTTCTGTGCGCTACCGTCCGATTTCTCCCGCTCTGCTGGTCTCCGAACTGACCGAACGCATCACGGCGATCACGGGCCGCCGCCGGATCGCGGTCGCCGTCGACGGCGCGGGCGGTGCGACCAACACCACAGAACTCGCCGACGCCCTGGTCGATCCCCTGCGGGTCGCCGGTCACGCGGCGTTGCGGGTCTCGGCGAACGACTTCCTCCGCCCCGCGTCCCTGCGCTTCGAACGCGGCAAGGAAGACCCGGACGCGCGCTACACCGACTGGCTGGACCTCGGCGCCCTGCGCCGCGAGGTGCTCGATCCCCTCGCCGAGGGCGGCAGCGGACGGGTCCTCCCGTCGCTGTGGGATCCGGTCCGCGATCGCGCCACCCGTGCCGAGCGCGTCGAACTGCCCGAAGGCGGTGTCGTCCTGCTGGACGGCGAGTTCCTGTTCGGCGCGGGCCTCGCGTTCGATCTGAGCGTGCACCTGTGGCTTTCATCCGCCGCGCTCAAGCGGCGGGTGCCCGACGAATGGGCGCTGCCCGCCTACGAGCGCTACGAAGCCGAAGTCGACCCGGTGGCGTTGGCCGACATGGTGATCCGCGTCGACGACCCGAACCACCCGGCACGCTACGAACCCTGACGGCGCTCGCCGTCACCGCACCGCCGCGACCGGGTCGCCGTCGAGCAGGCCGGAGAGCCTGCTCGCCATGGTGTCCCACCGCCAGTGCTGCCCGACCCATTCGCGGCCGGCGGCCCCCATCCGCCGCGCCCGCACCGGATCGGCCAGCAACGCGGCCAGCGTCTCCCGCAACTGCTGTTCGTCACGGCCGTCAACGACGTGCCCGGTGACCTCGTCCAGCACCGTTTCCGGTGCCCCGCCGGAATTCCCGGCGACGACCGGCAGCCCGGTCGCCGAAGCCTCCAGGTAGACGATGCCGAGCCCTTCGACGTCGAGGCCCTTCCCTCGCGTCCTGGCGGGCATCGCGAAGACGTCACCGGCGTTGTAGTGCGCCGGCAACTCCTTCCACGGCACCGATCCGGTGATGACCACGTTGTCTTCGACACCCAGCGCGTCGACCAGCCCGGTGAGCGTCTTGCGGTACGGGCCGCCGCCGACGAGCAGCAGCGCCACGTCCGGGACCCGCCTGCGGAGCTCGGGCAGGATCTTGATCAGCATGTCCTGGCCCTTGCGCGGCACGAGCCGTGAAACGCAGACGATCGTCGGCCGGTCACCGAGACCGTGCCGATCGCGGATCTCCTTGCCCGCGGCGGGATCCGGGCGGTACAGGGCGGTGTCGACGCCGCACGGGAGCATCTCCAGCCCCGCCATCGGGCCGAAAGCGGCCGAGAACCGGGACCGCGTGTACTTGCTGACGTAGGTGATCACGTCGACGGTGTCGCCGATCCGCCGCAACGCCTGCCGTGACCCCGGAAGCATCGACCAGCCGACCTCGTGACCGTGCGTCGAGGCCAGGACGCGGCGGGCACCCGCCGCGCGCAGCGGATGCCCCAGCAACGCCAGCGGCGCGGCCGCGCCGAACCAGACGGCCTCGCAGTCGCGGGCCCGCATGATCTCCTTGGCCCGCTTGAGCACGTCCGGTGTCGGCAGCATGAGGGACGTCGGATGACGCACCACCTCGAACGGGGCGGCGGCGTCGAACTCGGTGTGCGAGCCGGTACTCGATTCCCAGGACGGCGCGTACACGACGAGATCGTCCGCGGGCAGACGGGTGGCCAGCGAGTTCAGGTAGTTCTGGATACCGCCTGGCCGGGGCGGGAAGTCGTTGGTCACCAGCAGCGTCCTCAGCACCCCTGCAGGCTACTTGGCCCCCGGTACGCGAAAGGGGCGGCACCGCCTGCGCGGTACCGCCCCTTTCCGGGTGTTCGTCAGGCCGTCGGGCGACGGGCTCCGACGTAGTTGTTCTGCAGCGGCGACACCTTGACGACGTCACCGGAGGTCGGCGCGTGCACCATCATGCCGTTGCCGACGTACATGCCCACGTGCGAGACGGGCGAGTAGTAGAACACCAGGTCGCCCGGCTGAAGCTGCGACTTCTCGACCGGAGCGCCGAAGGTGGACTGCTGACGGCTCGACCGCGGCAGCGAAAGACCGGCCTGCTTGTAGGCCCACTGCATGAGACCCGAGCAGTCGAACTGCGACGGACCTGTCGCACCCCACACGTACGGGCTGCCGAGCTTGCTCTTCGCGGCGGCGAGTGCCGCCGCGGCAGCGGGGCCGGGAGCGGGCAGGTTGGGGAATGCGCCGCCCTTGTCCTTCTGGGCGGCCTTGTCCGCGGCGCTCAGGTTGCCGCCGGCCCGCTCGATCTCCTTGAGCTGGTCGTTCAGCGTCTTCTGCCGCGCCTCGATGTCCGTCGTCAGCTTGGCGGCGGCGTCACGGGCGGCGGTGGCCGCCGCCTGCGCGTCGGCGGCCTTCTGCGCGGAGGCCGCGGCCTGGG
The DNA here is from genome assembly GCF_055575975.1 of Amycolatopsis sp. NPDC033938. Lineage (NCBI taxonomy): Bacteria > Bacillati > Actinomycetota > Actinomycetes > Pseudonocardiales > Pseudonocardiaceae > Amycolatopsis > Amycolatopsis sp. NPDC033938. The sequence goes on from NZ_JBVIRO010000015.1 coordinate 158,548, forward strand.
CCACGGCGCCGCTCAGGTTGTTCAGAGCGGTGTTCTTGTTCGCGGCGAGGACCTCGAGCGCTGAGGAACGGTCCAGGAAGTCCTGGGTCGACGCGCCCGACAGCAGCGACGACAGCTTGTTCAGCTGCACACCGCTGGTGAACGACGCGCCGGCGAACTTGTTGACCTCGGCCTGGAACGTCTTTTCGTCACCGGCGGCCTTGAGACCGGCGTCCTTGGCCGCCGCGGCGTCCGCGGTGGCCTTGTCGAGCTCACCCTGCTTCGCGGCGAGATCGTCTTTCGCCTTCAGGAGGTCCTCGTTCGCCTTCTCCGCCTGCGCCGCGAGGTCGCGGTACTTGGCGAGCGCGTCCGAACCGGACGGGGGCTGTTGTTGGGCGGGGGCTGGGGCAGCGGTGGCGGAAGGCTGAGCGACCGTTACCGCGGTGATCACCGCGGCCGCGGCCAAAGCTCCTGACACCACGCGCTTGACTGGATGCGACTGCACGGTCGCGCGTGTCTCCTTTGCTGTCGGCCACTGACTCCGAAACCCGGGACGAAGAGGTCGGGGGCCCTCTTCCACGGAGCCGCGTCGCCGGCCGTGAAGCCCGCGCGGTTCCCCGCGTTCCCACCTGGCACCTGGCCGACTGCTATCGCAACAGGTTTGGCGCCCGGCTGGTTTCTGGTGCAACTCCCCGACAAAGCTGCTTCAGTGGCGATCCCGTGTCGCCGTCTGGCGACGACTTCCGGCCACGAGATCTCGGACAGGTTACGAAACCACAGGCACCACGTCCACCACGCCCACCGCAAAAACTCTCCGTGATGCGCCGAAACACCTTCGGACCAGCATGAGCGGAAAGTTGTGACGGGCGTTACATCCTGGGGACCATTACGACTACCTACCGTTCGCCTGATCGGATCGACCACTCGTCGAATGCCCCGGTCGCGGCGTGTCTCAGGCCGTCATCCGCCGCTCTCGCTCGACCCTCCGGACCATCCGGAGGCGCGGGATCATCCCCGCTTCCGCGAGCACGTCGACCGCTTTTCGCTCGTCGGCGTCCCATTCGAGCGACGGCGGCGCGCCGAGGAGGACACTGACGACACAGTCATGACATGCGTCACCCCGGACCGCGCAGCGATCGCAATCGATGACGAGCGTCTCTCTATCCGCTATCTCGGTCATGACGCACACGATAAGAGCGACCACTGACAGTTTCGGGCCTCGTGAGTGGTAAAGGGGCAAGGCAAAGGTGACGTGACACCGCACTCACGTGCTCAGAGCCGTGACACCCGAGTGCTGCCTCGCTTCTAAACCCGGCTGAGCCTCGACACCAGTACCGCCGACGGCACCGGATGCGCGCCCTTCCGCCGCACCGAGTCCGCCACCGCCCGGTCGGTGCTCGCGACCACCATCGGCCGGCCAGGCGGCTCGGCCGCGACCAGGGACCGGATGACGTCGTCCGCGAGCACGCCGCGTTCGGAGAACAGCACCCGCACCCCGCGCGGCACCGCGGCGGGCACGGAAAGCACCCCGGCGCCGTCGAACACCACGGTCACCTCGGCGCTGGTCCGCGCGGCCAGCGCGGAAAGCTGGTGGATCAGCCGATCGCGCTGATCGGACAGCGCCAACTCGGGATAGCCGGTCTTCGTGACGTTGTAGCCGTCGACGATGAGGTGCACGTTGGGCAGCGCGAGATGCCGGTCGAGCGCGGTGACGTCCTGGATCTTGCCGCCCGCTCCCAGCCCCGACGTCGCACCGCGGACCATGTCCGCCGGGCGCTGGCCCCTCGCGCTCACCGAAAGTTCCCGGCGCAACCCGCCGACGGCGCCTTCGATCGTGTCCAGCAGCAGCCCGAGCCTGACCTCGTCGGCCTGACGCGCCTCGCGGGCGGACTGGCGGGCGATCTCGGCGTCCGTGACGGCCTTCTCCGCCCGCGCCTTCTCTGCCGCGACTCGCTGCCTCTCACGGTCGAGCTGGGCCTTCAGCGCCTTGATCTCCTCGGCGCGCTCGGCGCCGCCGCTCTCCAGCTCGGCTCGGGCCTCGGCGACCGCGTCCTTGGCCTGACGTAACTGGACACCTTGCTCTCGCAGGCGTTTCAGCAGTTTCTCGACCTCGGCTTCGCGTTCACCCCTGGCGTTGCTCGCGATCTCCTTGGCCTCACGCAACTCTTCCCGCAGCTGGGCGAGTTCGGCCTCGAGCCGCTGGTTGCGGGCCAGCGCGGCATCACGTTCGGCGCGTAACGCCGTCTCGTCGGCGTTCTTCGCCACCAGCCGGACACGTCCGGCCGCGCCCGCCTCGCCGAGCAGCACGGCGGCGGCCGCGGCGGCGACGGAATCGGGGGCGTTCGGGTCGAGGGCGTCCTTGCGGTGGTCGCGCAGCCATTCGGTGACCGCGACCCGGAACTGCGACGACTCCCCCAGCGCGGCGAGCAACGCCGTCCCGCCGAGTTTCGCGCGTTTCGCCGGGGCGAACTTCGCGACCGGGCGCAGCTGCCTCGGCACGTCGGCCACCGGCAGTTTGCCGACGGCGGCCGCGGCGAGCTCGGCGATCCGCTCGCGTACGGGCTCCGGCAAGGCCGTCCAGCCGTCGGCCGGGACCTCTTCGGACTCCTCGTGCCCACCTACCGACGCCACGACACCCGAGGGTCCGCCGGTGGCGTCCTCGGGCAGTTCGGGCACTGCGGGCTGCGGCTGCATCGCTCCAGCGTAGGCCCCATGGGCTCGGGGCGCGCTGGATGGGACGGCGTGCGACGATCCCGGGATTGTCGGTGCCCGCCCCTACTGTGCCCGATCATGGACACCGGACGGCGGCCCGGCGCGGCGCAACTCGCCTTCGACGAACTGGGAACCCCCTTGCGGGACACCACTTTCGTCGTTTTCGACCTGGAAACCACGGGTACGAAACCCGGTCCGGACGGAATCACCGAGATCGGCGCGGTCAAGGTCCGCGCCGGCGAGATCCTCGGCGAGTTCGCCACCTTCGTCAACCCGGGGATGCCGATCCCGCCGCAGATCGTGGAGCTCACCGGCATCACCGGCGCGATGGTCTACGACGCTCCCCGGATCGATCGCGTGCTGCCGGCGTTCCTCGAGTTCATCTCAGGGGCCGTGCTCGTGGCGCACAACGCCCCCTTCGACACCGGCTTCATGCGCGCGGCCTGCGAAGGCCACGGGTACCGCTGGCCGAAGACGGCCGTCGTCTGCACGGTCCGGCTCGCCCGCCGGGTCATCTCCCGTGACGAGACGCCCAGCTACCGGCTTTCCGCGCTGGCCGCGCTGTTCGGCGCGCGGACGACGCCCAACCACCGTGCCCTCGCGGACGCACGGGCCACAGTGGACGTCCTGCACGCGTTGCTCGAACGCGTCGGCAACCTCGGCGTCCACACGCTCGAAGAACTGCTGGACTACCTGCCCGAGGTGACCCCGGCCCAGCGCCGCAAACGTTCGCTGGCCGAACACCTGCCTTCGCGGCCCGGCGTCTACCTGTTCCGCGGCCCCAGCGACGAGGTCCTCTACGTCGGGACGTCGTCCGACCTGCGCCGCCGGGTCCGGCAGTACTTCACCGGCTCGGAGAGCCGGGGGCGGATCCGGGAGATGGTCGCGCTGGCCGAACGGGTCGACGCGGTCGAATGCGCGCACGCGCTGGAGGCCGCGGTCCGGGAGCTCCGGCTGATCGCCGCCCACCGCCCGATGTACAACCGCCGTTCCAAGAACCCACGCAACGCCTGGTGGGTCGCGCTGACCGAGGAGGCGTTCCCCCGCCTGTCGGTGGTCCGCATGCCGCGAGACGGGATGCTGGGGCCCTTTCGCAGCCAGACGGACGCCCGGTCGGCCGCGGACACCCTCGCCGGCGCCTCCGGGCTGCGGACATGCACCCAGCGCATCTCCGCGACCGCCCCGAACGGCAAACCCTGCGTTCTCGCCGAACTAGGGCGCTGCGGCGCGCCCTGCGCGGGGCTCCAGACGGTCGAGGAGTACCGGCCCGGCGTGCTGGCGGTGTCCGGGCTCATCGCCGGGACGGACGGGCGGCCGCTGCGGGCCGCCGCCGATCAGCTGGCCAGGCTCGCCGCGGCCGAGCACTACGAACAGGCCGCCCAGCACCGCGATCAGCTGGCCGGGCTGATCCGCGCGGTCGGCCGGGCGCACCGGCAGTCGGCGCTGGCGGGTATCCCGGAACTGATCGCGGCGGGCCCGGACGGCAACGGCGGCTGGGAACTCGCGGTGATCCGGCACGGCAGGCTCGCGTCGGCGGGGGTCGCGCGGCGCGGGGTGCCGCCGATGCCGGTGGTCGAGATGCTGGTGGCCTCGGCGGAAACGGTGCTCCCCGGCCCCGGGCCGCTCTTCGGCGCGTTCCCCGAGGAGGTCGGCATCCTGTTGCGCTGGCTGGCCCGCCCCGGTGTCCGGCTCGTGCGCACCACACACCCGTGGGCGGAACCGGCCGCCGTAGCGGGCGGCTGGGGAGAGTGGCTCGACCTCGCGGCGAGCGCGACGGCGCTGGAACACGTGGCGGGCTAGGATTCCGCTTGGCGGGACCACCTCTTTTGGGCCGAAGGCCCACGGGAACGCGATGAAGGGGCGCCTGCCTGGTCAAGTTGGCCGGACCGCTGACTGCGCTCCTTCGGCGCGTTTCCGTCAGCGCGCGACAATGAACACAGGAGGACCCTTTGATCACGGCGATCGTGCTGATCCAGGTCGAAGCCGATGCCATCCCCGAGGCGGCACAGGCGATCGCGGACATCGACGGGGTCCGCGAGGTCTATTCCTGCGCGGGCGACGTCGACCTGATCGCTTCGATCCGGGTTTCGGCCCACGAGGACCTCGCGGATCTGATCCCGGCGAAGATCGGCAAGATCCCCGGTGTGCTGAGCACCGTCACGCATATCGCGTTCCGCTCGTACTCGAAGGCCGACAGCGAGTCCGCTTTCGACATCGGCGTCGAAGGCGCCTGAACCCCTCAGGTGCTCTCCGCCAGCATGGTCCGGCAGATCTCCACGAACCCACCCGCCAGCGCGCGGTACTCCTGATGGGTCAGCACCGAACTGTTCTCCAGTGACCGCGTGAACTCGGCGAACACCGGAACGTCGAGGACGACGAAGTCACTCGCCATGAACGACAGCCCGTGCGGCACCCCGTGGCTGCCGGACAGGCTGTCCGCCATGTCCACGAACAGCTTGCCGACCCGCAACGCCGGGCTCCAGACGGTCTTGCCGGACGCTTCGAAGATGTAGCTCATCGCTTCCCTTGTCCCTGCAGCGCGTGAAGGCCCCCTTCCCTCGGCTCAACCGAGGGAAGGGGGCCTTCACGCGCTTCTTGGCAGAACTAGTGCCCGGAGGTGATTTCCTTGCGCTCCTGCGAGGGCTCGCCGCCGATGTCGTCGACCTTGCCGTTGCCGTGCCCGTTGGCCCGGGCGCGCTCCAGCGCGATCGTCTCCTCGACCGGGTCCGGAGACCAGACCGAACCCGCGACGGCGTGCCCGGCCGAGCCGAGCTTGTTCATCTTCTTCGGCACCGACGCGCCCTGGTACTCGAGCGGCAGCGGGTGGCCGTGGTCGTCCACCGGGCCGAGCGGCTGGTGGATCTCGATGAACTCACCGTGCGGCAGGCGCTTGATGATGCCGGTTTCGACACCGTGCTCCAGCACCTCGCGGTCGGCCCGCTGCAGGCCGAGGCAGATCCGGTAGGTGATGTAGTACGCCAGCGGCGGCAGCAGCAGGACACCGATCCGGCCCGCCCACGTCGTCGCGTTCAGCGAGATGTCGAAGGCGAACGCGATGATGTCGTTGAAGCCCGACAGCATGATGACCGCGAAGAAGGTCAGGGCCATGATGCCCAGCGAGGTCCGGACCGGGACGTCGCGCGGACGCTGCAGCAGGTTGTGGTGCGCGGTGTCCTTGGACAGCTTTCGCTCGATCCAGGGATACATCACCAGCAGGCTGATCAGCAGCGGCATCCCGATCGCGCCGGGGAAGAACACCGCCGGGACCGTGTAGTTCCCGAGGTAGAGCTCCCACGCGGGCCAGATCCGCAGCATGCCGTCGGCCCAGGCCATGTACCAGTCCGGCTGTGAACCCGCCGAGACCTGCGCCGCGTTGTACGGGCCGATGTTCCAGATCGGGTTGATCTGGAAGAGACCCGACATCAGCGCGATGACGCCGGTGACCAGCGCGAAGAACGCACCGCCCTTGAGCGCGAAGACCGGCATGATGCGGACGCCGACGACGTTGGTCTCCTTGCGGCGCACGCCCGGGAACTGCGTGTGCTTCTGGTACCAGACCAGCGCGAGGTGCGCGGCCACCAGGCCGAGCATGATGCCCGGCAGCAGCAGGATGTGGATCGTGTACAGGCGCGGGATGATCTCGTTGCCGGGGAACTCCCCGCCGAACAGCGCCCAGTGGATCCAGGTCCCCATGACCGGCACCGAGAGCACGATGCCCGACAGGGTCGCGCGGATACCGGTACCGGAGAGCAGGTCGTCCGGGAGCGAGTAGCCGAAGAAGCCTTCGAACATGCCCAGGACCAGCAGCAGCGCACCGATGACCCAGTTCGCCTCACGCGGGCGCCGGAACGCGCCGGTGAAGAAGATCCGGAACATGTGCACCATCATCGAGGCCACGAAGATCAACGCGGCCCAGTGGTGCAGCTGCCGGACGAACAGACCGCCGCGGACGTCGAACGAGATGTCCAGTGTGGTCGCGAAGGCCCGCGACATCTCGACGCCCTGCAGGCCGGTGTAGCTGCCGTTGTAGACGACCTCCTCCATGGAGGGGTCGAAGAACAGCGTGAGATAGACACCGGACAGCAACAGGATGATGAAGCTGTAGAGCGCGATCTCGCCGAGCAGGAACGACCAGTGCGTCGGGAACACCTTGTTGAGCTGGTGCCGCATGCCCTTGGCCAGGTGATACCGGTCGTCGGCCCACTTCGCACCAGCGCCCGCGGCCTTCTCGACCGGGTTCGTCCCCTTCGTCGGGGTGGTGAGTGAACTCATGACTTACGCTCCCAAAAGGCCGGTCCGACGGCCTCGTTGAAGTCTCCGCGCGCGATCAGGTAGCCCTCTTCGTCCACTGTAATCGGAAGCTGGGCCAACGGCCGCGTAGCAGGCCCGAAAATCGGCTTGGCGTAGTGGAGCGCGTCGAACTGCGACTGGTGACAGGGGCAGAGGATGCGGTTGGTCCGCTGCTCGTACAGGGAGGTCGGGCAGCCGACGTGGCTGCAGATCTTCGTGTACGCGAAGTAGTCCCCGAAGTTGTAGTCCTCCTGGCCCTGACGCTTGACGACCTTGGCGGCGTCGGTCGGGCGGAGGCGGATCAACATGACCGGGTTGTCGACCCGCTTGAAGGCGGCCGAAAGCGCGTGCTCGTCCTCACGCTCGGACTCGCGGAACGGGAAGACCGTCTCCATGGCGCCCGCGTCGAGGTCCTCGACCCTGACCAGGGAGACCTCGTGCGGACGGCCGGTGTTGCGGCGCAGGTAGACCTTCTCTTCCGGGAAGTTCTTCTTCCAGCCCGAGTGCCACAGGGAGTCGCGGTTCTCGGTGTCCTTCCACGGGTCCTTGATGAAGGACGCGATCGGCAGCGCCGCGACGGCGAGGCCGAGCACACCGGCACCGGCGCCCGCGGACCGCTTGATCATCGAGCGGCGCGCGATGGTCATACGGTTACCCGAGTCGGCCAGCTGGGCGAGGATCGTGGCCTTGTCGACCTCTTTCGACCCGCCGTCACCGCGCTCCTGCACCGAGACCTCGGCCGGGACGAACTTCTTGGTGTAGAGGATCACGCCGATACCGAGGCTGAGCACGGCGAGCCCGAGGGAGACCCCGAGCAGCGGCGTGTACAGCGTGTACTTGGTGTAGCCGGTCGTGCCCGGCTCCTTGTACTCGAACCAGTGCGGCCAGGCGACGAGGACCACGAACGCGAGGCCGGACAGCGCGGCCAGCACGAACCAGAGTGCGACAGCGCGCTCGGCGCGCTTCTCCGCCTTGGTCCCTTCGACCGGCCACGGCGTCGGGTATTCGACGATCTCGACCCCGTCGAGCGCGGTACCCAGCTTGACGAGCTGGTCGCGATCCATGTCCGCCAACTCCGCCTCTGTCGGCGGCTTCGGCCCTTCGGCGCTCATGCCTTCGATCCAATCCACAACGTCACGCCGATCAGCGCGGCGATCCCGACGATCCACGCGATCGCGCCCTCCGAAGCCGGGCCAAGTCCGCCGAGCGAGCTACCGCCGGGTGAGTTGTTCCCGTGACTCACGGACTTCACGAACGCGATGATGTCCTTCTTCTCCTCCGGCGACAGCTGCCGGTCGGAGAACTTGGGCATGTTCTGCGGCCCGGTGAGCATCGCGGTGTAGATCTGCTCTTCCGTGGCCGGGTCCAGGTTCGGGGCGAACTTGCCCGACGAGAGCGCGCCACCGCGGCCGGTGAAGCCGTGGCACGAGGCGCAGTTGAGGCGGAAGAGTTCGCTGCCGCGCGCGACGTCGTCGCCACGCAGCGCGTCACCCTTCTCGGCGGGACGCTGCGCGCCGCCACCGTTGGCCTGGATGTAGGCGCCCAGCGCGTTGATCTCGGCCTCGGACAGCTTCGGCGGCTTCCGCTGCGCCTGTGCTTCCTGGCGCACCGCGGGCATGCGGCCGGTCGAAGTCTGGAAGTACACGGCCGCGTCGCCGATGCCGATGAGGCTCGGGCCACGGTCGGGGACGCCCTCGAGCTTCGGCCCGTGACATTCGATACACGTGTTGTTGTAGAGCTTCTCGCCCTCGCGCAGGAGGGCGGATTCGCCCTGCGCCTGCGCGGTCTGCGGCTCCGGGGCGAAGACGGCGTACAGCCCGCCCACGCTCAGCAGCGCGATCCCGAGCGCCAGCGCACCGGCGAACCGCCGGTGCAGCTTGGACCGCGCGCGGAAGCGGCGGCGATCCGTCTTGTCCTTGCTGGAGGTCATCTTGCGGCAACCCTTGCTGTCAGTTCAGGCCGATAGGTCGTGGTGGCGGCTTCGTTCACGGAAGGATGTAGATCACCGCGAACAGGCCCACCCACACGATGTCGACGAAGTGCCAGTAGTAGGACACGACGATCGCCGAGGTGGCTTGAGCCGGGGTGAACTTGCTCAGCTTGGTGCGGATGAGCAGGTACACGAACGCGATGAGCCCACCGATGACGTGCAGGCCGTGGAACCCGGTCGCGAGGAAGAACACCGTGCCGAACGGGCCGGACGGGATGGTCATCCCCTCGTCGATCAGGTGGAGGTACTCGTAACCCTGGCCGCCGACGAAGATCGCGCCCATGATCAACGTGATGATGTACCAGCGGCGCAGGCCGAAGACGTCACCCTTTTCGGCGGCGAACACGCCGAACTGACAGGTGAACGACGAGGCCACGAGGATCACCGTGAACGGGATCGCCAGCGCGACGTTCAGATGGAAGGGCTCACCGTGCAGCGGCGGCGGCCACTGACCGGAGGCGTTCTGCGCCTTCACGGTGAAGAACATGGCGAACAGTCCGGCGAAGAACATCAGTTCGCTGGACAGCCACACGATGGTGCCGACACTGACCATGTTCGGCCGGTTCAGCGAGTGGACCCGCTGGCTGATGGTGGGAGCTGCCGTTGTCACGCGTCGCATTATGTCCTCTCACGCACGGGGCCCGCCGGGTGGGTCCACGGCAAGTCGCGTGCGTGTCGGGTCACATCTGAACGAAAGCGGGAACAGGGCTACTCATGGGTTTACTAGATCGGCTTCGTGACCTGGTCAAGAAGCCGAAGCTCCCGGATCTGACCGTCGACACGCCCGGCGTGGAGATCGTCGTGACGGCTTTCGACCCCGCCGAGGCGGACTCCGCGGTGCTGGCGAGATCACCCGCTTGGGTCGCCGAAGCACCGGCGATCCTGCGCCACCACTTGAAACTGCCGCCCGAAAAGGTGGCGGAGGCGACGTCGATCCTCGCCCAGGACGGCTGGGAGCTGCGGGAACAGGGGCCGGACGACGGCTTCACGCTGGCGCACGCGTTGCGCGTCCAGACCCTCGACGCGCTGCACTGCGCGCAGGAACGGTCGCGGATGGCGGGACTCGCGCAGCGGCTCGGCGGCGATTCGCTGGGCTGGGACGCGCTCCAGCCGTCGGGTGCGTCCACGTGATGTCGGTCATGGCGGATAACATCGCCGGTGTCGAGATGACTAGACGAGGCGGAGGCGCGCTCATGGGCGAGCAGGCGATGCGGATCCTGGTGTTCAGCCACAAGGCGGAGGTGCGCGAGGCGATCATCAACGCCATCGGCCGCCGGCCCGCCGCCGACCTCGGCCGGGTGGACTACACCGAGGCGTCCGGTATCTCCGAGGTGCTCGTCGAGATGGACGCGGGCAACGTGGACCTGGCCATCCTCGACGGCGAGGCGCAGCCGACCGGCGGCATCGGGCTGACCCGCCAGCTCAAGAACGAGATCGAGGACTGCCCGCCGATCGTGGTGTCGGTCCGGCGCAAGGACGACCGCTGGCTCGCGACCTGGTCGCAGGCCGACGCGGTGCTGGTCCACCCGCTCGACCCGCTGACGGCCGCGGAGACGGTCGCCGACGTACTGCGCGCCCGGCGGGTGCCGGTCGTGCACGGCTGACCCGATGAGCGCGGCAGCCAAGACCTGGCCGTCCCTGCTCAACCAGCTCATCGCGCGGACGGACCTGTCCGAAGAGGACACCGCGTGGGCGATGGACCAGATCATGAGCGGGACGGCGACGCCCTCCCAGATCGCCGGGTTCGCCGTCGCGCTGCGGGCGAAGGGTGAGACACCGGCGGAGATCTCCGGTATGGCCGACGCCATGCTGGCGCACGCCAAACGGGTGACGATCGACCGGCCTTCGGTGGACATCGTCGGCACCGGTGGCGACCGGTCCAACTCGGTCAACATCTCCACCATGGCCACCGTGGTGACGGCCGCGGCGGGCGCGCCGGTGGCGAAACACGGCAACCGGAGCGCGTCGTCGAAGTCCGGCGCGGCCGATGTGCTGGAAGAGCTGGGCGTCACCATCGACCTGCCACCGGAGACGGTCCAGCGGAGCGTGAACGAACTGGGCATCGGCTTCTGTTTCGCGCCGAAGTTCCACCCCGCGCTGCGACACGCCGGCCCGACCCGCGGTGAACTCGGCGTGCCGACGACGTTCAACCTGCTGGGCCCGCTGACCAACCCGGCGCAACCGCGCAGTTCGCTGATCGGCTGCGCGTACGAGGACAAGACCCGCGTACTGGCCGAGGTGTTCGCACGCCGCGGGATGACCGTGCTGCTCGTCCGCGGCGACGACGGGCTCGACGAGATCACCACCACGACCACCAGTTCGGTGTGGGTGGTCTCCGGCGGCGAGATCACCGAACGCAGCTTCGACCCTTCGGCGCTGGGCATCGCGCGGGCGACCGCGGACGACCTCCGCGGCGGTGACGCGGCGCACAACGCCGAGGTCTTCCGTCAGGTGATGGCGGGGAAGACGGGGCCGGTGCGGGACGCGGTGCTGCTCAACTCGGCGGCCGCGCTGGCGGCTTTCACCGGTTTCTCGGGATCGCTGGAAGACGACCTGGCGGCCGGGCTCGCGCGGGCGGCCTCGGCGATCGACTCGGGTGCGGCGGCCGATCTGCTCAACCGGTGGATCGCCTTCGCCTGATCCTCACGGCCTGCTGAAGTCAGTCGGCTACTTGCGAGGTACGCCCCAGGGGGTGGCGACCGGCGTGAGCGGTACCCCTTACGCGCCGCCGGCCACGGCGAACTCCTGGCTGCGGTGGCGGGACGGGTGGTCCGGCTGTGCCGTCGCCGATGTCCGCCGGGTTCGAGTGGGGAAGATTCCGGACGTTGAACGTCCGGAATCTTCCCCACTCGAGGTGCGCCGGGAGGCAAGGAGGCCTCCGCGGACTCTCTCCTGGCGTGCCATGAAAGGTCCTTTCCTTGCAAAATTTGCAAGGAAAGGACCTTTCATGGCACGAGGCGACCGCTTCATGGCACGGAGGCGACCGCTAAGAAGCGGTGCTGAACCGCGCCCGGTAAGCCGTAGGCGTCAGCCCCGTAGCCCGCCGAAGCTGGGTACGCAGGTTCGCCGCGGTACCGAAGCCCGACGCCCGCGCCACCCGGTCCAGCCGCTGCTCCCCGCGCTCGATCAGCCGGCACGCCAGCGCGATCCGTTCCGTCGTGAGCCACGCCAGCGGCGTCGTCCCCAGTTCGGCCCGGAACCGCCGGTGCAGCGTCGCTTGGCTGGCCGCCGCCCGCGCGGCCAGGTCGGCGACGGTGAGCGGCCGGTCCAGCCGTTCGCGGGCCCATTCGAGCACCGGCGCCAGCGAGGTGTCCGGCACCGACGGCACCGGACGTTCGACGAACTGCCGCTGGCCACCGTCGCGGTGCCCGGCGAACACCAGACGGCGGCTCACCGCGTTGGCGATCTCGGCGCCGTGGTCGCGGCTGATCAGGTGCAGGCCGAGGTCCAGCGCGGCCGCGCTGCCCGCCGCGGTCAGGACGTCACCGTCGTCGACGAACAGGACGTCCGGCTCCAGCCGGACCTCGGGGAACAGGGTGCGGAACAGCCCGGCCCATTTCCAGTGTGTCGTCGCGCGCCGTCCGTCCAGGACACCCGCCCGCGCGAGGGTGAACGCGCCGGTGCAGAAGCTCACCAGCCGGGCGCCCCGCGCGGCCGCGTCGCGGATGGCCGCCAGTACCGGTTCCCCGGCCGGGAGCTCCGGATCGGGCCGGTTGGGCACGATCACCGTGTCGGCGGATTCCAGCGCTTCGAGTCCGGCGATCCCGGAGAGGGTGAACATCCCCAGGTGCATGCGCACGGACGGCTCGGCGGCGCACAGTGTGAAGTCGTACCAGGGCCGGTCCAGTTCCGGCCGCCGCAGGCCGAAGAGCTCGGTCGCGACGCCCATCTCGAAGGGGTTGGAGCCCTCGTCGACAAGGACGGCGACCCGGTGCGAAAAGACCCGGTGCGAGAAATCATGCGACATATGCGATTCCTAGCACTCACCGCCGCGCCGGTCCAGCGGCCAGGATCGAGGTCATGAGCAAGCAGCCGATCGACCTGGCGACCGCACTGGCCGGATTCGACGAGATCTGGAGCCCGCGGATCGTCGCCCACGTCAACGACTACGACGTCCGACTCGCCAAGGTCGCGGGCGTGCATGTCTGGCACGTCCACGAGAACACCGACGAGTTCTTCCTCGTCCTCGACGGCACCTTGGACATCGCGTTACGCGAGGAGGCGGGCGAGCGCGTCGTCACGTTGCCGCGTGGCTCGGTGTTCGTCGTCCCGCGCGGCACCTATCACAAACCGTCCTCAGTGGACGGTGCGTCGTTGCTGCTGTTCGAGCCGACCGGGACGCTCACCGTCGGCGACGCGCACGAAGAGGTCCCCGAGTACGTCGACGTCACCGTCGGGCACGACATTTCCGCTCAGCCAACGGAAAACGTCTTGCGGTAAGCACTCGGACTGGTACCGCGGAGCTTGCCGAACTGATGCCGCAGTGCCGCGGCGGAGGCGTACCCGCAGGCGACCGCTATGTCCTCAATGGACAGACGGCCTTCTTCGAGCAGCGCCTGCGCGCGATCGAGACGGCGTTCGGTGAGCCACCGGTGCGGTGTCGTGCCGGTGGCCGCCGAGAACCGGCGCAGGAACGTGCGCTCCCCCAAACCACTGCGGCGGGCGAGTTCCGCGACGGTGAACGGCCGGTCCAGCCGTCGCTCGATCCATTCGAGCGCTTCGGCGAGCACGGTGTCGTCCGGCGCGGCGGTCTCGGGAACCGGCGCCTGCACGAACTGCGCCTGCCCACCGGCGCGATGCGGAGCCGCGACCATCCGCCTGGCCAGCGTGGTGGCCGCGGCGACGCCTCGCAGTTCACGCACCAGATGCAGGCAGAGATCGACGGCTGCGACGGTCCCGGCACTGGTGAGGACGCCACCGTCGTCGACGTACAGCGCCTTCGGATCGACCTTCGCCGTCGGGAAACGCGACCGGAACTCCTGCTCGTAAACCCAGTGCACGGTGCAGTTTCGCCCGTCGAGAAGCCCCGCGTACCCGAGCGAGAAGACGCCCGCGCAGAAGCCCGCGACCCATGCTCCCCGGGACGCCGCGTCGCGCAGGACTTCCAGCACCGGCTCCGGCGGGCTCGCGCTGCGCGGCGCGCAGGTCGGGACGATCAGCAGATCGGCGGACGCCGCGAAGTCCAGGGTCTCCAGGCTGTTCAACCCGAAGCCGGACCAGCTCAGGACGTTCTCGCCCCCGGGCGAGCAGACGGCGAAGTCCCAGCCCTCGATGCCGTCGGCGCTGCGATCGGTGCCGAAGACCTCGCAAGCGACGCCGAGTTCGAACGGCGAGACCTGGTCGGCGAGCACCACCGCGACCTTCTGCACATCCATTCCGGCAGTGTGTCATAAGTTTTGCGGTCGATGTCATCTCTGACACTGGTCGGCCGGGCGCCCGAGGTCGAAAGTGGTCGCCATGAACAAGAACAACCCCCTGCTCCAGTGGACGGCCGCGATGGCGCTGTCCGGCACGATCGGCGCCGTCGTCCTCGAAAGCGGCGCCGACGCGCCCGCCGTGGCGTTCGCGAGGAGTTTCGTCGGCGGCCTGCTGCTCCTGGTGTGGAGCGCCGCGCGAGGCTGGCTCCGCCCCTGGACGCTCACCCGCCGCGAGCTGGGGCTCGCCGTCCTCGGCGGCCTGTTCCTGGTCGGGAACTGGGTGCTGCTCTTCGCCTCCTACACGCTTTCGTCGATCTCGGTGAGCACCGTCGTCTACCACACCCAGCCGCTGATGCTGGTCGGTCTCGCCGCGGCGTTCCTCGGCGAGAAGATGGCGAAGAGCCAGCTGGTCCGGGCGCTGATCGCGTTCGGCGGGGTGGCGCTCATCTCGCTGTCCGCGCACGGTGCCGACGGCAAACCCGTGGAGCCGGCGGGAATCGCCCTCGCGCTCGGAGCGGCCGCGCTCTACGCCGGCGCCTCGTTCGTCGCGAAGCAGCTGAAGCACCTGCGTCCGCACGTCCTGGCGGCCATCCAGCTGGTGACCGGGACGATCGTGCTGGCACCCGCACTGCTCGTCACGCCGCTGCCCACGGACACCTCAGGGCTGCTGTGGCTGGTGCTGCTGGGAACCGTGCACACCGCGCTGATGTACGTCCTGATGTACGCGAGCATCGGCAAGCTGCCGACCACGACCGTGGCGCTGCTGTCCTACGTCTACCCCGTGGTCGCGGTGGTGGTCGACGTCCTCGCCTACGGCCACCGGCCGACCTGGCCGGAGATCTTGGGAATGCTGGCGGTGCTGGCCGCGGCGCTCGCACCGAAGCGCACTCCCAAGTCCACGGCCGACTCCGCGCCCAAGTCCACGCCCGAAGCGCCCCAGCCCGCCCGCATTTAGTCCTCTGAATGCAAAAGCGGCGCCCCGATCCGTCACCGGATCAAGGCGCCGCTTCGGCACGAGAACGTCACTCGTGGTTGGGACCGGTGTGGTACTCGAAGACCAGCCCGCCGATGGCGACGATCACCAGGCCCAGCGCGATGATCAGCAGCCAGACGTGGAAGAACGCGAGCGCGACGCCGGTCAGCGCGGCGGCCGCCGCGAGACCGATCGGCCAGTAGCTGCCGGGGCTGAAGAAGCCCAGCTCGCCGGCGCCGTCGCTGATCTCGGCGTCTTCCCGGTCCTCCGGCCGCGGCTCGATGCGCCGCGCCACGAACTGCAGGTAGCTGCCGGCCAGGAAGGCCAGGCCACCGGTGAGGATCAGGGCCACCACACCGACCGGCTCGACGCCGTCCCGGGTCATCGTTCCGGTCATGTACGCGTAGATACCCGCCACGACGACGGAGAAGACCGCGACGAGGAAGAAAATCCGTCCTTCGACCTTCATGGACGTTGCCTCACTCCTGTTTCGGGCTCGAACAGCCGGGTCAGTTGGACGCGACCCGCGCGGTGCGGTCGGTGTTGAACGGGGTGGTGGTGACGGCGTAGGGCGCGCACAGGTCGCCGCAGTTCATCGCCGTCAGCGCCTCGGACGCGGTGTTCGGCTTGCCGCTCTTCGGGTTCACCGTGCCGCGCAGCTGGATGTACTGCGCGTACTTGTCCGGCGACAGGGCCCTGACCTCGAAGTTCATTCCCGAGTGGTAGGTGCCGCACAGCTCGGCGCAGCGGCCGACGAACGAACCTTCCCGGTCGATCGAGTTCTGGAAGGTGAAGTCCTGGTTGTTCTTCTCCGGGTCCGGCATGACGTCCCGCTTGAAGTGGAACTCCGGCACCCAGAACGAGTGGATGACGTCGGCCGACCGCAGGTTGTACTGGATCGTCTTGTTCGTCGGCAGGACGAGCAGCGGGATCTCGGTCGAGCTGCCGACCGTGGTGATCTCGGGGTCGTCGTGGTTCTTGGAGTCGCTCTTGTACTTGAACTCCCAGTTCCACTGGAACGCGACGATGTCGACCGTGACGTCCGGGTTCTCCGTCTCGGCGAGCACGCGGTTCTCGGTGGTCGCGGTGAAGAAGAACAGCACGCAGACCATGATCGTCGGGACGACGACCGTGAAGATCTCCAGCGGGATGTTGTACTGGAACTGGCGGGGCAGTTCCTCCTCCGCGCCGTCGGCGGTCTTCTTCTTGCGGTGGAAGATCGCGGTCCAGAAGATCAGCGCCCAGACGATGACACCGACGACCAGCGCGGCGACGACCGTCCACGTCCACAGGGTGCGCATGTCGTGCGCCTGCGGGGTCACCCCGACAGGCCAGCCGAAGCGAAGGATCTCGTCCCCGGAACAGCCCGTCGCGGTCAGCATCACCAGCGCGGCGAGCGCTGCGACGCGACCAGCCCGCTTAACCGGGATGCGCTCTGGATTTCCCACTGCGCCTTGCCCTTTCACCCAGAGCCTCCTCGACCGATCTTCGTGACATGGCGGAGCCTAGCCGAGTTGTGGCACCGCGCTGACTAAGGGGTGACCACAACACGCGTATCCCCCACCACATCCGGGTGTACGTCCACCCGGGCATACTGGGCCCTTCTCCCCGCTCGGCCAACAAGAGGTGTGTGAACTAGACGTGTGCGGCCTGCTTGGACTGATCTGTTCGACCGAAGCCGACGCCGCGGGCGCCCGCGAGGCGGTCGACGCCGCCATGCGCTGCCAGCGCCACCGCGGTCCCGACGAGCACGACACCTGGGCCGACGCCGAGGTCGTCTACGGCTTCAACCGGCTGGCCTTCATCGACGTCGACCACGCTCACCAGCCGCTGATCTGGGGCCCGCCGGAGGCCCCCGAGCGCTACACGCTGAACTTCAACGGCGAGATCTACAACTACAAAGAGCTGCGTGACGAACTGGCCGCCGAGCACGGTGCGAAGTTCGCCACAGAGGGCGACGGCGAAGCGATCGTCGCGGCGTACCACTACCTCGGCGACGACGCGGTGAAGAAGCTGCGCGGCATGTTCGCCTTCATGATCTGGGATTCCCAGGAGAAGGTCGTCTTCGGCGCGCGCGACCCGTTCGGTATCAAACCGCTGTTCTACTCCGCCGGTCCCGGCAAGATCGCCTTCTCGAGTGAGAAGAAGAGCCTGCTGGAGCTTTCGAGCGTCCTCGGTGTCGAGGAGAAGCTGGACCGCACGGCCCTGCAGCACTACCTGGTGCTGCAGTACGTGCCGGAGCCCGAGTCGCTGCACACCGGCGTCCGCCGCGTCGAGTCAGGTACGTCGTTCCGGGTCGTCCCGGGCGGCGAGGTCGAGTTCACCCGCTACTTCCACCCGCAGTTCGCCGCGAAGCCGGTCAACAGCGAGGCCGAGGCGGAGGCGCTGTACGAGCGCATCGCCGATGTGATGCGTGACTCGGTCGGCAAGCACATGATCTCCGACCCGGACGTCACGGTCGGCGCGTTCCTCTCCGGCGGCATCGACTCGACCGCGACCGCGACGCTGGCCAAGGAGCACAACCCGAACCTGATCGCGTTCACCACCGGATTCGAGCGCGAGGGCTACTCCGAGGTCGACGTCGCCGCCGAAACGGCAGCCGCGATCGGTGTGAAGCACGTGGTCCGCACGGTGTCGGCGGACGAGATGATGGAGGCGCTGCCGCTCATCGTCTGGTACCTCGACGACCCGGTCGCCGACCCGGCGCTCGTGCCGCTGTGGTTCATCGCCCGCGAAGCGCGCAAGCACGTCAAGGCCGTGCTGTCCGGCGAAGGCGCCGACGAGCTCTTCTGCGGCTACACGATCTACAACGAGCCGATCTCGCTGGCGCCGTTCGAAAAGATCCCCGGCGGCATGCGGAAGATCATCGGCAAGGTCTCCACGAAGATCCCCGAGGGCACCCGGGGCAAAGACCTGCTGCGGCGCGGCGCGCTGCCGCTGGAAGACCGCTACTACGGCAACGCCCGCAACTTCCGCGACGACCAGCTCCGCAACGTGCTGCGCACTTATGAGGAAGGCGTCGGGTTCAAGGACGTCACCGCTCCTTGGTACAAGATCTCCGAGGGCTGGGACCCGGTCGCGCGGATGCAGCACGTCGACCTCTACACCTGGCTGCGTGGCGACATCCTGGTCAAGGCCGACAAGGTGACCATGGCGAACTCGCTGGAACTGCGGGTGCCGTTCCTCGACGCCGAGGTGTTCAAGGTCGCCGCGAGCATCCCGCTCGACCAGAAGCTCGCGCACGGCACCACGAAGTACGCGCTGCGCCAGGCGCTGGCGAAGATCATCCCGGCACATGTGCTGAACCGGCGCAAGCTCGGCTTCCCGGTGCCGATCCGGCTGTGGCTGCGCAACGAGATGTACGACTGGGCCAAGGGCATCATCTCGGACTCCCAGACCGACGAACTGCTCGACAAGAAGGCCGTACTGGCGCTCCTCGACGAGCACAAGGCCGGGCAGCTCGACCGCAGCCGCCAGCTGTGGGCGCTGCTGGTGTTCATGCTGTGGCACGGCATCTTCGTCGAGAACCGCATCAAGCCCGAGGTGCCGGAGCCGGTCTACCCGGTGAAGCTCTAGTCACGACTCGACGTGCTGGCCTTCACCGTTCGCGCGGTGGAGGCCAGCATGGAGTCATGGACTTCGTCCTCGTGCACGGCACGACGCAGAGCCCGGCGAGCTGGGACCGGGTGGCCAAGCTGCTCACCGCGGCCGGGCACCGCGCGATCGCGGTGGACCTGCTGACACCGGAAGATCTGCCGGTCGAGGGATACGCGCAGCACGTGCGCGAGCAGTACGTCGGTGAGCGGCCGGTCGTGGTCGCCCATTCGGGTTCCGGGGTCCTGCTTCCCGCGATCGCCGAGGCGCTCGGCGCGCGGGCGCTGGTGTGGCTCGCCGCCTACATCCCCGATTTCACGGGCGGGAAGAGCCTGCGCGACGAGGCGAGGACCGTGCTCGAACCGGACTGGATCGGCGTGGATCCGACGGCCGATCCCGCTAAGGCGTCCGAGTTCCTCTTCCACGACTGCGATGCCGAGACCGAACACCTGGCGTTGGACAGTTTGCGGCTGTTCAGCCCCGCCGTTCTCGCCGTGCACCCGGCCGGGCCCGCGCCGGAGATCCCCTCGACGGTGATCGTCCCCACCCGGGATCGCACCCTCAAGCCCGGGTGGATGCGGCGAGCGGCACGGGAACGGCTCGGCGTCACCGCCGTCGAGGTCGACGCCGGGCACTGCCCGCATATGTCCCGGCCCGCCGAGATCTGCGGGATCCTGACCGGACGCGGCTGAAAGGGCCCTTCACCGCGTCTCACGCGGTGAAGGGCCCTTTCGTCGCATCACATGAGGGGAAAGTCCCCTTCAGCTCACGCGGGCAGGACGGCGGCGATCTCCTCGGCGGATTCCGGTCCGAAGGCCTCCTTGAGGCGGCCCAGCGCGTCGTCGCGCTGGAAGGTCCACTCCTGCGTGCCGACGGTCTCCAGCACCAGAACGGCGATCAGCGAGCCCAGCTGCGCCGAACGCTCCAGGCTCAGGCCGCCCTCGATACCGGCGATGAACCCGGCGCGGAAGCCGTCGCCGACCCCGGTCGGGTCGACCTTGCCGCGCTCCGGGACGGCGCCGATCTGCAGCGCGAGACCGTCCTTGCCGATGATTTCGACGCCCTTCTCCCCGAGCGTCGTGATCCGCATGCCGACGCGGTCGAGGACGTCGGCCTCGGCCCAGCCGGTCTTCTGGAGCAGGAGTTCCCATTCGTAGTCGTTGCTGAACAGGTACTTCGCCCCCTCGACGAAGGCGCGCACCTGCTCGCCGTCCATCCGGGCCAGCTGCTGCGAAGGGTCGACGGCGAAGGTGTAGCCGCGCTGGCGGCATTCCTCGGCGTGCCGGACCATGCCTTCGGGGTCGTCCGGGCTGATCAGCACGAGCGACAGCGCACCGGCGTGCGCGGCGACCGGCTCCAGTTCGATGTTGCGGGATTCGGCCATCGCACCGGCGTAGAAGGTGGCGATCTGGCAGAGGTCCTCGTCGGTGGTGCAGACGAAGCGGGCAGTGTGCGCGACCTCGGACACCAGCACACCGGCGGTGTCGACGCCGTGCCGCTCGAGCCACGACCGGTAATCGGCGAAGTCGGAGCCCACGGCGCCGACCAGGATGGGACGCTGACCCAGCACACCGAGGCCGAAGGCGATGTTCGCGCCGATCCCGCCTCGCCGGACGACGAGGTCGTCGGCCAGGAAGCTCAGGGACACGCGGTGCAACTGTTCGGCGACGAGCTGCTCGGCGAACCTGCCCGGGAAGTGCATGAGATGGTCGGTTGCGATACTGCCGGATACTGCGATCCTGGCGCTGTCTGCCACCGGTTCTCCTTGTTCTGTCGGCCCCGCGAGACGAGGACGGCTAAGTTACCCGCAGGTCATGCCCCATACGGGTTGCTTCAGGCACGGCCATGAACACTACCGGTTGGTATTGGTGTCCTACTCGAACGAGAGTCATTAACTTGTCGTTCGTGACCACTTCCGCGTATCACCTCGAACCGGAATCCATCGGCGAACTCATCGCCGACTGTGCCGGCATCCCTTCGTCCCTCCAGGCCGAGAACCTGCCACTGCCCCGGCAGATCGCTCCGCCCTGGACCGTCGACGAGCGGTGTCTCGCCCAGGTCGACGATCTGGACGCCTACGTCTGACCCCGCCGCGGGCATGAAGAAGGGCCGCGACCTGGGTGAGGTTCGCGGCCCTTCTTCATGCCCGACGCCGGTCAGTGGAAGCTGTCGCCGCAGGCGCAGCTGCCGGTCGCGTTCGGGTTGTCGATCGTGAAGCCCTGCTTCTCGATCGAGTCGACGAAGTCGATCACGGCGCTCGACACGTACGGCGCGCTCATCCGGTCGACGGCGACGCGGAGGCCGTCGAAGTCACGGAAGAGGTCGCCGTCGAGCGTGCGCTCGTCGAAGAACAGCTGGTAGCGCAAGCCCGCGCACCCGCCGGGCTGGACGGCGATGCGCAGATGCATGTCGTCACGGCCCTCCTGCTCGAGCAGGGCCTTCGCCTTGGCGGCGGCGGCATCGGTCAACGTGACGCCGTGGGTCTCCTCGGCGGTTTCGGCCTGAGCTGCTGCTGCCTGCTCAGCGGTCGTCATGGTTCTCCCTCTGGTCGAACTCGCTGCGGGTACTCGTCTTGCACATGGTCCAACACGTCGGAGTCCCGATCTGTTCCCCTCCATGGTGACATATCGCTCGGCCTGGTGCGTGGCACCGTGACGCCTGCAACTACCCTGGTGAGGTGAGGTTCCTGCGCCGTAGCACCACAGACTCCGCCACGACCGACGCCGAGACGCCCGACACCCAGGTCGTCGAGGTCCAGGCGAAGGCCTACACGCCCGGAAAGGGCAAGGCCACTCCCAAACGACGTGAGGCCGAGGCCAAGCGCCGTGGTCCGGTGGCGCCCCCGCCCACCAGCATGCGGGAGGCGATGAAGCGCAACAAGGAACTCCGCAAGGCTGCGAAGGCCGATCCGCAGTACAAGGCGAAGCAGCGCAACGCCGCCAAGGAACGTCGCGAGCGGATGATGGCGGGCGAGGACAAGTACCTGCTCCCCCGCGACCGCGGCCCGGTCAAGGCCTACATCCGTGACCTCGTCGACTCCCGGCGCAACCTGCTCGGCCTCTTCATGCCGCTCGCGATCCTGGTGTTCGTCGCGCTGATCCTCCCGTACCCGGACGTGCAGTACTACGCGACGCTGTTGTGCACCGTGATGCTGCTCGGCATGATCGTCGAGGGCGTGCTCAGCGGCCGCCGGATCGCGAAGATGGTCCGCCTGAAGTTCCCGGACGAGACGGTCAAGGGCGTTTCGGTCGGCTGGTACGCCTTCATCCGGGCGAGCCAGATCCGCAAGCTGCGCGTCCCGAAGCCGCGGGTCAAGCCCGGCGACAAGGTCTGAGCAGGCGAATCCCAGGTCGTTAGCGTGACTAACGGCTTGGGGTAGAGTCGCGCCCATGGAGTTCCGACGCCTCGGCCGCAGCGGCCTCAATGTCAGCGAGATCTCGTACGGCAACTGGCTCACCCACGGGTCCCAGGTCGAAGAGGACCAGGCCCAGGCCTGTATCAAGGCGGCGCTCGACGCCGGCATCACCACCTTCGACACCGCCGATGTTTACGCCAACACGGCCGCCGAATCGGTGCTCGGCCGCGGTCTGAAGGGCCTGCGCCGGGAAAGCCTGGAGATCTTCACCAAGGTCTACTGGCCGACCGGCCCCAAGGGCCCCAACGACCAGGGGCTGGGCCGCAAGCACATCATGGAGTCGGCGAACGCTTCGCTGAAGCGGCTCGGCACCGACTACGTCGACCTCTACCAGGCGCACCGGTTCGACCGGACCGTCCCGCTCGAGGAGACGTTCCTCGCCTTCGCCGACCTCGTCCGCCAGGGCAAGGTGCTCTACGTCGGCGTCTCGGAGTGGACAGCCGAGCAGATCACGCAGGGCGCCGCGATCGCGCGGGAACTGAAGGTGCCGTTCATCTCGAACCAGCCGCAGTACAACGCGCTGTGGCGGGTCATCGAGGCGCAGGTCGTCCCGGCGTCCGAGCGTGAGGGCCTCAGCCAGATCGTCTGGTCGCCGATCGCGCAGGGCGTGCTCACCGGCAAGTACAAGCCCGGTCAGCCGCTGCCCGAGGGCTCTCGCGCGACCGACGAGAAGGGCGGCGCCAACATGGTCGCCCGCTTCCTCAACGACGACGTCCTCGAGCGCGTGCAGCGGCTGCAGCCGATCGCGGACAAGGCGGGGCTCACGCTGGCCCAGCTGTCCGTGGCGTGGGTGCTGCAGAACCCGAACGTCGCTTCGGCGATCATCGGCGCTTCGCGACCGGAGCAGGTGCACGAGAACGTGAAGGCGGCCGGCGTGAAGCTGGACGCGGATCTGCTCGCCGCGATCGACGAGGCCCTCGACGGCGTCGTCGAGACCGACCCGACGCTGACCCGCTCCCCCTGACGTAGCTGAAGGACGCTTTCCCCGCATGCGACGCGGGGAAAGCGCCCTTCACCGCTTGCCATGCGGGGAAAGCGTCCTTCAGCCTCAGTCGCCGTGGACGCGCGCCTGGTACGCCATCTGACCGTCGAGGTCGAGCGCGTCACCGGGGGCGCGGAGCGGCTCGATTCCCAAGCCCCGCAACAACCTGCTCGCACCGGCAACCCGGTCGCCCGCCCGGCCCTCGACCCGCTCCGGCCGGTGACCCCGCTGGATCAGCAGTCCCTCGACGTCGTCGATCAGCCGGTACGGGTCGTAGACCTGCGGGTCAGGCATGGCCACCGCCGGGGACCCAGGTCTTCCCGGTGATCCTCTCGTAGACCTCGGTGTAGCGCTCGCGGGTGGCCTTGACGATCTCGTCCGGGATGGCGGGCCCCGGCGGTGTCTTGTCCCAGCCGGTGCTCGCGGACCAGTCGCGGACGAACTGCTTGTCGAAGGCGTGCTGCGTCCGGCCCGGCTCGTATTCGTCGGCAGGCCAGAAACGCGACGAGTCCGAGGTGAGGACCTCGTCTCCGAGCGTCAGCACACCGTCGGCGTCGAACCCGAATTCGAGCTTGGTGTCGGCGATGATGATGCCCCTCTTCGCCGCGTGTTCCGCGCCCTTGGTGTAGACCTCGAGCGTGAGATCGCGGATGCGGTCCGCGGTCTCCTTGCCGATCGCGTTGACGACCTCGGCGAAGGTCATGAACTCGTCGTGGCCGGTGTCGGAGATCTTCGTGGTCGGCGTGAAGATCGGCTCGGGCAGCTTGTCCGCCTCGACGAGCCCCGCCGGCAGTTCGACGCCGGAAACCTTGCCGTCACGCCGGTATTCGCGCATGCCGAGACCGGTGAGGTAGCCGCGCGCGATGCATTCGACCTGGATCATCTTCAGCGGCTTGCAGCGCATGGCGCGGCCGGCGAATTCGGCGGGGACGTCGGTCGTGGAGATGACGTGGTTCGGCACCACGTCGGCCATCTTTTCGAACCACCATGCGGAAAGCTGGTTCAGCAGCGAGCCCTTGTCCGGGATCGGGGTCGGCAGCGAGACGTCGTAGACCGAAACGCGATCCGACGCGACGAGCAGAATGTCGCCGTCGATTTCGTAAAGGTCCCGGACCTTACCCGCGTGAATGTGCTTCATGCCCCGTCCTCGATGTTGTATTCGTAGAAAACCCAGTGGTCCGGCAAGGCCGCCGATTCGCCGTACTCGAGTACGTCGCCTTCCGCGGAGAGAAAACTGTTGCGGCTCAACAAGATCGCCGAACCTTCGGCCACGCCGAGCTCCGCCGCCTCTTCGGCACCCGCGAGTCCCGCGGCGTGCTGGGTGCGGGTGGCGGAGAGGATCCGGCCCGTCCGGTCCGCGACGTATTTCACCGTGCCTTCGACGATCCGTTCGGTCTCGAACAGCAACGGGGTCTTGGGCGCGAGCGCGCCGTCGAACCAGGAGACCGACGTCGACACCGGCGACTCGTTGCCGGTGTAAGTCGTCCTGCGCCGCCGGATCGCGGGTGCGCCCTCTTCGATCCCGAGCGCGTCCGCCACCCGCTCCGGCGCCGGGAGCAGCCCGGCCTCACGGATTTTCGCGTAGTGGCCCGGTGGATAGACCTTGCCGGTTCTCGCGATCGAGATCGTCCTGTCTTGCGCGGACCGGTGCAACGCTCTGGTCTGCACCACTGTCCCGACGCCGCGGACCGCGCGGACCAGACCTTCGGCGCGGAGCGTCGAGAGGACCTTCATCGCCGTCGCCATGGCGACGTTCCAGTTTCTGGCGATCTCACGCGCGGATGGGACCGCGTCGCCTTCCTTGAGCCTGCCCGAAACGATGTCGTCGCGAATGTTTCCCGCGATCTGGAGATACGGCGGTTCAGGTCGGTCGACGGCGGGCAAGGTGACTCCTCACAAGGTCGCGCGGTGCGCACAAGCGTTCTAGCACACCAATGGGCGAGCACCAAGGATCCTGCTCACACCCCATTATTACGTACTAGTACACATTCTGGACGGTGCTCTAGTACACCTGTTACTCTCCGCAGAGTTCCCGAAACCCGTTAGGGGGCTCGATGAACCACCTGAGCATCGACGAACTGCTCGAAGAGCTTCGAAGACGCCGGTGGGTCGTCTACATCTTCGGCCCCCGGGAGGAACCGGAGGTCTGTGCCGCGGTCTTCCAGTGGGACACCTGCGCCGACGTCCTCATCCTGCGCGGCGAGGAACGCGCGAGCGCCTTCCGGGTCACGACCCTCCCGGACACCGACGTCTTCCAGCCCGCGCTCGTTTCTTGGCAATACCACTCGACGGCCGATTGGACGCTGCGCGCGGTGCTCACCATCCCGCCGCCCGGTGATCCCGGCGCACCGATCCAGTTGCTGCAACCACATCCGGACTGCGTGATCCCGAAGGACGCGCGCCATCCGGTCACCATCCTGCCCGCGAACGGAGCCACCGCCGATCAGGGCGATCCCTGACCTCGGCCGATCACCTGCTCGGCGACAACGAGGTCGTGCGGGTAGGTGATCTTGAGGTTCTCCGCGCTGCCGGGAACCCACCGCACCGGCAGCGCGGAGAACCTTTCCATGCACGAAGACGTGTCCGTGCCGACGAAACCCTCACGCTCGGCCGTTTCGTAGGCCTCGAGCAACGGCGCGGCACGGAAACCCTGCGGCGTCTGCACCCGGATCGCGCCGGGCAGCGCACCGGAAACGTTGTCGCCGTCCACGCGCACGATGTCGTCGGCCGCGACCCCCGGCACCGCTCCCCCGTACCGCCGCGTGTCGGCGAGGACGTCCGCGATCAGCTCCGCGGTGACGAGCGGGCGGGCGGCGTCGTGCAGCAGTACCGCGTCGATCTCGCCGCTCTCGATCCGGGAAGCCAAGTGGCGCAAGGCGTTCAGCTCCGAACCCTGACGCGTGGCGCCGCCGTGGACGAGTTCGACCTCGCCCGGATGCGCGGCCAGCACCTCCCGCGCGAGTTCCGTGTCCTGCGGCCGGATGACCAGCACGAGCACGTCGATACCGGGCACGCCGGCGAAGGCGTCGAGAGACCACGAAACGACACGCCTGCCGGCCACGGGCAGGTAGACCTTGTTGAGCTTGGCGCCGACCCGGGTGCCCGCTCCGCTCGCGAGCACCACTCCGGCGGCCTTCGTTTGAGCCACAGGCAACTCTGGCACAGGCGGGTCGGTAGGTTGGGCGCGGCCACCGAAGCGATCCGAAGGGGCAGGGCGTTGGACGACGATATCCTCGAATTCGCCGAAGTCGAGCAGCCTGATGAACACGCGCGCTCGGCGGCGATCGCCCTGCACTCGAAACTGATCAAGCCGGCGGGGTCGCTGGGGAGACTGGAAGAGCTGGGCGTGTGGGTCGCGGCCTGCCAGGGCCAGTCGCCACCGCGCCCCTTCACCCGGCCGCGGGTCGTGGTGTTCGCCGGAGACCACGGCATCGCCGCGAAAGGTGTCTCGGCCTATCCGGGAGAGGTGACCGCGCAACTCGTCGGCAGCATGCTGACCGGCGGCGCGGCCATCAACGTGCTGGCCGCCTCGGCGGGAGCGAGCGTCCGCGTCGTCGACATGGCCGTCGACAGCGACGCCCCCGCGACGCGGTCGATCGGCGAGTTCAAGGTCCGGCGCGGATCCGGCTCGATCGACGTCGAGGACGCGCTGACCGACGCCGAAGCGCGCGCCGCAGTCCGCGCGGGCCGGGCGATCGCCGACGCCGAGGTCGACGGCGGGGCCGATCTGCTCATCGCGGGCGACCTCGGGATCGGGAACAGCACCCCGGCCTCGGTACTGGTCGCGGCGCTGACCGGCAGCGAGCCGGTGGCCGTCGTGGGCCGCGGTTCGGGGATCGACGACAACGCCTGGATGCGCAAGGCCGCCGCGGTCCGTGACGCGCTGCGGCGGGCCAGGACGGTACTGGCCGACCCGGTCGCGCTGCTGCGCACCGCCGCCGGCGCCGACATCGCCGCGATGGCGGGCTTCCTGGCGCAGGCCTCGCTCCGGAAGACACCGGTGATCCTGGACGGCCTGGTCGCCGCCGCGGCCGCGCTGGTCGCGGAGGAGCTCGTCCCCGGGGCGCGGCAATGGTGGACCGCCGGCCAGCGCGGCGGCGAACCCGCGCACGCGCTGGCGCTGGAGCACCTCGACCTGGACCCGATCCTGGATCTGGACGTCCGGCTCGGTGAGGGGACGGGCGCGGTCGCGGCGCTGCCGCTGCTGTTCATGGCGACGCGGGTGCTCGCGGAGATGGCCACGCACGAGCAGGCCGGGGTGAGCGGACCGCTGATCGAGGCGCCCGCTTCCTGACGCTCTTCGGCACGTCGTCCGCGTTTAGTCCTCTAAATGCGGTTGGCCCCACCCCCTCAAGTGCCATGAAAGGTCCTTTCCTTGCAAAATTTGCAAGGAAAGGACCTTTCATGGCGCGCGCGGGGGCTCGAAGGCGGCAGGTCAGCCCAGCGGGTACATCCAGCCTTCCGGAGCGGGCCGGGTGCCCTCCTGGATTCCGGTCAGCGCGCCGCGCAGCTTCATCGTCAGCTCACCGGGCTGCCCGCCCGCCACGGAGAACTCGCCGCCCGCGTGCTTCACGTGCCCGACCGGCGTGATGACCGCCGCGGTCCCGCAGGCGAACACCTCGGTCAGCTCACCCGAAGCGGCGGCCTTCTCCCACTCGTCGGTGGAGATCCGCCGCTCCTCGACCTGGTGACCGAACGACTTCGCCAGCTCCAGCAGTGACTTCCGGGTCACCCCCGGCAGCAGCGAACCGGTCAGTTCGGGGGTCACGACACGGGCCTCGTCGCCGGAGCCGAAGACGAAGAACAGGTTCATCCCGCCCATCTCCTCGACCCAGCGCCGTTCGACCGCGTCGAGCCACACGACCTGGTCGCAGCCCTTTTCCACGGCCTGCGCCTGCGCCACGAACGACGCCGCGTAGTTACCGGCGCATTTGGCCTCGCCGGTGCCGCCCGGGACCGCGCGCACGTACTCGGTCGAGAGCCACACGCTCACCGGCTTGACGCCGCCGGAGAAGTACGAGCCCGCCGGCGAGCCGATCAGCGCGTAGAGGTACTCGTTCGCCGGCCGGTTGACGCCGAGCCCGGCTTCGGTGGAGATCATGAAGGGCCGCAGGTACAGCGACTCGCCCGGCTTCGTCGGGACCCAGCGTGAGTCGACCGCGATGAGTTCGCGGATCGAGTCGAGGAAGACCTCCACCGGCAGCTGCGGCATGGCGAGGCGCTCGGCCGAATTGCGGAAGCGGATCGCGTTCGCGTCTGGCCGGAACGCGGCGATCGTCCCGTCCGGCTGGCGGTACGCTTTGAGACCTTCGAAGATCGCCTGGCCGTAGTGCAGCACGGAGGTCGCCGGGTCCAGCGTGAAGGGCGCGTACGGACCGACGGTCGCGTCGTGCCAGCCCTGCTCGGCGCTCCACTTCACGGTCACCATGTGGTCGGTGAAGTGCAGACCGAAGCCGGGTGCGGCCAATACGTCCGCGACGCGTTCCGGGCTCGCGGGGCTCGGGTGCGGGAGGTGGGTGAACTGCGTCGAGGTCGTCATGACTATGACGATAACGCTTGGTCGGACCCACGTTAGTCGGACGTCCGCATATCTTTACCTCCCGCTATCTGTCCGTCGCGACGAACACGAGAGGCCTCCCGCCCCTAGGATGGCGGCGTGACGTTAAACCCCATGCAGCCCGCTCACCCGGCCAAGCCCGCCTCCGCCGGCACGGGGGCCGACATCAAGACGTTCGCGACGGCGCTACTGCTGACCTTCGGCACCGGCGTGCTCATGATGGACGGCTGGGCCCTGCTGGACAGCGGCTTCGGCGCGTTCCTCGGCCTGGTCGCCGCCGGTTTCGGCATCTTCTGGTGGAAGAGCATCCACGGCAAGGTGTTCCCGCGCGAGCTGCCCACCAAGTCGGTGGTCATCCTCACGGTGCTCAACGTCGTGCTGATCCTGCTGCTCCTCCTGCAGGTGAGCTAAAGCAACCCCTCGGGGAGAGCGGGCGCGGGCCAGTCCGGCTCCGGCCGGAAGTCGGTCCACGTCCCGTCGAAGGGGAACCGGCCGGCGTCCGCGAGCGCCCCGATCCGTTCGCCCTCGGCCCGCAGCCGCTCGAGCTGCCCGGCGGTGATCCGGCCGGCGAGGACGGCCTCCTCGGCCTCGTCCTCGTCCTTCCACCGCCAGCGTCCGCCGGGCTCGACGGCGACGTCGAGGATGCCGTCGATCCGGTCCGGCCCGGACGGCGTGCGTCCCAGCGGGACCTCGAGGTTGACGTACCAGTTCAGGAAGTGCCCGTCCGCGTCGAAGAACCACCAGACCGACGACCATTCGTCGTCGGCGATCCGGCGCAGCGTCGAGGTGTCGCGCCAGAAGTCGGCCACGCGCACCCTCGGCACCCGGAACCGCTCCTCGAGCGGCGCGTCCCGGAAGAACCGCCCGTCGGCGAGCCTGCTGCCGATGATCGGGGTGTCCGCCGGCAGCCAGCCGAGCAGCACGGTGCCATCGTCGGCGACGACGCGCAGCGGATGATGCTGGCCGATCGAACCGTCCGGTCGCAGGAACCGTTCGACGACCGTGTCACCCGGGGTCCAGTGGGGATCACGCACGCCTTGAACGGTACCCACGGGCGCGGACCCGCAGAACCAGTTCGGTGAGCGTTCCCACTCCCGCGAGCCCGAGGGCCACGACCGGCCCAGCGAAGGCCGAGGCGACGGCCACGATCAGTCCACAAGCGAGTGTCGCCTTAGGACGTTCCGGGGAAAGCCGTTCCCGGCCGTCGGTGAAGGCGTCCACCGCGACGGGCACGGTCGCCACGGCGACCACCACGGTCAGCACCGGCAGCAGCGAGACCGCGTCGGCCGCGGCGAGGAGTTCGCGGAACGACGTCGCCGAGAGCCCGAGCCGGATCGGTCCCAGCTGGTAGAGCGCGACGGCGACGATCGCCACGGCCACGGCGCCCACCGCGGCCGCCCGGCCCGCGCCGGGACGGCGGGGCGGCAGGAACGGCAGCAGCACCAGCACGGCGAGGCCGAGTCCCGGCACCGACGGCGGGTCCGGCGCGATGAACTGGGCCAAGGGCGGGATCCCGAGGCAGATCGCGATCAGGGCGGCGGCCGCGGCCAGCAGCAGGCCGATGACCCAGCGGGCGGCGTAGTCGCCGAGGCGGACCCCGGCGAGATCGGCGACGGCGACCACCAGGGCAAACGCCGCGGCGGCGGCTCCCGGTGCCGCGGGAAAGAGGTAGTGGCCGAACGTCGTGGCGAAAACCAGCACCAGGCCCAGCCGCGAAACGGCGCCCGCGATCCGGTCGGGCCGGGCGTCTCCCAGCGGCGGTAGCAACGCCTCCGCCGCGACGGTGAGCACGGCCGCGACGACGGCGGCGAGAAGTACCCAGTAGCCCGCTCCGGAGGTGCCCACCGCGAGCGCGATGAGCAGACCGCCAGCCAGTCGCACGCCGTCTCCCTTCCAGAACATCCAGTTATCCGGTCGGCCCCGCTGTTACCCCAGGTCCGACTGTCATTAGCATGGCTCACGATCCGACCGGGCGGCCGCCCGGTACCCACCGCGAACGCGCGAGGAGCCAGAAGTGACCGTGCCGAAGCTTGCCCTGACCGAGAACGCCGAAGCGGCGCTTGCCAAGACGCGAGCCGACGTCGTCGTCATCGGCACCCTCCAGGGCGAGGACGGTCTGGCGCTCGCCGCCGGCTCCTCCGTCGCCGATGCCGCGTTCGACGGCAAGCTCGCCGACGTCCTCGGCACGCTGGGCGCGTCCGGGAAGGCCGACGAGGTCGTCAAGGTGCCGACGCTGGGCAAGCTGTCCGCCGGTGTCGTGCTGGCCGTCGGGCTCGGCAAGGCGGGCGCGGACGGCGTCACCGCCGAGCAGGTCCGCCGGGGCGCCGGTGCCGCCGCGCGGGCGCTGAGCGGCACCGAGCGCGCGTTCGTCACGCTGTCGGCGATCGACCTGCAGGCCGCGGTCGAGGGCACCGCGCTCGGCGCGTACTCCTTCACCGAGTACCGCTCCGAGAAGGGCGACGGCCCGGTCGCCAAGGTCGACTTCGTGAGCCCCGAAGAGGGCACCGCCAAGGACCACAAGGCGACGCTGAAGGCCGCCACCTTCATCGCGGAGTCGGTGATCATCGCCCGCGACCTGATCAACACCCCGCCGAACGACCTGTTCCCGGCCTCTTTCGCCGACCGCGCGAAGACGCTGGCCGAGGCGAACAACCTCGAGTTCGAGGTCCTCGACGAGAAGGCGCTCAAGCGCAAGGGCTTCGGCGGCATCCTCGGCGTCGGCGGTGGTTCCTCTCGCCAGCCGCGCCTGCTGCGTCTCGCCTACAAGCCGTCGAAGGCGGCGAAGAAGGTCGCGCTCGTCGGCAAGGGCATCACCTTCGACTCGGGCGGCATCTCGATCAAGCCCGCCGCGAACATGGACCACATGACCTCGGACATGTCGGGCGCGGCCGCCGTGCTCGCCTCCGTGGTGCTGGCCGCGAAGCTGAAGTACCCGCTCGAGGTCGTCGCGCACATCCCGCTGGCGGAGAACCTGCCCTCGGCCACCTCGTACCGGCCGGGTGACGTGCTCAGCATGTACGGCGGCAAGACCGTCGAGGTGCTCAACACCGACGCCGAAGGCCGTCTCGTGCTGGCCGACGCGATCGTGCGCGCGGGCGAGGAGAACCCCGACTACCTGATCGAGACCTCGACGCTGACCGGCGCGCAGGTCGTCGCGCTCGGCAACCGCACCGCGGGCGTCATGGGCTCGGACGAGTTCCGCGACCGGGTCGCGTCGATCGCGCAGGCGACCGGTGAGGGCGGCTGGGCGATGCCGCTGCCGGAGGAGCTGCGCGCCGACCTCGACTCGCGCCTCGCGGACCTGGCCAACGTCACCGGGCACCGCTGGGGCGGCATGCTCGCCGCGGGCATCTTCCTGCGCGAGTTCGTCGCCGACGGCCTGCCCTGGGCGCACATCGACATCGCGGGCCCGTCGTTCAACACCGCCGGACCGTGGGGCTACACCGGCAAGGGCGGCACCGGTGTCCCGGTCCGCACCATCGCCGCGGTCCTCGCGGACATCGCCGCCAACGGCTGATCTCCACCGCCCCGAACGCGCGTGAAGGCCCCCTTCCCTCGGCTGAGCCGAGGGAAGGGGGCCTTCACGCGCATGGCAGGGTCGGTTCCGTGGACAGGGACGCGTATCTCGAAGGCGCGATCAGGGATGTGCTCGGCGGTGACGAGGCGACGCTCGACGACCGGATCGGACACGCCGCGTTGTTGTTCGCCGCGTCCGGGGCGATGGCGGAGGCCGACAGGCTGATCACGCATTGGCACGCGCTCACCGAACGTCCCGTCACCGCGCTCGTCCCCGGCGCCGTTCAGGCACGCGCGTGGGCGATGCTGTTCGAAGCGAACGGCGGGCGGCCGGAGTGGGCGGCGGCGCTGACCCCGCTCGACCTCGACGCCGAGGAGCGCGCGCACGAAGCGCACCTCGTCCGGCGTGTGTCCGATTTGGACGGTCTCTTCAGCGGCTCCCCGATCGGCGAGGCGGTGTCGCACCTCGGGCCGTCCCGGCCGGACCGCTTGCGCGAGGCCGTCGCGCGGGGTGACCTCGACACCTGGGCGGAGATCGCCGCACGTCAGGCGCGTCCGGACGTCGCCATACTCGCCGCGTCACGTCGGCTCGCGCCGCGTCTCGTCGCGCGCGCCGACCCGCTCGGGCTCGGCGACTGGCCGGAAGTGTGCGCCGGGTCCCTGGTCGCGGCGCTGTATCAGCGCTATCCGCCGGATACCGGCGGCTGGCGCGAGATGGTCGCGGGCATCCTCCGGTTGCGCGGCGTCGGCACCGCGCCCCCGGCGGCGTCGGCCAGGAACGTCGACGCGGCCGAAGCACGCCTCGGGCTCCGGCTGCCCGCCGACTACCGGGAGTTCCTGCTGACCTGCGACGGCCTCCCCGCCGACGTCGTCTTCCCGCGCCTGCTCGGTACGGCCGAACTGCGCGCGGAGGGCAAGGTCGTGGTGATCTCCGACCCGGCGCTGGTGCTGCTCACCGCCGCCGGCGAGCAGTGGCGCACGGTCGAGATCGACCCGGCGCTGGGCACGACGGTGCATCCGACGTTCCAGGCACTGATGGAGCGGCACCTGCTCCTGCTGGCACAGTCGGCTTGAGCCCCGCTTAGACTTCGCCGCGCTTCTTCCGCTCGGTGTACTCCCGCATCCGCTTCGGGTAGCCGACCCGAGCCACCTCGTACACGGGGATCGATCGTTTGCGGCCGAACTGCTGCGCCGCGTCCAGGCTGTCGATCCGGCGCCGCGTCCACTCACCGTCGTGCGCGATGAGGACGACCGTGGTCTCGGTGACGTTGGTCTTGGGCTCCACATACGCCTCGACACCGGTCCGGGAAGCGGACCACTCTTCGAGGTGCTTGAAGTCGTTTGAAGAGGCTTTCCGCAGCGTACCGGGCTTTTGCCCGCCTTTAGAGCGCCGGCGCAGCGAGTCGAACAGACCCACTCCGACCACCTCACTTCCCACTCGCGTCCGATGTCCATTATCCCGACTCGGACGTGTGGTCACCGTGGTGACCCCGGCCCGCCGTGTCCCGTGGGTCACAGGACGCGGCCTAGGTCGCAGGGCCGCCGCGCGTAGTGACAAGATGGCAAGTGTCCGCGCGCGCGTATACCGCGTGAAGCGGCGCCAGAGCACCACCCCTACCGCTTGCCGAGGAGTTATTGAAGTGACCGACACCTCCGCCGACCTTGTGATCCTGGGTGGCGGATCGGGCGGCTACGCCGCCGCGTTCCGCGCGGCCGAGCTGGGCCTTTCCGTCACCCTGATCGAAAAGGACAAGCTTGGCGGGACGTGCCTCCACCGAGGCTGCATCCCGACCAAGGCCCTCCTGCACGCGGCGGAGGTCGCCGACGAGACCCGCGACGCCGAGACCTTCGGTGTCAAGGCCGTGCTGGAAGGCATCGACATCGCCGGGGTCAACAAGTACAAGGACGGCATCGTCGCCCGCCTGTACAAGGGCCTCCAGGGCCTGGCCAAAGCGCACAAGGTGAACCTCGTCGAGGGCACCGGGACGTTCGTCGGCGGCACGACCGTCGAGGTCGACGGCACCCGTTACACGGGCAAGAACGTCATCCTCGCCACCGGTTCCTACTCGAAGACGCTGCCGGGCCTGGAGCTGGGCGGCCGCATCATCGCGAGCGAGCAGGCGCTTTCGCTGGACTACATCCCGAAGAAGGTCATCGTCCTCGGCGGTGGTGTCATCGGTGTCGAATTCGCGTCCGTGTGGGCGTCCTTCGGCGTCGACGTCACCATCGTGGAGGCGCTGCCCCGCCTGGTCCCGAACGAGGACGAGTACGCGTCCAAGCAGCTCGAGCGCGCATTCCGCCGCCGCAAGATCGCCTTCAAGACCGGCGTGCGGTTCACCGGCGCCAAGCAGGACGACAACGGCGTCAGCGTGTCGCTGGAGTCCGGCGAGACGCTCGAAGGCGACCTTCTGCTGGTCGCCGTCGGCCGCGGCCCGAACTCGGCCGGGCACGGGTACGAGGAGGCCGGGGTCAAGATGGACCGCGGTTTCGTCCTCACCGACGACCGTCTCCGCACCAACCTGCCGAACGTCTACGCCGTCGGCGACATCGTCCCCGGCCTGCAGCTCGCGCACCGCGGGTTCCAGCAGGGCATCTTCGTCGCCGAGGAGATCGCGGGCCAGGAGCCGCGCGTGATCGACGAGAGCGGGATCCCGCGCGTCACCTACTCGCACCCCGAGGTCGCTTCGGTCGGTCTCACCGAGTCGCAGGCGAAGGAGAAGTACGGCTCCGACGTCACCACCTTCACCTATGACCTCGGTGGCAACGGCAAGAGCCAGATCCTCAAGACCTCCGGCGGCGTCAAGCTGATCAAGGCCCCGGAAGGGCCGGTCGTGGGCGTGCACATGGTGGGCGACCGTGTCGGCGAGCTGATCGGCGAAGCGCAGCTGATCTACAGCTGGGAGGCGTTCCCCGAGGACGTCGCCCCGCTCATCCACGCGCACCCCACCCAGACCGAGGCCCTCGGTGAAGCGTTCCTCGCCCTGGCGGGCAAGCCGCTGCACGTACACAGCTGACGTCTCACCGTCGAAGAACCAGACCAAGCAAGACATATCAAGGGAGTCAGCGAACGATGGCCTACTCCGTCACGTTGCCGGAGCTCGGTGAGAGCGTCACCGAGGGCACCGTCACCCGGTGGTTGAAGCAGGAGGGCGACACCGTCGAGGTCGACGAGCCGTTGCTCGAGATCTCCACGGACAAGGTCGACACCGAGGTCCCGTCCCCGGTCGCCGGCAAGGTCGTGAAGATCAGCGCTCAGGAGGACGAAACCGTCGAGGTCGGCGGCGAGCTCGCCGTCATCGACGACGGGACCGGCGGGGTGCCGGAGTCGTCCGGTTCCTCGGAGGACACCTCCGAAGCGCAGCCGGAACCCGAACCCGAGCCGGAGCCCGCGCAGGAGCAGGCCTCCGCGCCGTCCCAGCCGGACACCGCGCCGGCTTCCGGCGGCGAAGGCACCGAGGTGAAGCTGCCCGAGCTGGGCGAGAGCGTCACCGAGGGCACCGTCACCCGGTGGCTCAAGCAGGTCGGTGAGAGCGTCGAGGTCGACGAGCCGCTGCTCGAGATCTCCACGGACAAGGTCGACACCGAGGTCCCGTCCCCGGTCGCCGGCACCGTGCTGGAGATCCGCGCCGGTGAGGACGAGACCGTCGAGGTCGGCGGCGTGCTCGCGGTGATCGGCGCGGCCGGTTCCGCCCCGGCGCCGAAGGCCGAGGAGCCCAAGCCCGAACCCAAGCCGGAGCCCAAGCCCGAGCCGAAGCCGGAACCCAAGCCGGAACCGAAGCCCGAGCCCAAGGCCGAAGCCGCTCCCGCGCCGAAGCCCGCCCCCGCCCCGCAGGCCGCCCCGGCTCCCAAGGCCGAGGCGAGCAGTGGCAACGGTTCCGACAGCGGACCGTACGTGACGCCGCTGGTCCGCAAGCTCGCTTCGGAGCATGGAATCGACCTGTCGTCGCTGACCGGCAGCGGTGTCGGTGGCCGCATCCGCAAGCAGGACGTGCTCGCGGCGGCGGAGGCCAAGCAGAAGGAAGCCCCGGCTCCCGCCGCCCAGCCCGCCGCCGCTGCCCCGGCCGCCGCGGCGCCGTCGGCTCCGCGCAAGGCCGCGGTCTCGCCGGAGCTCGCCGCTCTGCGCGGCACCGTGCAGAAGGCGAGCCGGATCCGGCAGATCACCGCCACGAAGACCCGCGAGTCGCTGCAGGTTTCCGCGCAGCTCACGCAGGTCCACGAGGTGGACGTCACGAAGATCGCCAAGCTCCGTCAGCGGGCGAAGGCGGCCTTCAAGGAGCGCGAGGGCGTCAACCTGACGTTCCTGCCGTTCTTCGCGAAGGCCACCGTCGAGGCGCTCAAGCAGCACCCGAACGTCAACGCGTCCTACAACGAGGACACGAAGGAGATCACCTACCACGGTGCGGTGCACCTGGGGATCGCGGTGGACACCGAAAAGGGTCTGCTGTCGGTGGTCATCCACGACGCGGGTGAGCTCAGCCTCGCCGGTCTCGCGCACCGCATCGCCGACCTGGCGGGCCGCGCGCGTTCGGGCCAGATCAAGCCGGACGAGCTGTCGGGCGGCACCTTCACGATCACGAACATCGGCTCCAACGGCGCCCTGTTCGACACGCCGATCATCGTGCAGCCGCAGTCCGGCATGCTCGGCACCGGCGCGGTCGTGAAGCGTCCGGTCGTGATCGCGGACGCCGACGGCAACGACACCATCGCCGTCCGGTCGATGGCGTTCCTGCCGCTGACCTACGACCACCGCCTGGTGGACGGGGCCGACGCGGGCCGCTTCGTCACGACGATCAAGCAGCGTCTGGAAGAGGGCAACTTCGAGGACGAGCTCGGTCTCTGATCCTCCGGTAGTCCGTGAAGGCCCTCGTCCCGCTTCGGCGGGGCGGGGGCCTTCTCCATTCCCGCGTTTCGTCCTCTAACCGCGGGGATTTGCCCCTCCACAGCGACCTGACGCTCTCGCGACCATCCACACAGGACAGTCTCCACGGCACACGCGACCACTTTGACTGCTTTGCGCGGCTTCACAGGGGGGTCGTGAGTGCTAAGCAGCCTTCCGTTGAGGGGTAAGGCAAATATGGCGCGGTCGGCGCCCGCTGTCCGTGTCGCGAACACCGCTGTCCCAGCGTCGAAGCGTGATGTCCTGAAGGACCCCTTTGAGACCTTCAACGTCTCAAAGGGGTCCTTCAGGACACTCACGACCCCGATCCGAACCACACACAAGGACACCAATCGGCCACCCAGCCGCCGACTCGCCCGCCCCTCGGCCAACCCGAACCCACATCTGGAGGACTAAACGCACGGGTTTGAGGGGTGGCGCACGGCGTGCGGCAGCTGGAGCCGGAAGTAAACTCGCCACAGCGACCAGACGCTCTCACGACCATCCACACAGGACAGTCCCCACGGCAACGTGACCACTTTGGCTGCTTTGCGCGGTTTCCCAAGGGGTCGTGAGTGCCAAGTAGCCTTCTGTTGAGGGGTAAGGCAAATATGGCGCGGTCGGCGCCCGCTGCCCGTGTCGCGAAAGCCCCTTTCGGGACATGTGGTGTCGCGAAAGGGGCTTTCGCAACAGGCACGAACACCGCCGCCCCGGCGTCGAAGCGTGATGTCCCGAAGGACCCCTTTGAGACCTTCAACGTCTCAAAGGGGTCCTTCAGGACACGCCACATTTGAGTTACCCCTCAATAACCCCACTCAACACTCACGACCCCGATCCGAACCACACACAAGGACACCAATCGGCCACCCAGCCGCCGACTCGACCACCCCGAACCCGCATCCAAAGGACTAAACGCGCGGGTTTGACAGCCACCTCCGACTCTAGTATTCCGGAATTACGGAAAACAAGAGGGAGGATCGCTCATGCTGACCAGACGCCATCTGCTGGCCGGAGCCGCGGCGGGATCGGCGGCGCTGCTGCTGCCGGGAACCGCGAGCGCCGCCGGACCGGACACGACGACGGAACAAGGCTGGCTCGACTGGATCGCCACCCACCGAGGCGCGGTCTCGGTCCTGATCGACGACGGCGCGGGCCGCCGGGCCGCGCTCAACGCCGATGTCCGGCGGCTGCTGGCTTCGTCGATCAAGGTCGTGCACCTCAGTGCTTACGCGGTCGCGGTCGCCGAGGGCAGGCTCGCTCCGCGAGAACAGATCAGGGTCGGCGACTGGGACGCCCACCACCCCTTCGTCGCCGACGGCCGCGCGCATTTCCAGGCGCTCAACTGGCTGGGTGTCCCCTGCGACGAGTACGGGATCGCGAAGGACCCCGAGCAGCTTGTCCCGCTGGCGAGAATCCCAGAAGCGATGATCTTGTTCAGCGACAACGCCGCCGCGGACTACCTCCGCACCCGGCTCGGCGACCCCGCTCTCCGGTTCGCGGCGGCGCGCGGCGGCTGGACGAGGCCGGACACCCGCTCACTCGGCGGCGAGATCCTGATGCTGATGATGCCCGAATACGCGCCCCCGCCCGGCAGCCCGGTCGTGGTCCGGCGGGCGATGGGCGACGCGGTAGCGCGCCGGTTCGTCCGCGATCCCGCCTTCCGCGCCGAGGCGTTCGGGCGCTGGCCGAGCATGCCCCAGACCACCGACGGACAGTGGCCGTGGGTCAAGGGACACGGCCAAGGGTCGGCTTCGGACCTGTTCTCGCTCCACCGGAGTCTCGCACTCGGCAGGTACCACCCCGGCGGAACGCTGGCCCGCGAAATCCTCGCGCTGCCGCTCTCCGATCGCGTGCCGCCCGGAGCGAGCGAAGTGCTCTTCAAGGCCGGAAGCCTGCCGCGCACTCTCACCGTCGGACTGTCCGTGCGCTGGCCCGGCGGCCGTGCCGGCACCGCGGCCGTACTCCTCACCGACGTGAGTGATCAGGACCAGACGAACGCTTCGCCACTCATCGACATCCTGATCTCGGCACTGTCCGTCCCTGAGCGGTTCGCCGCCCTGCAGCGCGCACTTGGCTGACCGACAGTGTAGATAAACCGGTATGAACGCTGAGCTCGCCGACCGGATAGCCGCACTCGAAGAACGGGTCGCCGCGCTCGAAGGACAGCACGAGACCACGCCATCGGCGTTGCCCGGCGGCGTGGTGGCCTACCACGGCGAGCTGACCGAACCCGTCGAGCTGACCTGGACCATCCAGGTGCCGCCGGGTGTGGTGCTGGCGAAAGAGGACGGGCCGCGGGTGGAAGTGCTCGCGGCCCTGTCCAGTACCGCGCGGGTGGCGATCGTGCGGACCCTGGCCGAGCAGGGCGCGCAGACCGCGCCCGCGCTGCAGGAGGCCGCCGAACTCGGCTCCCCCGGCCAGCTCTACCACCACCTCAAGGCGTTGACCGGAGCCGGGATCGTCGAGCAGGACAAACGCGGCAGCTACCGCCTGCGCCCGGCCGCGACGATCCCGGTGCTGGTGCTGCTCACCGCCGCGTCCGACGTCGCGGGTCAACTGAAGACCTGAGCGTGCGGCCGGATCGGCGATACGACACGATCGAATCATGCGAGTTCTGATCGCGGGCGCGAGCGGACTGATCGGCACCTCACTGACGGCGCGGCTGCGCGGGTCCGGGCACGAAGTGGTCCGGCTCGTACGCCGGGAGGAGCGGGCCGACGACGAACGCCGCTGGGATCCCCCTGCCGGGGAGATCGCCGACGGCGCGCTCGACGGAGTCGACGCCGTGGTGAACCTGGCGGGCGCTCCGCTGCTGCCGGGACGCTGGAGCGCGGCCCGCAAACAGGTACTGCTCGACAGCCGGGTCGAACCGACGGAGGTGCTCGCGGAAGCGGTCGCCGAACACGGGATCCCCGTTCTGGTCAACGCCTCCGCCGTCGGCTACTACGGCGACCCCGGACCGTCCGTTGTGGACGAATCGAGTCCGGCGGGGCGTGGTTTCCTCGCCGGGCTCTGCACCGCGTGGGAAGACGCGACCGAGACCGCGGCCACCGCGGGCGCCCGCGTCGTGCGGATCCGCACCGGCCTGGTGCTCGCCCGCAAGGGTGGCCTTCTCGACGTCCTGCGGCCGCTGTTCCGCCTCGGACTCGGCGGGAAACTCGGTGACGGCAAGCAGTACATGCCATGGATCTCGCTCGACGACGAGGTCGGCGCGATCGTTTTCGCGCTGGAGCACGAAGCGCTCTCCGGTCCGGTGAATCTCAGCGGACCGCAGCCCGCCACGAACGCCGCGTTCACGAAGGCGCTGGGCCGCGCCGTGCACCGCCCGGCGTTCTGGCAGGTCCCGGGGTTCGCCATGAAGATCGCGCTCGGGCAGGCGGCCGAGGAGATGGCGCTGTTCGGACAGCGCGCCATGCCCAGAGCGCTGGAAGAGGCGGGCTACCAGTTCCGCCACCCCACCCTCGAGGACGCGCTGGCCGCCGCGACATGACCTTGCAGCGCGGCCTGTACACCCTCGCCGGAGCCCTTCTGCTGATCGGCTTCATCGTGCTCGGGCTGGTGGTCGACGACCGCCCGCCGCCGGTGGACGTCGCACTCGCCGACGCGTTCCACGGGCAGTACGCCCGGCCGGCGGGACAGGTGGCGGGCCTGGTCACGAACGTCCTCGGCCCGGTCCTGCCGTTCGCGCTGGGCGCGGTGCTGGTGGTACTCGCCTGGCAGCGACGGGACCTGACGGTGTTGTGCGTCAAACTCGCCGTCGTCCTGCTCCTGTGCCGCATGACCAGCCTGATCGCCAAACCGGTGTTCTACCGGGAGCGGCCGCGCGAGTTCCCCGATCTGAGTTACCCGAGCGGGCATGTCGTCGCCGTCGCCTGCACCGGATTCGTCGCGGTACTGCTGTGTGCGTGGACCCGCCCGCATTTGGCGCGCCTCGCGATCACGATCGCCGTCGTGGCCACGGTCGTGGGCGCGCTCTGCCGCGTCGTACTGGGCGTGCACTGGCTGACCGATACCGCGGGATCCGTACTGGCGGTGGGCGGTGTGGGCCTGATTTCGGCGGCCGGGCTGGGCCTGCTGCCGCTGCCACGGGACCCGGCGTAGTGTCGCTGACGTGAGCTCTTCGACCACGTCATGCCGTGCCGCCACCGAGCCCGTCGACGTCCGTGAGATCGGGACGATCAACTACACCGAGGCCTGGGAACTCCAGCGCCGACACGTGACCGCCCGTGCCGACGGCGAAGGCCCCGACACCATGCTGCTGCTGGAGCACCCGTCGGTGTACACCGCGGGCAAGCGCACCGAAGCCGAGGACAGGCCGACCGACGGCACCCCGGTGATCGACGTCGACCGCGGCGGCAAGATCACCTGGCACGGTCCCGGCCAGCTGGTCGGCTACCCGATCGTCAAACTCGCCGACCCGATCGACGTCGTGCACTACGTGCGGCGTCTCGAAGAGGCCTTGATCACCGTCTGCGACCAGCTCGGCGTGCACACCGGCCGGGTCGAGGGCCGCAGCGGCGTCTGGATCCCGGCCGACGACCGCGGCGTCGAGCGGAAGATCGCCGCGATCGGCATCCGCGTGCAGCGCGGCGTGACCATGCACGGCTTCGAGCTGAACTGCAACCCCGACCTGGGCGCCTTCGACAAGATCGTCCCGTGCGGCATCCGGGACGCCGGCGTGACGTCGCTCTCCTACGAACTCGACCGCGAGGTCACCGTGGCGTCGGTGCTGCCGATGGCGCGCGAAGCGGTGCTCGCGGCGCTGGAGGGTGACCTCCCGGTGAGCGACGAACGCTGGCTGCCGCGCCCCGAAGCGCCGTCCGCGCCCGGCGTCACCTTCGCGCTGCAGAACTGACGTCTGCGAAGATCACCAGTACGACCGCTGGAAAGGCCGGTGGTCGTACTGGGAGGAATCATGCGCAAGTTTTCGCGCGTTCTGGCGGCGGCCGGTATCGCGGTCGCCGCGTCGGTGAGCCTGCCCGCGGCGGCGTCGGCCACTCCGCCGCCTGGCTGCACCGGCGGGCACGACGGGGCGAAGTACGCCTGGGCGAGTTGTACGGCTTACGGCACCCGCATGTACCGGGTCACCGCGTACAACTGCAGCCCGGTCTGCGGCAACGCCCTCGGCGAATGGGCCGCCAACGGGGCGGAGTCCCACCTCACCATCAGCTGGCCGGCGAAGATCCTGGACATCGGCGTCGAAATCCAGTGATCCCCAGCGCGTGAAGGCCCCCTTCCCTCGGTTGAGCCGAGGGAAGGGGGCCTTCACGCGCAAAGCGTCAGTCCAGCTGAGGAGCGACTTCGGAGGCGATCAGCTCGATCTGGTCCACGTCCGACAGATCCAGCAGCTGCAGGTACAGCCGGGTGATCCCGGTCTTCTCCCGCCAGTGCCCGATCTTCTCGGCGACCTCCGCCGGAGTGCCCGCGAGACCGTTCTCGCGCAGCTCTTCGACCTCGCGGCCGATCACGCCGGCGCGCTTCGCGACCTCGGCGTCGTTCCGGCCCACGGCGACGACGAGCGCGGCCGAGCGGATGATCTCCTTGGGGTCCCTGCCGATCTCGCGGGCGGCGTCCTCGACGCGGCCGAACTGCTCGGCGGCGAAGTCCGGTCCCACGAACGGCAGGTTGAACTCGTCGGCGTAGCGCGCGGCGAGCGCCGGGGTGCGCTTCTTGCCGCCACCGCCGATGATCACCGGCGGCCGCGGCCGCTGGGCGGGCTTCGGCAGACCCGGCGAGTCGACCAGCTTGTAGTGCTCGCCGTCGAACGAGAACGTCTCGCCTTCCGGCGTCTCCCACAGCCCGGTGACCACCGCGAGCTGCTCGGCGTAGCGGTCGAAGCGCTCCTTGATCGGCGGCAGATCGAGGCCGTAGGCGGTGTGTTCGTCGTCGTACCAGCCCGAACCGAGGCCGAGTTCGACGCGGCCGCCGGACATCTGGTCCACCTGGGCGACCGAGATCGCCAGCACCGACGGGTGCCGGAAGGTCGCGGCGGTGACCAGGGTGCCCAGTCGCACACGGCTGGTCTCACGGGCGAGACCCGCGAGGGTGATCCACGCGTCGGTCGGCCCCGGCAGACCCGAGGCCGAACCCATCTTGAGGTAGTGATCGCTGCGGAAGAAGGCGTCGTAGCCCGCGTCCTCGGTGGCCTTGGCCACTCGGAGCAGGTCGTCGTAACTGGCCCCCTGCTGGGGCTCGGTAAAGATCCTGAGGTCCACGAACGCCACCCTAGCGACGGTGCCGTCAGCTCGCTTTCCCGTGCTCAGCGGGCGGAACGCGGCGGAACCCGACGAGCAGCCGCACCAGGACCTCCTCGACC
Source organism: Amycolatopsis sp. NPDC033938 (assembly GCF_055575975.1). Taxonomy (NCBI): domain Bacteria; kingdom Bacillati; phylum Actinomycetota; class Actinomycetes; order Pseudonocardiales; family Pseudonocardiaceae; genus Amycolatopsis; species Amycolatopsis sp. NPDC033938. The sequence goes on from NZ_JBVIRO010000015.1 coordinate 202,165, forward strand.
TGGGCGCTGACCTTCTTCGGCTCCGGCGAAGAAGCGATCTCGATGGCCGCGCTCGACAGCGCGCCGAAGAGGAGCCGCGCCGTGACGTCCACCGGGACGTCGTCGACCTCGCCGACCTCGATGAGCGACTGGATCCCGGTGCGGACCAGGCCGAAACTGCACCTCTCCTCGGCCTCTCGCCAGCGTTCCCAGCCCATCACCACCGGCGCCTCGTGGATCGCGATGCGCTGATACGCCGGGTCGAGGCAGCTCTGCAGGAACCCGCGCAGCCCGGCGAGTGCTCGTTCCCAAGGCGATTCCGGGCCGTGCATGATCTTCTCGAGCCTGTCGAAGACCTGGCTCTCGACCGTGTCGAAGGCGGCCTCGAACAGCGCCTGCTTCCCGCTGAAATGGTGGTAGAGCGCACCCTTCGTCACCCGGGCCCGTTTGGCGATCTCGTCGAGAGACGTGCCCGCGTATCCGCGTTTGGTGAACAGCTCCACGGCACTCTCGACGAGTGCCGATCGGGTGGACTCGGAATAGTCCAGCCGCCTTGACCTCATTGTCGCCACCTTCACAACTTTACGCCGCCGGTACCGCTCCATACCCATGGTATGTTGGCTGCTGTCAGGTCCGTACCGGGAGTATGCCGCAAACCTGCGGTATGAACCGGGTCACGGAGGGGAGCCTTCATCATGAGCTGGAACGACTTCTACCAGCGGCGCGACATCCTCGAAGCCGCACTGCGCCAGGCGGGTCACCACCCGTCCGACCCGCTTTCGCTCGACGAAATCCCAGGGGCCACCAAATACTTCGCGACCGAAGCCGAGCTTCTGGTCGCGCTTCAGTACAAGTGGAATCAGGTGTTCAGCGGACACCTTCGCGCCGAAATGGCCGACCCCGACTACGCCGATCACGACCTCGCGCTCGACAGGGTCGACGCCGTCACTCGTGCCTGGAACCGTGCCACGGCCGAGCACGAAACCCTCCGCGCGGTTCTCGACGCGGCGCTCGAGCGGTGCCCCGCGCTGCTCCCGTCGCACGAAGCCGAACTGCGCACCCTCGCGCTCACCGCGGGGCTGGCCGACGGGAACGAGCCGACCGCGGAGATCACCAAGGTCGGCAGCGCGTTCGCCACCCTGCTCCGGCACGGCCGTCAGGCCAAGCCCGCCCGCCGCCGCAGCCCCATGGGCCACCTGCTCCGGTTGCTCGCGCCCAGCGCGTGACCCCCGTGGCGGCGGCCCCGCCGATGTAGTTAGGTGACCGACATGGCTGCTCACACGCGCTGGACCGAGGCCGACATCCCGGATCAGACCGGCCGGACCGTGTTCGTCACGGGGGCGAACTCCGGACTCGGCCTGCGAACGGCCGAGGTGCTCGCGGAGAAGGGGGCCCGCGTGCTGCTCGGCTGCCGGTCGCCGGAACGCGGCGCCAAGGCACTGGAGCAGGTCCGCGCGGCCGCGACCGGAGCCGCGCCGGAACTCGTCCGGCTGGACCTCGCCGACCTCGCGTCGGTGCGCGAAGCCGTCAAGAGGGTCGAGGAACTGTCGGAGAACAAGCTCGATCTCCTGATCAACAACGCCGGCGTGATGGCGACCCCGCGTGGCCACACCAAGGACGGCTTCGAGACCCAGTTCGGCACGAATCATCTCGGGCACGCCGTGCTGACCTGGTTGCTGATGCCGTCGCTGCGCAACGGTTCCGGCGCCAGGGTGGTGACCGTGTCGAGCATCGCGGCGACCGGCGCGCGCATCGACGTCGCGGACCCGAACTTCGAACGCCGCATGTACAACCCGGGTTCGGCCTACGGTCAGTCCAAGCTGTCGAACCAGGTGTTCGCGCTCGAACTCGACCGCAGGCTGCGTGCCGCGGGCGAAGGCGTCGTCAGCGTGGCGGCCCACCCCGGCTACACCTGGACCGGCCTCGGTTCGGGGATGGCCCGTTCCTACCGCAACCCCGTGGTACGCGCGCTCGTCGGCGCGGGCAACCGGATCGGCGAGGTCCTCATCGCGCAGAACGCCCGGATGGGCACGCTCCCCCAGCTGTACGCGGCGACCGCGCCCGAGGTGACCGGCGGCGACTACATCGGCCCGCGCGGTCTCGGTGGCTTGCGTGGCAACCCGGTCAAGGTGCGGCCTCTTCCCGCCGCCCGGAGCGAATCCCTCGGCGCCGCGTTGTGGGACGTGACCACCAAGTTGACGGGCGTCACCCCCGACCCCGCGTGAGCGGCGACCACTGCCGGGCCGGGCGTAGGGTGGCGGTGTGAGTGCTGCCCCAGATGGCCGCAAGCTGTTGCGGCTCGAGGTCCGGAATTCCCAGACTCCCATCGAGAAGAAGCCGTCGTGGATCAAGACGCGCGCGCGGATGGGCCCGGAGTTCACCGAGCTGAAAGGTCTGGTGCGCCGCGAAGGCCTCCACACCGTCTGCGAGGAAGCGGGCTGTCCCAACATCTACGAGTGCTGGGAAGACCGTGAGGCCACCTTCCTGATCGGTGGCGATCAATGCACCCGGCGCTGTGACTTCTGTCAGATCGACACGGGCAAGCCCGCTGCCCTGGATCGGACTGAGCCGCGCAAGGTGGCGGAGTCGGTGCAGGCCATGGGTTTGCGCTACTCGACGGTCACCGGTGTCGCCCGTGACGACCTCGAAGACGGTGGCGCGTGGCTGTACGCGGAGACGGTGCGTCAGATTCACGCGCTGAACCCCGGCACGGGTGTTGAGCTGCTGATCCCGGACTTCAACGCGGATCCGGAGCAGCTGGCCGAGGTGTTCGGGTCGCGGCCGGAGGTGCTGGCGCACAACGTCGAGACGGTGCCCCGCATCTTCAAGCGGATCCGCCCGGGCTTTCGGTACGCGCGATCGCTGGAAGTCATCACGAAGGCCCGTGAGGCTGGTCTGGTGACGAAGTCGAACCTGATCCTCGGCATGGGCGAGACCCCCGACGAGGTCGCGCCCGCGATGCAGGACCTGGTCGACGCGGGCTGCGAGATCCTCACGATCACCCAGTACCTGCGTCCGTCGCCCAGGCATCATCCGGTGGACCGCTGGGTCAAGCCGGAGGAGTTCGTCGAGCACTCCAACGCCGCCGAAGCGATGGGCTTCGCCGGTGTCATGGCCGGGCCGCTGGTGCGGTCGTCGTACCGTGCCGGACGTTTGTTCGCCCAGACCAAGGCCCATCGCGGCGAAGCGCTGTCGGAGAACCTGGCGCACCTCGCCGCCGAAGGACCAGCCGCTCAGGAAGCCAGCTCGCTGCTGGCGCGGTGACCCCGGTCACCTATCCGCGACATCGCCACCCACCAGGTCACGAATCAGTAAAGTGACCTGGTGGCGTTGGTAACGGATCTTCTCAACTGGCTGCAGGGACTTCCCGAACCGGGACTGGTCGCGGCGACCGGCGGACTGGTGTTCGCCGAATGCACCATCGGGCTCGGCTTCATCGCGCCCGGCGAATCAGGGCTGCTGATCGCGGCCACGACAGCGACGTCCGTCTCCCGCTTCCTGACCTTGTGGGCGATCGTGACGGTCTGCGCCGCACTCGGCGATTCGCTCGGCTACGCGATCGGCAAGCGGTTCGGGCCGCGTCTGCGTGAGACCAAGCTGATCCGCAAATACGGCCTCGACGCCTGGGACAAGGCGACCGGCGTGCTCGAACGGCGCGGCGCGTGGGCGGTGTTCTTCGCGCGGTTCCTCCCGGTGATCCGCACGCTGACCCCGGCGGCGTCCGGAACCTCGGGTCTGCCGTTCCGCAAGTTCCTGCCCGCGGCCGCGGCCGGGGCGGCGTGCTGGTCGGCCATCCACATCGGCATCGGCGCCGCCCTCGGTGAAGCCGCGAAGAAGGTCGAAGGCGCGCTCAACACCGGCGGCCTGATCATCGTCGCCGTACTCGTCGGCGTCGCCGTGTTCTTCCTGCTTCGCTACAAGAAAAAGAAGGCGCTCGGCGTCACAGCCGAAGAAGCCACTCCGGCGAAGGTCGGCGCGGGCGACTAGATTCCGGGCATGAGCGCCCTGAACCTGCCCCAGCCCATCGGTTTCGTCCTCGGTGGCGGCGGGAGCCTGGGTGCCATGCAGGTCGGGATGCTCCAGGCGCTCTCGGAGGCCGGCGTCGCTCCCGACCTCGTCGTCGGCACCTCGGTGGGCTCGCTGAACGCCGCCGTCCTCGCGCTCGGGGACGAGTCGGGCGACCGGCTGCGGCGGATCTGGTCGCGGATGACGCGGCACGAGGCTTTCCCCGGCGGCGTGCTCAGTCAGGTACGGACCCTGCGGCACAGCAAGACCAACCTCTTCCCCAACACCGGATTGGCCGCGATCGTCGACGAGCACATCGGCGAGGGCGTCCGGTTCGAGGATCTCGCGCTGCCGCTGGGCGTGATCGCGACGGACGTCGACACCGCCGAGCCGCTGCTGATCCGATCCGGCCCCGTCCTGGCGCCGCTGCTCGCCAGCTGCGCGATCCCGGGGATCTATCCGCCGGTGTCGTTCGAAGGCCGCATGCTCTACGACGGCGGCCTCGTCGCGAACGTGCCGATGCGCCAAGCGCTCGCGATGGGCGCGAAGTCACTCGTGGTCCTCGACTGCGCCTTCCCCGGGAAGATGCCCGGCACCCCGCAGACCTTCGCCGAGGTGATGATGTTCACCGCGATGATCAGCATGCGGAACCAGGCCGTGCTGGAGGCGCCGATCGCCGCCGCCGAGGTCCCCGTGGTGTACGTGCCGGGGCCGAAACCGGTGCGCGTCAGTCCGCTGGACTTCAGCCACACCACCACATTGACCGCCGAGGCCTATGAAGCCGCGAAGACCTATTTGGGTGAATTAAGCGTCGATGGCCCTGGTCTTTATGGGGCACCCGGTCTCGTCGTGGCGTGACAAGCGCCACTCGATAGAACCATCCGGCATCGATCACGTCTTCTTCGTCGCGTAGTTTTGAAAGAGAACTTTCCGCTGACCGAGCGACGTACTGAATACATTCAAGAGAGACCCATATGTTTCCCAAGAAGACATTACTTTCGACGGCCGGAATACTCGCCTCGGTGTTGTTGATCTCCGCGTGCTCGTCTTCGGGCGAAACGGGCACCACGAATTCGACGGGCACCAGTGCCGAATCGGACGAAAGCGCGGTTTCGGTGACCATCGAGCCGGCGGGCGGTACGGACGTCAATCCGGCGACGCCGGTGGTCGTCAAGGCCGAGCACGGCAAACTGACCGACGTCACCGTCACCAATGCCGACAAGGGCAAGCAGGTGAAGGGGGAACTGGCGGGCGACGGGCTCAGCTGGAAGACCACCGAACCGCTCGGCTACGGCAGCACCTACAAGATCGTGGCACACGCCCAAGGCACCAACGGAAAACCGGTCGAGCAGCAGACCAGGGTCTCCACACTGAGCCCGAAGCAGCAGGCGAACCCGAACCTCATCCCGGCACCCGCCGCGGTCACCTCGGGTGGCGTCGGCGTCGGACAGCCGATCGTGTTCGCTTTCGGCCAGCCCGTGAAGAACAAGGCCGAGGTGGAGAAGAAGCTGTCGGTGGAGTCCACGCCGAAACAGGAGGGCTCCTGGTACTGGATCGACGACAAGAACGTCCATTACCGGCCCAAGGTCTACTGGCAGCCGGGGACGACGCTGAAAGTGTCCGCGATGATCTACGGCGTCGATTTCGGCAATGGCGTCTACGGCGCGACCGACCGCACCGAGACCTACAAGGTGCACGATTCCTGGGTCGCCAAGGCCGACGGCAACACCGAGCAGATGCAGATCTTCCACAACGGCCAGCTGGCGAAATCGATGCCCATTTCCATGGGCAAGGACGCGACGCCGACACATTTGGGCGCGCACGTCATTTCGGACAAACACGAGAATTACGTGATGGACTCGTGCACTTACGGCGTCTGCCAGGGCCAGCCGGGGTATTACAAGTCGAACGAGAAGTGGTCGCTGCGGATCTCCAATGACGGCGAGTTCGTCCACGAGAACCCGAACAGCGTCGGCGCGCAGGGCAGCTCGAACGTTTCGCACGGCTGCATCAACCTCAACGCCGCCAACGCCCAGTGGTTCTACCAGAACATGGGCCTCGGTGACGTCGTCGAGGTGACCAACTCCGGTGGCCCGCAGCTGCCGGTCTGGGACCTCTACGGCGACTGGTCGAAGTCGTGGGCGGACTGGCAGGCGGGCAGCGCCGTCAAATAAGGGCATGATGGGCCGGTGACCACCACCGACCCCGATGCCGAGCTGAGCAGGGCCCGCTCACTCGTGGCCGGCGCCGGCCGGGTCGTCGCACTCACCGGCGCCGGGATCTCCACGGACTCGGGAATCCCCGACTTCCGCGGCCCACAGGGCCTGTGGACCCGCGATCCGGCCGCGGAGAAGATGTCGAACCTCCAGGCGTATCAGGGCAGCAGAGAGGTCCGCGAGCGCACCTGGCAGGCGCGGCTGGTCCACCCGGGCTGGCACGCCGAGCCGAATGCCGCGCATCGCGCTCTGGTGCGGCTGGAGGAGGCCGGAACCCTGACGCATATCGTCACCCAGAACATCGATCGGCTGCACCAGAAGGCGGGCTCCGCACCGGAGCGGGTGCTGGAACTGCACGGGACGATGTTCGAGTCCGTCTGCCTGTCCTGTGACGACCTCCGGGACATGCGCTCGACGCTCGAACGTGTGCGAGCGGGCGAGACCGATCCGCCCTGTCTGGTGTGCGGTGGCATCCTGAAGTCCGCCACGATCTCGTTCGGCCAGCACCTGGACCAGAACCTGCTCCGAGCCGCGCGCGCCGCCGTCTCCGAGAGCGATCTCCTGCTGGTGGCCGGGTCCTCGCTGAGCGTGCAGCCGGCCGCCTCACTGGTGAGTGTCGCTTCGCGGACTGGCGCCGCGGTGGTGATCTGCAACGGCTCCGAGACGCCCTACGACTCCATGGCCTCCGCCGTCGTCCGCGGCCCCCTCGGCACAACCCTCCCGGCCCTCACTCCCTGACCAACCCCGGTATCTCGTGTGATCGGCCGGAGAACTCGCGTGATGGGCTGGAGATCATCGTGTTCTCCGTCTGATCACGCGTGTTCTCCGGTCAATCACGCGTGTTCGCCATCTGATCACGGGTGTGGTGGGGTCCGGGTATGAGGAAAGGGTCCAGGTCCTGGGAGAACTCGAGGTTCTCGACCAGATCCTGGACCCTTGTCCTTCTTTTAATGTTAGTCCGGCGGTGTCCTACTCTCCCACAACCCTTCGGTTGCAGTACCATCGGCGCTGTCAGGCTTAGCTTCCGGGTTCGGAATGGGACC
>NZ_JBVIRO010000016.1:0-24413 GCF_055575975.1 Amycolatopsis sp. NPDC033938
AGCGCGTGAAGGCCCCCTTCCCTCGGCTGAGCCGAGGGAAGGGGGCCTTCACGCGCTCCCGCGGCGCCAAGAAGACTGTGGCGACCGGGCCACTCACGACGCCCCTCTGGAGGCGCGCAAAACGATCAAATCGGGCACTTCGATCAGAAGCGGTGTCCTTTGTGGATAGGCGATCCGCCTGCCCGCCGGTTCGCGGGTCAGCGCACCTCTTGCCGCTGCCGCTTGCCGACGAAGCGCCACCCCACCGCCAGTACGACGACCAGCACCGGGATCGAGTAGAACGCGATCTTCTCCGCACCGTCGGAGAAGCCCATCAGGACCACGACCAGCACGAGGAAGCCGAGCGTCGCCCAACCGCTGTAGGGCGCCCACGGCATCCGGTAGGACGGCCGTTCCAGCTCCCCGCGCAACGCCGCCTGGCGCAGCCGCATCTGGCAGAAGATCAGCGTCGCCCACGTCGTGATCACCCCGAGCGAGGCGATCGCGATCGCGATGTCGAAAGCGTCCTTCGGCACCAGGTAGTTGAGCACCACGCCCAGCAGGTAGGCACCCGAGGTGAACAGGATCCCGCCGTAGGGCACGTGACGGCCGCTCATCTTGCCGACGAACTTCGGCGCCTCGCCCTTGTCCGCCAGCGCGCGCAGGATCCGGCCGGTGGAGTAGAGCCCGGAGTTGACGCTCGACAACGCGGCGGTGAGCACGACGGCGTTCATCACGTCACCGATGCCGGGGATCCCGAGCCGGGAGAAGACGGTGACGAAGGGGCTCTCGCCACCGTTGTAGAACGGCCACGGCAGCAACATCGCCAGCAGCAGCACGGAACCGACGTAGAACACGCCGATCCGCCAGACCACGCCGTTGATCGCCTTCGGCAGCACCTTGCGGGCGTCCTTGGTCTCACCGGCCGCGATCCCGACGACTTCGATCGCCGAGTACGCGAAGATGACCGCCTGCAGTGTCATCAGCGCGATGCCGACACCGGCCGGGAAGAATCCATTGTGGTCGGTCAGGTTGTGCACGCCCGCCTGGCTACCGCCGATGTCGGCGCTGGTGAGCACCAGCCCGGCGGCGACGACGAGGAAGATCACGATGGCCAGCACCTTGACCACCGAGAACCAGAATTCCAGCTCGCCGAACAGTTTCACCGAAAGCAGGTTCACCGCGATCAGTACGCCGAGCGCGATGAGCGCCGTGATCCACTGCGGCACGTCGGGCAGCCACTTGTGCGCGTAGATCGCGACCGCGGTGATCTCCGCGATGCCGGTCATCGCCCAGTTCACCCAGTACATCCAGCCGGAGGCGAAACCCGCCCAAGGCCCGATGAACTTGCGGGCATAGGTGACGAAGCTGCCGGAGGTCGGCTCGTGCAGCACGAGCTCACCGAGTGCGCGCATCACGAAGTAGGCGGCGATACCGCAGAGCGCGTACGAAAGGACCAGCGACGGCCCGACCTGATGGAGTTTGCCACCGGCACCGAGGAAAAGCCCGACGCCGATCGCGCCGCCGATGGCGATCATCTGCACTTGGCGGTTGCCCAGCGCTTTTGAGTAGCTTTCACCTTTTTCGGTGAGCAGCGAGGAATCCATGGTTGCCAGACGCTAGAGCGTGTGCGGCAGGTCACCAACACTGCTAAGGAAGACTTAAGGTGTGCGGCACGTCACTACGGTGGTTTTCCTGGTATTTCCCTTTTCGATTTGACAAGTTCACTCGCGAACCCCGATCTTCGCGCGCGAGGACGGCCTCCTACGCTACCGCCGTGGACCTCGCAGCGTTGCTGGACCGGATCGCCGACGACGTCGCGCCGGAGATCGGCCGCGGCTCCGTCGCGGACTACATCCCCGCCTTGGCCAGGGTCGAACCCCGGCGATTCGGGATGGCGGTGGCCGAAGTGGACGGTCGGGTCCACGGTGTCGGTGACTGGCGGACACCGTTCTCCATCCAGAGCATGTCGAAGGTCTTCACCCTGGCGCTCGCGCTCTCCCACGGCGACGGCGTGTGGACGCGGGTGGGCCGAGAACCGTCCGGCAACCCGTTCAACTCGCTGGTACAGCTGGAGAACGAGGACGGGATCCCGCGCAATCCGTTCATCAACGCCGGCGCGCTGGTGGTGACCGACGAGCTGGCGCATCACGGTGACGCGGCGGAGATCCTGCTTCGCTTCCTGCGCGAGGAAAGCGGGAACGCGGACATCGGCATCGACGCCGAGGTCGCCGCGTCGGAGGCCGGGCACGCCGACCGCAACCGCGCGCTCGCGTACTTCATGGCGTCCTACCGGAACATGCGCCGTCCGGTCCCAGAGGTCCTCGATCAGTACGTGCGCCAGTGCTCGATCGCGATGAACTGCGAAGACGTCGCACGCTCGGCGGTGTTCCTCGCCCGTCACGGCGTCCGCAACGACGGCGGCAGGCTGCTCGGGCTCAGCGCCGCCAAGCGGGTCAACGCGGTGATGCTGACCTGCGGCACCTACGACGCGGCAGGCGAATTCGCCTACCGCGTCGGACTTCCCGGCAAGAGCGGTGTCGGCGGCGGCATCGTCGCGATCGTCCCCGGCCGGTGCGCGGTCTGCGTGTGGAGCCCCGGCCTGGACCCGCGCGGCAACTCCGTCGCGGGCGTCGCGGCGCTGGACCGGTTGACCACCCTGACCGGCTGGTCGATCTTCTGAGCGGTTTGAAACCCGGGCGCCGGGGAAGTCGAGAGTGTGCAGACTTTCCTTCCTTGCGCCGATTTTCGCGCCACGGCCGAAGTGCTCGACGCGCGACGGCTCGGCAAGCAGCGGGTGGAGGCCATCCAGGTGCTGCGCGCGCTGACGGTGGCCGATTACGGCTGGCGTCATCATCCGGCCGCGACGATGTGGGCGGGCTACGAGGAGGCCCTGGTCAGGTACGGTTTCGACGTCTGCGAGGTCTGGTGCGCCACCGGCAGGCAGGACACCTGCCACGACACGTTGCGGGCCGATCTGCTCCGCACGACCGGTTTGACGGACGTCCGCACACAGGCGGAACTCGCGGACGAAGGCGAACTCCCGCCCTGGCTCGGTGACGCCGACTTCCATCGCAGTCACCGGTCCGCGCTGGTCCGCAAGGATCCGGAGCACTACCGGCCACGCTTTCCGGACGTTCCCGACGACCTCCCGTATGTCTGGCCCGCGTCGGACCGTCCACGACGGACACCCACCGAGAAGGGATGACGATGACGAAACGCTTCCACAAAGGAGACAAAGTCCGCTGGAACAGTCACGGCGGGCAGGCCGAAGGCGAAGTCTTGAAGGAGATCACCTCCGACACCGAAGCGGGTGGCCGCACGGTACGGGCGTCGAAGGACGAACCGCAGTACCTGGTCCGCAGCGACAAAAGCGGCGGTGAAGCGGTCCACAAACCCGACGCGCTGGAGAAGTTGTGAGCCACTCGTGGCTCACTTGCTGGGGTGCCCCATCTCGTGCCCTGGCCTTCCCTCGGTGCGCCGTTGCCGTTTGATGCGCTCTTCGTGCAGATGCCGCCGCCCTCCGGTCAAGTCGCCGGTGACGTCACGCGTCATGTCGCGGAAGGTCGTGTAGTAGCCGTCGTCGTATTCCTCGATCAGCTGGAAGGTCCACCGCTCCGGCAGCACGTTGAGCCCGATCAGCTCGGTCTGGATCCGCTCGGCCCAGTCCGGGTGACCGGCCTTCCGGAGCGCTTCGACGGTCTCGCCGAGTGCGAAATCGGCGGTTCCCGTGAGGTGGTGGAAGGCGTACAGATGGCCCCGCGCCTGTTCGACCGTCTCGAGGGCGAAGACCAGTTTTCCGACGGCGTCGACGGTCGTGTCGTCGGGTTCTGAGGGTGATTCCGGCATGATCGGGTGATTCCCCGGCGCCGTCGGTTTTACACCGCCCTCATCGGTGACTGTCCTCGGTGACTCTCGACGGCGATCCGGACGAACGAGCGGACCAGCGGGCTCTCCTGTCCGGTCACCCACGCGACGACGAGCGGGCTCGGCGGCATGTCTTCCAAGGGCACCCAGGTGAGCCCGTCGGGCAGGGGGTGCCCGAGCGGGGCGATGCCCGCGGTGCCGTTCCACAACACGGCCTGCACGCATTCGCTGACCGTGCGCACCACCGGGCCGGATGGCCGCTCGCCGACGGGCGCCGCCCCGTTCCAGTACGCGCGCCAGAGCGGATCCGTCCCGTCCGGCAGCTGGAACCACGGCCGATCGGCGACGTCGGCCAGCCGCAGCGAGTCACGACCGGCGAGCGGATCACCGGTGCGCAGGATGATCCCGACCGGTTCCGTGCGCAGGACGCGGATACCGATGCCGGTTTCGTCGAACGGCGACCGGGTCAGCGCGACGTCGGCCAGCCCGGCGCGCAGGCCGGTGGTGGGATCGGTGAAATCCGCCTCGCGGAACCGGATCGACACCTCCGGGTGACGACGGCGGAACGCCTCGGCCAGCCGCGTGCCCGCCTCCCCCGCGCCGTCGGACAGGGTGCCGACGGTGAGCGTCGCGGGACCCGCCGCGGCGCTCACGCGAGCGCGGGCCCGCTCGGCCCGGTCCAGCAGGGTGCGGGCCTCGGCGTAGAGGGTGGTCCCGGCCGCGGTGAGTTCGACGCCGGCGGCCGAGCGAAGCAGCAGCACGACCCCCAGGTCGCCTTCCAGCTGCTGGATGGCCCGGCTCAGCGGCGGCTGGGTCATGTGCAGCCGCGCGGCGGCCCGGCCGAAGTGCCGCTCCTCGACGACGGCGACGAAGTAGCGAAGCAGGCGGAGTTCCATCACCGGCGATGATACCCATCAGGTATCGGACCGGCGAAATCGGTCTTGGACGGCGAAGGGGTATCGGCGGGACATTCGGATCATGCCCTTCGAACCTCTCACCCACGAGCCCGCCGTCGAGCCTGGCCACGCCATCGAAATCGCCCGCGACCTGGTGGTGATCCCGAATCACGGTGTCGACCTCGTCCCCAACATCGGCGTCATCGGCGGTGCGCACTCGGTGCTCGTCGTCGACACCGGGCTGGGGCCGCGCAACGCCGAAAAGGTGCTCGCCTTCGCGGCCGAACACGCCCGCGGCCGCCGCGTGTACCTGACCACGACGCATTTCCACCCCGAGCACGCGTTCGGCGCGCAGGTCTTCGCGGACCACGCGACCTACCTCGTCAACAGCGCCCAGGCGGCGGATCTGGTCCACAAAGGACCCGGCTATCTGGAGATGTTCCGCGGCCTCGGCACGCCGGTCGCGCGGAACCTGGAAGGTGTGGACCTGGTCGCTCCGGACGTGGTCTACGGCGACGCCCACGAGCTCGACCTCGGCGGACGGGTCGTGCGGCTGACGGCCACCGGACGCGCCCACAGCAAGGGTGACCAGGTGGTGACCGTCCCGGACGCGGGGGTGCTCTTCACGGGGGATCTGGTCGAGACCGGCCAGTTCGCGATCTTCCCGTGGTTCCCGCCGTACGACACCGACGTCTCGGGACAGCGGTGGATCGAAGTGCTGCGACGGCTGGACGCCGCCGGGCCGGACCTCGTCGTCCCTGGCCATGGCGACGTCTCCGGACGCCGGATCCTGACCGACGTCCGTGAATATCTCGAACTGCTGCGCGACGAGACCTGGAAGCGGCGCGACTCGGCTCTCCCCGAAGAGACGATCGCCGCTGAGGTCGAAGCGCTGATGATCGAACGCCATCCGGATTGGGAAGGCCGGGACTGGATCTCGAAGGGCGTCGGCTGCCTCTGCGCGGAGCACTCAGGCCATGAGACAGCAAGCGCCGGTGAAGCAGCCGAAAGCCCCTCCGCTTGACGAGTTCTTCGAGTTGTCGAAGTGATCGATCGCGAAGTCCACTTCGGTCTGGCCCAACGCGGAGACGTCGACCCCGGAGTCGGCGAAGAAGCGGCGGATAGCGTCGGAAACAGTGGTCTGCATTGGAAATCTCCCTCTGAACCTGCGGTGTTCGGTACCGAAATCGTGCAGGTTCGGACCCATTCGCCGACAGTGCGAAGCAGCATGGACGACGTGTGGCTTTCGTCTGCTCCACTCGCCGGAACCGGGGTAGGCAACTGGAGCACCCGTCATCGGGACCACCCCCGCCAGGACAGGAGGCCGGACGGCTAGTCTCTTCGATGGCGAAAACCGCCATGCACCACGACGCCGGGAGATCTGAACCGCCATGCTGGACCGAGCAGTCATCGACGCCCTCTTCCCCGCCGACCTGCCCGAACCCGAGCACTGGGAACAGCGTTACCCCGCCCGCGATCTCCCCGAGGGCGCACTGGTCACCCGCTTCGGCCCGTCGCCGACCGGGTTCGTCCACATCGGCGGCATCTACGTCGCCACCATCGACCAGGACGTCGCCCGCCGCAGCGGCGGGCGCTACCTGGTCCGGGTCGAGGACACCGACCGGTCCCGCGAGGTCGAAGGCGCGATCGACCAGTTCGAGCGCGGCTTCGGCTACTTCGGTCTCGCGGCCGACGAGGACATCCACCGCGGCGGCGACTACGGCCCGTACCAGCAGTCCGAGCGCGAACAGATCTACCTGACCTACGTCCGCCACCTGCTCCGCCTCGGCCGCGCGTACCTCGACTTCGCCACCAAGGACGAACTCGCGGCGATCACCGCGCGACAGCAGGCGACGAAGCTGCCGACCGGCTACTACGGCTCGTGGGCCATCTGGCGCGACGCCGACCCCGCCGACGTCCAGGCCAAACTCGACGCGGGCGACCCGTACGTCGTCCGGTTCCGCGCGCCGGACGACACCGGCGCCCGCGCCCGGTTCACCGACGCCATCCGCGGCCCGCTCGAAGCCGAAGCGAACCGCAACGACGTCGTCATCCTGAAGAGCTCCGACCAGAGCCCCCGGCTGCCGACCTACCACTTCGCGCACGCGGTCGACGATCACCTCATGCGGGTCAACCTGGTCATCCGCGGTGACGAGTGGATCTCCTCGGTGCCGGTGCACCAGCAGCTGTTCGACGCCCTCGCCTTCGAGCCGATCACCTACGCGCACATCGCGCCGCTGATGAAGCAGGAGGGCGGCAGCAAGCGCAAGCTGTCGAAGCGCAAGGACCCGGAAGCGAGCGTCGACTTCTACATCGAGTCCGGCTACCCCGCCAAGGCCGTCCTCTACTACCTGCGCGGCCTCGCCAACGGCCGTCTCGCCGAAATGCCGCTCGACCAGGCCCTGAGCGAGCCGATCAACCTCGACGAATGCGGTGTCGCCGGCCCGCTGGTGGACCTGGTCAAACTCGACGACATCTCGGCCGACCACATCGCCACGCTGTCCGGCGCCGAGATCCTCGAAGAGGTCCGCGCCTGGGCGGAGCGGTTCGACCCGCCGCTGCGGACCGTCCTCGACGCCGAGCCCGAGCTCGCGCTCCGGGCGCTCGCCGTCGAGCGTGACGGCGCCGAGAACCCGCGCAAGGACCTGAAGAAGTGGAGCGAGTTCCGCGCCGTCTACGGCTTCTTCTTCCCGCAGCTGCACGCCGCCGTCGCCGGACCCGACGACGAGCGGATCGCCGCGCTCGGCGTCGACCGTGAGGTCGTCCAGGCCGTCGCGCGCGACTTCGTCGGGAACTACCAGCAGCTCGACGACGGCCAGGAGTGGTTCCAGCAGATCCGCGAGGTGGCGGCGAAGCACGGTTTCGCGAAGAACGCCAAGGAGTTCAAGAAGAATCCCGAGGGCTTCCCGGGCTCCATTCGCGAAGCTTCGCAGATCATCCGGATCGCGATCACCGGTTCGACCCGGAGCCCGGACCTGCACTCGATCACGCAGGCGTTGGGGCGCGAGGAGACGCTGAGCCGGTTCACCGGTCTCGTCGGCTAGGGACGGTCGTGGCCGGTACGCGTTCCCTCGCGTGGCGTGATCGGCCGGCTTCCGTGAAGGCCCCCTTGCCTACCCTCAAGGTAGTGAAGGAGGCCTTCACTACCAGGCGGCAGGCGAGGAGGGCCCCGCCGAGGCGGGGTGCGTCGCGCGACTGTCCACAAGGGACACCTTTCGGGAGCTCGGCGTCCGGTTGATGACGCTATGTGCGGTTCCGCGTGGGGTCGTGAATGGCGAATAGGGTTAGCACGGGGGGTGGGCGCTGGCGCCCGGTTCTGATGCGCGTGAAGGCCCCCTTCCCTCGGCTGAGCCGAGGGAAGGGGGCCTTCACGCGCAAAGACACCACCACAAAAGTCCCCTTAGGCACACCGGCCTCAGGTGACATACAGCCATCAATCGGTCACTGAGCCGCAGGAAGTCCTGGCCATATCCGGCCTCAGTGGGAGTTCCTTGCCCGCGCCAGTCCGTGAAGGCCTCCTTGAGGGACTCAGAGTCTCTCAAGGAGGCCTTCACGGATTTGCATATCTACGTCTGACCAGCAGATGAGCAGTGATTCGGCGGGCCGTTGAGCGTATCCATGAAGGAATTGGGACGTTGAGTGTCCCAATTCCTTCATGGACACCGTGGACCGCACCGGCTCGGGTGCTGATCAAGGAACCTCATTCCCGCCAAGAAGCGCACCGACCTACTGGTGCGGGAACGAGTCCCTCAAGGAGGCCTTCACGGACCACCCCGACACGCGGCCGCCCCACCGGCCTCGACGAGCACAGCACCACCCTGCACGGGCAAGGCTCTCCGGAGAATCGACCGACGGCCACCCGACTGAAACGCGCGAGCACCGACAGACGACTTACCCATTACGCAAGTAGGGAAAGTTGTGGTCAATGAGCGCTGATCGCGTTGTTCAACTGTGCTGGGAGTTCCGGCGGGTGGCCGCAGACGGCCGAGCGACGCTGTCGTACCCCGGGATCTCGGTGGTCCGCCGACGGCACGGCGAAATCGTCGACCGGACCTGGTTACCGGTCGGCGAAGAACCCACCTTCGCCGACGACGAAGCCCTGATCGCGGTCCTGCACGCCGCGTGGCACTGGAGCAGGAACGCCGCGTAGGCCGTCCACTTCGAAGGAGCCTACGACCGGTTCACTCCTCGCCCGACCGGTACCGCCGCCGGAGTTCTTCCTCCTGCTCGCGCGGTGACTTGTCGACCCAGCGGCCGTGGACCAGGTCGTTCTCCGTGTAGTCCGCACGCCGCGAGGCCCAGCTCGGCATCATGATCTTGCGGGTCCCGCCTCGTCCGCGATCGCGCAGATCGGTGACCACGGCGATGCCGATCACCAGTACGAGTACACCGAGTACGACCCAGATCACGACCATGTCCGCTCCCCCGCAGATGAGTCAAGTTCCGCAAGGGTAGCGCGACCGAGCCTCTCCCACGGAGGCCTTTTCCGCGGCATCCGTGGGAATCTCCCGATTCCGGGAGAGCGCGGGCGATCAGCCCCTGGCGTTCGGGTTGATCGCGTCGCCGGCCAGTCCGGTGGCGGCGTCGCCGAGCGCACCGGTGGAGTCGACGACGCCCTGACCGGCCGCGGTGGCCGAATCGACGGCGTCCTGTCCCGCGGCGGTGGCGTTCTCGGCGAGGCCCTGGCCGGTCTCGGTCAGCCCCTCGGCGGACTGGGTGACCTGGTCGGCGGCACCGGAAAGGTCGACTCCGGTCAGCTCGCTGACCTTGTCCCCCGCGCCGCCCAGCAGTTCGGCGGCCTTCTCCTTCAGCGAGTCGAACAGGCTCATCAGGGGTACTCCTCGGATCGTCGAGCACGGGGTGGCTGAAAGTTCACCGTACAGGACAAATCGGGCACCGTGTGCGACGGTCACCCGCCGGAGCCCTCACCGCGAAGATCCTCAGCGGCGAGAAGCCCGAACGCCCTTGTCCGCACTCAACGAATAGCGGACGTCGCAGGCGCTCATCATCTCGTCGTCATGGGTCGCCACGATGACGACGCAGCCGCGCCGGGCCAGATCACCGAGGAGGTGGATGACCCGTGCCCGGTTGGACTCGTCGAGTGACGCCGTCGGCTCGTCGACGAAGACGGCCTTGGCGTCCTTGTAGAGAGCCCTGGCGATCGAGAGTCGCTGTTTCTCGCCACCGCTGAGATGCGAGGCCTGTTCCTCGTCCCGGCCGGCCAGCCCGGTCAGCTCGAGGACGGCCTTCATCTTCCGCTGGTCCCCGATCACTCGCGAGCCGAAGACGCCGGCCTTCATCACCACGTTGAAGGCGACCGACTCCTCCTCCATCACGCCGTAGTCCTGCAGGACGAAGGCCCCGGAATCCTTCCAGAACCGTCGCCGGGCCCGCGCGTTCCAGCCGCCGGTGTCGGCGCCGTCCATCAGGACCCGGCCCGCGGTCGGCCGCTGCAGCAAACCCAGGCAGTGCAACAAGGTCGTCTTGCCGCAGCCGCTGGGCCCGACGAGGGCGGTCATGGTCCCCGGACCGCAGGAGAGCGAGGCGTCGTGGACGATTTCCCGGCCGTCGATGACGACGGAAACGGCATCGGCTCGTATTTCCATGATGGAGGTCTTCCCGTCTAGAGAGTGCGTCGCCGGACGTTGGCGAAGGTCCAGCGAGTGGCCAGGAGATGCGTGACCGGGGAGGCGACGAGGCAGAGTATCGCCGCCGCCGTCGCGAGCAGCGCACCATCGCCGCCGCGGAGCAGGATGATCGTTACGGCCAGCGCGGCGCCCACGAGCCATTCCGGGGCGACCCGCCCGGCGAGGATTTCGGACCAGCGCTGTCCGGCGAGCCGGAGCGGGAAATCCCGCCGGGCGTGCAGTACGGCCGCGATGAACGCCGCGATCAGCGAGGAAACGACCAGTGCCACCAGCAGCGCCACCAAGGAAACCCCTTCGAGCCAAGCGAAATACGCGGTGAACTGGGCGAGCAGGATCCCCTCTTCCGCCGCGTACTTCACGTTCGCCTTGTACTGCAGGCCGTGCTGGGCCAGCAGAGCTTGCGTGGGGCCGAGCCCGGTGAACACGAGATTCCGGCTGGACGCGATGGACGCGAGGAAGTCGTCGTTGAACGTGGCGTGCAGATCCGGGACGACCGCGACGATCGCGTCCGCCGGGAACACCAGTTCGCCGCTTCCGGCCACGGCCAGCGGAAGCTGTTCCGGCTGCGAGAAATGGTAGAACGAGAACTTGCCGAACACCTCGGCCGCGGACCCGCCTCCGCGCTTCCACAGGTCCAGGTTGTCCACCAGGAACTTCTGCGTGCTGTCCGGAATCCGCTCTGGAGGGAGTGGCGCCAGCCGTCCCTTCCCGTTGCCCAGCATCAGGTTCAACCAGCCCTGGCTGACCAGCGCCAGGTGTCCGGAGGGGCCCAGGTCGACGCCTTCCACGGCCCCCGCGTTCCAAGTGTAGGAGAGCGCGACGTCGCCGCGTTGTTCCGCGTCGCGCACCACGTCACCCACTTTGCCCATGATCTCCTGGAACCCGCTTTCGCCCATCGCCGCGGGGAAGGACAGCGCGACCTGATCCGCCAGGGATTTCCATTGGGACTGCTGGAGAGCGGTGTTCCTGGCGTTCGCGTAGGCGGTGTACGCCGGGGAAACCGCGGCCAGCACCAGAACGAAGATGAGGGCCTTGAGCACCAGCGAAACGCCGCGCAGGGATTTGACGGCGGGATCGCGGTTGGCCAGCATCGCGGGCCCAGGCCAGGACGCCACGGACATCACCAGCGCGCACAGCATCGTCACGACGATCACGATCGCGTCGAACATCAGCAGGATCGAGAGGTAAAGCGGCGCGAAGACCCACCCTTGCGTGGCACCGATGACGACGACGGCGGCCGCGTCGACGACGACGGCGGCCAGTACCATCGCGAACAGGAAGCCCCGCAGATCCTCGTACTGGATCCGCCAGGTCGAAACGCCGGCGAGCGCACGGAGCGCCCGTCCCCTGGCCTTGACCGAAAGCCAGTACAGCACCAGCGAAGCCATCAGCGCGGTGGCGGCCAGCAGGCTCATCAGGAAGCTGCCCTGCCGCGCCACCGATTCCAGTGTCGTACCGAGATCGTTGTCGTTCCACTTGGCGATCACCTGATGCGCCGTCAACCATTCCCGGAACTCGGGAAGCCGGTCGGCCGAACCGGTGACGAGGTATTGACCGCTCGCGTATGAGTGTTCGAGCGCCGCGTTGCTCCTGATCTCGGCGTCCTTCTCGTCTCCGAAACGTGTGATCCGCTCCGGGAATCCGCCCGCGGTGCCGACCTTCACGAAGACCTGGCCGGACTGATCGCCGCCGAGATCCGGCGCGACCTTGAGCAGGCCCGCCCCCAGACGATCGCTCAGGCGTCCCAGCTCACCGATCGCCTCCGCGTCCGACAGGCCGGCATTGACGAAGTCCAGCTCGACGACGGACTTGGTCCCGAGTTGCTGCGGATAGGTCCGATCGTGCAGGTTCGCCATCAGGGTCACCGCGACCGCCAGCAAGGCGAACAGCATCGCCGAAACCGCGACCACTACTTTTCTGTGCAACGACTTTCCTTCGATCGCTCAACCGGGAGGAGCCCCGCCGTATCCGGCCGGCGCGCGACCGGCCGGATACGGCGGGGATTCAGATCAGCAGGTGCGGTAGTAGTACGCGTCGTCCGCACCGGGGGTGTTGACGGCGTACTTCTCCGCGGTGGATCGCTGGCCGGCGGCCGTGTTGGCACTGCGCACCAGGTCACCGTTGAGCTTGACGGACGACCCGTGACACCTGTTCACGGTGTAGTACGAACGGACCTTGACGTTCCAGAAGCCGTACTGCCACGTCCCTCCGCTCGACGGGTACTGCGTAGTCGGGCCGGGGTGCAGCCAGGCCATCGCGGGCGGCGCCGCCACGCCGACACCCACGAATCCGAACGAGGCGATGACGGCCGCGGCCACGCCCTTTCTGATTCTGCTCGTCTCCACTTTCGCTTCCATTGTCGAACACGCTCCCCATCAGGTTGAGAATATACCGATTGCAAGGCGATCGCCGATATCCCGGAACCGGACGAACAGAGAACACGAAAGAGTAAATGCGATTCTCGACCACGACTCGTGGTCGACTCTTGAAACCCCAGAACCCCCACCGTGTCACCCGATCGTGTCTCAGACCGTACGAGCACCCGCATGATCGAAACAACCCGGCGCCAGGTAACAAAAGGATAAAGCCAACAAAGGGCGATTACCCGTCGGCAATTACGGGATGGTTGAAAAAGAACCTATTCACCGACTATGGTGATCATTCAGTTGAATCCTGCGAATATCCGAGTTCGATCGCCTGCGCCGCATCGATACGCACTTTTACGCTTCGAAGACCGCGGTATCCGCAAATCGATCGAAACCTGCAGATCACGCTGAGGACTTCGCTTAGCGATTCTTTAGCGGGAGACGGATGAAATCAGGCTCCGCGCGCGGAAGACCGACCGTGCACGGATCGTCGGGGCGCCGGCACTCAGAGACAGGGCGGGGTGTGGCGGTCGACGCGCAGTCCCCGGAAGTCGAGTTCGTTCGGGGTCTTGCCGACGAAGACCAGGCCGCGCGCCTCGGCCAGCGCGGACGCGAACGAGTACGACGGCTTCCCGAGTTCAGGCAGCGTGGTCCACGCGCGGGGCGCGAAGCTGAAGAACCTCTTCACGAGCCTCCCGCCGGTCGACGGCACCTTCGTGAGCCACTTGTCGCCGCCACTCCAGTGCGAGGCCGGCCGCAGCTGCACGTAGAGGTCGTCGGTCGCGCGGTAGGTCATCCAGAAACCGGCGGATTTCGAAAGGTCGGCCTGCGCCTCGAACCGGTTCCCCAGCCATACGACGATCACATGCCATTCGGCGTTGAGGAAGGTCACCTTGGCCGCGTATCCACCGCGTTCACGGACGAGCAGGCTGCCGGTCGCCGGAACCGTCGTACCCTCACCGGACGCGAGCCACTGCTGCAACCGGTCGATCGACGGGGTCGCGCATTCGCAGCCGTGCCGCGACGGCTGTCCGCCGGACGCGTTCGCCGTCGCCACGGGGCCGGCGAGTGAGACCAGAAGCACGGACGCGGCCACCGCGAGCGTCCTGCTGAAGGGGATCCTGGAGCCTCCGCGCATTCCGGGAAGTTAGCACAGCGGTCGCCGAAACCGCCGTACAGCGGGAAAGGGTGCCCCGATGAGCGGGACAAGTCCACTGTGGATGGTCGCCGGTCAGCTCGCGAGCAAGTCGTCCAGCTCGGCGGCGAAGAGTACGGCGGGGTCGAAGCCCATCCCGGCGAAGTGACCGGCGAGCTCGAGTGACAGGACGCCGTGGATCCGCGTCCAGAACGTCACGGCACGCCGGAGCACCGAGGGTGACGCCGGATGGCCGCCCGCCCACTCCCGATGGTCTGCGAGATGGACGTCGAACGGCGTCACCCGCCCAGCGTCGGGACACACGGCGTGGACGTCGAGCAGCACCGCCATGATCTCGTTCGAGATCTTCGTGGTGTCGCCGGGCGCGTGATAACCAGGGATCGGCGTGCCGTAGACGAACAGATAGCGCTGAGGGTCCGCCAGCGCCCATTCCCTGATGGCGTAGGCGACTTCACGGGCCGACCCGGAGGCTGCCCGGACGGCGTCGGCCAGGCTCCGGTAGGCGTCGCGGATGAGGTCCGTGATCAGGTCGTCGCGGTTGGCGAAGTACCGGTAGAGCGCCGGACCGCTCATGCCCACGTGTTTGGCGATCGCGTTGAGGGACAACGCCGAGACCCCCGTCGTGGCCAGCTGCTCCCACGCGTGCCGCTTGATCTCCGCGCGCACCTTGGCCCGGTAGCGCTCGCGCGAGGTCTTCCCGTCCGCGTCCATCGATCACCCCTTTCCAGACCTCACTGAAGGTTAGAGGTTATCACTTTACTTATTGACACTCACTCACGCTTGGTTATAGCTTCTAGCTATCACTACTGGCGCTAACTTGATCGCATGAAGGAGCCGTCTCATGTCGGACACTCGGAAGCCCCGCCCTCACCCTGGCCCGCTGTCCGTCCTCATCTCCGCCTGGGCGGTGCCGATCATGATCGTCGGCCAATTCGCGATGATCGCGATCGTCCCGGTCGTCATCGTCCTGATCGGCACCCTGCGCGACACCCGGCTCAACGCACTCCGCTGGGGCGCGATCGCCCTCACCGCCGCCTACGCGACGCCGTTGGCACTCTGGGCGATCGGGCCCGAGCGCGCGCAGAGTCTTTCCAAGGACATGCATCCCGTCTTCGCCGCGATCATCGTGGCTGTGGGGTTGGCGTTCGCGGTGGCGTACCCCGTTTTGCGCCGGAAGGCCCGCCAACCTCGTGAGGGGTAAGGCAAACGTGGTGTCCGTGAAGGCCTCCTTCCCTACGCTCAAAGTAGGGAAGGAGGCCTTCGCTACCGTCGGATGTGATCCCTGGTGACGGTGGGACCGCTGTGACCTCGGCGGCCGGTCGTGAAGTACATGCCCAGCCACCGTCCCACCCGAGACACGACACGTTTGCCTTATCCCTCGATAACCCGAAACGCCACTCACGACCCCGGTAGCCCGAAGGAAGCCTTCCGCGAGGCCCGTCGCAAGGTCGCGAGTACGGCGGGCCCCAGCACCAGGATCGCCACCGCGTTGGTGATCGCCCGCCCGGTGTCCCAGCCGGCCGTCGAAGTCAGCAGGGTGAACACGGCGAACCGGTGCAGGTTCTCCAGCACCGGGGCGCCGGGCACGTAGGAGATGTGGCCGTCGTGGTACGGCACCTCGGCGTCGGTGATGAACGGCCAGAACCACAGGTTCATCAGGAATCCGAAGACATACGCGACGAAGATCCCGTAGCCGGCGAGCATCGCGATCTCGGCCTTGCCGGTGACACGGCGTGGCAGTAGTCCGGCGCCCATCCCGATCCACGCCGAGCACATCATCTGGAACGGCAGCCACGGCCCCACTCCCGCGGTCAGCAACGCGGAAGCGAACATCGACGTACAGCCCAGCACGAAACCGAATCCGGGCCCGAGCACCCGCCCCGCCAGCACCAGGACGAAGAACACCGTCTCGATCCCCGCGGTCCCCGCGCCCAGGGGACGCAAGGCCGCGTTCACCGCCGAAAGGACCCCGAGCATCGCGAGGGCCTTGGAATCCATGCCCCCTTCGGACATCTCGGCGAGCACGATGACGATCAGGACCGGGAGGAGCCCGATGAACACGAACGGCGCGTCCGGGCCGTGCTGCGTCGCCTGCGGTTCGACGCGGACCAGGAGCGGCCACACGAACATCATCAGCCCCGCGAGCGACGCGAGCGCGAGCACCAGCGCCGAGCGTGGCCCCAGCCGGACCGCGGGCGCGGTGGTCACCGGACCTCCTGCCCGAGTGCCGAGCGGACGTCGTCGACGGTGAGCCACGGTTCGCCGAGGATCTTGGCGACCTGCGTCGCGAACGCCGGCGAGCCGCCCAGTACCTCGGCGGTCGGGCCGTCGGAGACGATCTCTCCTTCCGCCATCACGACCACGCGTCGCGCGACCGTCGCGACGAACTCGACATCGTGCGTGGCCACGACGACCGCTTTCCCCTCGGCCGTCAGTGACGCGATCATCTGCGCCAGCGCCGCCTTCGCCGTGTAGTCGAGGCCTCGGGTGGGTTCGTCCAGCAGCATGATCCGGGGCGCGGCCGACAACTGCACCGCGAGTACGAGCGCGAGCCGCTGTCCCTCAGACAGGTCACGCGGATGCGAATCGGGATCGATACCCGGAGCGAGCCTGTCGAGCAGCGCCCGGCAACAACCCGGTTCCGCGCCCGATTCCGCGTCGGCGGCCTCGCATTCGGCGGCGACGGTCTGCAGGTACAGCAGGTCGCTCGCGGTCTGCGGCACCATCCCGACGAGCGCGCGGGCCGCCGGGCTGCTCAGCGTCTTCGGATCCTTGCCCTCGACGGTGACCTTGCCGCCCTGCCGCGGGCCGGAGCCCTGCACCGCCCACAGCAGCGACGACTTGCCGGAGCCGTTGCGGCCCATCATCGCCAGCACTTCGCCCGCCCGCAGGACGAGATCGACCTCCCGTACCGCGACCTTCGGCCCGTACCGGACCACGATCCCGGAAGCGGTGAGCACCTCCTCGCCCTCGGTCGTGGTCCGGACCGGCGGAGTCCCCAGTGACAGCGAGGAAGCGCGACGGCGGGCATCGCGTACCGTCATCGGCAGCGGGTCCCATCCCGCCATCCGTCCTAATTGGACGATGGGTGGCGCGATGGGCATATCCTTCAGCACCTCGGGCGGCGGGCCGTCCACCACCGCACCGGTGCCCGGAACGTAGATCATCCGGTCCGCGAACGGGATGACGCGTTCCATGCGGTGTTCGGCCATCAGCACCGTCGTGCCGAGGTCCTCCACCAGCCTGGCCAGCGTCGCCAGTACCTCCTCGGCCGCGGTCGGATCCAGCGCGGACGTCGGTTCGTCCAGCACGAGCACCTTCGGATGCGTGGTGAGCACCGAGCCGATCGCCACCCGCTGCTGCTGTCCGCCGGACAGTGTCCGCAACGCGCGCCTGCGCAGTTCCGCGATGCCGAGGAGATCGAGCGTCTCCTCGACGCGGCGGCGCATCACCTGCGGATCGAGGCCGAGTTGTTCCATGCCGTACGCCAGTTCGTCCTCGACGGTGTCGGTGACGAAGCCCGCCAGCGGGTCCTGTCCGACGACGCCGACCAGATGCGCGAACTCCCGGGGCGGCCGCGATCGCGTCGTGACGCCGTCGACGGACACCGTGCCGTCCAGATGGCCGCCGGTGAAATGCGGGACGAGGCCGTTGATCGTGCCGAGCAGCGTCGATTTGCCCGCCCCGGTCTGGCCGGCGAAGAGCACGAGTTCGCCCTCACCGATGGACAGCGTCACGTCGGACAGCACCGGTTCGGAGCGGCCGCGGTAGGTGAAGGAGACCTGATTCAGTTCGATCATGCGTGCACTTCTTCTTCGAGCGCGGCGTACGGCGGTTCGGGGGCCGGGGTCAGGAAGGCGGGCAGCACTCCGGCCAGTACCCCGAGCAGCGGGCCCCACGACAGCGACGGCCAGGACAGATGGAGCAGTGAAGGGTTGAGGTCCATCGGGTTCACGCTGGAGGTCATGAACAGGACGCCCGCGACCACGAGCCCGCTCGCGGCGACGACGAGTTCCGCCGGATGCCAGCGATCGGGCCGGTAGCGGGTGCGCTGGACACGTTTGCCCGCGGACCAGAATCCGGCGAGCCCGATCACCACCCCGGCGGAAAGCACCGGAGCGGCGAGGAATCTGGGGGTCGAACCGTCCAAAGTGGCGTATACGCCGACGCAGACCCCGAGCAGGCCGACGATCATCAGCGTGCCGGTGAGCAGCCGGGCACGCGCCTCGATCGTCCCGGCCCGTCCGTAGCCGCGGGAGTCCATCGACGCGGCGAGCTGCAGCGAACGGGACAGCGCGTCCTCCAGCACCGGGATGAGGACGGCGTGCAAGGCCTTCATCTTCTTGCCCGACCCACCCCGCAGTTTGCGGGCACGCCGGACCCGCAGCACACTCTCGGCGAGCTGCGGGAACACCGACAACGCGACGATCACCGCGGTGCCCACTTCGTACAACGCGGGCGGCATCGCCTTGAGCAGGCGTTTCGGGTTCGCCAGCGCGTTGGCCGCGCCGAGGCAGATCACCATCGTGGCCAGCCGCATCCCGTCGTAGAGCCCGCCCAGCAACGATTCCGCGGAGACGTCGCCGAACAGCCGGATGCCCGCCGCCCACGCGGGCAGCGGGATTTCGGGCAGCCGCAGGATGATCGTGGCACCTTCGCCGCCGCCGAACACGAACCGGAAGAACAACCGGACCGCCACGATGAGCGCGCCGAGGTAGAGGTAGAGCCGGAACGCCAAGGCCCACGGGGCCTCGGTGCGCCGGGCCACGACGACGTATCCCGCGACGGCCACGATGGTCAGCAGCAGCCACGGGTTCGTCGTCCTGGCCGCCGCGACGGCGAGGCCGAGCGCCCACACCCACCAGGCGGCCGGATGCAGGTCGCGCGGCAGGAAGTACGACGTCATCAGGTTCCCTGTGCGCGTTTACGCCTGCGTGCCACCAGGAATCCGGCAACACACAACAGCAGGACGGCCGCTCCCGCCGCGAAAGGGGCCCAGCCGCTCGCGCCGGATTCACGGTCGATCATCGCGTTGACGTCCTCGGCGTTCTCGCCACCGGTGAACGCGACGTTGCCCGACGGGTCGTTCGCCTTCGGCCGCACCGACGCGCTCGGGCGCGGCTTGGGCGGCGGCAGCGCGCCGGCACTCTGTCCCGCCGCGGGCGGCTCGCCCGCACCCGGCCCCTCGCCCGCGGGCGGCTGGAGGCCCTGGCCGGGTTGCTGCCCATTTCCGGCCTGCGGCCGTTGGCCCTGCCGTTCGGCAGGGTCGCCGGTGGCCGGCTTCGCTTCCTCAGGTGGCGCGCAGGGCTGGCTCTCGGTACCCGGTCGCACCGCGGAGATCCGCGGGACCGGGTTGTTCGCCGTGGAGGCGTTCAGTGAGAAGGACCAGCCCTCGAACCCGCCGGGGATGAAGTCCCGGTTCTTCACACCCCATTGGCTGTAGTCCCAGGCGCAGTTGTTCGAAGCTTGCCAATAGGACCAGTACGCCCCGGAGGGAGGCGTGTCGACGCACAGCTCGCGGTACTGCTCGCGCCCGGCGACCGGAAGCTGCTCGGTCGCGGACGGCCGGTTCTCGATCCGGCAGACGAACGACTCACCCCAGCGCTGCACACCGGCGATCTGGAAACCCGCGCCCTTGAGCGCGTCCAGCCCGGTGCCGCGGGTCGGCTGGGGATTGCAGCGCACGATGGTCGTGCCACCGAGCTGCTGGAAGTCGACGACCACGGTGACCCCGGTGCCGTCCTTGCAGAAACCGGGATGCCCCTTGCTCTGATCGATCGCGTGCGCGGGCGGCGCCGTGGCGGCGATCAGGAAGATCGCCACCACCACGCCGAAGACCCTCCTCATTGGACAGTGCGGGCCGGGTTCGACGGCGTGACCCCGGGCGGCGGGTTGGTCGAGGAGGACTTGTTCAGCGAGAACGACCAGCCTTCGAAACCACCGGGGACGACGTTGCGGTTGAGCGCGCCCTGGCTGCTGTAGGTCCAGGCGGAACCGGAACCGTCGGCGTACCAGTAACCCCAGTACGCGACCGGCGACGGGGTGATCACACACGCTTCCTTGTAGTTCGGATTGGTCGACAGCGGAAGGGTTTCCGTCGCGGCCGGGCGGCCCTCCAGGCGGCAGACGAAACCGAGGCCCCACTTCGCGGTCCCGGCGACGGCGATCCCCGCGTCCTGCAAGGCCTTGATACCGGTCCGGGCGGTGCCGGGACTCGCGTTGGGCGAGCAGCGCGTGATCGTCGGCGCGGCGGTGCCACCGTTGCCGTCCAGTTCCTGGAAGTCGACGACGACGGTGACCCCGGTGAGGGCGTCGGCGCCGGCGCAGACCCCGTTGTAGCCCTTGGCCGGGTCGACCGCCTGCGCTGTCGCGGGCACGGCGATCGTCAGTCCGATGAGGACGGACGTGACGGCGAGCAGTTTTCTCATGACGAGACCCCCTTGGTCTTGATGAATCGGCGGAGCAGGAAAATCAGCGCGATCGCCGCGAGCAGCAGCGATCCGGCCAGTCCGGTCAGACCCCACATCAGCCAGGGCGGCCAGGCGGGCTGAGCGGTGGCCTGCAATGGGGTGCCGGACGCGGCGTCGGCTTCCGAAAGCGGCAGCCGGAGGGCGGGCGACAACGGCGAATCGGCCGCGGTGAGCCACGACCGGCCCGCGACCCCCGGCGCGGCGGCCAGGCTCGTCGGGAAGTCGGTCTCTCCCTCGCCCGCCGCGACCGGTTCCTTGGCGAATCCGCCGTCGGCGCGCGCGAGCTTGCCCAGCGAACGCGCGGTACCGCTCGCGTCCAGCCCCGCCACCTGCCTGGCGGCGGCGACCGAAGCGCTGAGCACGACGTCCGGTCGCCCCGCTTCGCCGGTCACCACTCCCTCGCCGGTCGGCCGGACGCCGAGCGCCTTCACCGCGGAGACGACCGCCGACACGCGTCGTTCGGACCAGCCGTCCGGTCGTTTCGTGGCGGGCGCGGCGTCGGTGAACGGCCGGGCGGCCAGCGCGGTGACCGCCGCGGCCGTCGCGGCGAGATCACCGGAGCCGCACTCCATGGTGTCGAGGTGTTTCGGGAACGTGCCGTCGGCGCACTGGCGTGAGAGGAGCAATTCGACCGCGGCACCGGGATCGGCGGCGGTGGCGAGCAAGGCCCACGTGTGGCGTTCGACCGTCTCGTCCGCGTCGGCGAAGGAACCGATGTCGGTGAACTTGCCGTCCTCACCACGGAGTTTCACCAGCTCGCCCCGCAGTTGACCCGCGAGGTCGGCCTTCGCGAACTCGGCGACGAGCACGAGCTTCGCGAGCGGTTCGGCGTAGGACGCGCCACCCTGTTCGTACGGCGCGCCGTGCGCGTAGGCCCGCACGGCTTCCGGCGTCAGCAGGAATTTCGACGCGCGAGCGACCGCGTCCGGCTGTTCGTCCAGCGCCCGCAACGCGAGCACGAGATCCGCGGTGGCGTCGTAATCGACGTAGGTCTTGCCGTCCTCGGCGACCTCGACGTGGTCGCCGCCGGTCAAGTGGTTCGCCAGGTAGGCGCCCAGCCGGGCGGCGGGCGTCGCCGCGGACGGCGAGACCATCGCGTCCGGGGCCGCCTTCAGTACGGTGGTCTTCCTCGGGGCCGACGTGCTGTTCTTCTGCGCGCGTGCGGGTTTCGGCTTGGCCATCGGCGGCGTGACGGTGACCGTGGCCGGTTCCGCCACGCTGCTCCCCGGTGGCGGCCCGGCGCCCCTCGCGAGCGCGTAGAACCCGGTCTGTGCCAGTCCGAGGGAGGCCTGAGCGCCGGCGCGGATCCAAGTGTCGAGCCCGCTGATCCCGTTGGTGCGGCCGGCTTCGTAGGAAGCCGGGTTGTAGGCGATCGCGCCGAGGTCGCGCGCGAGGGAGTTCCCGGCGTCGGCCGCGGCCGTGGCCTGGGCGGATTTGAGGAAACGCACCCCGCGATCCACCGCCGCTTCCGCGCCGCCGACGTCGGCGAGTGCCTGGACGATCAGGCCGGTGCTGTTGGTGTTCGGTGCCTCGGTGCCGACGCCACCACCCCAGCCGCCGCCGGCGCTCTGGTTCGCGACGAGCCAGGAGACGGCCTTGGCGATCGGGGTGTCGAGGCCGGTCGCGCCCGCCTTCCGCGCGGCCACCAGCGCCGACAGCGAGATGCCGGTGGCGTCGCCATCCGTCGCGGACTGGCCGGCTGCCTTACCTTCGTCGCACGTCGAAACTTTCTCTCCGCCCGGCGTGACGTGGTCGCCGGTCTCGGTCGTCTTGACGTGCCCGAAGGCGATGCGGAAGTAACCCTCGGAACACTGCTGGGTCAGCAGTTTGTCGATGGCGAGCCGGTCGTTCTCGCCCGCCGCCGCGAGCCCGATGACGCCGAGCGCCTGCGCGAACATGTTCGCGTTGTTGGTCACGGCGTCGGCGAGCTCGGGGTTCTTCGAATAGTCGCTGACCCGGCCCTTGTCCGGCCCCTTGCGCATGATCGCGGCCTTGGTCTCGGCGACCATGTCGTGGCCGTCGAAGTTTCGCGGGTCGCGGCCGGAGACCTCGGCCGCGACCAGCGTTTTCGCCACCGCGCCGCCGACGATGACCGCGTCGTACCCGGCGCCCGGGACCAAGCCGTCCCAGGTGAAGAAGTCGGTGGCGTGGCCCTGGTCGTCGAGGAACTTCACGATCGGTTCGGCGCGCGCCCCTTCGCCCGACGCGTACATCGCGAACAGCACGTCGAGCATCAGCCCGTGGTCGGGCAACGCGCCGCCGTTGGGATCGTCCAGCGTGCCGTCCGGCTTCAGTTTCGTCGCGAGCCACCGGGAATTCGCCTGCGCCGCGCCGCGGTCGCTCGCGGCCGTCGCCGTACCCGTGAGCAACGCGGCGACCAGACCGGCGCTGACGGCGAAGGACAAGGCGGCCAGATACCCGCGGCGCATGTACTCCTCCTTTTGCGGGCACGAAGGAGGACAGGCGCGGACGCCGGGGTCACCCCTGTTTATCGCGACAGTGGTTCGGACTTCTGATCGTTCATCCGCCCGTTCGGTATCCCGGCTCGCCCCGGTGAAAGGGCCCACGGTTGCGCGACAGCGCCGGATTTCGACCGGCTTCCCCGTCACGGGCGGCGGTGTTGAGTTGTCGAGCCAGCCGAGGTTAACACCCGATCACTCGCGGCAGGCACCGCTGACCAGGTCGTTGCCAGGATCACATCGCCGCTCGCGCCCGGCGGTACCGCGGCACCCGGCGGAGATGAGACTCTTCGGGTCGTCCGATTCAGCGCGGTCGTGGGGGAAGTCCGGTGAGAGTCCGGCGCTGTCCCGCAACGGTATGCCTTCCCGGCGAGCCCGGTCACCCACGTCGCGCGGTGTCACCGCCGACTCCTGTCGTGGAAATGCGGGAAAGGGTTCTCATGAGACGTTTGTTCCTCGCCGTCGCCATACTGTGCGGCATCGGGCTGGTCGCCGCCCCGGCGGCGACCGCGGCCACCCCCGACAAAGCGGAGGCCGCGGCGGGCTGGCTCGCCAGGCAACTGATCGACGGGGAGCGGTTCGAGGCCGACTTCGGCGGCCAGAAGTTCCCCGACCAGGGCCTGACGATCGACGCCGTCTTCGCGTTCGCCGCCGCCGGGGTGTCGGACACGAACGCGGGCAAGGCGATCGCGTGGCTGGCGAAGCCGGAGATCACCACCGGCTACGTCGGAAGCGGCAGCGAGGCGTACGCGGGCGCGCACGCCAAACTGATGCTCGCCGCGCAGATCCGGGGCGAGAACCCGGCGTCGTTCGGCGGCGTCGACCTGAAGGCGGGGCTGCTCTCGCTGCTCACGCCGTCCGGCCGGTTCTCGGACCGATCCGAATTCGGCGACTACTCCAACGCGCTTTCGCAGTCGCTCGCGCTGCTCGCGCTCGACCGCACCGCCAGTGGCGCTCCCGCGTCCGCCGTCACGTTCCTCGCGGGTACGCAATGCGCGGACGGCGGCTTCCCGCTGAACTTCGGCGAGGCGACGTGCACGAGCGACGTCGACGCGACCGCGACGGCCGTCCAGGCGTTGCGCGCTACCGGTGACGCGGTGAACGCCGCTGAAGGCACCGCGTGGCTGGTCACCAAGCAGCACGCGAACGGCGGCTTCGGCTTCGCCACCAACGCGCCCAACGCCAACAGCACCGGCCTCGCCGCCCAAGCCTTGGCGGGCCACCGTCCCGTCGCCGCGGCCAAGGCCCGCGAATTCCTGCGTTCGCTGCAGACCGGCTGCACCGGCGCGGCGGCGGACCGGGGCGCGATCGCCTACGACGCCACGGGCCTGAACCCGTCGACCGCCCCGCGTGCGACCGCGCAGGCGATCCTCGGCCTGGCGAGGGTTCCGTTGAGCGACCTGCACGGCGGCGGCCGTCCGCAGGCACCGGTGCTCGCCTGCCCCCGCGTTTAGTCCTCTGAGTGCGGTGGGCGGGGCCGGACCGAGGCTTCCGGCGCCCCTTCGGTACAGGTGGTCGTGTGTGGCGGTTAGGGGGTTTAACCCTATCGGCCCCCACGCGGCGGTGGCGCCG
>NZ_JBVIRO010000016.1:24423-28663 GCF_055575975.1 Amycolatopsis sp. NPDC033938
GGGGGCCCGGCCCCTGGGCGCCGCGCCCCCGTCGGTACCTGGGGGCGGTTGGGGGGTTGTGGGTTACAACCCCTAACCGCCACTCACGAGTCGGTGACGCGGCGCGCGAGTTCCACACGTGAGCGCACGCCCAGCGCGGTGAAGATGTTGCGCAGGTGGTGATCCACGGTCCGGTGGCTGATCACCAGCCGCCGCGCGATCTCCTTGTTCGTCTCCCCCGCCGCGACCAGCCGCGTGATGGCGTCCTGCTGCGGGGTGAGCCCCGCGAGCGATCGGTGCGGCGTGGACACGGTCTCGCCGGTCGCCCGGAGCCCGGCGCGGGCCCGTTCGGCGAACCGGGTCGCGCCGACGCTTTCGAAGCCGCGCAAGGCATCGCGGAGCTGATCTCGCGCGTCCCGGGTCCGCCGGTGCCTGCGCAGCGACGTGGCGTACGCGAAGCGGGTCCTGGCGAGTTCCACCGCACCGCCCGCCCGGCGGTGCGCCTCGATGGCCTGCCGGAAGTGCTGTTCCCCCACGGCGGGGTCCGTCGCGGTCAGCGCGTGACAGCGGTGACTCAGCGCGAGCCAGCAGGGTTCCGCGCCGACCAGCGTCCACCGGTCGAACACCTCCAGCGCCGCCCGCGCGCGTTCGGGCCTCCCGGCGAGCACGGCCGCTTCGACCAGTTGCGGTGTGGCGAGGACCCGGATCACCGGCTGGTCGCCGGAAACACCTGACGCGAGGTCTTCGAGCCTGCTCAGCGCGTCGTCCGGCCGATCGTCCGCCAGGTCGAGGCAGGCGTTCGCCCACGCCGCGACGGCGGCGGGCCTGCCGAGACCGCGTTCGGCGATCCCCTCGGTCGCCTCGTCCAGTTCGGGGGCCCGCTCGCCCAGGAGCGCGGCG
The DNA here is from genome assembly GCF_055575975.1 of Amycolatopsis sp. NPDC033938. Classification (NCBI taxonomy): domain Bacteria; kingdom Bacillati; phylum Actinomycetota; class Actinomycetes; order Pseudonocardiales; family Pseudonocardiaceae; genus Amycolatopsis; species Amycolatopsis sp. NPDC033938. Next base: position 25,303 of record NZ_JBVIRO010000016.1, read on the forward strand.
GCCAGCCCGAGCAGGGTGAGGTGTTCCATCCTCAGGTTGTGGGGAGCGAGCAGGCCCTCACGGGAGGCCGCCCGCGCACACGGGATGCGGTCGAGCGCGATGGCCGAGAGCGAGAGGTAGATCAACGCCCACGGCAGTTCCGCGTGCCGCCTGCCGAGCCGCGCGCGGCTCACGGCCGCCGCCGCGTACTCGTGGGCCCGTTCCGCGTGCCCACGGGCGAAAGCGGCTTCGGCGGCCCAGACGGCTCCGGCCACGGCGTCGTCGGACATACCTCGGCGGACGGCGTCCTCCAACGGCTCGACGGCGTCGTCGTGACGGCCCGCGTAGACCGAGGTGAGACCGCTGAAATGCGAGGAGGCCAGCCCCTCTCCGGCGGGGACCGTCCGCGCCAATCCCCGGTACCCGCTCAGGTCGCCGCCGAGCCGCCGCGCCTCGCCAGCCAGCAGGAGTGCGTCGGCCGGATCGGGCAGCAGTTCCGCCGCCGTGCCCAGTTCGTGGGTGGCGACCGCGGGATCGCCGTCGCGCAGCTCGATCTCTCCGTGCAGCAACGCCACGGCGCCCGGTTCGGCGTCGACCCGCGACAGCAACAGCCGCGCCCAGCCCGGCCTGCCCGCCTGCCAAGCGGCGTCAGCGGCGGCCAGCAACCTGGCGGCCCGCACGCCGGGGTCGACGGTCAAGGCGGCGGCGCGTTCGAGCTGACGCGCCGAGGCCGTGTGATCCGCCGCGGGTGCGGCGGCGAGCGCGTCGGCCAGCGGCACCGACGGCGCGGCGGTCGCCATCGCGCGGTGCCAGAGCACCTCCGGCCCTTCGCCGTCGGAAGCCAGCCGCGCGTGCGCCGCGCGGCGATCCGCCGGTGACGCCGCCGCGGACCACGTCGCTTGAGCCACCTTGCTCGCCGCGGAATCCAGGAACCCGGCCAAGAACCGGACGCGTTCACCGGACGGCATCGCGTCCAGACGAGCCGCGTAACCCGCCAACCGCTCTCGCAACACCGGCGACACCGGCTCCCGGCCCGCGGCCTGCGCCGGGGTGAGCTGCGCCGCCAGCGCGATCAGGTCCGCCGGATTCCCGCCGCCCAGTTCGACCAGCTGCGGCCGTACCCCGGCGGGCACCCCTCGGTCGCGCAGCAGCAGATCCGCCGCCTCGTCGGTCAGCGGCGCCAGTTCCACACACTCGAATTCGTCGGATCCGGACCGCGACGCGAGCACCATCCCGACCGAGGATCCGGCCAGCCTGCGAGCAGCGAAACCCAAGGCCGCCAAGGATTCCGCGTCGACCCATTGCGCGTCGTCCACCCAGCAGATCGCCGGTGCCGGAAGTTCGCTCAGCCGCCGATGCACCGCCTCACCGCCCGAGACCTCGGCCCCGAACAGGCGATGCAGCGCCTCGAACGGCAGCGCGCGTTCCGCTCGCATGCCCCGCACGCCGAGCAGGCGGACGCCGGACGCGCCACGCAGCTCGGTAAGCAGCGCCGACTTGCCGAGGCCTTCCGCACCGCGGACCAGCACGGCCTGCCCGGCGACCGACCGCAGCCCGCCGAAGAGGTCGTCCCTGCCCCGCAGCGGGTACACGACGTCCCGGACAGGCATCGGCGCCTCCTCGAAATCCCCCTCGATGAAACACCAGGCGCAAGTGTTTCACAAGGTCCTCTTTCACAAGGTCCTGCTGGGCACCCGGCCTTCCACGAGCGCGCCGAGCAGCGTCGACGCCGCGTCGAGATCGGGTGTCCGTGACGCGAGGACGTCCGAATACAGGAACGCCTCCCCCAGCCGGACGATCGCGTAGCAGAGGCTGTCCAGGCTGACCGCGGGCACGAATCCGCCGTCGTCGACGTCGCGGCGCAGCAGGTCGACGTGCGCCGCGATCACCCTCGGCTGGACCCGCCCGTCCGGGGCGGTGAGCAGCCGGATCGCGAGCACGGGCTCGTCGTCGAGGAAGCGCCGGAACCCGGCGCTCGCCGCCAGTGCCGACCGGTAGTCGCGCATGATCGCGAGACAGCGCAGTTCACCCGCCGCATTGCGCACCACGTCGCCCTCTTCGCGCTCCCAGGTGCGCACGGCGGCGGTCAGGGTGCGCTCGGACAGGTAGTAGAGGGCATCACCCAGCAGGTCTTCCCGGTTGCCGACGCGGCGGAACAGGGTGCTGCGCGAGATACCAAGGTCTTGAGCGAAGGCGGAGGTGTCGACGCGGATCCCACGGTCGATCCACCGGGCCGCCGTGCGGACTATGTCCTCGGCTGAGGGGTTCACGATCGCCGATCGTACGGGCGGTGAGCCCGGCGAGCGTGGCCGCGGAGGAAGACTGGCGATTTCACCGATGCAGCCCCCGGTGTCCGTTTGCCACAGTCCATCACCACGGACTGTGTTCAATGGCGAACGGAGAGGGCACTATGCGTAGTACGACCCGGATCCTTTGTGGACTGGCGACGGTCGCCGCGCTCGCTATCGCTCCAACGGCACACGCGGCCGACAACCCCTACGAACGGGGGCCGGACCCGACGGAAAGCAGTATCGAAGCCTCCCGTGGCTCGTTCGCGGTGTCCGAGGTGTCGGTGTCCCGCCTAGCCGTCACCGGGTTCGGCGGCGGCACCATCTACTACCCGACCAGCACCGCCCAGGGCACCTTCGGCGCTGTCGCCATCTCGCCGGGTTACACCGCGACCCAGTCGAGCATCGCGTGGATCGGCCCGCGGCTGGCGTCGCAAGGTTTCGTCGTCTTCACCATCGACACCAACACGATCTACGACCAGCCGGAGAGCCGCGGCGACCAGTTGCTGGCCGCGCTGGACTACCTGACCCAGCGCAGCAGCGTCCGCTCGCGGATCGACACCACCCGCCTCGCGGTCGCGGGGCACTCGATGGGCGGCGGTGGCTCGCTCGAGGCGGCGCAGGACCGGCCGTCGCTGCAGGCCGCCGTCCCGCTCGCGCCGTGGAACACGCAGAAGTCGTGGTCCTCGCTGCGGGTGCCGACCTTCATCATCGGCGGTGAAGCCGACACCGTCGCACCGGTGGCTTCGCATTCGATCCCGTTCTACACCAGCATTCCCGCCTCGGCGGAGAAGGCGTACATGGAACTGGACAACGCGAGCCACTTCTTCCCGAACACGTCGAACACGACCATGGCCAAGTACACGATCTCGTGGCTGAAGCGGTTCGTGGACAACGACACCCGCTACGAACAGTTCCTCTGCCCGGCGCCGGACGACCGCACGATCAGCGACTACCGCGACACCTGCCCGCACGCCTGACAGAGGAGGTCCTGGTGGTCGTGTGTGGGGGTTCGGGGTGAAAACCCGATACCCCCACACCAACCCCCCCCACAATACCGACCAGTTATGCGGTGGGGGGACCAGCGTGAACCA
>NZ_JBVIRO010000016.1:28673-77433 GCF_055575975.1 Amycolatopsis sp. NPDC033938
CCCACCCGGCCCGCGGTCAGTTTCGGGGGGGTGGGGGGGGTGTGGTGGGGTGGGTTTTGTTCCCAAACACCACCCCCCCCCACCGGACCCCCCTCCACACTCCGTCCCTTTTCGCCGTTGGGAGCACCTGCGTGACCCTGTCGACCTTCGAGATGTCCGGCGTGTCGGTGACCTTCGGCGGTCTCGTCGCGCTGTCCGGCGTCTCACTGACCGTCGCCCCGGGCCGGGTGCTCGGCGTGATCGGCCCGAACGGGGCGGGTAAGACCACACTGTTCAACGTCGCGTGCGGTTTCGTCCGGCCGGACACCGGCACGCTGACCTGGCGCGGCGCCGAACTGCACCGGCTGCGCCCGCATCATCTCGCCGGCCTCGGCATCGCCCGCAGCCTGCAGGAACTCGGCCTGTTCGACCGGATGACGGTGCTGGACAACGTCCTGGTCGGCGCGGACAAGCATGCGGAAGCGGGCTTCTGGTCGTCGATGCTGGGCCTCCCGCGCCGGACCCGGGACGAGAAGGCGCTGACCGAGCGGGCGATGGCCTACCTCGACGACTTCGACATCGCCGACGTCGCCCACCGCTATCCCGCCAGTCTCCCTTATCCGGTCCGCAAACGGGTCGCCCTCGCCCGGGCCCTGGTCGGCGAACCGGATCTGCTGCTGCTCGACGAACCGGCGGGCGGGCTCTCGGCCGCCGAGATCGCCGACGTCGGCACGCTGGTGCGCGGTTTGACCGAACGGATGTCGGTGATGCTCGTGGAACACCACATGGATCTCGTCATGGGGGTGTGCGACGAGATCGTCGTGCTGGATTTCGGCAAGGTGATCGCCACCGGCACGCCGTCGGAGATCCGCGTGAACCCGGCGGTGCAGGCGGCCTACCTCGGCGAGGAGGTGGCCGGTGCTGACCGTTGAGCATCTTTCGGCGAGCTACGGCCCGGTCCGGGCGCTCGATTCCGTCAGCCTGTCCGTCGCGCCCGGTGAGATCACCGCGGTGCTCGGCGCGAACGGGGCGGGCAAGACCACCTTGCTGCGCACCATTTCCGGCCTCGTCCGGCCCTCGGGCGGCCGGGTCACCCTCGCGGGCCGCGACCTCACCGGAGTGTCCACTGAGGACCTTCCCGGGCTGGGTCTCGCCCACGTGCCCGAGGGTCGCGGCGTGCTGGCCGAACTGACCGTCGAGGAGAACCTGCGGCTGGGCGCGCTGGGGGCGCGCGGCCGCGCGTCGGCGACCGAACTGCGCCGCGTCTACGACCTGTTCCCGGTGCTCGCCGACCGCAAGAACGGGCTCGCGCACGTCCTTTCCGGCGGGGAACGGCAGATGCTGGTGATCGGCCGCGCACTGCTGTCCCGGCCGAAGGTGCTCCTGCTGGACGAGCCGTCGCTGGGCCTCGCGCCGCGGATCGTGGCGCAGATCTTCGAACTGCTGCGTGGCCTCGTCCTCGACGGGCTGGCCGTCGTGCTGGTCGAGCAGAACGCGCGCAGCGCGCTGTCCATCGCCGACCACGGCGTCGTGCTCAACCTCGGCCAGGTCGTCGTCCGGCGGGAAGCGGCCGCGCTGGTCGCGGACGACGGCCTGCGGCACGCCTACCTCGGATTCTGAAAGGGAGCTTCGTGCAGCAACTGCTGACCACCGCGCTCACCGGCCTGACACTCGGCGTGGTCTACGCCGCGTTCGCCTTGGCGCTGGTGCTGATCTGGCGCGCGACGCGGATCGTGAACTTCGCGCAGGCGCCGATGGCGATGATCACCACCTACATCGCGCTGGTGCTGATCGACGCCGGCTGGTCGTACTGGCTCGGTTTCGCCGTCGCCCTGCTTTCGGGGCTGGTGCTCGGCGCGGTGGTGGAACGTTTCGTGGTCCGGTTCGTCTCCGGCAAGGCCGAGATCAACGCCGTGATCCTCACCCTCGGGTTGTTCATCGTGCTGCACGCGCTGGCGGCACTGGTGTTCGGCTCGCGGTACCGCTCGTTTCCCGCGCCGTTCGGGCTCACCGGTTTCCAGGTCGGCGGCACGACGATCGCGCTCACCGGGTTCGGCGTGTTCACCATCGTCGCCGTCGCGGTGGTGCTGACGGGGTTGGTGCTGTTGTTCCGCGGTACCGATCTGGGCCTGCGGATGCGCGCGGCGGCGTTCGACCAGGAGGTGGCGCGGCTGCTCGGCGTGCGGGTGGGGCGGATGCTCACCCTCGGCTGGGCGCTCGCCGCGCTCGCCGGTTCGCTGGCGGGACTGCTGATCGCGGGCGGCGGGCTCGTCCATCCGTCCTATATGGACGGAGTGGTGGTGTACGGGTTCGTCGCGGCGGTGCTCGGCGGGCTGGACAGCCCGGTCGGCGCGGTGGTCGGCGGGGTCGTGCTCGGCCTGTCACTGAGCCTGGTCAGCGGGTACGTCGGCTCGGAACTGGTGCCGCTCGCCGCGCTGGCGATCCTCATGGTGGTGCTGCTGCTCAAACCCGGCGGACTGTTCGCCAGTGTCCGCGAACGGAGGGTCTGACGTGCTGCGCAGACATCTGCTCCTCGCGCTCGCCGCGCTGGTCGTCGTCGTGCTCGTCCTGGAGAGCACCGGTCCGTTCCTCAACGCGCAGTTCACCGCGATGGCGTACTTCGCGATCGCGACAGGCGGTCTGACCGTCCTGACGGGACTGAACGGGCAGCTGTCACTCGGCCACGGCGCGCTCATGGCGGTCGGTGCTTATTCGACCGCGCTGCTGCTGAAGCCGTCGGCCTTGCCGCTACCCGTGATCCTTCTCCTCGCGGTGGTGATCACCCTGGCCGTCGGCGCGCTGGTCGGCGTCGCCGCCGCCCGGCTGCACGGACCGTATCTCGCCGGTGCCACGCTGGCGCTCGCCGTCGCCGTGCCCGGGATCCCCTTGTTCTTCGGCGAAACACTCGGCGGAGAACAAGGACTCCCCGTCCGGATGCCGGACATCCCCGCCTGGCTCGCCGACGCCGCGTACTTCGTCACCGGCCAGGACCTCACCCCGATCCGTTATCTCGCCTACCTTTCCTGGCTCGCCGTGATCGTCGTGTTCATCCTGCTCGCGAATCTCTCCCGCAGCCGCGTCGGCCGCAACTGGCGTGCGGTGCGCGACGAAGACGTCGCCGCCGAACTGGCCGGGATCGACCTCGGCCGCACCCGGGTGGGCGCCTTCGTGGTCAGCGCGGGCTGCGCGGGGCTCGCCGGGGCACTGATGGCGTTGTCGGCGCGGCTCGCGGCGCCGAGCGGGTTCGCGCTGACCTTGTCACTGTCACTGGTTTCCGCGGTGGTGCTCGGCGGCCTGGGGACGCTCACCGGCGCGCTCGCGGGAGCGGCGCTCTTGACGTTCCTGCCGCCGCTGGTGACCGGCACGGGAACGGATCTCGGGCTGTCCGACGTCCAGGCCGCGCATCTGGCGCCGTTGATCTACGGCCTGGTCACTGTCCTGATCGTGCTGCTCGCACCGGCCGGCCTCACCGGCGGGCTGCGGAAACTCATCAACCGGAGGCGAAGTTCATGAAACGCTGGTACCAGGCCGTGGCCGTACTCCTGGCCGTCACGGTCACCGCCGCCTGCGGGGCGGGCGGCAGACCCGAGGGCGAGCAGAAGGGTTCGACCGTCGGTGTCACCGACACCACCATCAAGATCGGCGCGCATTTCCCGCTCACCGGCGTCGCCGCGCCGGGCTACAGCGAGATCCCGAGCGGGCACCAGGCCTACTACGACTACGTGAACGCCAGCGGCGGGATCAACGGCCGCAAAATCGAGTTCGTGGTCAAGGACGACGGGTACAACCCGACGAACACCAGCGCGGTCACCAACGAACTGGTACTGAAGGAGGAGATCTTCGCGATGGTCGGCGGCCTCGGCACGCCGACGCACAGCGCCGTCGTCGACTTCCTGAACAACTCGAAGGTCCCGGACCTGTTCGTGTCTTCCGGATCGCTGCGCTGGGGCGAAGATCCCAAGAAGGCGCCGTTCACCTTCGGCTGGCAGCCGGACTACGAGATCGAAGGCAAGATCATCGGCGACTGGGTGCGGAAGAACCTGCCGAACGCCAAGGTCGGCCTGTTCGTCCAGGACGACGACTTCGGCCGCGACGGCGAGAAGGGCGCGCGCCGCTACCTCGACAAGCAGATCGTGGAGGTCGCGAAATACTCGCCGGGTAACATCGACATCGCACCGCAGATCGCGAAACTCAAGGCCGCGGGCGTCGATCTGGTGCTGGGCTTCAACGTCCCGTCGTACACCGCACTCTCGCAGCTGGCGTCGTTGAAGATCGGCTTCAAGCCGAAATGGTTCTACAGCAACGTGGGTTCCGACCCGGCACTGGTCGGTTCCCTGCTCGCGCGGTTCTCCGAAGGCAAGGTGACCAATGGGGCGTCGCTCATCGACGGCGTCCTCACCACCGAGTACCTCCCCGGCGTCGACGCCCCGGACAACGCGTGGACCAAACTGTGGCAGAAGGTCTGGGGCGCGCACGGCAAGGGCGGCGACCTGACGAACTACCGGATCTACGGGATGGCTCAGGCGTACACCTTCGTCCAGGCGCTGCAGGCGGCCGGACGGGACCTGACCCGCGAACGTGTCGTCGAGGCGATCCAGCAGTCCGGCAAGACGTTCGAAGGGCCGGGCCTGGCGCCGTTCCGCTACACCGGGGACAGTCATATGGGCATCTCCGGTATGTCGGTGGTCGAACTCCAGGGCGGCGTCGGCAAGGACCTGACGCCGGTTCTCGTGACCGACGTCGGCGAGGCCCCCATCGAGGCGAACGACTCGGCGGCCAACGACTCGCCGCCACCGAACGGGATCCCGGGTAGCTGAGCGTTGGCCTGCCAGGCCGGTCGCCACTGTGTGTCGGGTGGTGGCCGGCTTGGCGGGTGGATCTGTGGGAGTGCCGGACGGGTGGAATGCGCGGTTGCGATTCCCTCGACTCCCGCCCGATGATTCGGACTGTGAATCCTCCTTTTCCGCGCACCAATCACCGCATCTCGTCGATCAGTTTCCGCTGGGCCCACTTCGACAGCCGACCCGGCGGAGCGCCGTGAATCACCCTGGAGTGGGAATCGCACCATTTCACCGTCACGGAAAATTACGAACACATGTTCGATCGTTGTTTGGTATTATCGAAGGGTGTCCGAGACTTTTCTTCCTGAACTCCCGCAGGAGTTGTGGCGTGCCGGCAGGCTGGAGCTTGCCCACGGTGTGCAGCACACTCTGCAGGTGATCCGGATCGCCTCCGCCGCGCTGGGGCAGTTTCTGGCGGAGATCGAATCCCGTGGCCCGAAAGACTTGTACGGCTATGGTTCGACGGCGTCGTGGCTCGCTGATGTGGCGGGGCTGACCCGGGGTGAGGCGGGCGCGATCGTGCGCCGCGCGATCGCGCTGAACCCGACCCGTGCACTTGATGGCACCGAGATCCCGGCGTTCGCTCCGGCGACCGCGGCGGCGGCTGCTGAGGGTGTGATCGGGGAGCATCGGATCGATCAGATCCTCGAGATCTTGAAGAAGATCCCGGCGGATACGGCCCTAGAGGACCGGGAGTACGCGGAGAAGGTCCTGGCTGATCTTGCCCGGGAGGCAGGGCCGAAACAGCTCGGGAAGGCCGAGGAGAACCTGCTGGGCTGGCTCGACCCTGACGGCAAGGAACCGAAGGATCCCGAACCGGCCCAGCCCGTGCGGGAAGTCAGCCTGGAGCGCCGCAAGGACGGCTTCTGGAAGCTGACCGGGCTGCTGGATGACGAGTTGGGTGCTCGCACCGCGGCCGTGCTCGACGCGTACGCCAAACCGCGTCCGGTGGATGAGTTCGGCCAGGCGGATCCGCGCACGAAAGCCGAACGGCAAGGCGACGCCTTTGCCGAGGTCCTGGATCTGGCGATCGCCTGCCCGGACCAGCCCGGCACCAGCGGTTACCGGACGTTGGTGCATGTCACCATCGGGCTTGAGGAACTCAAGACTGGGATCGGGACCGCGTGCCTGGACTTCGTAGGGGAGATGACCGCCCGCGAGGCACGACTGGCCGCCTGTGATTGCCTGATGTTGCCGGTGGTGCTGAGCGCCGCCGGGGAACCCCTTGATATGGGGCGGCTGCGACGGTTCGTCACCCCCGGGCAACGACGGGCGCTGAACATCCGAGACCGAGGCTGCGCCTTCCCCGGCTGTCACCGGCAACCCAAGCACTGCCACGCCCACCACATCGATCACTGGGCCGACGGCGGACCCACTGACCTGCGGAATCTCACCCTGCTCTGCGGTTTTCATCACCGGCTGATCCACCACGGGGATTGGCAAGTCCGCATGGCCCCCGACGGACTACCCGAGTTCACGCCGCCCCAGTATCTGGACCCGTTACGAAGACCCCGGCGCAACACCCTCCACCGCGCCGCCGCCTAATTCCTGCATCACCCGAGGAGCCCGCCAGCCACACCGGCGACGGGCCCCTCGGCATGCCCACAGGCCGCTCTGGAGAAAGCCGTGAAGGCCTCCTTCCGTACCTTTGCGTCAGGGGTCCCGGCAAAGTCGCATAACCGCTGGTCGACTCCACTGCTAGAGCGAGACAAGGCGAACCTGCCGCAATGGCCCCGACGGAAGCAGGCTCACGCAAAGGGACCCCACGCCGAACCGTACGTAGCGACATCAGGCCTGCCTGCCCCACCTCGACCCATCCTTGAGCAACGGAGGATCAGGGACAGTGAGCGTCCCCGATCCTCCGTTGATCAAGCTCCGCCACCGGCACGAAGACCCCGCCACATCCAGGAATAGTCGCCTGACCCGCAAGATCCCGACTTTGCCGCGACCCTGACCTTGAGGGTTAACGACCCGCCTGCGACTGCCTCATACTGCCGGCAGTAAAACCCCCGACACGGGACGGCTACGACGATTCGTCACCCCTGGCCAACGACTCGCCCTTTGAACATCCGCGGCTGTACGTTCCCGGCTGCCATCGGCAACCGAAACACTGCCACCACATCGATCACCGGGCCGACGGTGACCCCACCGATCTGCGGAACCTCACTCTGCCCTGCGGCTTCCACCACGGCGACTGGCAAGTCCGCGTGGCCCCCGACGGACTACCCGAGTTCACGCCACCCCAATATCTGGACCCGCTACGAAGACCCCGGCGCAACACCCGGCTCAGCCCCGGTGATGACTGTTCGGCATGTCGTGCACCACCCGTTGCCATCGACGCAGCGAGTTGCCCGGCATCCCCGCCTGCCGCAGCACCTCGACCTTGTTCTGCCCGCTGAGCCAAAGCAGGAAGGACCGGTCGACGACGTTCAGCCGCCGCGCGCTGAAGTCGTAGTCGAGGACGATCGGGCTGATCTCGAGGTAGTGCATCTGGAATTCCGCGATGTTGGGAAGTTCTCTGATCAGGTCACGCAGGTTCGGATCGACGGCGGCACCGAAAGTGCCGATGAAGTCGGCGATCTCCGTCACGCTGAGACCACCTTCCAACCTGGCGGTGTCACTCGCGACGACCGCGTAGATCGTCCAGCGGTAGATGTTCGTCAGCAACGTCGAAGGTCCAGCGGAAAAGCTGTCGATGAAGCTCTCCGACCTGCTCGCCTGATCTTGGATTATCCCTTCTATGAGCTTCTTCGCGTGTTCCAACGAACCGACGACTCTGCCTTCACTCGAGTCGCTCACCACACCGGATTCGATGCAGGCCTGATAGCAGGCTTGCTGGACGACCCAAACACTGTCGAGGCACCTGTCCAGGATGTGACTCTTGAACTCGTCTTCGAAGGTGACCCCGATCAGGTTCTCTCCCGCGGAGACCACGGTTTCCAGTTCGGCGCGCGACCATCGGTCGGCGTTCACCGTCGAAATCCGCCCACCGAGGTCACCGTTGTAGCGGAGCAGCTTGTTGTCATCGAGCCAGACCCCGATGACCAGGAATCTGTAGTTGGAGTAGTCGAAGTAGCCTTTCAGTGATCGCGAGAACGACTTCTGGACATCGCTGGGCAGGTAGTGGAAGTCCTCGAGCACGATCAAGGAGTCGACGCTCGCCGAATCCAGGGCCGCGATCATGTCGTTGATGTCCTCGACGTCCAATTCCAGCGGTGCCGTGACGGCCGACTCGTCCCTCTGGTTCTCCCGGTCCCGACCTGCCGAAGCGGTGATCTCCTTGCCCAGAAGGGGAACCTTCACATCCAGTCGCGCGGTCACCTTGGATCTGCCGGAGACGGTCACCGAGCGCGACTTCTCGACCCGGTACCCCACCGCCTTCAGTATCGCCGCGTTGAGTTCGGAAAGTGTCTTTATCTCGATGCAGGCGACGACGACATGCGGCCGATCCTTGATGTTCCACTTGCGCAGGCAGGTCTTACCTTGTTTCGAAGAGCCGTGAATGACGATGTGATGATTCTGCGCCAGCGCGAGGAATAGTTTGTTGTCGACCTTGTCGCGTTCGACGTAGTTCAGCGGAAGGTCGCGCGAAACGCCGAAGACTTCGTGGACCAAAGTGATCTTCGGGGCCTTGTCGGGAAAAGTGGGAAAATCGCGCACCAGTCTCGGTGGATTGTTGATGAAGTCCGGCACCGGCCCTCCCAGCTCACGGCAAGGCCGCAGAGCCTAGCGCATTGGTCACTGGCGATCTACGCGGAATCGGCACTGGCCCGGATCACTGCGAAACCCTTGAAAATACTTGAAACACAACACCCGGGATGCGCGACTACGGCCAAGAAGGACCGAACTCGGTCCCACTCGCCGCCGGAGTGTGGATGACCGCGAGACAGGAGCACGACAAGATCACGAACGACGGCTGGTTGCCCGACCGGGAACAAGTCGAACGTTGGCTCAACTACACGTTGCTGGCCGGACCGATCCTGCTCGCGCTCATCCGGCTCTTGATCGTGGCACGCTTCGACGAACAGCGTCTCAAGGTCCTGCTGCGGACACTCGACGTGACGGCCATCGTCGTCAGTACGGTGGTACCGATCCTGCCGCTGGTAGCGGGTTTCGTGGCCACGGTGCTCTTGCGTCTGCTGTCGAGGCTCTCCTGGTGGCGACTCCGGTGGGCCGTGGTCACGGGAATCGGCCCGGAAGATGACCGGGCGATGGCGCCTGATCCTGATGGGGCTCGGTTACTTCGCCACCGGGACAACAGCGCTGATCGCGGCGCCGTACCTGGGCGGGCGACCACGACCTCACTTTGCTCCACAAGGATCGGGGCCGGATCCTGATCATCCGCCAGGATGACGTGCTCGCCCGGACCTTGTGCCGGCTGGAGGAAAGCGGCTGGGACTCGCCACGACATCCTTGGCGCCTGCTCAACGACAGATCCCTGGAGCAGCTCCTCACGAAGGACTGGGAGAGTTCCGGTTTGCCGCCTTCCTGCCCAGGAAACCGATAGCCACGCTCACTTCGACGGCAGAACCCGCCCCCGCACCTCGCCGAACCCGATCCGCGCGCCATCGGCGCCCGGCGCGGATCCGGTGATCACGACCTCGTCGCCGTCCAGCAGGAAGGTGCGCTCCTCCCCCTTGACCGTGAGCGGTTCCTTGCCACCCCAGGACAATTCGAGGAACGCGCCGCGCTGATGCTTCTCCGGTCCGGAGATCGTGCCGGAGCCGTACAGGTCTCCCGTGCGCGCCGACGCGCCGTTGATCGTCATATGCGCCAGCATCTGGGCGGGCGACCAGTACATCTCGCGGAACGGCGGGCGGGCGACCTCCTCGCCGTTCCATTCGACGACCAGGTCGATGTCGAGGCCCCACGGGGCGCTTTCCCGCAGGTACGGCAGCGGTTCCGGATCCGTCTGGCCGGGCAGCGGGATCCGCGCGGCCTCCAGGGCCAGGATCGGGACCACCCAAGGGGAAATCGACGTCGCGAAGCTCTTGCCCAGATGCGGGCCCAGCGGAACGTATTCCCACGCCTGGATGTCGCGGGCCGACCAGTCGTTGAGCAGGACGGCGCCGAAAACGTGACGGGGGAAGGCATCCGGGGTGATCGGGGTGTTCAGCGGCGTTCCGGTGCCGACGACGAAACCCATTTCCGCTTCGATGTCGAGCCGCGTGCTCGGTCCGAACACCGGCGACGCGTCGGCGGGGGTCTTGCGCTGGCCGCTCGGGCGCACGATGTCGGTGCCGGAGACCAGGACCGTGCCGGACCGACCGTGGTAACCGACCGGGAGGTGTTTCCAGTTGGGCAGCAACGGTTCCGCGTCCGGGCGGAAGAGCCTGCCCACGTTCGACGCGTGATGTTCGGAGGCGTAGAAGTCGACGTAGTCCGCGACTTCGAACGGCAGGTGCATCCTCACCTGTCCGACGGGATGCACCGCGCCGTCGGGGATCTCACCGGAGACCAGTTGGCGGATGCGTTCCCGGACGGCCACCCAGCGGTCGTATCCCTGTGCCATGAACGGGTTCAGCGACGGCGCGGCGAACACGTCGTCGCCGAGCGCGGCGGCCAGGTCGACGACCGAGTCCCCGGCGCGGACGCCGACGCGCGGGGAAGCACCGTCGACGGAGAACACGCCGTAGGGGAGGTTGCCGAGGCCGAACAGGGAACCGGCGGGGATGTCGATCGTGGTCATGCCTCTCCTCGGGGCGTTTCGAGCAGGCCGAGGCCGGTCAGCTCGGTCAGGGGGTCGGTGATACTGCAGGTGCCGAACGACGTGAAGGCCGCGCGGACGGCGGCGGTCCGGTCCTCGTCCCACTCTCGCAGCCGCGAAGCGACCACCGTGCCGTCTCGTTCGGCGAGCAGGGCTTCGGGATCGCCGTCGGCGTGGAGGACGGCGTCGGTGGCGAGCAGCAGGTTCAGGAACCCGTGCTGCTCGAATCCGGTCTCCGGGTCGGTGTTGCGCAGCGCGTGGTGCAGCCCGGCGGTGGCCTTGAACGGGACGCCCGCCCCGACCGCCGCCCGGACCGCGGCGGCGAGTTCGGCCCCGTCGGGGTACAGCTCGGCCCGGACACCGCCGGTGCGGAACTTCGCGCGGTGGCCGGTGCCGGAAAGCGCGGTCAGCAACGGGATCCGCCGGTCGTCACGCGGGATCTCGACGAACACCGGGGCGGTGGCGCCGCCGATCGCGGCGAGCACCTCGTCCGGCCCCATCCCTTCCGGAACGGCGATCTCCAGGGCGTCGAGTTCGACCGGGAGCGTGGTGACGGCGTTGAGCACGCCGTCGAGCTGCGCGGGGCCGCCGGGCAGGGTCACCGAGACCGGCAGCGGGGCCGCCCGGTCCCCCAGCACTTCGGCGAGGTCGCCGAGCGCGGTGGCGGCGATGACGAGCGGGCCGACGAGGTCGGCGTACCAGGCGGAAACGTGGTCGTCGTGCGCGGCGACGGCGTCCGGCAATGGGGCCAGCCCCGGCGGGAACACCGCGGCGTCGTCGCACAACCCGGCGAAGAGCGCGGGAATCCGTCCGCTGTCCACCATGGTGTCCTCCTCGCCGATTTAGTTCACACTTTGACTACCCCTCGGGCAGCGTAGCCCGGTCTTCCTCGCGACGGGAAGGCCTACTTGCGGCTGCGGGTGCCGAACTCGGCGCGGCTCGTGATCAGCTTGCCCAGCAGCATCACGAGGATGCGCTGTTCGGTCTCGGTCAACGCGTTCGTCCAGCCGAATTCGCGCTCGTTGTGCTCGCGGAAGACCGCGACCATCTCCTCGTGCCCCGCGTCGGTGAGCGACAGCCGCACCGAACGGCCGTCGCGCTCGTCCGGGACCCGGTGGAGCATTCCCTCCGCGACCAGCGTCTTGACCAGATTCGACACCGCCGCCCGGCTCATCCCGGTCAACCTGGCGGCGCTCGTCGGTTCGAGCGGTCCGGCGAGCCAGACGACGAACAGCAGCCGGAACGCCGACCACGACCGGCCGCGTGGCCGGTGCACCGCGGCTTCGAGATCGTAAGTCACCAGGTCAGAGGCGCGGTTGAGGGTCAGCAGCACCTCGGTCGCCAACTGGTGACGGAAGCCGTACTCCTGCGCGAGCCGCCGGTTGGCCAGCGCCACGAACGACCAGAAGTCCAGTCCGGCCGCCTCCACGTCTTCCATCGCCGAACACTAACCCGGTACTGCGAAAATGGTCAAAGTCGAAACTAGTTTTGCCCTCAACCGAGACACTTGGAGATATCCACATTCGTGCCGGAAATCAGTGGAGACTCCTCCATGGCGAGCCACCCGTCTCCACGGGTTTGCTGAAGACATGAGCAACACGCAAGTCCCACCGGGCACCGCCAAGGCCGTCAGGGTGGCAGCCGGAGACCTCGTCCGGGTGATCGACGTCGAAGGAGGCCAGGTCGGCGACGTGTTCGCGTTCACCGACACCCGAGCCGAAGCCGGGGCCGAAGCCGGGATCGGACTGGTCGAGCACCACAGCGCCGCGCACACCCGCGCCGCGATCGACAGGTTGTTCCCCGCCGTCGGCGAGTCCTTCGTGACCGATCGGCGCCGTCCCATCCTGACCCTGGTCGAGGACACCTCGCCCGGCGAGCACGACATGCTGATCCCGGCGTGCGACCCGGCCCGGTACGCCGCGCTTGGGGCGCCGGGTCACCGATCCTGCGCGGCGAACCTGCGTGAGGCGCTGGACGAGCTCGGCCTGAGCTTCGCGGGCCCGGTTCCCCAGCCGATCAACGTCTTCATGCGTGTCCCGGTCGGCGAGGACGGGCGGCTGAGCTGGCTCACCGCGTCGTCGCGGCCTGGCGACGCGGTGACGCTGCGAGCCGAAATGGACTGCGTCGTCGTGGTCTCCGCATGCCCGCAGGACCTCGTCCAGATCAGCGACATCCGCCTCTCCCCGCTCGCCATCGCAATCGTCCACAATGGAGGAAACCCGTCATGACCAGCACCGTCGGCCACGCCCACCCCGCGCTGGCCCCGATCACGCTCGGCGGTCTCGCCCTGCGCAACCGCTACGCCGTCGCCCCCATGTCCCGCGTCTCGGCGCGGCCCGACGGCACGCCGACCGGCGAAATGGCCGACTACTACGCCGAATTCGCCCGTGGCGGCTTCGGCCTGGTGTTCAGCGAAGGAACCTATCCCGACACGGCCGCCAGCCAGGGCTACCTCAACCAGCCGGGGCTCGCGCGTGACGAGCACGTCGCGGGCTGGCGGGTGGTCACCGCCGGGGTCCGCGCGGCGGGCGGGCGGATGATCGCCCAGCTCATGCACGCGGGGGCGATCTCGCAGGGCAATCCGCACCAGGAACACACCGTCGGTCCCTCGCCCGTCCAGCCGCGTGGGGAAATGATGCGCGCGTACGGCGGTTCCGGACCGTGGCCCGTGCCCCGGGAGCTGACCACCGCCGAGATCGACGACGTCGTCGCGGGCTTCGCCGCCGCGGCCGAGCGTGCCCGTCAGGCGGGCTTCGACGGCGTCGAGGTGCACGCGGCCAACGGTTACCTGCTCGACCAGTTCCTCACCGACTACACCAACCAGCGCACCGACTCCTACGGCGGACCGGTCGCCAACCGGGTCCGGCTGACCGCCAGGGTCGTCTCCGCCGTCGCCAAGGCGGTCCCGGAGCTGCTGACCGGCGTACGGCTGTCGCAAACCAAGGTCAACGACTTCACCTACCGCTGGCCCGGCGGCCGCGACGACGCCGAGGTGATCTTCGCCGCGGTCGCGGAGGCGGGCGCGGACTTCCTGCACATCGCCAGCGAGGGGCGGAACTGGCTGGAGACCGCGAAACTGGCCGACGGCGGCACCGTCACCGCTCTCGCCCGCCAGGTCACCGGTCTGCCGGTGATCGCCAACGGCGGGATGCACGACCTCGCCCAGGCGCACGAGGTCCTCACCGGCGGGCACGCCGACCTGCTCTCCCTCGGGCACGGCGCGCTGGCCAACCCGGATCTGCCCGCCCGGGTCGCCGCGGCGGAACCGCTCGCCGAATTCGACCGCGCGATGGTCACCCCGACGGTCACGGTGGCGAACGCGCGCCGGTGGCGGGAGAGTCGGCAGGCGTGACGGAACCGAACTGGCACGGCGGCGCGGCCGCGGTGGCGACCCTGACCTTCGACGTGGACGCGGAGTCCCCGATCCTCGCGCGAGGCCGGGGCTACGCCGATCACCTGTCGACCATGTCCCACCAGGCGTACGGGCCGAGGGTCGGGGTGCCGCGCATCCTCGACCTGCTCGACGAACTGGCCGTGCCGGCGACCTTCTTCGTTCCGGGCTGGGTCGCCGAACAGCGGCCCGGTCTGGCCGCCGCGATCGTGGAACGCGGGCACGAGGTGGCCCACCACTCCTACAGCCACCGTCCGCCGACGACGATGACCGCCGCCGAACAGCGAGCCGATTTCGAGCGCGGCATGGCCGTCTTCGCGAGCCAGGGCATCGAGGTCAGCGGGCATCGCGCGGCGGGCTGGGAGTCCACTTGGGACACTCCGGGGCTGGTGGCCGAATACGGTCTGAGCTACGACTCGTCGTTGATGGCCGACGACCGCCCTTACCTGATCGAGACCGGATCGGGCCGGATCGCCGAGCTGCCGGTGCATTGGTCGCTCGACGACTGGGAGCAGTACGCGTTCCTTCCCGCGCCACAGATCGGTTCGATCATCGCGTCCCCGGTGCGGGTGCTGGAGATGTGGCGCGCGGAACTGGACGCGATGCGCCGCCATCGGTGCCTGTTCAACCTGTGCCTCCACCCGTTCCTGTCGGGCAGGCCGGGACGGCTGGCCGCCGTACGGGCGCTCATCGAGTTCGGGCTCGGCCTCGGCGACGTCCGGTTCGCCCGCTGCCGGGACGTGGCGGCCGCGGCTTTGGCCGACCCAGCCTTGCCCGCGGAACCGTTGCGGCGCCTGGAAATCGATCCGGCGGTCTATCCGGACTGAGTCGCCTCCAGCGCCAGGAACAGGTCGACCCGGTCGGCGGTCCGCCCGACGTCCCGGCCGGTGAGCTCGGTGACCTTCGCCAGCCGGTTGCGCAAGGTGTTGACGTGCACGTACAGGGCGGCGGCGGTGGCCGCCCACTGGCCGTCGTGGTCGAGGAACGCCCGCAGCGTCGTCTCCAGCGCGCCGTCGCGGGCGCGGTCGTGCTCGCGGAGCGGACCGAGCAGGGCGTCGGCGAAGGTCCGCCGCCACTGCTCGTCGTGTGATTCCAGCAGCAGCCGGTAGCTGCCCAGTTCGGCGAAACTCGCCGCCACCGGGCCGCCGCGCCTGCCACGGAGCACGCGGCAGGCTTCACGGCTGCGCGACAACGGCGTGCGCAGTTCGGCCGCGCCGGAGACGGGCTCGGCCAGCCCGACGACCACCCGCCCGCCGCCGAGCCGGTGTGACACCGCCGCCGCCAGCCGGGGCGCGAACGTGGCGGGTGACCGGGCGCCCGGCCGCCAGGACAGCACCGCCACCACGTCCCGGCTGCCGGCCGCCACGACCGCGGGCAGCCCGTCCGCCAGCAGGAAATCCGTCACCGCCTCCGCCATCCCCGGCCGGGTCGCGGCGTCGTCGTCGCCCGCGAACGCCAGCGCGAACACCGCCAGTGGCCCGTCCGGGTCGACGCCGAACGCGCGCAGCCTGCCTGGCACCTCCGCGACCCGCTGCGCGCCGGAAAGCACCATGTCCAGCAACTCGACGGCGAACCGCATCTCGATGGCCTGCACCGCCTGATGCCGGGCCACCTCCAGGCTGAGGTAGCGGGCGGTCTGCTCCAGCGCGTCCCGCTCCCCCTGGGTCAGCTCGGCCACGGGACGAAGGCAGAGCAGCGCGGCGTCCGCTTCGCCGATCGCACCGACCGGGTACAGCGCCGCCCGCGTTCCCGCGCCCAGATCGGCTTCCAGTGGCGGTGGATGCCCGGCCAAGGCCTCCGCCGCGGCGCGCAGCTGCCCGGCGTCCAGTACGGCACCGGCCGACGCCAGCTCCCGGCCCATCCGGTCCACCACCGCCAGCGGCAGCTCGTGCTCCGCGCGCAGGACCGCCAGCACCCCGGAAGCACCGTCACCCCTGGACAACGCCGAGGTCAGCTCGTCGCCTCGGCGCACCAGCGACATCAGCGCGTGCTGCCTGCCTTTGGCCTGGATCGCCGCCGCGGCGCGGGTGACCGCCGTGAACGGCACCGCCACCGAGATCTGCAGCAGCGGCAGCCCTGCCGCGCGGCACGCCTCGGCGAGCGCCGCCGGTGTGTCGGGCTGCTCGACGCGCAGCCCGAAGATGATCCCCGCCGCTCCCGCGCGGACCACCCGAGCGACGAAGTCCGCCGGATCGACGCGGTCCAGCCACAGGCCGTTGGTCAGCACGACCTCGCGCTCACGTACGTACGGCCCGGGATCGGGCAGCTCGGTGTTGTGCACCCACAGCACCTGCCCGGTCAGCGCCCCGTCGCGGCCGGGAACGACCACGCTCAGTTCGAGGTCCGGGTCCGCGACCAGCGCCGCCAAGGTCAGCATGGCTGTGAATATATCCAGCCTGCTGGGGCCATTTTGGACAATCAGCCATTTCATCGTTTTTTCATGACCACTGGTTAGCGTCCGTCGAAGACCCTTCAGTATTCGAGGAGACCGACTGTGACCGCAGTTCCCCGCACGATCGCCGAGCGCTACACCCTGCTCGAGAAGCTGGGCGGCGAGTCATGGCGTGCCGAGGACGGGACTGACGGCCGCCAGGTCGCGATCAGGGAACTGCCGCTGCCCACGCTCGACGAGCCTGCCCGCGCGGCACTCGTGGAGCGGCTCCGGCGGGCTGCCGTCGTGGGGGTGGATCATCCGTCGGTGCTGCCCGTCCACGACGTCGTCGCCGACGAGGGGACAGCGTTCCTCGTGACGGACCTGGTGGATGCGCGGACTCTGGAGGATCTGACGTCTTCAGGCCCGCTGCCGCCGCGTTTCGTCGCCGAGATCGGCAGGCAGGTGCTCGGCGCGCTCGCGGCCGCGCATACGGCGGGTGTCGTGCACGGGGACGTGCGGCCCGCGAACATCCTGGTGGGTCCCGACGGCACGGTGAAGCTGACCGGTTTCGGGATCGCCACCGTCCTGGACCCGTCAGGGACACCGGCTTTCCTCGCCCCGGAAACGATCGCGGGGCATGACCGCACTCCCCATGCCGATCTCTGGTCGTTCGGCGCGACCCTGCTCAGCGCGAGCGAGGGCGGGAATCCCTTCCAGCGGGTGAATGTCGCGGCCACGCTGTACGCCGTCGTCAACGAGCAACCCGCGTTCAGCCGGACCCAAGGACCGCTCGCGGACGCTCTCCGCGGGCTGCTGGCGAAATCACCGCAGGCACGCATGTTGCCGGATCAGGCGCTTCCACTGCTGGCCCAAGCCGCGAGCGGAATCGAAACGCCGGTACGGCAGCCGCCTTCTCCCGGCCTCGGAATGCCTTCGGTGTTCGCGATCCTGGCCGGTGTGGTGAGCATGCTGTTCGGCTTCTTCGTGTTGGCCGACGCGATGATGATCCACCACGCGTACCACATGTTCGAACTGCTCTGGCCACCGCTGCTGCTGGCTCGCGTCGGCATCGTCCTGGCGGGTGTGCTCTGGGTGGTCGGAGGCGGACTCCTCTTCGCCAGGGTCCGCTCTGGACAAGCCGTGCTCACCACGGCCGGTGCGCTGACGGTGCTCACCGTGGTCATGCTGAACGTGGGCGACGACGAACGGGAGTACTTCGGCCTCGCCCTGCAACCGGGTCTCACCCTCGATCGCGTCGCCTTGATCCTGGCCGTCGTCCTGGCCATCGCCGTCTGGTTCGTCCCGGCCCGGCGGTCCACAGTGGAGCGTCCTGCTGTGGGCTGATCCGCTCACAGCAGAGAAACCGGCGGACGGCCGGGCCCCGGCGGCATGGTCGGGGCATGACCGACCACGAGAAACAACCACTCTTCGACCAACGGCTCCGGGAACGGTTCTTCAGCCAGCGGGTGCTGGTCCTCGACGGCGTGCTCGACGACGACAACGGGACGGTGCTCACCACCCAGCTGCTGTCGCTGGCGAGCGAGGACCCGCGCAAGGACATCGCGTTGTGGATCCACTCCCCCGGCGGATCGGTCCCCTCCATGCTGGCGATCCGGGACGTGATGCGGCTCGTGCCGTGCGACGTCGCCACCCTCGCGCTGGGGCTGGCGTGCAGTGCCGGGCAGTTCCTGCTGTCCGCGGGGACCCCTGGCAAACGGTTCGCCCTGCCGCACGCGCGGATCCTGATGCACCAGGGCTCGGCGGGTATCGGCGGTTCGGCCGTCGAGGTGGAGGTCCAGGCGGACGATCTTCGCTACACGCGCGACACCGTGCTCGGCCTCATCGCGGAAGACACCGGGCAGCCGATCGACCGGATCTTCGCCGATTCCCTGCACGATCGCTGGTTCACCACCGAACAGGCACGCGAATACGGCTTCATCGACCACATCGTCGAAAGTCTCGACCAGGTCATCCCGGTACGCACCCACAGGCTCGGCCTCGGCTCGGAAAGGGGTGTCGGCGCATGAGCACCTACACCATCCCCAACGTCATCTCCCGCAGTCCCGCCGGCGAGCGGATCATGGACGTCTACTCGCATCTGCTGTCGGAGCGGATCATCTACCTCGGCACGGCGATCGACTCCGGCGTGGCGAACGCGTTGATCACCCAGCTGCTCTATCTGGAGGCCGACAACCCGGAGCAGGAGATCAACCTCTACATCAACTCCGAGGGCGGCGACCCGTCGGCGATGCTCGCGCTGTACGACACCATGCGCTTCATCAAGGCGCCGGTGGCGACGACCTGTGTCGGGCAGGCCGTCGCGGCGGGCGCGATCCTGCTGGCCGCGGGCGAGGCGGGGCACCGGTTCGTGCTGCCGCACACCCGCGTGGTGCTGCACCAGCCCGCGGCGCAGGGCCGCGGCACGATCCCGGACCTCATCCTCCAGGCCGACGAGGTCGTGCGAGTGCGGACGCAGCTCGAGGAGATCCTTTCCGCGCACACCGGACGCGCCGTCGCGGATCTCCGGCACGACACCGACCGGGACCGGGTGTTCGACGCGGCGGGTGCCGTCGCCTACGGGCTCGCGGACCGCGTCCTGGACCAGCGGAGCTGAGGGTTCAGGCGGCCATGAGCACGGGTCCCGCCGGACGGCGGCCGACCGCGAGACCCGTGCCGCGCCGCCGCCGGACCGTGCCCGCGATGCCGACGAGCAGATCCGCGAGGTCGACCCCGAGCGCGCCGGTGACCGCGGCGATCATCTCGCTGGAGGGTTCTTTGCGGCCACGCTCGATCTCCGAGAGGTACTGCGGGGAGATCCCGGCGCGCTCCGCGACGTCGACGAGGCGGCCGCCCTGCTCCTCCCTGGCCGCGCGCAGGCTCTGGCCCAGCACGTCACGCCACAGCGGTTCCGGCTCGCGGGTTTCGGTCGAGGCACGCTTCTGGTGGAAAGGGAGGATGTCCGCCATACGGTCATCGTGACATCGCGACGGCGCCCGGGTGCGCCGTTCCGCTCAAGGCGAAACGAGGGGTGTGGCCCGGCGGAGAAGCGGTTCGGCGCCGGCCGCGACGCAACGCAATGCCTCGTTCAACCGGTCCCGCACCTCCGCCGGGCGCAGCCCGAAATCCGCCGCGACGTCGGAAATGGGCCGATGCCGCTCGATCACGGCTTCGACGACGACACGCTGGGGTTCGGGCAACGACCGGTATTCGTCCAGCAGGACCGCGTCCTCCAGCACCCTGGCGAGCAGTCCTTTGTCGACCCTGCTCTCGAGGACGAGCTGGAGGGCGGTGACCACCCGGTCACGGTCACCGCGACAGACGAGGGCGGGATCCGGCAGGAGGCCTTCACCGCGCAGATCGCGGGCGATCCGCACGGCGGTCCGCCGCGAGATGCCGACACCGGCGATCACCCGGAAGATCAGCGCGACCAGCCGATCAGGCCGCGAGCCGGCTTCGGTCAGCCGGTGCTGGAGTGCCACGGGCGGGGAATACCCACGCCGGCGCGGACCCCAAACCCGAGCCACCCGTCCAGGTCATGAGCCTCGGAACGCCCGCCGATAGGCGCCCGGCGTCGTCCCGACCTGCGCCCGGAACCGGCGGCGAAGGTTGACCGCCGACATGAGCCCGACGCGGGTCGCGATCACCTCCACCGGCAGATCGGTCTCCTCCAGCAGGGTGCGGGCCTCGGTCACCCGGCGCGACAAGAGCCAGGCGCCCGGCGTGGTGCCGAGCCTGTCGGCGAAACGCCGGGCGAGAGTGCGGGACGAGACGCTGAGGTGCGCGGCCAGGTCGGACACCGAGAGCGGTGCTCCCAGCCGCGCGGCCGCCCACTCGAGCAGGCCGTCCAGCTCGTCCGCCGGTGGCGGGGGCGGGATGTACTGCGCCTGACCGCCGTCGCGGTGCGGCGGCATCACCATATGCCGCGCGACGAGAGCGGCGTGCGCGGCTCCGTGGTCCCGCCGGACGAGGTGCAGGCAGAGGTCGATCCCCGCACCGGCCCCGGCGCTCGTGGCGACGTCACCGTGGTCCACGTAGAGCACGTCCGGTTCCACTCGCACCTGAGGGAACTCCTCCCGCAGCCGGGCCGCGTTCGCCCAGTGCGTGGTCGCCGCGCGGCCGTCCAGCAGGCCGGTGCGCGCCAGCGCGAACACACCGGAACAGATCGTGACGAGCCGTGCTCCCCTGGCGTGCGCGCGCAGGAGCGCCCGGCGCACGGGCGCGGACAACGGTGCGTCCACCGGAGCCCAGCCGGGGATGAGCACGGTGTCCGCGGCAGCCAGCGCGGAAAGGCCACGTGTCACCGAAATCGCGTATCCGGCGGTGGTCGGCACCGGACCGGGTTTCTCCGCGCAGACATCGAATTCGTAGTACCGCGGCACGCCGGCCCGCGCCGTCCCGAAGACCTCGGCGGCGATGCCGAGTTCGAACGTCGACTGGACCGGCCGCACGAGAGCGGTCACGCGATGCATGGCTGCCTTCTCTCCGGCCACTTCATGGCAGGAAAGTACCCCATGGTGTCTTCACTGACACTGTCCGACCGTACGAAGATCGCGGCACCCTGTGATCATGCATCCCGAGATCCTTGCCCAAGAGGGCTACACTTCCGTCTCCGTCAAGGAATCCCCCGTTCGCGAGATCTTCCCCGGGATCCGCGTTCGTCCACTGTGGACAGGTGCGAACGGGGCGCACGCCAACATGCTGGAAATGGACCCCGGTACCTCGTGGCCGCGTCGCGACGTCCACGAACCAGGACCCGAGGAGGTGTACGTCGTCTCAGGCACGTTCAACGACGGCGCGCGTGACTATCCGGCCGGGACCTTCCTGCACGCTCCGGCCGGTTCGTGGCATGTGCCCGCGTCGGTGACCGGATGCACGCTCTTCGTCTTCTACCCCGAGGGCTGAGCGTCACCGCGTCGCGGGCACGCTCGGCGAAGGTCCGGCGTGGTGACCTCGTGTGTCGTGGCGGCGAAGCTCAGCCGATGACCGACAAGCCGCTCTCGGCCGCGATGATCCCCGCGACCGAGACGGCTTGCTCACTCGTGATCTTCGCGCCACGCAGCGTCAGCAGGCCCCGGACACCGGACAGCCTCGAACCGCGGAGATCGCATCCGGCCGCGCCGCTCGCCGCGAATTCCGTGCCGGTGAACTCGCAGTCCACAAAGGTCAGCCGGGACAGGTCGCCGGAGAACACCGTCTCCCGGAACGAACATCCGGAGAACACGACCGCGCTCTTCACCCGGACGACGTCCACCGACGCGTAATCGAACCGCGCGTTCTCGACGTAGAGGTCGGTGGCGGAACCGAGCGAAACACCCAGGCCGATCGCGCGGCAGCGCAGGATTTCGACGCGGCGCGCCGTCAGTTCGCGGATCGCCGCGTTGGACAGGTCGACGCCGTCGAAGACCACATCGGACAGCGTCAGCCGGTCGAGCCGGGCGTTCGCCAGATTCACGTCCGAGACGAGGGAACGCACGATCTCCCCGCCGCCGCGGACTCCGTCCTGAGCACCGCCATCGAGGTGAACGGAGTCGAAATCGAAATCGCCCTGGAGCACGGCGGTTCTGCTCTCGAGCCCGGCACGTTCGACCGAGGGCCGTCGTACCTTGACGCCGTCGAACTCGCGGAACTCCATGGGCGGGACCGTACCGCAGCGACCTGCCGGTCAGACGAAGAAGGGCCCGCCCGGAGGCGGACCCTCATCGGCCACTCGTTCAGTCCCGGACGCCCTTCACGGCGTCCTTGATCTTCTCTCCGGCCTGCTTCACATTGGCCTTGCCCTGCTCGGCCTTGCCTTCGGCCTGCCACTGCTCGTTGTCCGTGGCGTTTCCGACGGCTTCCTTGGCCTTGCCCTTGAGTTCTTCAGCCTTGTTCTCGGCTTTGTCGTTCATCAGGCCTCCGTTCGTAGTCGTCCGGTGCCTCCGGATACCCCTCAGACCGGCTCCGAAACGGCCTCGGGGTAGGTGAGTTCGGCCCACACGGTCTTGCCGTCGTCGCGGACTTCCTGGCCCCACGCCGAGGCGCAGGCGTCGATCAGGGTGAGACCGCGGCCACCGTTCTCCGAGGGTGGACGGGGGGCGGCGGGCGTCTTTTCGGCGTCGTCGACGTCGATACGCACCCGGCCGGGCGACCGCGTCAACCGCACCCGCCGCGGCGACTTCCCGTGCCGAAGCGCGTTGGAAACCAGTTCGTCCAGCACGAGGATGGTGTCCGCCATGGCCTCTTCAGTGAGGTCGGCGAGTTCCGCACGTGCCCAAGCCCGGACTCGCGCGGACTCGGTGACGTCGGTGCCGACGTCCAGCGTCAGGCTCTCGACCTGGCCACCGATCCGCGCGGCTTGCTCGGTGGGCACGGGGACCTCCATGTTCTCCGTGACCCCGTGGAGGGTCACACCGATCTAGTACCCCGAACACGGCGATCCTTAACTTTCCACCTTCATCGTTCGCTCCCTGTGTGGCCGCACGGGTAGACCGTTTTCGCGGCGAGGGCTTCGCACGACGGGCAATTGTTCACCGGCCGCTCGCGACGGCCCCAGAAGGGGTGAGTGGCACCACAGAGCGCGGTGACCGGGTCTCCGCGGCCGGGATCGGGATTGCAGACGGGACAGTAGGCATGCGCCGCGCGCTCGATTCCGGCGGTCATCCTTCTCCCTCCGTCCAGGGTTTCAGCTCATCGTGGTCATGGTCTCACGCCGCGCGCGTCCGGTGGGGCGGGTTCGGCCCATCACCGCGCCGATGACGCCCTCCCCCGTTAGTGGCTCGTCGTGGCCCCTGAATGGCCGATGTGTCACTACGGCATCCGGTCCTATCGTTCGGACGCATGGCAAGTGACTTGCAACGACGCAAGATCTCGGGGGTCTTCGCCGCGATGGACGTCGACGGTGACGGTTTCCTTCAGGAACAAGACTTTCAGGCGCTCGCCGAACGCTGGGCGCGGCTGCGTGGCCCGGGTGACGAGCGACGGCTGACCGGCATCATGCTGAGCTGGTGGTCGACCTTGCTGGCCGCCTCGGATCTCGACCGCGACGACAAGGTCTCCCTCGACGAAGTCCTGCTGGTGGTGGACAAGCTGCCGGACACGCCGGAAGCCGTGACCGCGACGGCCGACGCCATGTTCGAAGCGATCGACGAGAACGGGGACGATCTGATCTCCGCGGCGGAGTACCGCCGGATGATCGAGGCCTGGAACGGCCGTCCCACCGACACCGACACCGCGTTCCCGCTGCTGGACTCCGATGGCGACGGCATGCTGTCGCGGGCCGAGTTCGCCGCGCTGTGGCTGGAGTTCTGGGCGGGCGACGACGCCGAGGCGCCGGGAACTCTCGTGTTCGGACCGCTCGCCGTGTCGTGAGTGGCGATTCGGTTTTGGCCCCTCTCTCAGGTACCTGCTCGTGGCCTGCGTCCTGCGTACTGGAGGAAGCGCGTGAAGGCCCCCTTCCCTCGGCTGAGCCGAGGGAAGCTTCCCGGTCGTAACGGCCCGATGCGAGCGACAGCCGGCCGCCGACGAGATGCGGGAAGTCCGTGAAGGCCTCCTTGCCTACCTTGAAGGTAGGCAAGGAGGCCTTCACGGACTTAAGCATACGGTCAAACTGTAGCTAAACGGACATTTCTACTTGACTTGTGTCCCTTGTGGACAATCAGGAGCGGCGGGTGCCACCCCTTAAGTCCCTGGCATTGCGGCTCAGCGAGGGAAGGGGGCCTTCACGCGCAGCCGGTGTGACAGGTGGTGCTGGTGAGGCTAGTGACGCCATCCACGACGGGTGAGGGGAACTTTGAGGGACTCTGAGTCCCTCAAGGAGTCCTTCACCGCCCGGCCTCGCCCGCCGAACCCCGAATCGCCACTCACGACCGACCCAGCCCACGACCGTGCTCAGATGACGCCCGCCCGCACCGCGTAGGCGACGGCGTGCGGCCGGTTGCGCAGGTTCAGCCGTCCGGTGATGCCCTGGATGATGTGCTTGACGCTGCGCTCGGAGTAGCTGAGCTCACCGGCGATCTCGATGGTGTCCTTCCCGTCCGCCATCAGGCGCAGTACGTCGATCTCCCGCGTGGTGAGCCCGGCGGTGTTGACGCCCATCGGGTCGAGCACCTCACGTTGCATCCGTTCGACGTGTTTGAGCAGTTCGCCCAGCAGGCTCGGCGGGAGCACTCCGCCGCCGGAGGCCGCCGCGTGGACGGCGTGCGCCAGTCGTTCGCCGGTCGTCGCGGCGCGCGGGAGCACCGCGACCACGCGGCATTCGATGGCGGGTACCAGTTCCGCCTCGCCGATCTGGCTCACCACGAGCACCACCGGCTTGCCCGCCTCGGCGGCCAGCCGTCGCAGCCACAGTACGGTCTCGGGTGCCAGCCGCTCGGCGGCGACGACCAGTACGCCTGCCTCGGCGCGCTGCTCCCAGTCCCGGATCTCGATCCCCTGGCGCGTGGCCAGCTGGCTGGCCAGGCCGGCACTGGTGATCGGGTCGGGCGCGTGCACCGCCACGGTGATCTCTCGGGTTTCGGTGTCCACGTTCGTCCCCTCCGCTTGCTCCGTCCCCCCAGTCGGATGGGACACAGTCTGCGAAAGGGCTCTTCACGAATTCTCACCGAGCCGTGAAGGACTTCGTGGCCAGCTGAAACGCCTCCACGTACTTGGGCAATTCGCCCAGGATCTCCCGGAGCCTGCCCTCGTGGCCGTCGAAGCCGGGGTCGGCGAGCCGGGCGTACCCGGCAGCCAGGGTCCGCCGCAGTTCGGCGATCCGGGCTTCGGCCTCGTCGGCGTCCAGCACCAGCCTGCCGCTGTAGGCGAGGTCGAGCAGGACATCTCCGGTGAACCGTTCGTGCTCCTGGCCCACCGCCACCGCCCTACTCTTGCCGCCGGTCCGACCCAGCATGCGCGGCCGCGTACGTGCTCACCCGGCTCCGGACGACTTTCTGCCCCTGTGAACGTCCGGTTTGCCCAGCCGGGCTCGATTGCGGGCCCCGGAACGGCACGACTAGGGTTTTCCCCGGGCAGGGTGATCAGTTCGAAGTCGGGCGCACAGGCGGCAGGTCATGGACGAGGTTCCCTCGCTGACGGTCCGGCTGCTGGACGGTGTCGCGGCGGTGCACGGTGACGCCGGGATCGCCCTCGGGCCCGCTCAGCGACAGGCGGTCTTCGCCACGCTCGCCCTGCACGCCGGTCAGGTCGTCTCCCGCCAGGAGATCATCGACGCCGTCTGGGGAGAGAGCCCTCCCGGCAGCGCCACCGGCATCGTCTACAACCACGTGTCCGCCCTGCGCCGAGCCCTCGCCTCCGTCGGTGAACCGTTGGCGGCCAGTCGCGCCGGTTACTGCCTCGACGTGGCGAAACAGCAGGTGGACGTCCACGTCTTCGAAGCCGCGCTGGACCAGGCCCGCGCGTATCGGCTCGCCGACGCGCGGCACCAGGAGCTGGAGTCGCTGAGAGCCGCGCTCAACCAGTGGCGGGGTTCCGCGCTTGACGGGATCCCCGGCCCGTTCGCCGAAACCCAGCGCGCCCGGCTGGCCGAACTGCGCCTGTACGCGCTCGAACGCCGGGCCGAGATCGAACTCGACCTGGGCGGCCACCACGAACTCGCGGAGGAACTGGCCACGCTGGTGGAGCGGCATCCGTTGCGTGAAGGCCTGCACCGGATGCTGATCACCGCGTTGTCCCGGTCCGGCAGGCGGGCCGAGGCACTGGCCGCGTTCGATCAGGCCCGCGAGACGATCGTCGAGCGGTCCGGCCTCGAACCCGGTCCGGAACTGCTGACCCTGCGACAGCGGATCCTGGACGACGACCCATCGCGGCGCCGCCACGACCAGCCGGGAAGGCCGATGCCCGAACGACCGTCCGCCTTCGTCGGCCGCGAGGTCGAAGCGGGCAGGCTGCGCCACCAGCTGTCCGCCTTGCTGGACGAAGGCCGCGGCGGCACGGTGTGGCTGGACGGCGAGGCGGGCAGCGGCAAGAGCGCGCTGCTGGCGGAGGCCCTCGCCCCGGCGAGAAACCGGACGCGCTGGGTCGAAGCCGACGAACTGACCGGCGCCGTCCCGTTCGGTCTCATCGCCGACTGCCTCGGCGGCGAAGCGGTCGGCGATCTCGTCGGGACGGTCACCGAACTGTGCGAAGACGGGCCGCGGGTGCTCGTCTTCGAAGATCTGCACTGGGCCGACGAGGACAGCCTGCTCGCCTGGCGGCAGCTCCGCCGCCTCACCGGGCACCTGCCGCTGCTGCTGATCGGCTCCGCGCGCCCGCTCCCCCGGCGCCACACCCTCGACGTCCTCCGCTCACGGCTCGACGGCGAGATCGTCTCGCTGCCGCCGTTCGACGGTCCGGCCGTCGCCGCGCTGGCCGAGGAGACCCTGGCCAGGAATCCCGGCGAGGAATTCCTCCGCTTCGCCGCCGAATACACCGCGGGCAACGTCGGCTACCTGTGCGAACTGTTCGCCGGGTTCGCCGACGGCCGCGACATCACCGCCGCGCCCCACAGCGAGCTCGCCGACCTGGTGGACGCCCATTTCGCCACGCTTTCCCCGCCGGGCAAGCGAACACTGAACTCGGCGGCGCTACTCGGCTCGTCGTTCACGGTCGACGACCTGGCAGGCGTCACCGGCCGCGAACCGCGGGCGCTCATCGGAGCGGTCGAAGAGGCCGTCGCCGCACACGTGCTGGAAACCGAAGGGGAACGTCTGCGGTTCCGGGTCCCGCTGGTGCGTTCGGTGTTCGCCGCGAACACGCCACCGGCCATTCGCGCCGTGCTGCATCAGGAGATCGCCGCGACCATGGTGGATTCCGGAGCTCCCGCGGATCGCGTCGCCGAGCAATTGCTCCAGGCAGGCGGCGACCTGACAGCGGGTTGGATCCCGCGGTGGCTGCTCGACAACGTCGGCGCGCTGTCGGCCGGGCCCGCGGTCGAGCTGCTCCATCTGCTCTCGCACCACCGGAATCTCACCGAGGAACAGCACGAGAGGCTCACCGCCGAACTCGCCGC
Organism: Amycolatopsis sp. NPDC033938; assembly: GCF_055575975.1. Taxonomy (NCBI): domain Bacteria; kingdom Bacillati; phylum Actinomycetota; class Actinomycetes; order Pseudonocardiales; family Pseudonocardiaceae; genus Amycolatopsis; species Amycolatopsis sp. NPDC033938. The sequence goes on from NZ_JBVIRO010000016.1 coordinate 55,929, forward strand.
CTTGCTGCTGCCCGAAGCACGGGTGTGCAACCGAACCGCCGTGAGGACGTCCTAAACTGCGTGGCAGAGTAGTAAACCGGCCACTTTCGGTGATGACGGGAAAGGGAGCCGGCGTGACGAACGGGCTGCGCGTCGAGCTGCTCGGGCCGCCTCGTGCCTGGATCGACGACGTCGAGCTGAGGCTCGGTCCCGCCCGCCAGCGCGCGGTCTTCGCCACCCTCGCCGCGCGCCGGGGCCAGGCGATCTCACTCGGCGAACTGATCGCCGCCGTCTGGGGCGAATCGGCGCCCGCCAGCGCCACCGGCAGTGTGCACACCTACGTTTCCGGGCTGCGCGGGGCGATCCGCGAGGCGGGTGGCGCCGCGCACGAGATGCTGCGCTCGTCCGGTTCGAGCTATGTGCTGCGGTTGGCCGGGGAGGCACTCGACGTCCGCCGGTTCGAGCAGGACACCGCCGATGCCCGCCGGCTCCTCGCCGGCGCGGATCAGCGCGGCGCGGCGGCACGGCTCACCACCGCGCTCGGCCGCTGGCGCGGCGAGGCCTATTCCGGGGTACCCGGTCCGTTCGCCGAAACCGAGCGCGTCCGCCTCGCCGAGCTCCAGCTGAGCGCCACCGAAACGCGGGCCACGGCGCTGCTCGGCCTCGGTGACCACCGCGAACTCGTCCCCGAGCTGACCGCGCTGATCCAGCGCCATCCGTTGCGCGAGCCGCTCCACGAGGCGCTCATGCGAGCCCTGTACGCCGGAGGGCGACGGACCGAAGCGCTGACCGTCTACCGCGACGCCAGGCAGGTACTCCGGGACGAACTCGGCGTCGAACCCGGTGCCCCGCTGCGGGAACTGCACCAGCGCATCCTGAACGGCACCGAAAAACCGGTCACCGGGCCGGAACCGGCTCCGGTGCTCATCGTGCCGCCACCGGTGGCCAAGGCCATCGACCGCGGTGGCCCCGCGTACCTGCCCGGCCGCAACCGGCAGGTCGGGCGGCTGGCGGGCTTCGTCACCGACCTGCTCGGCGGACGCGGCCGCCCCGTCTGGCTCGAGGGCGAACCGGGTATCGGGAAATCGGAACTGCTGATCGCCGGGCTGTCGAGTGCCGCGGCGCGCGGCTGCCAGCTCGCCTGGACCGCGGCCGACGAACTCCAGCAACGCTTCCCGCTGCAGGTCGTCATGGAATGTCTCGGGGTGCACCACGGTTCGGCCGATCCGGCCAAGGCCAGGCTGGCCGGCGCGCTGCACGCCGAACCGGCGCACGGCGACTGGGGCCCCACCGACCCGGTCCCGTCCACTGTGGACAAGTTGCTGGCCTTGGTCGACGAGACCTGCGCGGCGGGCCCGCTCGTGCTGGTGATCGACGATCTCCACTGGGCGGACGAGGCCAGTGTGCTGCTGTGGCAACGCCTCGCCGCCGCCACCCGTCAACTGCCGCTGCTGCTCGTCGCCGCCACGCGCACCGGGCACGGAAGGCGGGATTTGGCGCGGCTGCGTCGCGGGATCGAGGCAAGGGACGGCGAGATCATGCCGGTCGAGGTGCTGACCGACGACGAGATCGCCGCCGTGTTCGAGGTCGTCCTTGGCGCGAAACCAGGGCAGAGCCTGCGCCCGCTGGTCCGCCGCGCGGCCGGGAACCCGCTTTACGCCAGGGAAATCGCGCACGACCTGGTCCGGACCGGCTCGGTGCGGATCGAGGCGGGTGTGGCCGAGGTGACCCTGGACGGCACCGAGAACGCGCCGCGATCGCTGCTGGCCGCGGTGGGCCGCACGCTGGACTGCTTCGACCCGGCCACGACCGAGATCCTGCGCACCGTTTCGCTGCTGGGCGCGGAGTTCGCGGTCGAGGACGTCGCCGCGCTGACCGGCAGGACCCCGCTGGAGGTGCTGCGGGACCTCGAACCGGCCACCACCGCCGGGGTGATCGAGTACGCGGGCGACAAACTCGCCTTCCACCATCCGTTCCAGCGGCAGGCGCTCTACGCCGGAATCGCCGCGCCGGACCGCGCCGCACAGCACCGGCGCGCGGCCGAGGCGCTCGCCCGCGGCGGCGCGCCGATCAAACGCGTCGCCGAGCAGCTGGCGGCCGAACCGGCGCCGGTCGACCCGTGGCTGGTCGGCTGGCTCACCACCAACCACGTCGCGGTCTCCAACCGCGCGCCGCAGATCGCGGTCGACCTCCTCCGCGGCGCGCTCGCGAGCCGGGTGCCCACCCGCGAGCAGCGGGAGATCCTGATCGCCGCGCTGGTGCGCGTGCTGTTCCGGCTCGAAGAAACCCCGGAGGCCGAGGCCGGGCAGGCGGTCGAGGTGGTCCGGGACAAGGCGGATCTGGCCGAGATGCGGCATATCCTCGCCGCGCTGCGGTACCGCCGCGGCGAGACCGCGGCCGCGATCGAGGCACTCGCCGACACCGCGGACGATCCGTCGATGCCGGAGCTGTGGCGTACCAGGACCCGGACGCTGCTCGCCAACTTCCGCCGCGGTGATCTCGCCGATCTCGGCGAAACCGAACGGATCGCGCGGAATCTGCACGCCGAGGCCGCCGAGGCGGGCGATCGCTACCCGGCCGCGCACGCGCAGCAGACCCTGTGGCTCGTGCACTCGATCCGCCGCGAGCACGACCGCGCGCTGATCGCGGTCGACGCCGCGCTGGAAACCGTCGGCGACGAAGCGGAACTGGCGACGCTGCGGTTCGACCTGCTCGACAACCGCCTCTTCACCTTGCAGAACCTCGACCGGCTCGACGAGGCCGACGCCACGCTGCGCGCCGGGTACGAAACGGCCGCGCGGCACGGCCTGCCGACCGGCCCGCAGGTCTCGGCCGCCGTGCACTACTTCTGGACCGGGCGCTGGGACGAAGCGCTGGCCGAGCTGGACTCGGTCACCGAAGACGGCCCGGCGATCACCTTCAACGGCGTACGTGACGAGGGTGCCGCCGCGCTGCTGCTGCACGGCGTCGCCGCCCTCATCGCGGGGCACCGGGACGAACGCGTGTCCGTCCGCACACATCTCCACGCGGCCGAGGCGCATTCGCCGTCGAACCCCGCCGAGCGCGAGAGCTGCGACTTCTACCTGGCGGCCCAGGCGATGGCCGCCGAACAACGCGGCAGGCTCGACGACGCGCTCCGGCTGTTCGCGCCGGTCCTGCGCCCCGACTACGCCCGGATGATGCTGCGCCACCAATGGTTACCCGACGTCGTGCGCGTCGCACTCGCGGCAGGAAACGACGACGTCGCACAGCAAGCGCTCGCCGTCTGCGCCGAGGAAGCGAGCCAGGAGACCGTTCCCGCCAGGGCGACCGCCGCCGCGAGCCGGTGCCGGGCACTGATCGACGGCGACCCCGAAGGAGTGCTGGCCGCGGCCGACCACTACCGCGAGGTCCGCCGCCCGATCGAACTCGCCGCCGCGCTGGAGGACGCCGCCGAACTGCTCGGCCGCGCGGGCTACCTCGAATCGGCCACCCGCGCGCTCACCGAGGCGTGCGAGGTGCTCGGTCCGGTCGGCGCCACCTGGAGCATCCGCCGGGCGGAGAGCAGGCTTCGCCGCTACGGCGTGCTGAGCCGTGCCGAGCGGGGTCCCCGGCACGCCGGGACGCTCTCGCCACTGGATCTGCGGGTCGCCCGGCTGGTCGCGGCGAAACTGTCCAATCCGGAGATCGCCGCGGAACTGAGCCTGCCGAGACGGACGGTGCAGTCGCTGGTGTCCCGGGTACTGACCAAACTGCACGCCGACTCCCGCCTGACCGTCGGCGAGCAGTTGCCCCAACGGTTCGCGTGAACGACCGAGGAGAACCATGACCCGCCTGCTGGCCGGACTGACGGCCGTCGTGTTGCTGCTCACGGGCTGTTCCGGTGCGGCGGAACCCGGCGGCCCGATCAAGCTCACCGTCGCCACCTTCGGTGAGTTCGGCTACGAGAAACTCTTCGACGAGTACGAAAAGACGCATCCGGGGATCACGGTCGAGGGCCGGGTCGCCGATTTCGAGACGCATCACCGGCAACTCGCCACCGGTCTCGGCGCCGGGCGCGGCGCCGCGGACGTCGTGGCCATCGAAGAGCAGTACCTCCCGAAATTCCGCCAGGCAAAGGACAAGTTCACCGATCTGTCCGAGTTCGGCGCGCAGGGCCTGCGGAACGACTGGCCTGCCTGGAAATGGGACCAGGGCACCGCCGACGGCGGGAAGTTCGTGCTGGGCCTCGGCACCGACATGGGCAGCCTCGCGCTCTGCTACCGCCGTGACCTGTTCGCGAACGCCGGGCTGCCGACCGACCGCGACCAGGTGGCCGCGTTGTGGCCGACGTGGGAGAAGTTCGCCGAAACCGGTGCGCGGTTCAGCGCGAAGACACCGGAGGTCAAGTTCGCCGACTCGGCGGGCACTGTCTACACGGCGATGCTCAACCAGAGCGAGGAGAACTACTTCGCCAAGGCCGACGAAACATTCATCGCCGACACCAACCCGAACGTGCGCAAGGCTTTCGAACTGGCGGGCGGGATGGCGCTGAAGAAGGAGACCGCGGCCGTCACCACCTTCACGCAGCCGTGGACGGTGGCGATCAAGCAGAGCCGGTTCGCCGCCATCACCTGTCCCGCCTGGATGCTCGCCCAGATCGAACAGGCGGGCGGCCCGGAACTGGCTGGCAAATGGGACGTCACCTCGGTCCCCGGCAAGGCGGGTAACTGGGGCGGGTCGTTCCTGACCGTCCCGAAACAGGGCGCGCACCGCAAGGAGGCCTACGACCTCGCCGTCTGGCTCACCGCGTCCGCACAGCAGAAACGGATCTTCCTCGACAGCGGTCTGCTGCCGAGCGCGCTGGGCGCCTACCAGGACGGCGCCGTGCTGTCGCACACCAGCAAGTACTTCAGTGACGCGCCGGTCGGCGAGATCTTCGCCGCGTCCGCCGAAGCCCTGCGGCCCAACTACCGCGGCCTGCGCGACGGCGAGGTGCGGCCGGTGTACGGGCACGCCCTCGGCCGGGTCGAAGAGGGCAGGCAGCCACTCGACCAGGCCTGGGCGCAGGCCGCGACCGAAGGCCGCGCCGCGGCGGGGAAATGAACGGGTGACGGCGCGGCCGTGGTGGCTCGCAACGGGCTTTCACCCTCGTAGCGCGCCCCGCATGACGCCGTCGACCACCTTCCTGGCCAGGACGATGAACAGCACGATGACGGGCAGCACGCCGATCGTGGCCGCGGTCAGCATGAGCGAGTAGTCGGTGAAGTAGCCGCTGGCCAGCCGGGACAGTGCCACCTGGACGGTCGGGTGCTCGTTGGGGTCGAGCACGATCAGCGGCCAGAAGAAGTCGTTCCAGGCGGTCATGAACGTCAGCATGGCGAGCACGGCGGCCTGGGGGCGGATGGCGGGCAGGGCGACGCTCCAGAACAGCCGCGCCGGCGAACAGCCGTCGACGCGTCCGGCGTCGAGCAGTTCGGCCGGGATCGCCTCTTCGCAGGCCTGCCGCATCCAGAAGACGCTGAACGCGCCGACCAGTCCCGGCACGATCACCGCCTCCAGCCGCCCGTACCAGCCCAGTTCGCCGACCACCAGGTAGAGCGGGATGACCCCGAGTTGCGCGGGCACCATGGCGGTGCCGATGACGACGAGGAAAAGCGAGTCACGGCCGGGAAAACGCAGCCGGGCGAAGGCGAATCCGGCCATACTGGACAGCAGCACGTTCGACACGGTCACCGTGCCGGCGACGATCAGCGAGTTCTGCATCGCCAGCCAGAAGTCGACGGTGTCGAAGACCCGGCGCACGTTCTCGACCAGGTTGCCGCCGGGCACCAGCGGCGGCGTGGTCTCGCCGAGCGCGGAATTGTCCTTTGAGGACACCACGAACGACCAGTACAACGGGAAAAGGGAAGCCAAGCCGACGGCGAGCAGCGACCCGTAGACGACGAAGCCGGCCCGTTCCCTCGCCGCCACGGTCACTCACCGCCCCGGACGCGACGCACCAGCGAGAAGTTGACCAGCGCGAACCCGGCCGAGAACAGGAAGAGCAGCCACGCGATGGCGGCCGCGTATCCGGCGTCGAACTGGCCGATCCCCTTCTCGTACAAGTACATCGCGAGCGTCTGGAACTGCCGGTCTGCGCCGCCCGTCCCGGCGACCCCGGTGTCGTCGAACAACTGCGGCTCGGCGAACAGCTGCAGCCCGGCGATGGTCGAGACCACCACGGTGAAGGCGATCGTGGGCCGGATCGCGGGCACGGTGATCGACCAGAAGCTCCGCCAACGCGAGGCGCCGTCGAGCATGGCGGCGTCGTAACGCTCCTGCGGCACGGACTGCATGGCCGCGAGATAGAGCAGCGTGTTGTAGCCGGTCCAGCGCCACATCACCATCGCGCTCACCGCGACATGCGAGGCGAACCGATCCGTGTGCCACTCCACCGGGTCGATGCCCACCAGTCCCAGTGCCCAGTTCACGACGCCGTAGTCCTCGGCGAAGAGCTGGCCGAACACCAGCGCCACCGCCACGACCGAGACGACGTTGGGCAACAGCACACTGGCCCGCCACAGGGTCCGCGCGCGCAGGGGGCGATCGAGCAGCGCGGCGAGCCCGAGCGCGGCCAGCAGCTGCGGGACGGTCGCGAGGACGAAGATGCTGACCGTGTTGAAGAGCGCGTTGTAGAACTTCGGGTCCTGCAGCAGGACGGCGAAGTTGCCGAGCCCGGCGAACCCGGTGTCACCGTTGATCAGATGCCAGTGGTGCAGCGCCACCCAAGCGGTGTAGAGCAGGGGAAAGAGGCCGAAAACGCCGAACAGGACGTAGAACGGCGCGGTCATCAGGTATCCGGCGAGCCGCTCGTCCCGTCGCCTCAACCGGACACCTCCTTCAGCCGTGGTTCGGACATTCACTCACGAGACGAGACCGCCGGGTCTGCAGGAAGGTTCGTTCGGTGTCGTTGGTGACCAAGGCGATCGCCTCGTCGTAGGCGGCGACGGCGTCGGCGGCCCGGCCGAGGCGGGCGAGCAGGTCCGCACGAGTGGCCGGCAGCAGATGGTAACCAGGAAGGTCCAGCTCGTCGACGGCCGCCAGCGCCGCCGCCGGACCGTGCACCTCGGCGACTGCGACAGCGCGGTTGAGCGCGACGACCGGCGACGGGCTGAAGCGCAGGAGCTGGTCGTAGAGCGCGAGCACCTGCGCCCAGTCGGTCGACTGCCCGTCCGTGTGGACCGCGTTGATCGCGGCCTGTATCTGGTACGGCCCCGGCCGGTCACGGCGCAGACATCGGCGCACCAGCTCGTGTCCCTCGGCGATCAGCTCCCGGTTCCACCGCGACCGGTCCTGCTCCGCGAGCACGACCAGCTCCCCCGACGGTCCCACCCGCGCGGGGCGGCGGGCTTCGGTGAGCAGGAGCAGTGCGAGCAGACCGATCACCTCCGGTTCGTCGGGCATCAGCCCGGCGAGCGCTCTGGCGAGGCGTACCGCTTCCAGGCACAGATCCGTCCGCAGCAGCTCCCCCGACGTCGACGTGTAGCCCTCGTTGAAGATGAGGTAGAGCACGGCGAGGACGGAGGTCAGCCGGTCGGGGAGTTCGGCGTCTCCTGGCACCCGGTACGGAATGCCCGCGTCGCGGATCTTCTTCTTCGCGCGGACGATCCGCTGGGCGACGGTCGCCTCCGGCACCAGGTACGCCCGCGCGATCTCCGCCACCTCCAGCCCGCCGATCAGGCGAAGGGTGAGCGCGGTTCGCGCGAGCGGCGAAAGCGCCGGGTGGCAGCAGGTGAAGATCATGCGGAGCTGGTCGTCGCGCACCGGTCCCACCTCCTCCGGCTCGTCGGCTTGGTGCAGCAGCAAAGCTTGCGCGTGCCGGGCTTCCCTGGTGGACTCCCGCCGGAGCCGGTCGATCGCCCGGTTGCGGGCGGTGGTCACGATCCACGCGCCGGGATTGGGCGGCGCCTCGTCCCATTTCCGCACGGCCACCGCGAACGCGTCTTGCACGGCCTCCTCGGCGAGCCCGATGTCTCCGAGGACACGCGTCAGCGTGGCCACGCAACGGCCGTATTCCGCCCGGTAGATGCTGTCCAGATCCATCAGCGCCGACGCGACCCGTCGTCGAACGGGCGAACCTCGATCGGCTGCCCGCAGGCCAAGGCGCACTTCTCGGCCCACGCCAGCGCCTGGTCGAGGTCTTCGACCTGGATCACCCAGAACCCGCCGAGCTGTTCCTTCGTCTCCGCGAACGGCCCGTCGGTGATCGTGGTCTGTCCGTTGGCGGGGTGGACGACGGTCGAGGCGTCCGAGTGCTGCAGGCCGCCGACGAACACCCAGGAACCGGCGGCCTTCATCTCGTCGGTGACCCTGCCCGTCCTGGCCATCATCGCGCGCACCTCGTCCTCGGGCTCCGGCGGCGCGCTTTCGTCGAACTGGACGGCTAGCAGGTACTGCCTCATGGCGGGCTCCCTCAGGGGATCGGCGTGCTCAGGCGGACAGACGGCGGGCGATGACCGGGATGACGATCGCGGCCGCGACCACATGAGTCAACATCAGCAGGAGCTTCGTGGCGGTGGAGGCGTCCGCGAGCACATCCGGCACCAGTGACAGCGCGGTGAGCACGACCGTGGTCCGCACGAAGACCAGGCGGGGACGGCGGACCGAGCGGGCCAGCACCAAGGCCAGCACCAGGCCGACCATGGAGAAGACGACGGTCAGCACGGCGAACCCCGGCGCCGGGATCGGCGCGCCGCCGACGGCGAGGCTGATCCCGGCGACGTCTCCGGCGGCGGCGACCGCCGCGGTCGCCACGGCGGCGACGACCGTGGCGGTCGAACCGCCGATGAGCAGGGATTTCGCGGGAGCGGTGGTGGCGATGGACATCGTGAGCCTCCGGTGAGCGGTGACCGGCCCGGTGCCGGTCTCTCACCTTGGCTACGAACGGGCTCGACGCCATTCGACATCATCGCGAAAAAAATCCGGAGAAATCTTCGCCCGCCGGGCAGGGCTCACTCCACGGTGACGGACTTCGCGAGGTTCCGCGGCTTGTCGATGTCGTGGCCGAGGATCAGCGCGGCGTGGTAGGCCAGCAGCTGCAGCGGGATCGTGAGCAGGATCGGGTCGAGTTCCGGCTCCGAACGCGGGACCACGAACCGCGGCACGTCGAGTTCGCCGAAGTCCACGTCGTCGTGCGTGATCGCCAGTACCGGACCCTTGCGGGCCTTGATCTGCTGCACCGCGGCGAGGTTCCGGTCGGCGAGGTCGTCGAACGGCACGATGGCGACCGTCGGCACCGAGTCGTCGATCAGCGCGAGCGGGCCGTGTTTGAGTTCCGAGGTCTGGTAGGCCTCGGCGTGCCGGTAGGAGATCTCCTTGAACTTCTGCGCGCCTTCCCGCGCCACCGGGAAGCCACGGACGCGGCCGACGAAGAACAGGCTCCGCGCGTCCGCGCACGTCTTGGCGTGCTCGGCGATCTCGGCCTCCGCCGCCACGATTTCCGCGACCTGCCCCGGCAGGGCCCGGATCGCCGCGACGATCCGCTGTCCGTCCGCGTTGGACAGATCGCGGACCCGGCCCAGCGCCAGCGCGATCATCGCGAACCCGACGGCCATATTGGTGAGCGCCTTGGTCGAGGCGACCGCGATCTCGGGACCGGCGTGCAGGTACAGACCACCCTCGCAGGCCCGCGCGATCGTCGAGCCGACGACGTTGACCAGACCGACTACCCGGCCGCCCTTGCGCTTGACCTCTTCGACGGCGAAGGCGGTGTCCGCGGTCTCGCCGGACTGGCTGACCGCGATGTAGAGGGTGTCCGCTTCGATGATGGGGTTGCGGTAACGGAATTCCGACGCGGCCTCGGCGTCGGCCGGGACCCGCGCCAGCTCCTCGATCATGGTCGCGCCGATCTGGCCGGCGTAATACGCGGAACCGCAGCCGAGGATCTTCACCCTGGCGAATCCGCGCAGGTCACGCGGAGTCAGGTTCAGACCGTCCAAACGGGACACCCCGAACCGGTCGTCGAGACGGCCGCGGATCATCCGCTCCAAGGACTCCGACTGCTCCTGGATCTCCTTGTACATGTAGTGCTGGTGCCCGGCGAGGTCGAGGTCGTCGGCCTTGATGTCGATCGCGGTCGCGGCCTTGCCGGTGTCGCTTTCGTCGACGGTGAAGGTGCGGTAACCCGTGGCCGAGACACTGGCGAACTCGCCGTCGTCGAGGTGCACGACCTGCGAGGTGTGGCGGACCAGCGCGGACAGGTCGCTGGCCACGAACATCTCCCGGTCACCGACGCCGATGATCAACGGCGAACCGTTCCGCGCGACCACGACGCGGTCGGGATGCTCGGTGTCGGTCACCGCGATCGCGTAGGTACCGGTGATCCGGGAAACGGCTTCGACGACAGCGTCTTCGAGGGTCTTCGCGTCCGACCGCGCGATGAGATGGGCGAGCACCTCGGTGTCGGTCTCGGAGGTCAGCTTCACCCCGGCCTGGCCGAGCTGCTCGCGCAGGCTGACGGCGTTGTCGATGATCCCGTTGTGCACCACGGAGATCCGGCCGTCCTCGGAGACGTGCGGATGCGCGTTCGCCTCGGTCGCCGGACCGTGCGTCGCCCACCTCGTATGCCCGATGCCGACCTTGCCCCCGAGCCGCTTCGGCAGGGCCGCGGTCAGATTCCGCACGCGCCCCACGATCCGGTGCACCTGGGCGCCTTTGCCGCCCAGTACCGAGATCCCGGCCGAGTCGTAGCCGCGATACTCCAGCCGCGTCAGCCCCTCGATCAGGATCGGGGCGGCGTTCTGGCCACCGATGTAGCCGACGATTCCGCACATGACGAGTCAACCTCACAAAGGAAGAACGGACGGTTTCCCGCGCAGGCCCTTGCCGCGCGGCGTGCTCCGTCAGCCGTAGACGATGCGGCGTAGCTGCCGCTCGGACAGATCGGGAGGCGCGACGAGCCGACGGCCCAGTTCCCCGGCGATCAGCGGGAAGATCTCGGGGTTCTTCCTGCCCTCGGCCTGTAACTGGGTGTGCCTCGTCCGGACGAACTGCTCGACCGGTTGCCGGTAGAACGCCAGGACGTCCTCGACGACGCGTGCGGCGATGGCCGTCGACAGCCCCGTCGACAAGGCCACCTGCTCGACGAGCTCCGCGTCCTCCACGGTCCCCATCATGCACAGCGGGAGGTCGAAATGCCAGTTCTTGCCCGAAATCGGGCAAGAACTGGCGTTCTAGCAGTCGGACGGCTCGCTGTAGTGCGCAGCGACGGCCGTGGCGCGGTCGCGGAGGGCGGTACGCAACGACTGCGGAGCGAGTGCTTCCGCGCTCGTGCCGAGCTGCCACAGCGCCCATTCGGCGTGCCGCGCGTCCTGGAAGGTCACCTCCAGCCGCAGCCGTCCGTCCGTCTCGACCTCTTCGGACCGCACGGCCAGCGCCGTGTCCAGCAACTCCTCCCGCCGCGCCGGGTCGATCCGGACCAGCACGGCGATCTGGTCGCCGCCGGTCCGGAACCGGATCCCGCGCTCCCGCCAGGCCCGGTCCAGATCGATCCGTTCGGGCCGGTCCGCGGCTTCGTCGAGTTCCTCGGCCGCCAAGACCCGGGACAGCCGGTAGGTGCGATCCGCGCCGGATCTCGTGGCCAGCAAGTAGCCCTGCTCGCGCACGGTGACCATGCCGATCGGATCCACCGTCCGCCACCGCGGCGGCTGACCTGTCGCCGCGTAACGGATACGCAGCTTGCGTCCGGCGAACACCGCGCGCCGGATCTCGGCCACGACGGCGTCGGGCACCTCCTCGGCGGCCACCCGGCGGGTGAGCAGGTCCGTCTCCGGGTCGATGAGCAAACGTTCGGCCACGCCTGCCGCGGTTTCGCGATGACTCTCGGGGAGCGCGTCGACCACCTTGAGCATGGCCGAAGCGAGCGCCGAACCGAGACCGAACGCCTGCGCGCCCCGCCTCGATCCGGCGATCAGCAGGGCGAGGGCCTCGTCGTGATTCAGGCCGGTGAGCTCGGTCTGGAAACCCGGCAGCAAGGAGAACCCGCCGTGCCTGCCGCGTTCGGCGTACACCGGCACACCTGCCACGGACAGCGCGTCGATGTCGCGCAGCACGGTGCGGGTGGAGACCTCCAGTTCGCGGGCCAGCGTGGCCGCGGACAGCCGTCCGCGCCGTCGCAGCAGCAGGACCAGCGAGACCAACCGGTCGGCACGCATCCGGAAACCCTAGCGGAATACACGACACAGGATGTCGTGATTCGTTGGGAGGCTTCCACCGCAGCTGAAAACGAATGGAGCACAAGTGACACTGGAACGAACGGCGGTCAACCCGTGGGGTTGGTCGGTGGCGATGGGCTACAACCAGGGCGAGATCGTCACCGGGCAGACCCGGACCCTGTACTGCGCCGGGCAGACCGCGATGAGCGGCGAAGGTGAACCCCGGCATCCCGGGGACATGGCGGCGCAGCTGGCGCTGAGCCTCGACAATCTGGAGGCCGTTCTCGGCGAGGCGGGCATGAGCCTGGGGAACCTCGTCCGGCTCAGCGTCTACACCACCGACGTCGACCTGCTTTTCCAGCACTACGGCGTGCTGGCGTCGCGGCTCGGCGCCGCCGGGGTGGCACCGACCACCACGATGCTCGGGGTGACCCGGCTGGCGATCCCGCCCCTGATGGTGGAGCTGGAGGGGACCGCCGTCGCTTGAGGTGCGGGCTGCGCGTGAAGGCCCCCTTCCCTCGGCTGAGCCGAGGGAAGGGGGCCTTCACGCGCTTCACCGCGAGCCAGGCCGGCAGGCCACGCGTAGGCACCTAAGAGAGGATTCGCTCTTCACCACTCACGACTCTCCCTTGTGGACATTCGTGAGGGTGCGAGATCTCTTTGTCAGGACCGGATCGCCCGCACCAGACCGGTGACCAGCCCCGCCCGCTCCACCATCGAATCGACCAGCAGGTATTCGTGGTCCGCGTGGGCGCCGCCCCCGACAGCGCCCAGGCCGTCGAGGGTCGGGATGCCGAGCGCGGCCGTGAAATTGCCGTCACTGCCACCGCCGACCGCGACGCCCTCGGCTCCGGGCAACAGGCCTTTGGCCACGGCGAACAGGCTCGCGGCGGCGGACTCGGGCATCGGCGGCCGGTGGATCCCGCCCAGCACCGTGAGCTCCGCGCCGTCGAGGCGCGGGGTCAGCGCGGCGAACGCCGCCTCGACGCGTTCCTTTTCGGCGGCCGACTCGACACGGACGTCCACGACGACGCGGGCCTCGGCGGGGACGACGTTGCTTCCGGTGCCCGCGCTCGCCACCGTGGGGGTGACGGTGGTGCCGCTTTCGGGCCTGCCGATCGCCACGATGTCCAGCACCTGATGCGCGGCTTCGGTCAGCGCGTTCACCCCGGCTTCGGGTTCGAGGCCGGCATGCGACGCCCGGCCTTTGACGACCACCTCGAACGTGCCGCAGCCCTTGCGGCCGATCTTGAGGCCTCCCCCGTCGGCCGCGCCTTCGAACACGAGCACCGCGCCGCACGCGCGCGCTCGTTCCTCGATGAGCGCCCTGGACTCGTGCGAGCCCGTTTCCTCGTCCGCCGTGACCAGGATCTCGACGCCGGTCAGGTCGTCGAGCGCCGCCAGGCCGTGGATCGCCTGCACCAGTCCGCCGAGCATGTCGAACACGCCGGGCCCGGTCACCCGGCCGTCGGCCACCGCGAACGGGCGGCGTGCCAGCGTCCCGATCGGGAACACGGTGTCGTGGTGCCCGAGGATCAGCACCCGGGGTTCGCCACCGCCGGACCACCAGACATGGGGCCCCGCGGCGCTTTCCACCAAGGTCGCCGTTCCGCCGAGGCGCTTCCCGATGAGGGCGGCCACCGCTTCGGCAGACGCCGTCAAAGCCTCGATGTCCCCCGAGGGGGACTCGATTTCGACGAGCGTCCTGAGGTCTTCGATCATCGCGTCCACTGTCACCCCGACACCCTAGGATCAGGCCATGCTGGAAAACCTCCTCACCCCGGAGACCAGGGCCGACCCGTACCCGTTCTACCGCCAGGTGTTCGATCGCGGGCCGGTGCTGAAGCTGAACGACCGGTTCTTCGTGGTGAGCGGATTCGAGGAAGCGGCCGCGCTGCTGCGGAACCCCGCGTTCGGCCACCCCGAGCCGGAGGTGCTGCCGAACCCGCACGAGAACGAGCCGGTGGACGAGCAGGGCCGGGTGATCCGCTCGTTTCTCGGTCTCGATCCGCCCGATCACACGCGGCTGCGGCGGCTGGTCTCCAAGGCGTTCACCCCGAGGATGGTCGAGCAGCTCGCGCCGAGAATCGAAGAGCTGTCGAAGGAACTGGTCGAGAAGGCGCTCGAAATGGGCGAGTTCGACCTGATGGACGAGATCGCGAGGCCGCTCCCGGTCACCGTCATCAGCGAGATGCTCGGCGTGCCACTGGCCGACCGTGACCGGTTCGAAGGGTGGTCGCACGCGATGGGACGGGCGCTCGACCCGTCCTTCCTGATCGCGGACGAAACGGTCGCCGCGGCGGTCGCCGCCCGGCGCGAGTTCGTCGCCTATTTCCGTGATCTGGCGAAGGAGCGGCGCGAACGGCCGACCGGCGACCTGTTCTCCGATCTGGTGTCGGTGTCCGACGAGGGCGACAGGCTCAGCGAGGGCGAACTGGTGATCACCGCGATGCTCCTGCTGGTCGCCGGGCACGAGACGACGACCAACCTCATCGGCAACGGGATCCTCGCGCTGCTGAGGAATCCCGCGCAGTCGCGGGCGCTGGCCGAGGATCGGTCGAAGATCCCGAACGCGGTCGAAGAGATACTCCGCTACGACTCCCCTGTCCAGCTGACCACGCGCACCGCCTTACGGGACGCGACCGTTGGCGGCGAGTCCGTCGGCGCCGGCGCGCAAACGGTCGTGCTGCTGGGAGCGGCCAACCGCGATCCCCGAACACACGAGGACCCGGACCGCTTCGACATCGACCGCTCTTCGCCGAGGCATCTCGCGCTGGGACAAGGCATCCACTTCTGCCTCGGCGCCCCGTTGGCACGGTTGGAAGGCCGCTCGGTCTTCGAGGCGCTCCTCGGCACGGGTCGCGCCTTCCAGCCGACCGCTGATCCGGTCTGGGTGAAGCAGGTGACGCTGCGCGGCCTCGAAAGCCTGCGGCTCGAATTCGCCTGAGGGGAAGAAAGTCCGGTTTTCGACCTTAGACGGTTGCCGTCCGCCGCCGGACTGCGCATGCTGTGCGCCAACCCGGCGTGGTGGGGGTGCCCATGTACCAGCAACGCAAGGAACCCGGCACGGCGAGCGCGGTCAGGTTCGGTCCTTTCTCCCGCGCGCTTTCCGAAGCGGTGGAGCATCGCGGACTGTCCTTGTCCCGTATCCGCGCGCATCTGGCGGCACGCGGCGTTTCCGTGGCCGAGTCGACGTTGAGCTATTGGCAACGCGGGCTCCGGCATCCGTCGACGCCGCGCTCGCTCGACGTCGTCCGCGCGCTCGAAGCGGTGCTGGGCCTCGCCCCGGACAGCCTGATCGTCCTGATCGGCCCGCAACGCCGTCCCGGTGAAAGCGACCGCAGGCCGTCGCTGACGGAACTGCGGCAGAGCTGGACCGAAACCTGCACCCTGCTGGACGAGCTGAGCGAATCCCCCGGTGCGGCGGTGAACGCGAAGCTCGATGTCGTGACCGTCTTCGACGTGCTGACCATGACCGCGCAGGGGCGGATCGCGGAGATCACCTCGACCATGGTGGTGCGGGCGCGGGAGTCCGGCGCGGACGGCTTCGTGGTGACCCACCAGGACGAACCCGGTACCGATATGGAGGCCACCACGGTCTTCGCCGCCGACGGCTGCCGGAAAGGCAGAGTGCGCCGAAGCACCTCGTCGCCGGGGATGGTGTTCGAGCTTCTCTTCGACCGTGGCTTGGCCGAAGGGGAAACCCATACCTTCGCGTTCACCCTGCGGCTCGCCGCCTCCGTTCGTTCGACCTGCTTTCACCGGACAGTGCGGTCTCGCATGTCGGCGTACCTGCTTCGGTTGCGTTTCGACGCCGGCGCGATTCCGGCCAGATGCGTCAAAACCGTGCGCGAGCGTGAAGAACTGGCCCCCGTGGTCAGCGAGCCGCTGCATCCGGGCCAGGGTGCTTCGGTCAGCGCCTATTTCGAGGGTCTCGACGTCGGGATCGCGGGGATCGACCTCATCTGGGAGTGAGCCGGCGCTTCCGGCGCACCACGAACACCACGGCGCCCAGCCCGGCGACACCGGCGGCGACCAGGCCGGCCACGACCGCGAGCGGCGGGCCGCTTTCCACGGGCGCGGAACCCGCTTGCGCGAAGCCGATCCCACGATTGCGCTGATAGTCCGATCCCGGCAGCTTGTCCGCGTAGCGGTCGTGCACCGCCCGCTGGTATTCGGGAAGCGGGACGAACTTCCCCACCGGCGACTGCGGCAGACTCGCCCGCAGGAGCACCACGCCGTCCGGCCCCAGTTCGTACCAGCCGTTGATCTGGGGCTCGTTGAGCAGGACCGAACCGGGACGCAGCCGCGCGCTCAGGGTCTCTTCGTCGTTTCCGGAGAACACGCTCGCCGCGACCCACGTTCCCCGGCTTTCCGGCATCGCCTGCAGCGTGGCCTTCTGGCCGGAATCCGCGGTGGCCGTGACGGCGACGGATCTCAGCACGCCCGCCGGTGCCCCGGCGATACCCCTGACGAAGTCGGGATTGAGGCTGTAGACCGGGAAACCCTTGTCCGCCATCGTGATCTGTCGCGGTTCTAGGTGGTCGACCTGCCGGAAGTTCGATCTCGCGAGACCGATCGCGTTCGGCTGCCCGGCGACGCGCACGGCGGCCGCGAGTTCGTCGGCCGAGGGCGGGACGACTCCCTCGCTCGCCGCGGCGGGCAGTGTGGCGGGCAGGAGCATCGCGACGGCCACCACGAGACAACCGGAGAACTTCCGGCAGATCCTGTTCATGACCGCGGCTCAGCCCTTCCGGATGTTGACGATGGTGTCGTTCCAGCGGAACTGACCGTTGCTCCGGTACTGGTTGTAGTTCCAGGTCTGGTAACGCTGATACGTCGGCCACGGGTCGCCGACCATGATCGACTGGTTCGTCGAGTCGTAGCCGTAGATCACCTCGGCGTGGCCACCGCCCGAAGTCCAGTAGATCCCCGTCAGATTCAGGATTCCGGAGTCGATCTGGCTGACGACCGAGCTGAAGCCGATCGGGCCGCCCGCGTCCTGCGCGGAGAAGCCGGTGCCCCGGAAACCGCGGACGATCTCGTAGATCTGGGCCGCCTGGTTCGGGCAATACCCGGCCGACGTTCCCTTGCCCGCGGCGCAGAACTGGGCCTGGCTGGCGGTTCCGCCCTGCGACTGCTCGATGCTCGAACCGTCCGCTGCCCAGCACCACTGGTTGTACTGCTGCACCTGCTGGGTGTAGTTCAGCTGCTTGGAGGCGGCCGACGCGGCGAGCGTGGTCGCGGTCCCCGCCACGGGCGTGACCTCGCGGACCTGGGTGTGGGTCTGGGTCTGGATCAGACCACTGGGCCGGTCACCGGCGCCGTCCGGCTGTGCGAGAGCGGCGGCGGGCACCATGGTCAGCGCGAAGACGGCGGCTCCGGTCGCCAGCGCGGCCCTCGATAGGCTCTTCACAGATGTCTCCTTTGACACGGGGATGGGGAGATCACCGTGCGCTGTCCCGATTCCGGGGACAACGGCCTCATCGGGCGCAAGGGAAACGCTGTGATCGTTCACAGCACCCGGGCTGACGAGACACGGGCCTTCGCGCAAGATTCACGACCCGTTCACAAAGGCTGTGAATCCGGCACGGCGCCGAAGTTCAGGACTCCGGTGTCGCCAGGGTCGTGGGCCTGGTGCGGCCCCGCAGGGTGACGTCCTCGGTCGCCTTCCAGTGCCCGGCCTCGTCTTCGGACGCCGACTCGACCGCCGTCCACGAAGCGAGCAACCTGGCTTCGACGTTCTTCGCCAGCTCGGTCAGCCGGGCGGCCTCGTTGACCGGGTCGCCGATCACCGTGTATTCGAACCGCCGTGGGTCGCCGACGTTCCCGGCCACCACCTCACCCGTCGCCACCCCGATCCCGGCCGGGCATTCCGGGACCTCCGCCGCCAGCCTGCGCCCGATCGCCCTGCCCGCCGACAGCGCGAGGGTCGCGTGGTCGGTCAAGCGCACCGGTGCGCCGAAGATCGCGAGCACGGCGTCACCGACGAACTTGTTGACCAGCCCGTGGTTGCGGTCGACCTCGTCGACCACCACCGCGAAGAACCGGTTGAGCAGTCCGACGACCTCTTCCGGCGGACGGCTCGCGGCCAGCGTGGTCGAGCCGATCAGATCGACGAACAGCACCGACACCGTCCGCACCGTGCCACCGAGTTCGGCCGAGGTGCGCATCGCCTCGATCGCGACCTCCTCGCCGACGTGCCTGCCGAACAGGTCGCGCAAACGTTCGCGTTCGGCGAGTCCGGCGGCCATCCCGTTGAAGCCCGCTTGGAGCAGGCCGAGTTCGGTGCCGTCGTAGACCGGGATCTCCACGGCGAAGTCGCCTGCCCGCACCCGGCCGAGGGCATGCTGCACCGACCGGATCGGGTTCACCACGGCGCGGGCGGTGAACACGGTCACCAGCAAGCCGAAGCACAGCACCACCATGCCGAGCGCGATGACCGAGACCGCGAGCTTCGTGGTCGACACGTCGCCGCGCACCCAGGCCAGGATCGCCGTGACCACCAGCCCGGCCACCGGAACCCCGGTGCCGAGGCACCAGAACAGCAACATCCGCAGGTTCACCCCGCCGCTGAGCGGCCGCTCGGGTGAGGTGCCCGCCAAGGCCAAGGCCGCGTACGGCCGCAGGATGAACTCGCCCGCCAGATACGCGATCGCGCAGACGACCACGCCGGCGAACGCGACGACGAGCAGTTCGGTCAGCACGACCTTCGGCTGCACCAGCGCGGCCAGCGCGCCGAACACCACGGTCGCGACACCCCACAGGACCGCTTGGACCAGCGTCAGGCGCAAGGGGACCCGCAGGCTCGCGACACGCTCCGCTTCGGTCGGCGTCCGGCCGTCGCCCGCCCAGCGCAACGTCCGCAGCGCGCCACGGGTGCCCCACAGCGCGCCGACGACGACCGCGGAGACCACGTACACGGGCACCGCGATCGCGGTGACCCGGACCAGCTCGCCGGACATCCCGGGAGC
Source organism: Amycolatopsis sp. NPDC033938 (assembly GCF_055575975.1). Classification (NCBI taxonomy): domain Bacteria; kingdom Bacillati; phylum Actinomycetota; class Actinomycetes; order Pseudonocardiales; family Pseudonocardiaceae; genus Amycolatopsis; species Amycolatopsis sp. NPDC033938. The sequence continues at coordinate 75,034 of NZ_JBVIRO010000016.1, forward strand.
GGGCATGAGCAGGGCGGCCAGCCCCACCACGATCAGCGCGCCGATGACGTTGGTCGCGATCAGCGTCCCGGTGAGCAGACCCTGGACGCGACGGCGCAACACGGCCACGTCCTGGTACAGCGGGCCGAGCAGCCACGAGCCGAACGGCCCTTGGCCGCGCTCCCGAGCAGAGGACTCTTTGACTGGTCGCACCCTGTTCCCGCCGTTCACCCGGTTTGAGTGAACGAATGTACACCGAAATCCGCCCCGTGGGTCAGCCGACGTGGATGCCGGGGCGCCGGGCCGGGTCGCGTTCGCTGGTGCGGATGATTTCGCGGACCACCGGGGCGGTGTCGCCGCGGCCGAGGATCAGGTAGCGGAACAGGTGTCCGAGCGGATTGCCCTCACTCCACTCGAAATGGCACTGCGGCCGCACGCCGGTGTTGTCCCGCAGGGCGAGCAGGATCGCGGCGATCGCGTTCGGCGCCGCGGGACTTTCCGCGCGCAGCACCCGGAACCCTTCGATCTCGACACCGCGGACCTTCAGCACGTCACTGAAACCGGACGGGTCGATGACGTCGATCTCGAGGAAGAGCACGTCGGCGGCGCCGGGCACCGGGTTCATGCCGCGCTGTTCGGCCTCCTTCGCCCGGTACTCGTCCGCGTCCCCGGCCTGACGACGGTTCGCGATGATGGTCAGCGCGTTGTCGTGTTCGATCGATTCGGTGATGAACCGGCGGGCGGGTTCGTCGAACTCGATGTGCTCGACGCGCAGTTCGGTGGTCCGGCTGACCCGCGAGACCAGCGACACGACGATGATCCCGATGATGAAGAACGCGGAGATCGTGAGCCCGTCGGGCTTCTCGATGACGTTCTCCACCAAGGCGTAGATGAGGATCAGCGTCAGGACGGCGAAGGCGATCGCGGCCTTGCGCTGCCGCCTTTTCGCCGCGGAGATCGCCACGGCGACCGAAGCCGACACCATCATCGCGAGGATCCCGGTGGCGTACGCCCCGGCCTGCGCGTTGACGTCGGCGTTGAAGATGATCGTGACCAGGACGCAGATCGCGGTGTAGACCAGCACCACCGGACGGACGGCCCTTGCCCAGTCCGGGGCCATCCCGTATGCGGGCAGATACCGCGGCACGATGTTGATCAGCCCGGCCATCGCCGACGCCCCGGCGAACCAGAGGATCAGGATGCTGCTGATGTCGTAGGCGGTGCCGACCGCTTCGCCCAGCAGTTCATGGGCGAGGTACGCCAGCGCGCGGCCGTTCGCTTCGCCGCCCGGTTTGAACTTCTCCGCCGGGATCAGGACCGTGGTCACGAAGCTGGTCGCGATCAGGTACACCGACATGATCAGCGCGGCGACGGTGAGCAGTTTGCGGGTGTTGCGGATGCGGTCCGCCAGTTTCCGCTCGGCGTTCTCACCCTTGGCCGCCACCAGTGGCATCATGCTCACGCCGGTCTCGAAACCGGACAAACCGAGTACCAGCAAGGGGAACGCGAGGATCGCCGGGCCGACGACACCGCCGATTCCGCCACCGCCGGAGGTCAGCGCGTCCAGCCAGCGGTCCAGTGCGCCGGGTTCGGTGAGCACCTCGCCCACCCCGGCGACCACCACCACCGCGTTCAGCAGCAGGAAGATGGCGACCAGCGGGATCGCGACGCCGACCGCCTCGCTGAACCCGAGCAGGAACACCCCGCCGAGGATCAGCAGCAGGATCACCGTGATCAGCACCTCGTGCCCATGCAGGAATGCCGGGGCGAGCGGGTTCTCCAGCGCGTGCACGGTGGCGTCGGCCGAGGACAGGGTGATGGTGATGATCCACGAGGTCGCGACGAAACCCAGCAGCACCAGCACGAAGAGCTTGCCGCGCCAGAACGGCAGCAGGTGTTCCAGCATCGCGACCGAACCCTGGCCGTGCGGGCTTTCCTTCGCCACCCGCCGGTACATCGGCAGCATGCCGAGCAGGGTGAGCGCGACGATCAGCAGCGTCGCCAGCGGCGAAAGCGCGCCCGCGGCCAGCGCGGCGATGCCGGGGAGGTACGACAGCGTGGAGAAGTAGTCCACACCGGTGAGGCACATGACCTTCCACCACGACTGCGGGGTGGTGTGCTCGTCATGGCTTTCCGGGCCGACGGGCTGGACCCGGTGCTCCATCAGCCACCGGCCGACCTTCCCCGACGGCGCGGCCTGCCGGACCGGGCTGTCCACCCGTTCCGGCACAGCGTGTTCTGGGACCTCGGACATACCATTCCTCCCCGACCTTCACGTTCGGGCACAGCATGCCGGACTTCCCCTGGTGGCGCTGGGCCGGGTTGGGTGTTGGGTGGGGGTTTGGGGGTTTAACCCCAATGCCCCGAAGTGCCAAGACCGGCCCCGGTTTTAGTTGCCCCGCCTTAAGTGCGCCTGGCCCG
>NZ_JBVIRO010000016.1:77443-201369 GCF_055575975.1 Amycolatopsis sp. NPDC033938
TGCCGCCCTCCCCCGGGGGGGGGGGGGGGGGGTTGGGGGTTGTGGGCCCTTGGGTTTAAACCCCCCAACCCCCACTCACGACCAACCCGGCCCACCTTTGACTTACCCCTCGATAACTCGCCGAGTCCCGGACCGGACGGTGCCGGAGCCGATCAGGGTGGTGGCGTCGAGTTCGGTCACGCCGTCGGCACGCAGGGATTCGAGGTAGCGCTCACGCACCTTCTCGACGACAGCGGGTTCGAGGTCGGCGAGAGCGCCTCGAAAACCGGAGCCGATGATGACCAGCCACGCCACTTCCGGGGTCATGGGCAGCCGCAGCTCGTTGACTTCGACGTCCACATCGGACAGACCACGGCCGGTAAGCCAGTCGGCGTAACTGTCCGCCTGGTTGATCCGGTCGATCAAGCCGGGCTCGCGTTCCGGCTGCGGCGCGGACTCGGTCACCGCGGCCACGGCACGCCCGACGTGTCGGCCCGCCGTCGCCATCGCCCCCTCGCGCCAGATCGTGAACACGGCCCGCCCGCCGGGGCGCACCCGGCTGATCAGCCGTTCGGTACCGGCCGTCATGTCGGGAAAGAAGAAGATGCCGAGCGCGGACTGCACGACGTCGTAGCCGTCGGTGTCCCACTCCATCGCGTCGGCCCGGTGCGCGCGAAGCTGCGGCAAATCCGCGGACAACCGGCGCAACTGGTCGATCATCGGACCGGAAAGGTCGATCGCGTCGACCACGCCGCCCTCACCGACCGCGTGCGCCGCCGGGATCGCCGAGGCCCCGGTGCCACAGCAGGCGTCGAGAACACGTGCTCCTGGACCGGGCCCGGCGGCAGCCACGGTGGCCGCGCCGATCGGTTCCCACAGATGGTGACCCAGCGTGGCGAAGTCGGCTGCGGCGGCGTCGAACGCGCGCTGGGTGCTTATCTTGCGAGAAGAAGACATGACGCGACGATAACCGTTTTCACCCTCGCGGATCGCATATCGTGCGAACCCACCTACGACGGATGGAGGCCGCGTCAGCGCCCATCCAGCGGGCGAACCGCGGACCGGTCTCGCTCTAGCGTGGTCATCATGAGGAAGACATTGCTCGCCCTGATCGGCGCGGCCATCGTCATGGGCACGCTCACCACTCCGGCTTCCGCGAGTGTGCTGGAGACCAGGGAATTCGTCGGCCACGGGTCGAGCGACTTCGGCCTCGCGCTCTTCTATGCCCGTCAGGACGCCCGGGGCCAGGCGGAGCGAGCCGGTTTCTCGGACTGCGAGGAATACTTCAAGCTCGTCATCTCGCCGTATGACGCGACGGTGTTCTGGCGCTGCACCCGCTGACCAATCCGCGTGTGGTCCGGCTCCGAAAACCCGTCATGGACATAGGAGACCTCGCTCCGGACTTCACCCTGCCCGACGACACCGGCCTGGACCGCAGGCTGGCCGACTTCCTGTCCACCGGCCCCGTCGTGCTGTTCTTCTATCCCGCCGCGATGACCGGTGGCTGTACCGCCGAGAGCTGTCACTTCCGCGATCTGGCCGCGGAATTCGGCGAAGTCGGGGCCCACCGGGTGGGAATCAGCCCGGACGGCATCACCAAACAGCGCGCATTCTCCGCCCAGCACGGCTTCGACTATCCGCTGTTGTCCGATGTGGACGGCGCGGTGGCCAAGCAGTTCGGTGTATGGCGCAGGTTCAGCCCGCTGCACACCAAGCGGCGCACCTTCGTGATCGACACCGATCGCGAAGTACTGGCGGTGATCAAGAGCGAGCTGAAATTCGATGTCCACGCCGACAGGGCACTCGCGGCCCTGCGCGAGCGGACGCCCAAGGAGGCTTGAGTCCTTCATTCGTGGCCATGGGTGTCGGGTGCGAGGGACAACACGGCGGAAAGCGCGGCGGTGCCGTCGAAAAGGGCTCGCGAGCGGACCGTGATGGCCTCGTCCCGGACGGCCAGCGCGGCGGCCACGTCCTCCAGCCGCCGGGATCGCCGTAGCTCCGGCATCAGTGCCCGCAGCGGCTCGACGCGGTACCCGGCCAGCCGCAACTGGTGCACGATCCGCGCGTCCCGTACCTGCGCCGGGGTGTACCGCCGCGTTCCCCGCGAGTCGCGGCCGGGAACGACGAGCCGTTCCGCGTCCCAGTGCCGCAACGTCGAGGGGCGCAGGCCGAGCGCCGTCGCGAGTTCGGAGACGCTCATCGCGTCCGAACCGCGTACGTCGTCGATCGGTTCGCCGGAGATCACCCGGACGGCTTCCCTGGCCTCCCGCAGCTCCGCGCGCTCGGTGTCGAGCGCGGCGTGTGCCGCGTCGAGGAGGGCCAGCACCCGCGCGACCGGTTCCCGATGCACGGCGCGGACGATCTTCTTGGCCTCGACCGGCCCCACCCCGGCGGCGAGCGCGCGGTAGGCCAGCGCGGACCGGAGATGGATCTCCCCGTAGCTCCGGTAGCCCGACGGCGTCCGCGCCGCCGGCGGGAGGACGCCGTCACGCTCCAGGTTGCGTACCTGCTGGACGGAATATCCCGCCCGGCGCGCGACCTCGGCCGTACGCAATCCGGCTGAGTTGAGACTTGGCACCTTCACTCCATGGACAATGGCCTTGAACCCTCCAATACCACTTTAATGTGACGCTTGAGCACATGAACATCGACGAGATCATCGGCTTCGTGTCCGGCTTCGACGGCGTCCTGACTCTCACCCCCGCGCCCGGCGACGACTGGCCGGAGCTCAGCTGGGGCGACGCGTTCTTCTACTACTCCCCCGATGGTGTCGTGCCGACGAACGTCCAGCCCTTCGCCACGGTGGTGACCAAGAACTACCCCGGCGACGAGACCTCGCGCCTCGACCGGCCGGACACCTTCCGCGTGAACATCCACGCCGGGAAGGAGGAGTTCATCCGGCGGCTCGGCCGCTCGCCCCGAGAAGCGGCCGAGACCGACGCCGCCGTCACCGACACCGTGATCGCCCACCCCGTCTACGGAACCGCGGGCTGGCTGGCCGTGGTGAACCCCGGACCGAAGACCGAAGTGGCCACCCGGGAACTGCTCGGCACCGCCCACCGGCTGGCCCGTACCCGCTACGAGCGAAAGGCGGAGTCCGCGCGTGAGTGAGCAGTTTCAGCGCGCCCGCCGCAGCGAGACGTCCAGCTCTCGCAGCAGTTCACCCGCCCGGCCCCCGCCGCCCGGGGCATCCGGATACCGCGTCAGGACGCTCACCACGACCGGACCGGCGAGCTCCCTCGCCTTCTCGATGTAGCGCGCGCCGACGTCCGGATCGCCGTCCGCGTCGAGTTCGAACGCGCGGGCGGCGTCGGCGGCGGCTCCCAGGATGTGCGGCACCTGAGTCGCTTTCGCCAGTGGGTGCAGGTACGCGGACGCTCCCGCGTGACCGGCGGCGCGCGCCGCCTCGAAAGCGGCTTCACAGCCCGCTTCCCTGGCCATCCGCGCCGCCCGGTGCGCGTCCAGCGCGGTCACGCGCAAGGCCTTCGTCCGCTTGCCACCGGCAGCGAACATCCGCGCTTCCTCGAGTACGGCACGCGGGCGTGGATCCTCCGCGAAGTCACGTTCGAAAAGGGCCAAGGCCGGCTCCGCGCAAGCGACGGCGAAGGCCGTGATCTCGCGCAGCTCCGCGAGGTCGAGTTCGATCGTCAGGTTTCCGTCCACCGTCATTGCCTCGACTGTATCGTTGAACCGCCGCTTGGCACCTTCCAGCGACAATGGCAGGACAGTGGGGCGAAACCTTCAAAACCGCGAGCGGCTGCGGCCGGTCGACCTGGCGCGCGAGCACGGGTTGTCCACGCAGGCCGTCCGCAACTACGAAGCGGACGGCATCCTCCCCGCCGCCGAACGCAGCCCCCACGGATACCGTGCCTACACGCCCTTGCACGCGCGAGCCCTCCGCGCCTTCCTCGCCCTGGTCCCCGGACACGGCCATGCGACGGCGACATCGATCATGGAGGCGGTCAACCGGGGCGCGATCGAAGACGCGCTCCGCCTCATCGACGAGAGTCACGCCCAGCTGCTCGACGACCGCCGCACCCTCCAGGCCGTCACCGCCGCGCTCCGTGATCTCGAACCCGTGCCGCAGGAACGCGGTGACCTGTTCGTCGGGCCGCTGGCCGGGAAGCTCGGGGTCCGGCCCGCCACCCTGCGCAAATGGGAACGCGCCGGTCTCCTGCGGCCGGAGCGTGATCCGCGGACGGGCTACCGCGTCTACGGCGCGGCCGACGTGCGCGACGCCAAGCTGGCCCGTCAGCTCAGGCGCGGCGGCTACCCGCTGGAGCGGATCGCGCCGCTGATCGAGCAGGTCCGCTCGGCGGGCGGTGTCGTGCCGCTCGAAGCGGCGCTGCGCGACTGGCACGACCGTCTCGCGGCCAGGGGCCGTGCCCTGCTCTCCGGCGCCGCCGCGCTGGACGCCTACCTTGAATCGCGGCTGACACTTTCCGGACAATGACACTTTCGCGCGAAGCGAATGCGCGAAGCAATTCCCGCATACGAAAGTAGGACCTCGATCATGGAACCTACTTTCGGCGCTACGACGCGATAGCCGAGCGCTCGTAATGTGCGTCTCGTCGAGATGAACCGCCCGGTCCCTGCCATTCCCGAATATCCGGCGGTTCGTCGTCCCCTCCTTTACCGAAGGAAATTCGCATGCGAATTCGCGGACCCGTCATGCTCACTCTCTTGAGTGTCTGCGCCGGAATCGGTGCCCTCGCCGTCCCGGCGACCGCCGCTCCCACGCAGCCGTCCACCGCCTACGACCAGACGATGCTCGAGACCCTCGCCGCCCAGCTGCGGGTCAGCCCGCTCCAGGCCGCGCAGAAGCTCGACCACGAGAAGAACCTGATCTCGTCGCTGGAGAACATCAGAGCACGCGGCCTCCGCACCGACGGCGCGTACTTCGACGACGCGGGCGCGCTCGTGGTCAACGCCTCCGACCCCGGGTCCGCGCAGGCGCTCCGCTCCGCCGGGCTGACGCCGCGCACCGCCCTCCGCGGGGAAAAGGCGCTGGACGCCTTGTCCGCCCGCGTCGGTGACGTCATCGGCGCCGACGTCACCCAGGTGCAGTCCTGGGGCCCGGAGCTCGCGGCTGACCAGGTCGTCGTCACCGTGGCGCCCAACGCCGACCGCGCCCTCGTCCGGCGGCTTTCGGCACTGTCCGGGGTGACCGTCCGAACCGGAATCGCCAACGGCAACACCACGCAGGCGGACGTCATCCCCGGCCAGATCATGGACCTCGACCCCGGCACGAACTGCTCCCTCGGCTTCCCCGGTACCACCAGCGACGGCGACAATGTGCTGCTCACCGCCGGACACTGCGTCGAGGGGAATCCCGACATCCTCAACCGCGACGGCGTCCACATCGGCCGTGGCGTCGCCACCGAGTTCCCCTCGGTCGACATGGGCCTGATGGACATCGACGACGAGGACACCGGCCGGGGCTACGTCGACACCCGCAAGGGCACCACGGTCCGGATCACCGGCAGCTCGAAGGCGCCGGTCGGCACCACGCTCTGCAAGGCGGGCAACACCACCGGCTGGACCTGCGGCAAGATCTCCGCCTACAACCAGACCGTCCGCTACAGCGGCGAAAGCGTCGCCACCACGGGGCTGGCCAAGTCGACCGTCTGCACCGAAGGCGGTGACAGCGGCGGTGCCTACATCGCGGGCAACACCGCGCAGGGGATGACCTCCGGCGGTCCCAACGACGGGCACGACTGCGGCTACAACCAGGGCTCCAACGCCACCGGTTCGTACTCGTACTACCAGCCCGTCGTGGACGCGGCGAACAACTACGGGGTCACGCTGACCCGGTCCTGAGCCACACCGCGATGGCGGGGAGCGGCCGCTCCCCGCCATCGTCGTCTTCAGCGCCCGGTCCAGCCGCCCTCTTCTTCGGCGGCCTCGACATCGGAATCCGCGACCGCCGTATGCGCCAGCGCGGCGACCGTCTCCTCCAGCCCCCGCTGAACCTCCTTGTCGTCGGCGTCGCGGACGCTGTGCAGGGTCACCGTCAGGCGAGACGACGCGGGTCCGGCGTCCTCGATCGCCAGCTCTCCCTGGTAGTCGTGCGGCCCCTGGGCGCCCCAGCGCAGTGAGCGGCTCTTTTCGTCGACCTTCAGCCACGCCTCGCCCTCGACGTGCTCGCCGTGGACGTCGGCTTCCACGTGGACGGCATCGCCGCCCTCGGGTTCGGCCTGACTCATTTGCGGAAAGTAGCGCGGCAGATTGCGCGGCTCGCGCAGGAAAGCGAACAACTCGGCGGCCGGCATGTCGATCGTGGCGGTATGGCTGTAGTCGGTCATGCCAACGCATACCCTTTGCCCGGCGCGCGAAACTCACTCACGAGACGGAACTCAACCCTTCAGGAAGCCGACCAATTCCGCGGTCACGAACTCCGGGTTTTCTTCGGCGAGCCAATGTCCCGCCCGGGGCACCTCGACCGCGCGGGCGAGATTGGCGACGCGGGGTGTGAGCGTGGCCTTCTGCGGTTCGAGCAGCCCTTCGGCGGTCATCAGCAGGGTCGGGGTGGTGATCGGTTTCGCGCCGACGTTCGCCGTCACGTCCTGGCCGAGCGTGCGGTAGAGCTCGAATCCTCCGTGCAGCACCTCGGGCCTGCCGTAGGTGCGAGCGTATTCGCCGATCTCGGCTTCGCCGAAGGGCGACGGCGCTCCCGGGCCGCCGAAAGCCGTCCCGGAGTACGCGACCTGGGGATAGAACAGGGAAAGGTATTCGCGGACGTCGTCACCGACGACGGCTTCGGGAACCGTTTTCTGTGAATGGAAAGCGATATGCCAGCTCAGGTTCCGGTAGGCGGTCGCGTCGAGCGCGGGTCCCGGCAGCGGCAGGTCGAGATAGGCGAGGTGGGTGAGGTCGCCGGGGAACTGCGCGGCGTACTGGAAGGCGACCGCGGCACCGAGGTCGTGCCCGACGATCCGGGCGTCGCGCAGGCCGAGCCGTCCGGCGACGAGACCGTGCACGTAGCGGGCGAGAGTGGCCTTGTCGTAGCCGGGCGGCGCGCCGGTGCTGTCGCCGAGGCCGGGCAGGTCGAGGGCGTACACCGTGAAGTGCTCGGCCAGTGCGGGCATGACGCGGTGCCAGCCGTACCAGGTCTGCGGCCAGCCGTGCAGCAGGACGAGCGGAGCTCCCCTGCCGCCGGTGACGTAATGCATCTTCACCCCGTCGACGTCGGCGAACTCATGGCGGAACCGCTGCGCGAAAGCCGCGTCGCCGCGGGTGATGTCCTCGTAGGCGGGCGACGAATCGGTGGCCGTTCCGCACGCCGCCGTCATCAGGATGAGGGCGGCGCCGAACGCGGCGGCGGTTCGCCGGAAGGTCCGGTGAAACATGGGTGGTTCTCCGTTTCGGTGGTCAGCGTCCGGTGGAGCCGTCGATCAGCTCGCGCAGGATGTCGGCGTGTCCCGCGTGCCGCGCGGTCTCCTCGATCAGGTGGGTCAGCGTCCATCGCCGCGACGCCGAACGCGGGGCGGCTTCGGCGAGGTCGTCCCATGAGGCGATCTCGGCCTTCGTCTCGGCGACGGTCTCCCGGTAGGCGGCGAGAACGGTCGCGGCCGTGGCGTCCGGGGCCGGATGGAACGTCGCTTTCCAGTCGGCGACGCGCTCGCCGAGCAGCCAATGCCGTTCCACCGCGGTCAGATGGCTGATCAAACCGAGCAGGTTCGTCCCGGACGGCACGCCGGGGACCCGCGCCTGGGCTTCCGGCGCGCCTTCGGCCTTGGCCGCGACGGAGGCGCGCAAATAGTCGAGGAACCCCGCGAGGACGTCCTTCTCGCCGGGCCCCGTCGCGGGCGGGCCGGTGTCGCGTTTCCGCCTGGCGCTCATCGCGGGGGCTCCGGAATCCGCCGGAGCACCAGGACGTGGTCGACCACGGTCGCGGTCCGGCCGCCCGGCCCGGTGGCTCGCCGTTCCGCGGCGTCCGCGCGTTCGATCGACCACACCGCCGGATCGAGGGCCAGGTCCGCGGCCACTTCGCGCGGGGCAGGGAACCAGAGGTCCGGGTCCTGGTTCCATGACCACGGCGCGGTGGAGCCGTGATCGACGACGACCAGCCGGCCGCCCGGATTCAGCGCCAGGGCCGCGGTCCGCAGCACGCGTGCGCGGTCCAGCGCGAACGGGGTGTGGAGGTACTGCGCGGACACCAGATCGAAGGTGCCGTCAGGGAAGTCTCCGGCGAGATCGACGCGGAGCGCCGTGATCGGCTCGCCGCGCTCACGGAGCGAGCGCACCGCCGAGCCGGAGATGTCGACCGCGGTCACCCGCCATCCCCGCCTCGCCAGCCACAACGCGTCTCCCCCGCCGCCGCAACCGAGGTCGAGCGCGGTCCCCGGCGTCAGGGAGCCGGCGATCTCGGCCAGTCTCGGGTTCACCTTCGGCGACGCCGTGGCCCGCCGGTCGTAAAGCTCGTCCCAGAATTCCGTGGCCCGGTCTGGAGCGTTCATCCTCACCTCACATGGTCTGTTCGGGACCACCTTCACCTCGGCCGCCGGGAAAACGCACGAAAACTTGCCGACCTGGCAAGATCGACGGCATGGCGGACGAGACGGACGAAGTACTGGACGCGGTGGGGCCGAGACTGCGTGCCCTGCGCAAGCACCGGGGCCTGACCTTGGCCGACCTGTCGACGTCGACCGGGATTTCGGAAAGCACGTTGTCCCGGCTGGAAAGCGGTGGTCGGCGGCCGACGCTGGAGCTGCTCTTGCCGCTGGCACGCGTGCACGGCGTCCCCCTCGACGACCTCGTCGGTGCCCCGCGCACCGGCGATCCGCGCGTCCATCTGCAACCGATCCACCGGCACGGCATGACCTTCCTGCCGCTCACCCGCCGCGCCGGTGGGGTGCAGGCCTTCAAGATGCTCATTCCCAGCCGTGACGAACCTGCGGAACCCACGCCGAAGACCCATGGCGGCTACGAATGGGTGTATGTCCTCAATGGACGGCTCCGGCTGGTGGTCGGCGACCGCGACCTGGTCCTGCCGCCCGGCGAGGCCGCCGAGTTCGACACCTCGCTGCCGCACTGGCTCGGTTCGGCCGACGGCGGCGCCGTCGAAACCCTCGTCCTGTTCGGACCTCAGGGCGAGCGCGCGCACGTCCGGGCGCGGACACAGCGCTAGCGGCAGGTGCGGTCCGCGGGGAGTTCACCACCCAGCAGGTAGTCCCGGACCGCCGTGTCGACGCATTTGCCGCCTTTGAGGAACACGGAATGCCGGTAGACGCCTTCCACCGTGACCAAGCGCGAACCGCCGAGTGCCCGGTGCATGGCGAGTTGGCCGGCGTAGGGTGTCGCGGGGTCACCGGTCGAGCCGAGAAGCAGGGCCGGTGCGGTGTTGTGGATCCGGGTGGCGGGTTCGGCGGGCGTCACGGGCCAGAACGCGCACGGCGTGATGTTGCGGGCCAGCGGACCGAACAACGGCTCGGCGGATCGATGCGCCTGGATGTCCCGGTAGTACGACCCCGGGTCACGGGAAGCCGCGCGATCCGCGCAGATGATCGGCGTCCCCGCCCGATCGGTCGCGTCGCCCGATCCTGTCGTCAAGCCGTCGAGGAGCGCGCTCAGTGCCTTCGAAGGCGTGGCTGGAAGACCGGCCGCGGCGTCGCGGAGCGTCCGCACGGTGTCGGCGAACTCGGCCTGTGAAGCGGGTCGGTCGTCATACAGGTTCGCGAAGTACAGATACGGCACGGTATGACCGTCCACTGTGTACTTCCCGACCGCGAACGGCCGCCGCTCCGCCGAGCGCGCGACGTCCCGCACCGTCTCGAGCACCTGATCCGTGGTCTCCCCCAGACCTCGGCCCACCGCGCCACGCGCCCAGTTCCGCAACGCCGCGTCGAGCGCCGGGGCGGTCGGGCGGAGCAGACCAGGCCCGTACGCCTCGGGATCCACCGACGAGTCGAGCACGAACCGGTCGGCTCGCGAGCCGAACATCTGCAGGTAGACCGCGCCGAGGTAGGTCCCGTACGACGCACCGATGTAGGAGATCTTCCGTTCCCCGAGCGCGGCGCGCACGACGTCCATGTCCCTGGCGGTTTCGCGGGTCGACGCGGCCCGCAGCAACTCGGGATCGTTGCCGGAGCAGCCACGCGCCAGCTCCTTCGCCAGTGCCACGCTTTCTCCGAACGTCTTGCGGTCCGGCCCGGCCGACCGCGTGAACGTGTCGGTCGGCCAAGCGCACCGCAACGGCGAACTGCGTCCGACGAAGCGGGGGTCCATGCCGACAAGGTCGTACTGTGCCGCGATCTCCGGCATGAAGGGTCCGGCCAGGACCATTTCCCTCGCCGGACCGCCAGGCCCACCCGGATTGAGCAGCACCACACCACGTCGGCGCGCGGGGTCGGTGGCCTTCACCCGGGCCAGCGCGACGGTGATCTGACGCCCCCGCGGACGGCGATGGTCGACCGGCACGACGACGTCGCCGCACTGCGCTCCAGCCTTGTCCAGCTCCGCGCCCAGGTCGTCGCCGGGGCCTGTCACGCAGCCGTGCCAGGTGATCGATGGTGTCGCGACGGCGGCCGTCGCCGGTGTCAACGCGCCGGCGACGAGAAGTGCCACCGTGACGACTGTTTTCCTGAGCAACCCGAACTCCTTGTTATCGAACGAAATTCTCGATATCAGGCTAGGAGCGGGGCACGTTGGGGGCGTCCGTCTGCGGTCTGAACCGGCTAGCCCGCTGGGGGGCTTTTTCGGGGTTGACGCCTGAGCGGAAGGCAGCCGTGGCGTGGGTATCGACACTGAGCCCGACGACCACGGACACGGCGGTTGATCCCAAGACGGCGGCCCTCGACAAGGCTGTCCACCGTAAGTACCGGAGCCCGAAGGGCGGCAAGCCGAAAAGCCCGCCGACCAAGCGGCCTACGCCGTCTGATCCGGGTCCGTGTTGGCCAAGACCTCACAGTCGCAATATCCGCCGGCATCCCCAAGAGCCTCGCGCAGCGTCGGCCAGTCCATACCGCGCTCCAAAGCCCATACCTCGGTCAGCCGGACGCTGTGGTCGCAGCCTTCCGCGTCAAGCCGCGCATCCAGCCAGTCGTACAACGAGTCCAGCTCAGCACGATCAAGCCCCAGAGCAGCCCAGGCGGCGACACGCTGTTGCTCCTTGTACGCGTTGCGCAACGCCTTGCGCCGCGCCTTCTCACCCGAATCCACGAACACAGTGTTCACCACACCTATGTTCAACGCTGGGAAGAGGCCCTAGTCGGGACTGTAAAACATTCGGTGTAACTCCCGATCATGGAAGTGCACCTGATGACCGACATGATGTCCGGCGTGGAGAACGCCGCGGACTCGAAGCCCAAGATGGGTTTGGATGGCCTGGACGACCAGCTCGTCGCGCAGCTGCTGTGCAGCGCGAAGGCCAGCGGGCTGAAGCTTACCGGTGAGGGCGGGGTGCTGCAGCAGCTGACCAAGCGGTTGCTGGAGTCCGCGCTGGACGGCGAGATCGCCGATCACCTGGGCTATGACGAGCACGCCCAACTGGTCGCGGAACCGGCAATTCACGTAACGGCACCCACGCGAAGACTGTCCTGACCGACGTCGGGCCTGTGCAGGTCGACGTGCTCCGGGACCGGGACGCCGGCTTCGAACCGAAGATCGTCGCGAAGCGGCAGAAACGCCTGACCGGTGTCGACGAGATGGTGATTTCTTTGGCTGCCAAGGGATTGACCACCGGAGAGGGTTCCGCGCATCTAGCCGAGGTTTATGGTGCCGAGGTGTCGCGGCAGACCATCTCCACCATCACCGACAAGGTGGTCGAGGGCATGGTCGAGCGGCAGAACCGGCCGCAGGACCCGGTCTATCCGGTGATCTTCATCGACGCGATCCACGTGAAGATCCGCGACGGGAAGGTCGCCAACCGGCCGAGCTACGTCGCGCTGGCAGTCACCTACGAGGGCTGCCGCGACATCATCGGCTGTGGGCAGGCGAGGGTGCCAAGCGCCGGTTGCACGTGCTCACCGAACTGAAGAACCGCGGCGTGGCCGACGTGCTCATGGTCGTCTGCGACGGTCTGCCCGACGCGACCACCACCGTCTGGCCACAGACGATCACTCAGACCTGTGTTGTTCACTTGCGGCGCAACAGTTTCCGCTATGCCGGGCGCCAGCACCGGGACGCGGTCGCCAAGGCACTCAAACCGGTCTACACCGCGTCGGCCGAGGCCGCCGCGCGCGAGCGGTTCGCCGAGGCCTGGGGCAGCCGGTAGCCGGCCATCGTGCGGTTGTGGGACAACGCCTGGGCCGAGTTCGTGCCGTTCCTCGCCCTCGACCCGAAGACCTGCCGGGCGATCTGCTCCACCAACGCCATCGAAAGCGTCAACGCCCGCATCCGCCGCGCCGTCAAAGCCCGTGGCCACTTCCGCAGGCGAGCAAGCAGCGCTCAAGTGCGTCTACATGGCGATCATGAGCCTCGACCCGACCGGCACCGGCACCGGCACCGGCACCGGCAGCAAACGCTGGACCATGCGCTGGAAACCCGCCGTTCGTTTGACAGACCCTTTCGATTGTCGCCGGGTGCCGGTCTGTGGGCATGCCGAGGGGCCCGTCGCCGGTGTGGCTGGCGGGCTCCTCGGGTCGTGCGGGATCAGGCGGCGCGGTGGAGGGTGTTGCGCCGGGGTCTTCGTAACGGATCCAGATACTGCGGCGGTGTGAACTCCGGTAGCCCGTCGGGGGCCATCCGGACTTCCCAGTCGCCGTGGTGGATCAGCCGGTGATGAAAACCGCAGAGCAGGGTGAGATTCCGCAGATCGGTAGGTCCGCCATCGGCCCAGTGATCGATATGGTGGGCGTGGCAATGCTTCGGCTGCCGATGACAGCCCGGGAACGCACAACCCCGGTCCCGGATGTTCAACGCCCGCCGTTGCCCCGGAGTGACGAACCGTCGCAGCCGCCCCATGTCCAACGGTTCCCCAGCGGCGCTCAACACCACCGGCAACATCAGGCAATCACAGGCGGCCAGTCGGGCTTCGCGGGCGGTGATCTCACCGACGAAATCCAGACACGCCGTGCCGATCCCGGACTTCAGCTCTTCGAGCCCGACGGTGACGTGCACCAAGGTCCGGTAGCCGCTGGTGCCGGGCTGGTCCGGGCACGCGATCGCCAGATCCAGGACCTCGGCGAAGGCGTCGCCTTGCCGTTCGGCTTTCGTGCGAGGGTCGGCCTGGCCGAACTCGTCCACTGGTCGTGGTTTGGCGTAGGCGTCGAGTATGGCGGCGGTGCGGGCGCCGAGTTCGTCATCCAGCAACCCCGAGAGTTTCCAGAAGCCGTCCTTGCGGCGCTCCAGGCTGACTTCCCGCGAGGGCTGGGCGGGTTCGGGGTCTTTGGGTTCCTTGCCGTCGGGGTCGAGCCAGCCGAGCAGGTTCTCTTCGGCCTTCCCGAGCTGTTTCGGTCCCGCCTCCCGGGCCAGATCAGCCAGGACCTTCTCCGCATACTCCCGATCCTCCAGGGCCGTATCCGCCGGGATCTTCTTCAAGATCTCCAGGATCTGATCGATCCGATGCTCCCCGATCACACCCTCAGCAGCCGCCGCCGCGGTCGCCGGAGCCAACGCCGGAATCTCCGTGCCATCAAGAGCACGCGTCGGGTTCAACGCGATCGCCCGCCGCACAATCGCACCCGCCTCACCCCGGGTCAACCCCGCCACATCAGCAAGCCACGACGCCGTCGAACCATAGCCATACAAGTCTTTCGGACCCCGCGACTCGACCTCCGCCACAAACCGCCCCAACGCAGCCGACGCGATCCGGATCACCTGCAGAGTCTGCTGCACACCATGAGCAAGCTCCAGCCCGCCGGCACGCCACAACTCCTGCGGGAGTTCAGGAAGAAAAGTCTCGGACACCCCTCAATAATACCAAAACTGAACCGAACATGTGTTCGCATTCGTGACTTACTGTGGAGTATCTTAAATCAATTGGAGCTCCATCTTCAGTCCCGCAACGCTTCGACGAGCTCGAGCCGCCCAAGCGCCTGCCGCGGCTCACCGTCGAATTCATCCACCCTTCAAGGAGACACAGACGCAGCAATCCATCACCACACCCACACACCACCACCAGCCCCACAACACTTCACACGACCCCACCCGCCCAAGCACCCACCACCACTCACCGTCGAATCCATCCACCCTTCAAGGAGACACAGCAACCCATCACCACACCCAA
Organism: Amycolatopsis sp. NPDC033938; assembly: GCF_055575975.1. NCBI lineage: Bacteria > Bacillati > Actinomycetota > Actinomycetes > Pseudonocardiales > Pseudonocardiaceae > Amycolatopsis > Amycolatopsis sp. NPDC033938. The sequence goes on from NZ_JBVIRO010000016.1 coordinate 91,590, forward strand.
GCACCACCGCAACATTTCACCCAAAGCCTGCCGCGACACCAACTCCAGACTTGGAAAAGTCCACCAAATGCAATGTCGCGATCCGGAATTGATCTCTCACGCCGACAATCAACTCGCCTCCCTCGAAACCCTCGCATGAAGACCAACGCCCCGGACCGGAACACCACGGCGTTCCAGCCCGGGGCGACCCCCAGCTCAGCGGTCACGTTCCTTCGCGAAGAGGGACTTCGACCACCCGTATCCCACGAGCGCGAGCACCGCGCACCAGCCGACGGCGAGCCAGCCGCTGCCGCCGATCGGAGTGCCGAGCAGCAATCCCCGGATCGTCTCGATGACCGGGGTGAACGGCTGGTAGTCGGCGAACCAGCGCAACCACGCCGGCATCGAGTCGGTGGGGACGAACCCGCTGCCGAGGAAGGGGAGCAACATGAAGATCATGGGTGTGTTGCTGGCCGTCTCCACGCTTTTGGCCGCCAGTCCCAGCGCCACCGACAACCAGGTGAGGGCGATCGTCAGCAGCAACAGCAGCCCGGCGGTCGCGAACCATTCACCGGCTCCGGCCGTCGGCGAGAAACCGATCAGCAGCGTCACCGCGAACACCACGGCGAGGGCGAACGCCGTCTGGATGAGCGCGCCGACGACGTGCCCGGTCAGTACCGAGGCCTTGCTGATCGCCATGGTGCGGAAGCGGGCGATGATGCCCTCGGTCATGTCGGTCGCGACCGAGATGGCGGTACCGAGCGCGGCACTGCACACGGTGATGAGCAGGATCGCCGGTGTCACATAGCCGACGTACTCGGCGCGGCCGCCGCCACCGCCGAGCCCGTTACCGAGTGTGCCGCCGAAAACGTAGACGAACAGCAGCAGGAACACGATCGGCTGACCGATGAGCATGATGGTGAGCGACGGATAGCGGCGCATATGCCGGATGTTGCGGCGCAGCATGGTCGCCGAGTCGCGCATCGACAGGGACAGAGTGGTCATCGGGCCGGCTCCTTGGTCGTTTCGGTCCGGTGACCGGTGAGGCTGAGGAACACGTCGTCGAGATCCGGGGTGTGCACGGTGAGACTGTCGACAGCGACGGCTTCGGCGTCGAGCCGGTCCAGCACCGCGCGCAGGGCGGTGACGGTGCCGTCGGTCGGCACGCGCAGCGCCAGGGCTCCTTCGTCCGAAGTGGACACTTGAAGCGCACGGCTCGCGTCGCGCAGCGCGACGGCGTCGGCGAACTTCAGCTGCATGTGCCCGCCGGGAACGCGCCGCTTCAGTTCGTCGGGTGTGCCCAGTGCGACGACCCGGCCGCCGTCGAGGACGGCGACCCGGTCGGCGAGCTGGTCGGCCTCCTCCAGATACTGCGTGGTGAGGAAGATCGTCACGCCGCCGTCGACGAGGTCGCGGATGATCTGCCACATCGTGCGGCGGCTGCGCGGGTCGAGACCGGTGGTCGGTTCGTCGAGGAAGATGACCTTGGGGTCGCCGATCAGCGTCATCGCCAGATCGAGTTTGCGGCGCATGCCGCCCGAGAACGTCGCCGGTGTCTTTTTCGCCGCGTCGGTCAGTTCGAACCGTTCCAGCAGCTCAGCGGCGCGCACGCGACCGGCACGGCGCGGCAGATGGTGCAGATCCGCCATGAGGAACAGGTTCTCCTCACCGGTGAGGAGGTTGTCGACCGCGGAGAACTGGCCGGTGAGGCCGATGGCGGCGCGGACGCCGTCCGGATCGGTGGCCAGATCGGCCCCGGCGATGGTCGCCGTGCCCGCGTCCGGACTGACCAAAGTGGACAGGATGTTGACGGTGGTGGTCTTGCCCGCGCCGTTGGGGCCGAGCAACGAGAAGACGGTGCCGGGCGGGACGTGCAGATCGATGCCGTCCAGCACGACCTTGTCGCCGTAGGACTTGCGCAGTCCGGTCGCGGAAATGGCCGGGTGTCTCATGTGGATTCCCCCTGGTGTTTATGGACCCGTGGGTCAGGAACGGCGGACGACGATGTCACCGACGGAGGTGCCCGCGTGGACTTCGACCTTGTCGGTCGCGGCGTCGGGGCCGGTGGCGGTGTCCATCTCGTTGATGACGCGGCCGAAGCCGGTTTTCACGTCGAGCCAGGCCGCGCTGCCCTCGCGGATGCCGATCTCGACATCGCCCATCGACGTCTCGAGGGTGAGCGTTCCCCTGGCGGCGTCGAGCACGCGGACCGAACCGTTGGCCGTCTTGGCTTCGACGCCGGACTCGGCCTTGTCGACGGTGATGTCGCCGTTGGCCGAGCGGATCCGGACCGAGTCACCGGCCGCTTCGATCGTCGTGGTGCCGTTGGAGTTCTTGATCACCCCGGTGCCCTCGAGCGCACCGATCTGGACACGACCGGAACTCGTGGTGACGTCGGCGTTGCCCGCGACGTGGTCGACGACGATGCTTCCGGAGGCGGTGTGCAGTTTCAGCTCGCCGGTGTGGTCGAGCCGGAGGTGCCCGGTGCCGGATTTGTAGCGGCAGGCGCCGAGCCGTCCGGTCGCGGTGAGGTCACCGAGACCGGTGCTGCCCTGCACCCGGGAGCCGGTGGGCAGTTCGATGGTGACGTCGATCGACCTCGTCCGGTTGGAGAAGTCGAGCAGGCGCATTTTCGGCGCGCGGACGGTCAGCGTGCCGCCGGAGAACTCGACGACGGTCCGCTTCGCGGCGTCCACGTCGGACTCGTTGTTCTCGTCGACCGGAGCGACTTCGACGACCGTGTCCGTGCGGTCGGTGGCGACGATGCGGACGTTGCCGACGACCGGTTCGAGATCGGCCAGAATGGGTTCCGGGGTGGCGAAAGTAGGCATGGTTGTCCCCTCGAAGGTGGTGTGATGGGTGTTTGTGCTGGTCTAGCTGGTGCGGCCGGGTGCTAGCTGACCCAGCCGGTGTAGCGCTGCGCGGCGCGACGACCGCCGCTTGCCGGGTTCGGCGTGGTGGGCCGTTCCGCCGGCTGCAGCGCGGCGGACGCGGCACGGACGAGCCACGCGTTGACCGAACGGCCTTGTGCGGCCGCGGCCTCCTCGACTCGCGCCTTCAGGTGTTCCGGCAGCCGGAAGTTGATCCGGGCCGTGGCCCCTTCTTCGTCCGCCGGTGAAGCCACCGGGGGTTCCGGCGCCGATGCGGTGACAGGACCGACAGGCTCGACCGTGGGCGGCGTGACGGCGAAACTGGCTTCCCCGGCGCGCAGCCGGACTTCGACCGAACCGGGCGCGAGGTCTCGCGTGATCTCGTCCGACGCGGCGGACAGCGCGTCCAGCAGCGCGAGACGGATGGCCGACGCCAGCGGCGCGGTCAAGCGTTCGGCGAGGGCGCTCGCCTCGGCTCCGCCCGCCTCGGCGGCGACAGCGAGTTCCCGGCGAACGTTGTCCACAAAGGGCGTCAAATCCATGATGCCATCATGGCACCACTGTGGCGCCATTGCAAGGCCAGAGTGGTGCCATCTTGTGCCAAAGTGGCGTTTTCGCAGGTAGGAGCGGAGAGACGGGAAGCGGCCCGCCGTCAGGTGTGGGGGTTCACCGAGGCAGGCCGCTACCCGGGTACCGAGGTCCCCAGGCGAATTCCACGCTACAAGAACGCCTGCCGGCCGCGCGGGCACGACTTTGTGCCCGCACCGCTCTTGACAATCGACGTTCCACAGTGGACAAGTCGCGGGACGACCGTCAGATAAGGCCTTCGCGCAGCGCGTACGCCACGACGTGTGTGCGGTTGCGCAAACCGAATCGGCTGAGCAGGCCGTGCAGGATGTTCTTCACCGTCCGGTCGGAATACGCCACCCTCCTGGCGATCTCGCCGGTGTCGTATCCCTCGGCGAGCAGCCGGAGCACCTCGGTCTCGCGCGGTGACAGTCCACTGAGGGTGATCTCGCGCGGTTCGAGAACTTCCTTGTGCAGCCGCGAAATTCCCCGGAGCAGGGTGCCGAGCTGATCGGCGGGGAGATCGCCCCGGCCGGCGTGGGCGTCGGCGACCGCGCGCCGCAGCCGCGCGGGCGTCGCCTCGGCACGCGCGACGACGACGGCGAGGCCGCGTTCCACCGCGGCCCACAGGTCGGCCTGTTTCGGCCGATCCGCGACGAGCACCAGCCGCGCGGGCCCGGCCGGGATCCGGTGCGGCTCGGTCCCCGCGACCGCGACGAGGACGTCGGCCGTCTCCGGATCGTCCCGCAAGGTGATGCCCTGGCCGGAGCCGAGGGCGCTGCGCAGCCCCGCCCGGACGAGCGGGTCCGTGGCGTGCACCGCGACCCGGATCTCCCGGCGTTCCTCGGCACGGACGCTCGCCCGTGCCGTCGTCGTCATGATCGTCGACATGTTTCCAGGTAACCGGCTCCGGAGAAGGCGGGACAAGCGCAAGGAGGGGGCAGCTTTTCGCCACCGGAAGCCTGCCGGTTGAATGGACCGCGGTGAAACCGGTGGAGACGGACGACAAGCGGTCGGTGTTCGGAAAGCTCCTGCTCGAACACCGGCGGGCCGCGGGGTGGACACAGGAACGGCTGGCCGAGGCCTCCGGGCTCAGCGTCCGCGCCCTGCGCGAATTGGAGCACGGCCGCGCGCGAGCCGCCCAGCAGCGCTCCGCCGAGGTGCTCGCCGACGCGCTCGGCCTGACCGAAGGTGACCGGGAGTTCTTCCTGACCGTCGCCAAACAGGGGCGCCGCCGGAACCCGGCGCTGGCCGCACAGGCCGCGGCGACCTGCGCGCTGCCCGCTCCGCTGGCGGATCTGTGCGGCCGGGAAAACGAATTGGCGCAACTGTCCGCGAAAGTCGCCGAGGGCGGCGGCGTGGTCGCGATCGTCGGGCAGGCCGGGGTCGGGAAGACCGCGCTCGCGGTGACGGCGGCGGACCGGGTGCGCGGGGACTTCCCCGACGGCTGCTTCGCGGTGAATCTGCGCGGGATGGACGAAGAACCGTTGAGCGCCCGTGCCGCGCTCGACCGGCTGCTGCGCGCGCTGGACGTCGCGCCAGGGCAGGTACCCGCCTCCGAAAGCGAACGGTCGGCCTTGCTGCGGATGCTGCTCGACGGGCGGAAGGTCCTGCTGCTGCTCGACAACGCCGCCGACGAGGCGCAGGTCCGGCCGCTGCTGGTCACCGGCCCCGGCAGCCTCACCCTGATCACCTGCCGCCGTACGCTCGCCGGGCTGGAGGGCGCCCGCTGGCTGGGGCTCGAACCGCTTTCGGACGACGGCGCGACCGGCCTGCTCGCCATGATCACCGGAGCGGACCGGGTGCGCGCGGAGCCCGCCGCGGCGCGGGAACTGGTCGAGCTGTGCGGGTATCTGCCGCTCGCGGTCCGGATCGCGGGCAACCGGCTCGCGACCCGCACGCAGTGGTCACTGGCGCAACTGGCCGACCGGCTGCGCGACGAAGGCACCCGGCTGCGCGCGCTCGCGGCGGGTGACCTGCAACTGCGCTCGGCGTTCGATCTGTCCTATCGCGCGGTTTCGGCAGGCGCGAGACGGTTGTTCCGACGGCTGGCGACCGTGCCGGGCGCCGACTTCGGTCTCGAACTCGCGTGCGTCGTGTCCGGCGCGGCCCCCGCCGACGTCCGTGAGCACCTCGACGAACTCGTCGACGCCAGTCTCCTGCAGGCCACGGCCGAACCGGAACGCCACCAGTTCCACGACCTGATCCGCCTGTTCGCCGAGGAACGGCTCGAAGCCGAGGAGGATCCGTCCGTACGGGACCTCGTGCTCGCTCATCTGCTCGGCAAAGCGGCCGAGGCGGCCAGGTTGTTCTACCCCAAGGCGCCGGACGCCGGCCGGTTCGGCTCACGGGACGAGGTCGCCCGCTGGCTGGATGTCGAAGGCGACAACTGGGTCGCCGCGCAACGGGTGGCGGCGCGGAAGGGCTGGCACCGGGAGGTCAGCGAGCTCGCCGTCGCACTGCACTGGTACTCCGACGGGCGGAGCGGGCAGCGGCCGTGGTGGGAGATCTTCTCCCTCGGCGCGGCGGCGGCGAACGCGCTCGGCAACGCCGCGGACGAGGCGAAACTGCTCAACTTCGTCGGCTGGGCGGCCAATGTCTGCCTCGACGACGCCCAAGGCGCCGTCGACGCGCACCGTCGCGCGCTCGACATCGCCACCCGGATCGGTGACCGCACGGAGCGGACCTGGGCGACGATCTACCTTGGCCAGGTGCTGCGGTATGCCGGGGAAGACGCCGAAGCGTTCGAATACGCGAAACGCGGGTACGAATCGGCGGGCGAGCTACCGTTCTGGGAGGGGCAGAGCTCGGCCAGGAATGTCTACGGCTATTCGCTGCTCGCGGCCGGACGGCACGCCGAAGCGCTCGCCGTCCACCGCGGCGTACTCGCCGACGCCGAACGGCTCGCGGGCGACACGTACCCCGGGCTCCACCGGATGCTGAAGGCGCTGACCCTGCGCGCGATCGGCGACGTGCTCGGAGGGCTCGCCGAATGGCGCGAAGCGGCGGGCTACTACCGCACCAGCCGATGGCTTTCGTGGGAAGGCGGATTCGGCTCCATGGAGGCGATCTGCGCACTCCGCGAGGGACGCGCCTGGCGGGAAGCGGGCGCCTTCGAGGAGGCCAGGGAATGCCTCACCTTGGCCGTCGAACTCTCCCCCGAGCCCGGTCTCCGTGCCCGGCGGGAACAGGCGCTCGCCGAACTCGCGCTCCTCCCAGGGTGAACATGTCCTCGTGGGTAAGCTTCGGGCCGATGGAGCGGGAGGGCCGATGAGGGACGCGGACGGGCAGAGCCCGCGGGAGCGCTATCGCGACCAGGTGCGCGCGGAGATCAAGCAGCACGCCTGGGAGCAGATCGCCACCGCCGGGGTCTCCGCGCTGTCGCTCAACGCGATCGCCAAACAGGTCGGCATGAGCGGCCCGGCCCTGTACCGGTACTTCGCCAGCCGCGACGACCTCATCACCGCGCTCATCCGCGACGCCTACCGGAGCCTCGCCGACACCGTCCGTGCGGCGTTCGACGCCGGCGCCGATCTGGCCGGGCTGGCCGTCACCATCCGGGACTGGGCCCGGAGCGATCCGCAGCGCTACTTCCTCATCTACGGCACACCCGTCCCCGGTTACCACGCGCCGGAGGACACCACCGCCATCTCGAAGGAGGTCATGGCGGTCCTGCTCGAAGCGTGCGGCGCGATCACCGTGGACAAGCCGGAAACGCCGTTCGACGCGCATCTGGACAGCCATCGCGCATGGGCGGGCGACCATCCGGCCCCGTCCGCGACCCTGCATCGCGCGCTCGCCTTCTGGACCCGCCTGCACGGTGTGCTCTCCCTCGAACTCGCGGGCCACTTCACCGGGATGAAGTTCGACCCCGACCTGCTGATCGCGGACGAACTGGACGACCTCACCGCGCGGTGACCGGCGTTTCGCCGAACCGATCGCGTCCGCGCTGAACCTTTTCCGCCCGCCGGGCGTCTTGCTGTGTGCCGGTTGACATACAACGTTGGAACGTTATAGCTTCTAAGCAAAGCTAGAGCCATTCACGAGCCGGATCGGCCGCTGTTCGCCACCCGACGGCGGACGGCCGGGTCCGCCTGCCCGGTTCCGGGTTTCCGAATGCTTCGGATGGGGACTTCGATCAATGAATCGCGAAGGGAAGAGCGCGGGGGGAACCGGCCGCGTCAGAGTCGCCGTCCATGCCCCGGACCTCTTGGCCGGACTGGGCGCGACGGCCATCATCGGCGCCGACGCGCGGCTGGAAGTGCTCTCCGAGACCGACCTCGGGTCGGCCGAAGTGATCGTGACGATCGGGAATTCGATCGGCGACGCGGTTTTCACGTTCCTGCGCCGGATTCGGTCCGCGTCCACCCTCGAGTCGCCTCCCCGGTGCGTGATCGTCACCGACCATTTCCCGGTCCAGGTCCTGATGACGGCGATCGAATGCGGGATGGCCGCGTTGCTGCCGCGGCGTGACCTCGACGGCGAGCATCTGGTGCGGACCATTCTCGCGGTCAGCCAGGGCGCCGGCGCCTTGCCGCCTCGTTTGCAGGGCAGCCTCCTCTCCCAGCTCGAACGGCTGCAGGAGGACCTGCTGACCCCCAACGGGCTCGCGTTGTCCGGATTGTCCGACCGGGAACGCGAGGTCCTCCGGCTGCTGGCCGACGGGTACGGCACGGAGGAGATCGCGGCCAAGCTCGCCTATTCGGAGAGCACGGTCAAGAACGTTCTTCATCGGGTGATGACGCGCTACGGCCTGCACAACCGCACGCACGCGGTGGCGTTCGCCCTGCGCACGGGGTCCATCTGAAATCCGTCCGAAAAGGAAAAGCCGGAAGGTTTCGCGGCTTCCGGGAGCGGCTGTCGGTCCAGAGTGGACACGGCTGAAGAGAAGTCTTTTCCCCGCCCCCTTCAATTTATAGCGGACATGGGGGCTTGCGGCAAGGCCGGGGTGATCCCCCAGAATTGCCGCCCTGAAGCAGAAACCTGCGGAAATGGGAGTCGCGAAGTGCGTGTTTTGATGACGTCGTGGGGGTCACGCGGGGATGTCGAGCCCTTGGTCGGGCTCGCGATGGCCTTGCGGGAACTGGGCGCGGAAGCGCGGATCAGCGCGCCGCCGGACGACGAGTTCGTGGCTTTGCTGGAGCGGGCCGACGTGCCGCTGGTACCGCTGGGGCCGTCGGTGCACTCGGTGGTCGCCGGTCCGAAGCCGCCGACGGGGGAAGACGCGCTTAAGCTCGCCCCGGCGTTGGTCGCCGCGAGGTTCGAAACGCTGACCACGGCGGCGGAGGGGTGTGACGTGCTCCTGGCGACCGGTCTGCTGCCCGCCGGCGCGCGGGACGTGGCCGAGAAACTGGGTATCCCGTACGTGTACGCGGCTTTCCACATCTTCGGCCATCCGTCACGGCACTTCCCGCCGGGGGCGCGTCCCGGCACGCCGTCGCCGGAGGGCGAGACCGACAACCGGACGCTGTGGCGGCAGGACGCGCAACGGGTGAACGCCCTGTACGGCGGGGCGCTCAACACACACCGGGCGGCGATCGGGCTGCCACCGGTGGACGACGTCCGCGGCCACGTCTTCACCGACCGGCCGTGGCTGGCGGCGGACGCGACATTGTGTCCGTCGGAAGGGATGACCGACGCCGAACTCGTCCAAACAGGAGCGTGGATCCGGCCCGACGACCGTCCCCTCCCGGACGACCTGGAGAAGTTCCTGGCTGCCGGTTCGCCGCCGGTCTACGTGGGCTTCGGCAGCATGGCCGCGCACGCGCCGAAGGACATCGCGCGGGTAGCCGTCGAGGCGATCCGGGCGAGGGGCAGGCGGATCGTGCTCGGCCGAGGCTGGGCCGGATTGACCTCGATCGACGACGCCGACGACTGCTTCGTCGTCGGCGAGGGCAACCAGCAAGCCCTGTTCCGGCGGGTGGCCGCCGTCGTGCACCACGGCGGTGCGGGCACCACGACGACGGCCTCCCTGGCGGGCGCGCCACAGGTGGTCGTCCCCCGGATCGCGGACCAGCCGTACTGGGCCGCCCGGGTGGCCGAACTGGGAATCGGGGTGGCACACCAGGATCCGACCCCGACCGTCGAATCCCTGTCCGCCGCGCTCGCGACGGTCCTGACCGCCGGAACACGGGACCAGGCGAAGGCCGTGGCCGGCACGATGCGGACCGACGGGGCGACCGTGGCCGCGAAGATGCTCTTCGACCTGGTCAAGACGGCGTAAGGCAGACGTGGCGTGATCGGCTCACTGCCACGAAAGTCACCCCTTGATCAACGGAAGTTCCGGGACACTCAACGTCCACAATCCTCCGTTGATCAAGCGCGTGCCGATCACGACCTGTGGACCGGCAGGTCGCGGGCTCGTGAGTGGTAAGTGTCGTTTGGCCAAGGGTGTTTTAGGTACCTACGGTGGGTGGGTCCGGCAGCGGCTGAGCCGTGAAGAGCCTCAGCAGCACCACCAGTCACAAGCGCTGCGCGTGAAGGCCCCCTTCCCTCGGCTGAGCCGAGGGAAGGGGGCCTTCACGCGCTTCCCCCACGAGCCAGGCCCGCAGGTGACGAGTAAGTACCTAAGAGAGGTTCGCTCTAACGCTCTGCATCCGGAAATGTGTCTCTTGTGGACACCCGCAGTCCCTATTGCGAGCCGGAACACCCGAGTGCGGGACCCAGGCACGCGAGTTACGCGCCTGAGCACGCGCGTTACGTCTGCGAATAGACCACCCACAATCACGAGACGTTGGGCTTACCCCTCGGCTGAGCCGAGGAAACGAACCTTCACCCTTGGCCAGAACCGTCATCACTCACGAGACGGCCGGTTTGAGCACCTCCTCGCACCACTGGCGGAAGGTCGTCGGCGTGGTGGCCTCCGGGGTCCGCGGTTCGGCGTTGTCCAGTCCCGCGTCCTTGGCGGCCATCATGTCGGCCATCCCTTGTGCCATCGCCTCGGACCGCCCGTTTTCGAGCAGCGTCGCCCGGAAGGCGTCCAGCGGAACCCGCCGGTAGCGGACCGGGCGCCCGAGCACCTCGGTCATGATTTCCGCGAGGTCGTTCTGGGACAGGTCTTCCGGGCCGAGCACGGGGACGTCGGCGACGCCGTGCCACGACCGGTCGAGCAGCAATCCGGCGGCGACCGCGGCGATGTCGCGGGTGGCACAGGTCGGCGCTTTACGGTCACCCGAGACGGGCGCGAAGAAGACGCCGTCCTTCCCGATCGACCCGGCCTGCCACAGCAGGTTGTCCATGAAGGTGGGCATCGTCAACGCCCGATAGCTCACGCCCGTGCCCGCGATCAGGTCGTCCATGGCCAGCGACGCGGAAACGTGCCCGGCGTTCTTCGCGACGCCACGGCCGAGGGCCGAGATCCCGACCACCCGGGCGACGCCTTGCTTTTCGAAGGCCTCGCAAGCAGGCCGGGTGAAGTTGACGAAGGCGGCTTCGAGACTCTCGGCGCGGGGGTCCGCGGCGACGAGCCAGAACACGGCGTCGGCACCGGCGAAGGCTTCGTTGACGACGTCGATGTCGCCGTGCGAGCCCTTGACGACCTCGACACGTTCACGGACACGATCGGGAAGACGGGCGGGATCGCGGGCGATCACACGGACGGCCTCGCCGCTTTCGAGGAGGGTGCCGAGCACCTGGCTGCCGATCTGTCCGGTCGGCGCGGTGACGACGATCATGAAGACTCCGAGGTGATAGGGGATTTTCGACGTCATCCAGTCAAGGCGGGACGGCCGTCGGACTGAAGGACCGGCTCGGTCGCCATTGATACCCTGGCGATATGAGTGACCTGGAGACGCGGCAGCTCCGCTATTTCGTGGCGGTCGCGGAGGAGCTTCACTTCGGGCGGGCGGCCGAGCGGCTTTCGATGGCGCAGCCGCCGTTGTCCAGGGCGATCCGGGACCTGGAACGACGACTGGACGTCCGACTGCTCGAACGCACCACCCGCCAGGTCACGCTGACCGCGGCGGGCGAGGTTTTCTTGCGGGACGCCAGAACCGCGCTCGAAGCGGTCGCCGCGGCGGAGCGACGGGCACGGCAGGCGGGCCGCCCCGATCCGCGGCTGCGGCTGGCACTCAAGGCCGACCATGACGCCGGTCTGCTGCCGAAGATCATCGAGGCCTACGAGGCCGAGGACGGCGCGCTGCCGATCGAACTGATCCTCGGCGGCCGGGGCGAACAGCCGAGGCAACTCCGTGACGGGCGAGCGGACGTGGCGCTCGTCCCCAGTCCGTTCGACGCGCGCCGTCTGGACTTCGAACCGTTGCTGACCGAACCCCGGCTGGTGGCGCTGGCCGCGAACGACCCGCTGGCGGCCAGGTCGCGGCTGACCCTGGCGGATCTGGCTGGACGCCACCTGCCCGACGGCGCACCCGCCGATCAGGGCCCTTCGGACGGCCCGCCCGCCACCGTGGCGCCCCACGGTCCCGTGTCGGATCTGACGCAGATCTTCAAACTGGTCGAACTGGGCACCCTCGTCTGTTTCCTGCCGGTGTCGGTGGCGGATCGCTACCGCAGGCCGGGCATCACGTATCTGGCCGTCGACGACCTGGAGCCCACGACGCTCACCGTGATGTGGCCGCAGGACTCCCGTTCACCGGCCGTCGCCGCCTTCGTCCGCGCGGCCACCACGGTGGTGACGACCGCCTACGCGATCGGTCAGCGGACCTGAACGCGGCTCAGCACCCGGTCCACGACGTCGGGCAACGGCTCATCGCCCGGACCTTCCAGCCACAGCACGTTCCCGGTCCGTAAAGCGGCAAGGAAGGTCGCAGCCGTGAGACGGGCCAGCTCCTGATCGAGACCGTGCCCCCTGGCGAGCAGCACGGCCGTCAGGTCGCGTTCCAGCGCGAAGTGATCGCTGGCCTGCTGGGCGAGCAACGACGGGTGCCGCCGCAGCAGCCGTAACTGCGCCACCCATTCACGGTCGGGGACGGGACGCGCCCGGTACAGCTCGCGGCACGCCGCGCGCAGCGCCTGCCGCGGCTTCTCACCGGACGGCCTGCCTTCGACCAGCGACACGAGCAGGCCGGTCCGCTCGCGGTCGGCGTGCAGGATCGCCTCCTCCTTGTTCGCGAAGTAGTTCGAGAACGTCCGCCGGGACACCCCGGCCGCGTCGGCGATCTCCTCCACGGTCACGCCGTCGAGACCGTGCTCCATCGCCAGGCGCAGCGCGGCCTCGTGCAGTGATTGCCGCGTCGCCGCCTTCTTGCGGGTGCGGAGCGTGTCGAGGGTGTCCACCAAGACAGCGTAGCGAGGGGAATAAAGTACCCACTGTGCAAGTTTGCACAATGAGCAATAATTGTCCGAAGCCCGAAGGGACGCCATGAAGACCGAAGGAACGACGGCGCCGCCCGGCGCGATGGGGCACCGCCAGGTGCTCGAATCGCTGTCCGGATTGCTGCTGGCGCTGCTCGTGGCGATGATCAGCTCGACGGTCGTCTCGACCGCCCTGCCGTTGATCATCGGCTCGCTGAACGGCACGCAGACCCAGTACACCTGGGTGGTCACGGCCACCCTCCTCGCCGCGACGGCCACCACCCCGATCTGGGGCAAGCTCGCCGACCTGTTCAACAAGAAGACACTGGTCCAGATCGCGATCGTGATCTTCGTGATCGGGTCGATGATCAGCGGGTTCAGCCAGAACACCGGGCAGCTGATCGCCGCCCGCGCCTTCCAGGGCATCGGCGTCGGCGGTCTGCAGGCGTTGGTCCAGGTCGTGATCGCGGCGATCATCCCGCCACGGGAACGCGGCCGCTACAACGGCTACCTCGGCGCCGTCATGGCCGTCGCCACCGTCGGCGGTCCGCTGCTCGGCGGGCTGATCGTGGACGTGCCGTGGCTGGGCTGGCGGTGGTGCTTCTTCGTCGGCGTGCCGATCGCGGTGGCGGCGTTCCTCGTGCTGCAGCGGACCCTGAAGCTGGAGACCGTGCGCCGGGAGAACGTGCGTGTCGACTACCTCGGCGCCGGGCTCATCGCCGCGGGCGTGAGTGTCCTGCTGATCTGGGTCTCGTTCGTCGGCAACACCTTCGACTGGCTTTCGTGGCAGACGGCCGTCATGGTGGCCGGCGGCGTCGTGCTCCTCGTCTTCGCCGTGCTGGTGGAGCGGAAGGTCCGCGAACCCGTCGTCCCGTTGCACATCGTCACCCAGCGCACCCCCGCACTGGCGATCATCGCGAGTCTCGCGGTCGGCATGGCGATGTTCGGCGGCGCGGTGTTCCTCGGCCAGTACTTCCAGATCGGCCGCGGCTACTCCCCCACCGAGGCGGGTCTGCTCACCATCCCGATGATGGCGGGCGTGCTCGTGTCCTCGACCGTGTCCGGCCGCCTGATCAGCCGCACCGGCCGGATCAAGCCGTACATCGTGGCGGGCACGATCATCCTGGTCGCCGGTTTCCTCGGGCTGGGCACGGTCGACCACGCCTCGCCGCTGTGGCTGGTCGGCATCGCGATGGCCGTCGTCGGCATCGGTGTCGGCATGACGATGCAGAACCTCGTCCTCGCCGTGCAGAACACCGTGCCGTTGCGGGACCTCGGCGCGGCGAGCGCGTCGGTGACCTTCTTCCGGTCGCTCGGCGGCACCATCGGGGTTTCGGTGCTGGGCGCGGTGCTCGCGAACCGGGTCACCGCCGATCTGTCCACCGCGTTGCACGTACCGGAAGGGCAGGCGTCGACGGGAAGTGTCAGCGCGCTGAACCTCAAGGCACTGCCGCCGGAGGTCCAGACGATCGTGCACACCGTGTACGGCGACGCGACCGCGCACATCTTCCTGATCTCCGCGGCGGTGGGCGTCGTCGGCGTGATCGCGGCTCTCCTGCTGAAGCCGCTCACCCTGCGCACCACCCTCGACGTGGAGACGAAGGCGGAAGCCCCGGTGTCCGACGCGGTCGCCGGGTAGGCGCGCGATGAACGGCGACGCGACCAGGGCCTTCGAGTCCACTGTGGAGCGTTTCGGCCCGCCCCGGCACCACTCGGGGCGGGCCATCCTGGCCGGGGTCGACGGCTCCGACACGGCGATGCGGGCGGCCGCCTTCGCTTTCGGCATGGCACGGCGCGAGGGCGGCAGGCTGATCGTCGCCTTCGTCGTCTCCCGCACCGCGCTGACGAGTCTCGGCCCGGCGGTGGCGGCGACCGTGGAACACGACACGACACTGCAGCTGTACGCCGAACTCCGTGAGCAGATCCGCGCGTCGGCCGAGGAACTGGAAGTGCCGGTCAGTTTCCTGAAGACCTACGGCGATCCGTACACCGCGCTCCGCGACACCGCCGACCGTGGCCAGGTCGACACGGTGGTGGTCGGCGCCTCACAGAAGGCGGGTCACCGGTTCGCGGGCTCGGTCGCGACGAAGCTCATCAAGGCCGGGCACTGGCCGGTGCTGGTGGTTCCCTGACCGCCGCCGAGCTCCGTGAGGCGCCCAGGCCTTGATCGGTACGAGCTTGATCAACGGACGAATCGCCACGGAAAGATCAGCCGCGGCCGCAGAGGGCGTGGTCGATCACGGACGCGAAGGGGCCTCCCTCCGGCGGCTCGGCGCCGGGACTGTAGGGAGTGCTGCTGTTCAGCGACACCATCACACTGCGCCGTCCGTCCTCGGTCACGCCGTTGCCCGTCAGAAAGCCGGGCAGCGCGCCATTGTGGCTCCAGTAGTCGCCGCAGGAGCCCGCCGTCCGGACGAGCCCCAGCCCGTACGCGCCGAGTCCCGGCGCGGGCACGGTCTTCTTCATCTCGGCCAGCAAAGCGGGTTCGAGTACCTTGCCGCTCATCAACGCCCGGAGGAACTTGTTGCCGTCCTCGGTGGTGCTGTTGAGCGAACCGTCGGCACCGCCGCCCATCGCCGGATTCATCAGCGTGACGTCCACTTGCCGTCCGAGCCGCGGCGGATTCGAGCCCTCCACCACGAACCGGGCGTAGCCCCGCATCGACGGCGCCGGCAGGAACGGTGAAGTGTAAGGGAACGAGGTCTCCCGCAGGCCCAGCGGACGGATGATCCGCTCGGTGATCTCCTGCTGCCAGCTTCGGCCGGTCACTTTCTCGGTCACCAGCCCTGCGAGCACGTAATTGGTGTTGGAATACCCCCAGCTCGTCCCCGGCGCGAAATCGGGCGCCTTGCCGACCGCCAGCTTCACCGCGTCGGACGCGCTGAGCCGGTCGAATCGGTGCCGCAGAAAGCCTTTCTCGGTGAAGATGTCCAGTTCCGCCATGTAGTCGTGCAGGCCACTGGTGTGCTGCAGCAACTGCCGGACGGTGATGGCGCGGCCGTCGTTGCCGTTGCCGCTCACCACCCCGGGCAGCCACCGATCCACCTTGTCCGCCAAGGAAAGCCGGCCCTCTCCGACGAGCTGGAGCATCGTCGCGGCCAGGAAGGTCTTGCTGAAACTGGCGATCCGGAAGTGCCCGTTCCACGGCATCGGGGTCATGGCCCGCAGATCGCCGTGGCCGCTGCGCACCTTGACACCGCCGTCGGCGGTGGCCAGTTCGACCAGCGCCCCTGGCGAACCGCCGTCCACCAACGCGTCGGCGTCACGCTGCAACGTCGTCCTCAGCGGACTCGCGGTGTCCGGGGCCGCGGTCGCGAGGCCAGGGGAAGCCACCGTGGCCACGCAAAGAGCGGCGGCGATCACTGAAGTTCTTTTCATACCGGCAAAACTACGAAGCATCGCCTCATCCGGCATCGGCCTCAAGGACTATGCCCCTACCTCTGAAGAAGTAGCGACGGGCAGGGGTCGCCTCAGGGTTTCAGCTCGCGACCACGTCCTTTCGAGGGGTTGCGCCATCATGACGACGGCGGAAGTGACTCAACGCGTCAGCCCCGGCGCCACCAGTGCCAGCCGTGCCACCGGCGGCAGCGGCGCGTTTTCCGGCGTGGCCTGGAAGGCCTGGATCACGAGCGCGGCGAACCGCCGGGATGCCGCGACCTGGGCCACCGGCGACGCGGCCTGGATTCCGTTGTTGGCCATGAGCATGAGGATGAGGTCGTCGAGGACGAAGTCGGGGCGCAGCTTCCCGGTGCCCTTGGCGCGGGCCGACAGCTCGGCGATCGCTTTGAGCGCGTAGTCGCGGTCCGCGGTGAAATCCCCCGCCTTCGGGAACGTCGAAACGAATGCCGCGGTGAAACCCCTGTCCCGAGCGTGCAATTCGCAGATCTTCTCGATGACGGAACAGAAACCGCGCCACGGATCCGGATCGGCGAGCCCCTCCTCGACGACGGAATGGCAGCTGCGCATCTGGTCGGCGAAGGCCTCGGTCGCCAGGATCTCCTTGGTCGGGAAATGGCGATACAGCGTGGCGGGTCCGACTTCGGCGCGGCGCGCGACTTCCCGCAGCGGCACGTTCAGGCCTTCGGTGGCGAACAGCGCGCGAGCCGCTTCGAGGATGCGTTCGCGGTTGTCCAGGGCGTCGGAGCGCGGGATCCGAGGCAAACGACTGGTCACCACTCTCACTTTAGCCAAAACGGACGGGGGCGTCCGTTAGCGTCCGCCTGGTCAGCGAGCAAAGATCAGGAGACACCATGCGAGCAGTCGAGATCCGGGAGTTCGGCGGCCCAGAAGGACTGGCGGTCATCGATCGTCCCTCCCCCGTTCCCACCGAGGGCGAGGTGCTGATCAGCGTCGAAGCGATCGGCGTCGGCGGCGTCGACACCGTGATCCGGAGCGGGGCTCTCGCCGGCTTCGGTTTCCAGGAAGGACACGTTCCCGGCAACGAGGTGGCAGGCACCGTCACCTCGGTCGGCGACGGCGTCGACCCGGCGTGGATCGGGCGCCGCGTATGGGCGTCCACCGGCGAGGGCGGCGGGTATGTCGAGCGGAAGACGGTCCCCGCCGAGGCCGTCCTGCCGCTCCCCGAGAACCTGCCGGCCGCCGACGCGGTGGCGCTCGGGACTTCCGGCATGGTCGCCCATTTCGCCCTCGCCCACGCGCGCTTCGCTCCCGGCGAGTCGGTGCTGGTGCGCGGCGCGGCGGGCAGCATCGGGATCATGACGGTGCAGCTCGCGGCCGCCGGTGGCGCGAGCGCCGTGGCGGTCACGACGTCCTCGGCCGGACGAGGTGAGCGCCTGCGCGAACTGGGCGCGACGCACGTACTGGACCGCTCTGGCCACGGAGACGGTCCCGAGGGCTACGACGTCATCATCGACATCGTCGGCGGACCGGACCTGCCGTCCTTTGTGGACAAACTGGACCCGAACGGCCGGATGGTACTCGTCGGCGTGGTCGCCGGGATGCCACCGGCGGACTTCGGCGCGAAGATACTGGCGACGTTCCGGAAGTCCTTGTCGTTCGGGGCTTTCAGCGCCGACTCGGTGCCCGGAACCGATCGGCGCTCCGTGAGCGCCGCGCAGTTCGCCGCCGCGGCACGAGGCGAACTGCGCGCGGTGGTGCACGAACTCCTGCCGTTGGAGGAAGCCGTGCTGGCGCACCGGAAGATGGACGACGGCGAGGTGTTCGGCCGGATCGTGCTGAGGCCAAGCCAGTAAAAAACTCGACGGTTCTGGCCGAGGGTAAGCCGGAGGTGGCGTGTCCGTGAAGGCCTCCTTCCCTACGCTCAAGGTAGGGAAGGAGGCCTTCACGGACTTTCCTGACTTGAGGCTACGCGGATTCGCTTAACGCTTGCTCTTCTTGGCGGCCTTGGCCTTCGCCTCCTTGGCCTTGCCCTTGACCGTGCCGACGGCGTCCTGGATCGGCGCGTAGGTGCCGTACAGGGCCGGATCGGGTTTGGGCGCTGTACCCGGACCGCCGAGTGGCTCCGGATCGGTCAGGTATTCGATCCCTTCGCCACCGAAGCTCCAGTCTGCGGTGCTTCCGTCCGTGCCATCGGAGAGGCCCCACACGGTGTTGTTGTGTTCCTGGTTCTCTTCGTCGAACAACGCGTTCGGCGCGAGCGGGCCTTCCAGGCCGTCCGCTTCGAGTTCTTCGATGGCCGCCAGCCACTGCTTCTGGTGCACGGTGTCACGGGCGAGGTTGAACTGCAGCATCGCCTTCACGCCGGGGTCGTCGGTCATGTTGTACAACCGCGCCGTCTGCAACCGGCCCTGCGCCTCCGCCGCCGCGTTCGCGCGGAAATCGGCGAGCAGGTTCCCGCTCGCCACGATGTAGCCCCCGTTCCACGGCACCCCTTGGCTGTTGTTGGGCAGCGCGCCGCCGCCGGCGACGATCGCCTGCTGCGGATCCATCCCGCCGAGGATGGCCGCCGTCACCGGATCCTTGGCCGCTTCGGCCATCGTCGTCGCCGGAGCGCCCTCCAGCAGCCGGGCGACCATCGTCGCGAGCATCTCCACGTGCCCGATCTCCTCGGTGGCCGTGTCCATGATCAGGTCCTTGTACTTGCCCTCGATCCGGCAATTCCACCCTTGGAACAGGTACTGCATGGTCACGGTCAGCTCGCCGTACGCGCCGCCGATCAGTTCCTGGAGCTTGCGGGCGTAGACGGGGTCGGGCTTCTCGGGCTTGGCTTCGAACTGAAGAAGTTTGGTATGGCGGAACATGAACACCTCCATGAGCGCTCGCCGGGGCGCACCGCGACGACGCGGTTCACTCCGGTACGAGCGCCGGTGAAAAGTCGGGGACGGCTCCGGGACGGCTGTCTCCAGCCCGGAACCAGGCGAACAGTCCGCCGGGTACCCAGGGCACGCCCCTTCACACCAAGGTGTTCATCCCACCCGGTCGAGCACCGCGCGGGTGTACCCGGCGGTGTCCGCGGTACCGCCCAGGTCAGCGGTGCTGATGCCGTCGGCCAAGGCGCCGGACGCGGCGGTCAGCACTTCCTCACCCGCCTCAGGATGACCCAGATGGTCGAGCATCATCGCCGCCGACCACATGGCGCCCAGCGGATTGGCCTTGCCCTGCCCGGCGATGTCGGGAGCGGAACCGTGCACCGGCTCGAACATCGACGGGAATTCCCGCTCCGGATTGAGGTTCGCCGCCGGCGCGACGCCGATGCTCCCGGCCACCGCGGCGGCCAGATCGCTGAGGATGTCGCCGAAGAGGTTGGAAGCGACGATCACGTCGAACCGCTCCGGGGCCAGGACGAGCTTGGCGGCGAGCGCGTCGATGTGCTCCTTGTCGGTGCGTACGTCCTCGTGCCGCCGGGCCACTTCTTCCACCAGTTCGTCCCAGAACGGCATGGTGTGGACGATCCCGTTGCTCTTCGTCGCCGACGTCACGTGGTGCCCGCGCCCGCCGGCCAGCGCGTAGGCGTACTCGACGACGCGAGTGACTCCCTTGCGGGTGAACACCGCCTCCTGCACCGCCAGTTCGTCGTCGGTGCCACGGCCGAGACGTCCGCCGATCTCGGAGTACTCGCCCTCGACGTTTTCCCGCACCACCACCAGATCGACGGCTCCGGCGCCGCGCACCGGGCTGGGCACCCCGTCGAGCACTTTCACCGGACGCAGGTTGACGTACTGCCGGAAGCCGCGCCGGATGGGGATCAGCAGCCCCCACAGCGAAACGTGGTCCGGCACGCCGGGCCAGCCGACCGCGCCCAGGAGGATCGCGTCGTGCCGCCGGATCCGGTCGAGGCCGTCGGCCGGCATCATCGCGCCCTCGGCGAGGTAGCGCTCACAGGACCAGTCGAAGGAGTCGTAGGTGAACTCGATCCCGTGCCGCCTGCCGACGGCGGCGAGCACCGCCTGAGCCGGGGGAAGCACCTCGGTGCCGATGCCGTCGCCGGGGATGAGCGCGATGCGGTAGCTGATCATGGGTCCAGTGGACGACGAGCCGGGCGGGTACGTCCAAGACGCAGTTCTTGCTTCACTGAGAGGCTGCGCCTATCGGTTGCCGTCCGCCAGACCGTGAAAAGCCGCGGCGGCCGGGCTCAGCCGCCCCGGCCGGGACACCAGGGACACCTCCAGGGAATCGGCGTGGTCCAGCGCACGGACGACGGCACCCGCCGCCTGCGCCAGCGCGCGCCAGGAGTCGCTGACCACCGCGATCCCCACTCCGGCGAGGACGAGCGGCAGGACGGCTTCCCGGTGTTCCACCTCGACCACGAACCGGCTGCCTGTGGCCGCACGGAGCACGGCGTCGGCGACCGCGCGCATGCCCGTGCCCTGCTGGCCGACGATGAGCGCCGCACCGGCGAGGTCGGCCGGCCGGACCGGATCCCCGGGAGGCAGAGCCGCCTCGTCGCGGCCCAGTACGGCGAAGCGCTGGGTCTCCAGGTGTAGTGCCACCAAGCCGGGCAACGGCGTTGTCGACGGCGATGCCGCCACCACACCGAGTTCGGCGTCGCCGGTCGTGAGCATCCTCCCGACGTCGGCGGGGGTGCTCGCCGCGCGGACCGAGATCCGCACGAGCGGGTTGACGGCGGTGAAAGCGGCGATCAGGCCGGTGAGCGGACTGACCGACTGCGACGGCATCGAGGCGATGACCAGCTCCCCGCCGAGCAGACCGTCGACGGCCTCCACCGTGGCGCGGGCGAGATCCAGCCCGCGCATGACCTCGCGGGCGGGCTCGACGAGGGCGTGTCCCGCGGCGGTCAGCACCAGCCGACGGCCGGTCCGGTGGAACAGCAGGCTACCCAGGTCGCGCTCGAGTGCGCGCAGGGCTTGGGAGACCGACGGCTGGGCGACGTAAAGCCGTTCCGCGGCCCGGTGGACGCTTCCGGCGTCGACGACGGCCAGGAAATACCTCAACTGACGAGCGTCCACGCCGGGCCTCCTCGTGGTCGATAGCCGGGGCCTATCACCTTGCCAGCATCCCGGTCTTGGACCGGCGACCCGGCGGCGGGGCTTACTGGGTCGCCATGAGGGACGGCACCGGCGCCGTCCCGTCGCGAGTTCCGAGGAGGGCACCGTGTCCGATGCCTGGCTGCTTGCCCACACCGGTATCGCCATCGTGGGCATCGTCGTGCTGATCACCTGGCTCAAGACCCCGCCGATCTTCGGCCTGGTGCTCGGCGCCACCTATCTGGGGCTGGCCACCGGACTCGGGGCGAGCGGGACGACCGAAGCACTGGCCACCGGATTCGGCGACGTGCTGGCCGAGATCGGCCTGCTCATCACCTTCGGCGTGGTCATCGGCTCGCTGCTCACCGCCACGAACACCCTGAACCGCGTCCTGGAACGGCTGCTGGGGATCTTCGGCGAGAAACGTGTCCCGATGGTGTTCGCCGTGTCGCTGTCGACCTTGTTCACCTCCATCTATTCCGACGTCGTGCTGGTGCTCACCGCGCCGTTGGCCCGGCGCCTCGGCGTCCGTCTGGGGCCCCGGGGCGTCGCACTCATGGGTGGTGCGCTGACCGCCGGGATCGAGGTCGGCCTGGTCTTCGTCGTGCCGGGGGTGGCCGCGCTGGCCGTCGCGGGCCTGCTCGGCGTGCCACTCGGGGAAATGTTCCTGCTCGGGCTGGCCGTCGGCCTCCCCACGGCCGTGCTCACCACGCTGCTCTTCAGCCTGCTGCTGCGCCGGGCGCTGCGCTGGAATCCGGCCGCGGACGAACTGGAAGCGGCGAGCGATCACGCTGTCGCCGTCGTCCAGGAACCGGACGGGGAGGGACACCGGCTACCTCTCGCACTGTCCGTCTCGCCGGTGCTGGTGACGCTTTCGCTGATCGCCCTCGGCGCGCTCGCCAAAGCCTTCCGGTTCCCGCTGGGACCGGTCGCACTGCTGAGCGAGCCGATGATCGCCATGGCGATCGGCGCCGGGCTCGCGTTGCTGCTCGCCCGGCGCGTCCTCCCCCGTCAGCAGGCCGACGCGGCCGTCGGCAAGGCGCTGGCGATGGCCGGACCCATTCTCGTGCTGTCCGGGCTCTCCGGCTCGGTCGCCGAGGTGATCGGGAAATCGGGACTGCGAGACGTGCTGGCGAGTTCGTTCAGCACCGGATTCCTGCCACCCTTGGTACTCGTCTGGCTGATCGCCGCCATCCTGCACATCGCGATGGGGTCCATCTCGATCTCGGCGATCACCGCGGCCGGCATCCTCGCGCCGATCGCGGGCTCACTGGGCGTCCCGGTGGTGCTGGTCGCCCTCGCGGCCTGCTCTGGCGCGTTGTTCCTCCCGCACGTCAGCAGCAACTTCTTCTGGATGTTCCACTCGCTGCTCGGACTGAGCACCCGGGGCACGTTCAAGACCCATACCGTCGCCATGTCACTGGCCTCGGTGATCTCGCTCCCGATCGTCCTGCTGCTCGACGTCGCCATCTGACGGGTCATTCACGCCAACGGTTGTTGAGGAAGGCGTCGTCTTCGTCGTCCGCCGGCATCGGCCGAGGCCGGGGAGCCCGCCGGGGCGCGTCCCGCCCTGTGCGGGCAGGAGCCGGCTCCGGGGTGAACGGGGCGTCGTCGAACCTCGGCGTGTCGTCGAACGCCGACCCGGCGCCCGGCTCCGCGTGCGACCGATCGGTGCTCCAGCCGGACTTCGTCTTGCGCTGTCCCAGTTCCCGCCGGTGCTCGACGTAGCGCTGGGCGGTCTGGACCTGTTTGGTCATGAACTCCTGCGAGCGGGCCTTGATCTCCTCGGCCCGTTGATCCCGCAGTGCCCGGCGCTCCGCCTGCTCACGGACGAGACCGTCGAGGGTTGCCTTCATCCCGGAGGTGTCATCGGCGCTCATCTGTTCTCCCCTGCTCCGGCTCACCGCTTGCGGGCGGCAGGCTGATCCTCGTCGTCCAGCAGTGAACCGGTGATCCGGCCGGTGGGCTCGTTGAGCTGGTCGAAGACCTCGCCCTCGATCCGGTACGCGCGGTTGGTGCGCTCCTGGTCGCCGCCTCCGCCGCCCGCGCCACCGCCGCCCATACCGCCCATCGGCGGCATCGCACCGCCGCCGAACGACTGCCCCGCCGGTCCGCCCATCGCGGCGGGCGCGGCTGCCGAAGCCACGTGCTGCGGCTGCTGCGTCCCGCCGCCGGTGTGCACGCCTTCGGTCAACGGCTGGCTCGCCGCGGGGGTCCCGGTTTCGAACGGGGTCGCGACCGCGGAACCACCGCCACCACCGCCTCCGGCACCGCCGCCACCGCTACCGCCGCTGTCACCGTTGAGACCGACAGGGGGAGCGACGTCGTGCGAGGCCAGACCGGGACGAGGCTCCGACTGCACCGTTCCGGTCAGGGGACTGAGCGGGTGTGCGGCCTTGTCCGTGCGGGGATTGTCCTCACCGAGGGTGTAGGTGGTCGGTTTGCCGGTGCCGTCGTCGACGGTGACGACCGTCGGACCGGACGGACCGTCAGGACGTTCGGCCGTGATCTTCACATCGCCGTCCTGGATGTGGATCTTGCCGTCCGGACCGGGGCGGTGCACACCGTCCTTGTCCGGTTTCCCGTCGTCGGACCCGGGAGCGGAGCCCAGCTTGGACTCGTCACCGTCGCCGGTCCAGTCGAGCTTGAAGTCCTTGGCCGGTCCGGAACCGTCGCCGACCTTGATCTCCATCTCGCCGTCTTTGTCCGGCTCGGTCATTTCGAAGGTCTTGTCGCCCTGTTTGACCTTGAGGGTTTCGCGTTCGCCGTCTTCGGCCTTGTCGCCGTCCGCACCGGGTTTGTCGCCTGCCGCCTTGTCGCCGTCCGCGCCGGGCAGATCGTCGCCGAGCTTGTCCAGCTGTTCGGAGGCCTTCTTTTTCGCGTCGTCAGCGGCCTTTTCGGCGGACTCCTCGGCATCGCCGTCGCCCATGCCGCCGGGGGCGTCACCGAGTTTGCCGAGCGCCTCGGAAGCCTGCTTCTTCGCCTCTTCAGTGGCCTTCTCGGCCGCTGCCTTGGCTTCGGCGGCCGCGTCGGTGCTGCCACCGGGACCGCCTGGCTCGCCACCGGCGGGACCGTCGCCCAGCTTGCCCAACGCCTCGGCAGCCTGTTTCTTCGCGTTTTCGGCAGCCGCCGCGGCCTGCTTCTTCGCTTCTTCGGCGGCCGCTTTCTGCTCGTCGCCGGACGACGGCGGCGGAGCCGAACTAGAGGGTGACGTCTCGTCCTTGGGCACGTCCGGCCCGGAACCGGATCCGCCACCGCCCGGCGTTCCACCGCCGGGACCGCCGCCCTGCGGAAGGTTCACTTCCGGGATCGGCGGAGGCTTGGGCTGGCCCGCCGGACCGGCGCCACCACCCGGACCGCCACCGGGACTACCTTCCGAGCCACTGCCGGGGCCACCGCCCGGTCCTCCATCGGTACCGCCCGAGCCGCCACCGGTGAAGTCCGGGCCACCGCCGGAGCCACCACCAGGACCGCCGCCGGCGCCACCGCCCTGACCGCCGCCCTTACCGGACCCACCTGGACCGCCGCCGGAACCACCGGTGAAGTCGGGACCACCGTTGCCCGAACCGCCGGGGCCACCGCCCTGACCGCCGGCACCGCCCTTGTCCCCGCCTTCGAACTCGTTCTTGACCTTGCCCATGATCTTGTCGAGCTCGTCGTAGGCCTGGTTGACGAAATCCTTGGTTTCCTTGCAGGACTTGGCGAATCCCTGGTAGATGATGTCCCACATCTCCGGGATGAACTGCCTCTGGATCCACTGCTTGGCGAGATTCTGGCCGGCCTTCTTGAACTCGTCGTCGTCGCAGCAGCCGTCGTTGTTCAGCTGCTGGACCAGGTTGGAGCCGAAGTTGACGTCCATCCAGCCCGCGATCGCGCCGAGGTCCTCTTTACCGCTCTTCTCTCCGGCGGCGATGGCGATGACCTTCTGCGCCATCGGGAAGTCCGCTTTGCCGACGATCTCCTTGTAGAGGTCGATGACCGTGTCGGCCTTGCCCTTGCACAGTTTGAACACCGTGGCGGTGGTGTGCAGCGTCGCTTCGCTCGCGTTGTCCAGTGTCTGCGCGAGTTTCCTGGCCTTGGGCAGGATCTTCTCGTTGTAGTTCTCCGACGAAGCGTCGGCGGCCTTCCCGGTCCACGTCCCGTAAAGGGTGTTCAGCTGGGAACCGGTGTCGTCGATGGCCTTCTGGACGGTCTTCGAACCGGTCTTGAAGTGGGCGGCGTCGTCGACGAAGTTCTTGAAGCTGATACCGCGCTGCTCGTCGAAGGGCTTCTTGATGTCCTTCTCGAAATCGAGCGCGCGAGTGGTGCCCCGGCAGTCCTCCGGGAGCTTCGCCAGCAGTGAGCCGAAGGTCTCGAAGACCTTGAGCGCGGGCGCGGCGGCGTCGAAGATCTCGTCCGACGTCTTGGTCCCGGCGCCTTCCGCGGTGGGTTCCTTGGTGCCGTCGAGTTTCTTGTTGCCTTCGTCGACGGCCTTCTTCTCCGCCTTCCGGTTGAAGCTGGCCTGATCGCCCGCGCCTTTCGCGTCCTTGAAGACCTTGTCGACGTCGTCGTCGTAGGGCATGAACGGATAGGCGTTGTAGGAAGCCATGTACTTCTCGGCTTCCTTGCGCTTCTGCTTGATCTCCTCCGGCTCCTGGTCCGCCGTCCACGGCGGGGGCGCCGGATGCGTCCGCATCCACGAGCCGATGAGCTGGGTCTTCTTCTCGGCGGGAACGGCCGGGTCGTCGAGGACGGCTTTGACGTCGGTCCAGGAGGTTTCGATGGCCACTAGCGCATCCCCGTCTTGGTGATCTTGTTCTTCTGCTCGTCCTCATTGGTGCCGTAGGCGGTGCCGGCGGTGCCGAGGTTCGTGCCGAACGAGCCGAGCGTGGTGCTGTACCCCTGGACCGACGCCCACAACGCCGCCACGCCGTCGGTGTACTTCTTCGCGTGATCGCCGTGCGCCTGGCCGAAGCCGGCCGCGTTCACCGGTGTGCTCGACAGATCCGGGTTGTCTTCCAACAACTGTTCCGTCAGTTTTCCGATGTTCTTCGACGCCGATGAAAGCGCATCGGTCGCCGCGGTGAAGCCCCCGCTCATTCTTTTCAGCGCCCTTCGTCGGATCCGCCGGCCTTGCCGCCGAGTGCCTCGGCGAGTACTTCGGCCACCGACCCGATGTCGGTGAACCGGTCCAGCTGGTCGAGGTCGATTCTCACGTCGTGGTAGATCTCCAGCGCCGACAGGAGTTTTATCCGTCCCTTGGAGTCGACACCCAGCTCTTCCAGCGGTGCGTCGAGCTCGATTTCGGCGGGATCAAGCCGAAAAGTCTCGCTGACGACCTTCACGACCTCCGCGCGGTGATCAACCACGGCGCCGACTATAACGTGCCTTCGCCGCCGCACGCGCCACCTTGCCACTGGAAGTACGCGGAAGGTCACCGGAGGGGACCAGACGGACAGAACGCAACGTCAGATCATGTTCGCGGGAGACTTTCCGCAATACCATCCTGGTGACTTCCTTGACATCGGCTTCGGCGTTTTTTGCCCATTCGGCCACCACCATTGCCCCTTCGCCCATTTCGTCCCGCACACCGAAAGCGGCGACGCGGTCGCGGCGGATCGCCGGATGCGCTTCACCGACGACGGCCTCGATGTCCTGCGGATGGAAATTGCGTCCGTCGATGACGATGAGATCCTTGAGCCTGCCGGTGATGTAGAGGTCGCCGCGGTGGAAGACCCCCAGGTCCCCGGTCCGCAGCCAGCCGCTGCTCCCTTCGAGTTCGGCCTCGAACGCGGCGGCGTCGCCGCGCCCCCAGTAGCCTGCCGCGACGTTCGGGCCGTGGATCCAGATCTCCCCCGCCGTCCCGTCCGGCTGCGCCACCCCGTCGCGGACGATCCGGACCCGCTGTCCGAGCGGGCGGCCGACCGAGACGAGTTCCTTGCCGTCCGGTACCTCCATCGCCCGGCCTTGCGCGAGGGCCTCGCGGTCGAACACCGCGCTCCGAGGTCCCGTCTCGTCCGCGCTCGCCACGTACACGGTCGCCTCGGCGAGGCCGTAGGACGGCCGGTGGGCTTCGGGCCGGAACCCTCGCGGTCCGAAGACCTCGTGAAACCGCGCGATCGTGCCCGGCCGGACCGGTTCGCTGCCGTTGAGCGCGACACGCACGCCCGAAAGGTCGAGGTCGTCTCCCGCCTCCCCGGCGGCGTCGGCGGCGAGGTCGAACGCGAAGTTCGGCGCGGCGGTGAACACGGCCGGATGATCCGCCAGCTGACGCAGCCATCTCGCGGGCCTGTGCACGAATTCCGCGGGGGCCATGAAAACCGATCGCGCGCCGGCGAAGACCGGCAGGCACAGAAGCTGGATCAGGCCCATGTCGTGGAAGAACGGAATCCAGCCGGCACAGGTCGTGCCCTCGTCGACGGCGTAGGCCCGGCTCGCCTGCCAGCAGGCCGCGGCGACCGCGCGATGCGGGATCACCGCACCGGCGGGTTCCCGCGTCGACCCGGACGTGTACTGCAGATACGCGGGGCTTTCCGGCGCGACCGGGAGCGGATCGGCGCCAGGCCCGGAAAGTTCGTCGACCACCACGAGATGTTCGGGCGTCCCGGCTTCCCGTGTTTTCGCGGCGGCGGCCGAGGAAGTCAGCCAGACCCGTGCGTCGCAGTCGGCGAGGACACCGGTGAGCCTGCCTCGCTGAGCGTGGCTGCCCGGCGCCATCAACGGCACGGCCACCAGCCCGGCGGCGAGTGCCCCGTAGAAGGCGAGAGGGTAATTCAGGTCCTGCCCGGTGAGCACGGCGACGCGATCACCCGGCCGCGTGATCCGGCGCAGCGTCCCCGCGACTTCCCGCACCCGGGAGACGAACTCCGTCCAGGTGAACGTGGTGTCCACCCCGGCGCTGTGGTCCTGATGTGTGAACAGCGGGCGCGGATCGGCGGCACGGGCGAACAACCGCTCGATGATCGAGGTGCGCAGAACCTGCTCCGGAACATCCACCGGCGGCAACCTACTCGTGAGCGGTCCGGGCCGGTCCCGCGAGGGGTGGGCCGAACCCGGCTCGTGCCGCGATCCGATGTCCCTGATTTGGCATTGGGGGCGCTGAGCGTCTCCCATGCCACATTGGCGGCCGCAACGGTGGCGCGGTCGCGTGTCGGACCTGTTCGCCCAGGTCGGGTAGCCCGGCTCCAGCAAGTACCGTCCGTTCGGGCAGTGACTGTTCGCCGACGAAGGTCGATGGTGTCGATGGTCCGTGAAGGCCTCCTTGGCGAGCACTGATTTGTTGACCTACTGATGGAGGTCTCGCACCCGTACCGGCGACCTGAGTGAGGTGCCCTTGATCAGCCTCCGAACCGGTGACGATCCCCGCTGTCTATGAAGGATTTGGGACACTCAACGTCCCAAATCCTTCACAGACACGCTCGACCGCCCGCCGAATCACTACTCATCTGCTGGTCAGACGTAGGTACACAAGACCACGCCTCCTTGAGGGACCCAGAGTCCCTCAAGGAGGCCTTCACGGACTCGATAACACGGGCAAAGGGTGATCAATCGGACGAATCGCCCCCTCGGCGAATCCTTTATGGACAGTTGGAGAGCCTCGGGAACACCGCTGCCCCAGCGTCGAAGCGTGATGTCCTGAAGGACCCCTTTGAGACGTTGAAGGTCTCAAAGGGGTCCTTCAGGACACCCCACATTTGAGTTACCCCTCAAATAAGTTCCTGGCACTGCGGCTGAGCCGAGGGAAGGGGGCCTTCACGGAGCGTCAGGCACCGAGACGGCTGTAGAGACGGCTCGCCAGTGACGCGGCCAGCTGGTTCAGCGCACCCCGGGGGTCGAGCTGCGCGAAGCGGCCCAGCAGCTCCGCCGCCGCGTAGGCCTCGGCCTCCGACAGCAACGCCGCGAACCGTTCCCGGCGTCCCCGCTCCAGCAGCAGGGTCAGGGCTTCGGCGTACTCCTCCAGGTCACGCACACCGACGAGGCCGTAGCGCTCGTCGAGCGGATCCCGCATGACCTCGTCACTCATGGCCGTGAGCCCCTCTTCCCGTACTCCGTCCGACACGCCGCAGAAAATCTATGCTGACGGGAGTAGACATTCAACGACGGGTGTGTGTAGTGTTCTCCTTGTACCGAGAGAGACAACGTCAAGCAGGCGCGGGAGAGAACGTAACTACCCGCGAGGTGAGACAAGGCGGTCAGGCAGGACGGAGCCGATCAAGGAACAGGTTCCGGCTGGTGACCGGGAGCAGTACTCCAGGACCGTGTTGTGAAGAGGTTTTGCCAGGTAGTACCGGTCCTGGAGCAGCAATATCAGCAGTTGCAGTACCAGAAGTGCAGTACCAGTAGTTGAGCAGTATCAGCAGTAGGCAAGTGCAGTTGCAGGACCGGTCAGGTGGCCGGAGCCGATCAGTGAACGGGGCTCCGGCCAGTGACCAGCGGCGTCAGCGTGCTGGGACCGATCAGTGAAAGGGTTCCAGCAGTGACGCTCGCAGTAGGTGAAATCGCAGTACCAGCAGTACCAGTAGTTGAAGTTGCAGTACCAGCAGTTGCAGTACCCAGTAAGTGGAAAACACAGGAAAGAAGGGAACGGCATCATCATTGGATCGCCCGCAGCGACCACGTAGCGCCGCGCGGGTGCCGTAGTTCCATCGAGTTCGGAGGTGGTTCTCGGTCACGAATGAGCGATCCCCGCAAGGTCCGGTTTTCCGACGGACGCGGGTGCAGGAAGCCGGCCGAAACGCCGGTTGACAATGGTGAAACCCAACCCTGAGGGCCCCGGGTGCCGTTCGGCACCCGGGGCCCTTCGTGATGTGGAGGTGGAATGATCCCTGACCAAGAAGGACCGGCCACGCCCAGCGGGGCCGACAGGTTCGACGACGAGCACTACCCCGCGTACACCATGGGCCGGGCCGCCGACATGCTCGGCACGACCCAAGGGTTCCTGCGCAGCCTCGACGAGGCCGGTTTGATCACCCCGCAACGGTCCGCCGGCGGGCACCGCCGCTACTCCCGGCATCAGCTGCGCCTGGCGGCCAGGGTGCGGGAAATGGTCGACCAGGGCACCGCCATCGACGCCGCCTGCCGCATCGTCACCCTCGAAGACCAGCTCCACGAAGCCCAGAACCTCAACCGGTCTCAAGGCCTCGCCAACGAGGGCAACACGCGCGACTGACGAACCACCTCTCTCCACCCCTTCGGCACGCGGCTCCAGCGCCGCGTGCCGTTCGCATGTCCGGGGGTTCACTCCTCCGTACGCCGCCGTAACACCTGGGCCGTCCAGTCGTACACGAAGCGATATCATTGAGACGACGGTGCCGAGTAGGAGACACTTTCCGTCTTGACCCACGGAAGTCCTACCGTGAACCGAGGTCTTCATGCGCCGCGAATTCCGCGTTTCACTGCTGTCCGCTTGCCTCGCCTTGTCCCTCGTCCAGTTTCCCGTCGCCGCCGCACAACCCGCTTCGAACCCCGGCGGGACGCGCGCCGCGTTCTGCTACGAAGAACCCGTGCAGCCAAAGGCCGATGTAAGCGACATCAAGGCCGCTTTCCAGTCTTCGAAGTGGTTGCAGACGATCCAAGCCGTGTACAAACGCCGCTGGCCCAGCGGTGAAGGCCTCGCGACCGCTCAAGCCAATGACAAGTATTTCAGCCAGTTCGTCGAGAAATCCAGTTTCAACGCCCTCGCCGAATCACTGATGGTGGCGATTCACGAGGAAACCCATATGTGGGACCTGGATCCGTCGAGAACTTCTTGGGACGTCTACCTGTCCGCGTGGATCAACGCGTCCCGGAAGGCGATGAAGGTGCCTCTGCACGGCGGATTCCCCCGTCGCGAAATCCTGCCGCTGATCACGGACAAGCTCACCTCCTCCATGGACGACATCTACCTGCGGGACGCGCAGCAGGGAACGTATCGCCTCCAGGGAGTCCTCGCCGAACTCAACGCCGGGCTCATGGGACTGCCCGCGGCGACGGTCGTCGCCGAGTACATCCAGGGCGTGGGAGCGAGCAATTCCAGGGACATCGTCGCCACCAACATCCGTTATCTCCTGCTCTACCTGCGCACGGCCAAGACGAAGCACGCCGACTACTGGACCAGGATCAAAGCCGAACCCGCGCTGCGCGAACTGGTGCTCATCGAGTTCCTGCGGTCGGCGTACTGGCTCGATCAATCCGCGGCCTATGCCACCAAACTCGGCAGCGCGGACGTGGACAAGATCGTCGCCAAGAACTACGCCCCGGAGAACATCGCGATACTCGAGGAGTTCACCGGAGCCAAGGTCAATGTGAGTTCACCCAGGAACTGTACGACCTGATTTCCCTCAGCCGTCCTGTTCGTGATCCTGGGCGCAAGGAAGGGGCCTTCACGTACGTAGGGACAACTCCGTAGTTCTGCCGATGTCCCGGCCGCGCGATCACGAGACGGTGTGTGCCTGTGACCGAGATCGCGAGGGTCTTGGCCAGGTGCGAGGAGAAAAGTCTCATGAAGCGTGCGCGCCGCAGTGTGGCGGCCATCGCGGTGGCCGCCATGGCCACCGCCGGGGTCCTTGTCCAGTCCTGGGTTCCGGCCGCGGCGGATTCGCCGGTGGCCGCCGAACGCGATCCGGTGATCCTGATCCACGGGTTGTTCGGCAGCCCGGGCAACTGGACCGAGTTCACTGCCTCGTTGAAGCAGGCCGGGTACCGCGACGATCAGATCTTCACGTTCGGCTACAACACCATCACGCAGTCCAACGTCCTCACCGCGGAACAACTCGGCGCGAAGGTCGATGAGGTGCTGAGCCGCACCGGTGCGTCGAAAGTGGACTTGGTCGGTCATTCGATGGGCAGCCTCAACAGCCGTTACTGCGTCAAGTACGGCGCGTGCGCCGGCAAGGTGGACGACTGGGTGTCGCTGGCCGGACCGAACAACGGCACGGCCAACGCCGGACTCTGCGCGTGGCAGGTCACCTGCCGTGAAATGCAGCCCGGCTCCGGGTTCCTCACCAAACTCAACGCGGGCGAGGCGGTGCCCGGTGACGTGGCGGGCACCGTCATCTGGTCGCCGAACGACGGCGTGGTCACCCCGGCCACCAGTTCGAAACTGGACGGCGTGCACAACATCGAGGTGCCCGGCGTCAGTCATCTCGCGATGCTGCGCGACGACAAGGTCGCCGACCTGGTGGTGCGGGCGCTGTCATGACCGGACGCCGCGCGGCCCGCGGGATCAGTTCCCGTGGGCCGCGCGGCGTTCGATGACCCAGACCGTGAGCTGGGTGCGGTTCGCGAAACCCAGCTTCGTCAGGATGTGCTGGACGTGCGTGTCGGCCGTGCGCTGGGCGATGACCAGACGGCGCGCGATCTCCCGGTTCGTCATTCCTTCGGCGACCAGATCCGCGACCTCGGCTTCCCGGCGGGTCAGCGGGGACGACGAGCGCGGGAGCCGCAGGGACTCCTCGACGCGGTCGTCGCCGGCGGCTTCGGCCGGGGTCATCGACCGTCCCTCGGCGAACGCGCGCTCGAACCGGTCGACGCCGAGGGCGTCGCGAGTGGCGTCGCGGAAGCATCGGTGCGGAATCGACACGGCGACGTCGGGAGTCGCTCCGCAGCGCTCCCACATGGTGGCCGCCGCGCCGAAAAGCCTTGCCGCCCGCGTGTTCCCGCCCTGCCGCGACGCGACCCAGGCCAGCCCGTCGACCCGGTACGCGGCGGAGAGCCTGTCGCGGGCACGCAGGTCGATCCGCAGCGCCTCGCGCATCGCCGTCTCAGCGACCCCGGCGTCGCCGAACCACACCTCGACGACACCGATTCCGAAGAGGGCCATCGAACGGTAGTGGCTGTCACCGGCGTCCTCGCACAGCGACAGCATCCAGCGCAGCAGGGCCCGCGCGAGGTCGAGGTCGCCGCGGTAGGCCACCGAGATCCCGAGGATGAACAGCGGATGCATCTGCCTGCGGACCTCGCCGCGTTCGGCGAAGGCCCGCACCGCCTTCGCGGCCAGCTCCACCGTCGGCTCGGTACACAGCATCGCGGCGAAGCTCCGGACATAGTCGAGATGCGCGTCGGCCTCCGCGGTGTCGAGGGCCGCCGCTTCGTCCAGCCGGGCGCGGGCCAAGGGCAGGTCGGAATGGAACAACGCGCACAGTGCCGACGTGCTCAGCGCGAGCGCCCGCCCAGGTTCGTCCTCGTCCACGGCCGCCAGCGCGCGATCGATCCACTCCCTGGCCTCGCGCGCGGCCCCGCTCATCACGAAGTACTCGGAGACGCGGGTCGCCATGCGCAGCGCCACAGCGGCTTCGCCGGGTTCAGTGAGTGACCACGTCAGCGCGACGCGGAGGTTCGCGTGCTCGGCGCGCAGCCGGTCGCTCCACTCGGGCTGGCGTGGCCCGAACCATTCGGTGTCGGCGTCGAAGGTCAGCCGGTCATAGTGATCCCGGTGCCTGCGGGCGGCCTCGCGATCCGCGTTCTGGGCCACCAGCTGCTCGTGACCGTAGTCGCGCAACGTCTCCAGCATTCGGTAACGCACGGTCGTACCGGCGTCTTCTCGCTGCAGCACCGACATGTCGATAAGACCGTCGACGGCGGCGAGGACGTCCTCACCGCGTACACCGCCCGCGCAGACGTACTCCGCCGCGGCCAGGTCGAAGGATCCGGCGAACACCGAGCACCGCGCCCAGACCGCTCGCTCCGCCTCGGTGCACAACGCGAAACTCCAGTCCGCCGTCGCCCGCAGGGTGCGCTGCCGTTCGGGCACGGTGGGTGAGCCGGTGCTCAGCACCGCCAAACGGTCTTCGAGCCGCTGTGCGATCTGGTGCGGCGAAAGCGCCCGGATCCGGGCCGCGGCGAGTTCGATGCCCAGCGGCAGCCCGTCCACCTGACGGCACACCCTGGCCACGTCCGGTCCGTTGGCGTCGGTGAGCCGGAACGATGGCAATACCGAGCGGGCGCGATCGACGAACAGCTGGACGGCCTCGCCGGCCGCGAGCTCCCGCGCGGAGGTGATGTGTCCGGATGGGACGGTCAGCGGCGGCACGGCGTGAACGTGTTCACCGGTCACACCGAGGGACCGCCGGCTGGTGCACAACACCACCAGCCGCGGGCAGTGGCGCAAGAGCGTGGTGACCAGCTCGGCGCAGCCCGCGACGAGATGCTCGCAGTTGTCGAGCACGAGCAGAAGCTGTTTCTCGCGCAGATAGCCGGCGACCGTGTGCAGGGTGGGCTCGAGCGACCGGTCGTGCAGCCCGAGCCGGTGCGCGATCAAACCGGCGAGCAAGCGCTCGTCGCGCGCTTCGGCGAGCGACACTCCGATCACCCCGTCGGCGAACGCCCGGCAGATCCTGGCCGCGACCTGTTCGGCGAGGCGGGTCTTCCCCACCCCGCCCGGACCGGTCAACGTGACCAGACGCGCGGACCCGAGCAGCCTGCGTACTTCGGCATCCTCCTCCTGCCTGCCGACGTAGGTGGCCAGTTCCGTCCAGGCAGGGGACGCGTCACCGGTGCGGGAGTCGGTCCACACGGCCGGTCACCTCGGCCGGTCCGGCCCCGAGGGGTCACCGGGCCGCAGCATCCGGATGGCCAGCTCGGCGTAGGCGTCGGCGAGGTCGGCGGGTCCGTAGCCGGCGGTGGGAACGAACCAGTACGGCGCCCGGACACCCATGCTCGCGATCGCCGCCGTGGTCGCGACGACCTCGGAGCCGTCGAACACTCCTTGTTCGACACCACGGATACCCGCCTGGAGGGCGATCTGTTCGGTACGTTGCCGCAAGGCGAGGACCTCCTCGGCACGCGCCGGGGAAAGGTGGTGCAACTCGTCGTTGGTGACGATGGCCAGCAGCGGGTACGTGACGTGGTTGAGCACATGGGTGCGCACCAGTTCCCGGATCTGGCTCACCGGGTCGGGGTCACATTCGGCGATCGTCCGCTCGAACGAGGTCAGCAGCGCGCTGTGTCCGATGTGGACTATCCGCGTCAGGATGTCCTCCTTGGCGGAGAAATGCTCGTACAGACTGGGCGCCTTGATCCCGATCGCGGTGGCGATCTTCCGCACGCTGGTGGCCGGATAGCCGTGGTAGGCGAACAGGCGCAGCGATTCCAGGAGGATGCGCAGCTCGGTACCCGTACTGGTCCCCGGCGGCAGTTTCGGCTCCACCGCGCGAACCCTGGTCAATGCGGTGAGATCGCGGGTTTTCGGGTTCTCGTTCAGCGTGGTGGCCCTTTCCTCAGACCTGGCCGCTCTCGGCCTTGTCGTTGCGCCGCACGTCGCTCCACTCGGGATCCGTGCACAGCCCACAGGATGGGCCGTCGAACTCGGCCTTGGCTCGCTCGTCTCCCTGGAGACGATAGGCGAACCACGCCGTGAGGACACCACGGAACCTGCCGCCGTCGAGCGCCGGTTCGAAATGGCCCGCACCCTTCAGTTCGGCGTAGACCGCGGGAATCCGGTCAGCGGCCGCATAGAACGGCAGCACGATCAAGCCGGGTTTGACGATAGTGTCCGTCTGTCCGGCGAGGAAGAGCGTGGACCCGTGCAGCTTGCCCACGTCGGCCAGCGGTCCGGGCTGCAGCGCGATCGTCGTGGTGATCAACGGATCGGCCCCGGCGTTGATCGCGCCGGCACCGCCCTGCGAATGCCCCGCCGACCCGATCGCCGTCACGGCGACCTTGCGGTAGTAACGACTTCCCGGTCGCTGATTCTCTCCGACGAGCCACCGCGCGCCGCCCAGCATCGCCTTGCCGTCATTGGCGAACGGCGTGTTGGCCGCCGCGACGATGAACCCGTACGAGGCCCAGTGCCGCAACAGACCGTCGTAGGCCGCCGGAGTCGCCCCGGTGCCGTTCCCCCAGACGATCACCGGATGCGGGGCGCCTTGGTCGAGCGCCGCCGGCCGGTAGAACGTGTGGCTCAGCCCGGCGTCGACCGCGACGGCGAACGGCCCGGGATCCGCCCAATGCGGGTCGACCGAGGAAGCCGCCGGATCGGTGGCCTCGGCGGCGTGCGTGGCCGGCGCGACCAGAACCGCCGCGACCGCGACCAGGACGGCGAGAAGGACGCGAGCAGGGAACTTCATTGTTTCCTCCCTAACGATTGTTAGGGAGAATCGCAGCACCTCCCACCGCTGTCAACCCACCCCCACTTGCGGTAGGCGCAAGCAGACCGCTAACTTGGAATGGACGTTCCAAGTTAGCGAGGGTGGTCATGCCCG
Source organism: Amycolatopsis sp. NPDC033938 (assembly GCF_055575975.1). Taxonomy (NCBI): domain Bacteria; kingdom Bacillati; phylum Actinomycetota; class Actinomycetes; order Pseudonocardiales; family Pseudonocardiaceae; genus Amycolatopsis; species Amycolatopsis sp. NPDC033938. The sequence continues at coordinate 127,821 of NZ_JBVIRO010000016.1, forward strand.
ATGTGAAACACTTCGATCCGGACGCGGCGCTCGACTCCGTCGTGCGGCTGTTCTGGCGCCAGGGCGTGGATTCGACCGGCGTCCAGGACATCGTGACCGCGACCGGCGTCAACCGGTCGAGCCTGTACTCGACCTTCGGCGGGAAGCGGGATCTCTACGTCGCGGCGCTGCGGCACTATGTCGAGCGGCGTTCCGAGCCGATCCTGCGACGGCTCACCGAAGACACCCGTGGCCTGCCCGCCATCTCGGCCTTTTTCGACGGGCTGATCACGACCCGCTGTTCGGGCGAGTACGCGCGCTGGGGCTGCATGATCTCCAACGCCCACGCGAACGGGGAAAACGACGATCCCGACGTGCGAGCGGTCCTGCACCTGCACCACGACCGGCTCCGTGCGGCAATGCTCACCGCCTTGGAGCACGCGACGGATTCCGGGCAAGTACGTCCGGAGGTCACCTCGGCCACGGCCGCCGACATGCTGGCCCTCCTGGCCTATGGCGTCAACCTCCGGTCCCGCGCGGGAGCGGAACCGGAAACGCTCGAGAAAACCGTAACGGCCACGATCAGCTTGCTGGCCGCCTGAGAGGAGACAGTCCCGATGACCCGGTTCACGGTCCATGACGAAGCGAGCGCACCGGAGAACTCCCGGCCCCACCTGGCATCCGCGAAACGCCGCATGGGTTTCGTCACCACGCTGAACGCGGTGATGGCCGAGTCGCCGGAACTGCTCGCCGGGTACAACACCCTGGCCGAGCTGTTCGGCAAGTCCTCCTTGCCCGCCAAGGCCAAGCACGTCGTCTGGATCACGGCCAGTGTTCAGAACGGCTGCGAGTACTGTGTGGCCGCCCACTCCACACTGGCCCTGAAGTCCGGAGTGGACAGTGCAACGGTCACTGCCTTGCGTGAGGGCGAACCGCTGCCCGATGAAACACTGGACGCGGCGCGGCGCTTCACCGCGTCGATGGTCGCCGACCAAGGCTGGGTCCCCGACGACGAGGTCGCGCGGTTCCTGGCCGCGGGCTACACGAAACGCCACGTGATGGACGTGATCCTCGGCGTCGGCATGAAGACGTTGTCCAACTACACCAACCACATCGCGCACACCCCACTCGATCCCGCGTGGCGGGAGCAGGAGTGGAAGCGCCCCTGAACCCCCGGCTCCGCCAGGAACGACATGGTTGCGGCCACGGGCGCGAAGTGCTAAGAGAGAATTAGCACTCTGCGACTCCGAGTGCTAATGATCCTCTGACCGTTTGAGCATCACCGGAGCACGTGACATGACAGTCGTGATCATCTTCAGCGCCGTGGTCACCGGCATCGTCGGCATGGTCGCCGCCGCCGCACGGAGATATCACCTTGACGATCTCAGCCGGGACTGACACCGAACCCCGCGAACTGGAACGAAGGGCTTTTCATGGGGCTGGACAAGGTTTGGATCCGTACGCTCAGCGATGGCCTCCTGCGCGCAGATCAGATCATCGGCCTGACCGCGCATGCCACACCTTCGATACCCGGCAAATCCCCGCGATGGCTGCTCGACGTCACCATCGCCGTGCCGGCGGGCAGCGGCAACAGCAGTGGCTGGGACGTCGGGATCCTGCACCGCACGCTCATGCAGACCCCCACCGAACCCGTCGAGGCCCCTGAACTGCTGGCCGCTCTGCTGGCCCGCCTGGCAGGCTCCGGCTCGGCGGGGATCATCACGCCGGTGGCCACTCGTCCATCGGACGCCGCGAGCGTGATCCGGTTCGACTTCCGCTCCTTCACCACTGAAGATTCAGCACCGGAGGCGCCATAGAAGGGGAGGCTCGTCATCGACGAGTCAGGGGTGTGGGTGTCGTTCTAGCCAAGGGTGTTTTATCGAGGGGTAACTCAAAGGTGACGTGTCCTGAAGGCCCCTTGAGGGACTCGTATTTGTCTACCTATTGGTGTGGAGCTTGTGCGAGTTGCCGGTGCGGTCGAGTGGGGAAGATTCCGGCCGTTGAGCGTCCGGAATCTTCCCCGCTGATCAAGGGGTGAGACCGGGCGAATGCGGGTTCCCCTTTGGGACGTTGAAGGTCACAACGGCTGCGCGTGAAGGCCCCCTTCCCTCGGCTGAGCCGAGGGAAGGGGGCCTTCACGCGCTTCACCAGTACATGAAAGGGGAGCTTTCGGGCCCGGGGACGTGGGGCGGTGGCTTGGAAAGGCTCATTCCACCGGGAAGTACTCGCCGCCGATCCGAGCGGCGGCGAGATCGGCATACGTGGACATACTGCCGATGAAACGCCCCCGGGTGACGCGAACATAGGAATCGTCGCACGGAAAGACGACCACGAATTTCGCCCCGGCGTTTCCCCGGAGAACGACTCGCTTTCTCAAATTGTCGAGGAATTCGACGATGTCCCGTTCGATCTCCTCCGCGAATTCGCGCTGCGCGTCCTGCGCTATGTCATACAGGTCGGTGTCGATTTCGTAGGTGGCGCGCCTGCCGGTCACGGGATCCAGCGCCTCGAACGTCAACCCGAGCCAGCGCAGCGGCTCGACGACCACGGTCGCTCGCCATGTCGATCCGCCGAGTTCCCACGTCGAAGTACCGGCGTCTTCGGTGACCACCACCGTCCACGTGGTGGTCACCTGGATCTCGCGCAGAAAGGCCAGTAGCCGATGGCCTCTTTCGGATTTCATGTACCGGCCACCGTCGTCATAGCGCAAATCTTAGAGTCCCCGTCCTGGACCTCTGACGGTCAGGCGTTCGATCACGCGGCGGTGAGGTGGCCGGTGAAGAAGTCGGCGAGCTTGTCGATCGAGGGATCGATGTACTGCTTCTCGTCGTACAGGTCGACGTGGCTGGCACCCTCGATCCAGTGAAGTTCCTTGGGGCCGCCGGCGCGCTGGTGGACCTCGACGGCCATCCAGGAGGTGACCGCGCGGCTGCCGACGATCTGCAGCACCGGGCGCGGAGCGATGAGCGGAACCGCGTGGAAAGCGTCGAAGGAAGCCAGTTTGTCGACGCTTTCCCAGGCGAGTGACTTCGCGGAGCGTTCATGCCGTCCGCGCGGGGTGCAGTAGTACTCGAAGCCCTCGACGGCGTGCGGGCCACCGAGCGCCGCCGCCTGCTCCGCGGTTTCGGGGAACACGGCCATCGCCCCGGGGTCCTCGCCGCGGGCGACGGCGGAACGCGCGAGGGCGGCGGCGTCGAGGAGGCTCTGGAAGACCGCGCGGTCCTGGGTGCCGTCCGCGCCGAAGCGGAACTGGCGGCCGACGTCGACCCCGGAGACGGTCGCGACGGCCTTGACACGATGGTCGCCTCCGGCCGCGGCGAGCGAGTAGCCGCCGGAGGCGCAGATGCCCAGGAGGCCGATGCGGTCGGCGTCGACCTCTTCGTGAGTGCCGAGATAGGAGACGGCCGCTTTGAAGTCCTCCACGCGCTGGCCGGGGTCCTCCAGACCGCGGGGCAGACCGCCGGACTCGCCCTGGTAGGCGGCGTCGAAGGCAAGGGTGACGAAGCCACGCTGCGCCATACGACGCGCGTACGTGCCGGCGGCCTGTTCCTTCACACCGGTGCCGGGGTGACCGACGACGAGCGCCGGACGCGGGCCTGACGTCGACGTGTCGGGGAGGTAGAGGTGGGCGGCGAGCGGGATGCCGGCGCTGTCGAAACTGACGGTGGTCCTGGCCATGGGGCACTCTCCTGAGTCGGTGACGGACGCCCTTCCGGGCATGACTCCACCCTCCGTCGGCCTCGGCGGGCGTGGCAGAGCAGGTTTCTCCCTGGGAAAGAACCTGCCCCCGCAAACCCGTGCCGGGAACGTCGCGGTGGCCGCACACTGGAGTCATGAGTTCCGACCCCGACGCCAAGGCACTGGGAGCCTTCCTCAAGGCTCGCCGGGCCCAGCTGACACCGAAGGACTGCGGTCTCGCCGAGACGGACTCCGCCCGCAAGGTCGCCGGGTTGCGCCGTGAGGAAGCCGCTCAGCTCGCCGCTATCAGCGTCGACTACTACACGCGGCTGGAACAGGGCCGCGTGCGGGCGTCCGCACCCGTGCTGGCCACCCTCGCGCGTGCCTTGCGCCTCGACGACGATCAGCAGAAGTACCTCTACGAGCTCGCCGGTCGCGCCGACGCCCGCCCACACCGCAGGCGTCCTGCCCAACGGCTGCGTCCCGCGATGCGGCGTCTGCTCGACCAGCTCACCCAGACCCCGGCGCTCGTCCTCGGCGAACGGCTCGACATCCTGGCGTGGAATCCCGCCGCCGCGGCGCTCTACACCGACTTCGCCGCCATCCCGCCCGGCAGGCGCAACTATCTCCGGTTGCTGTTCACGAATCCAGTGGTCCGTCAGCTGCACCAGAACTGGGCCCACGACGCTCGCGAAGCCGTCGCGGCGCTGCGGATGGCAGCAGCGGCCGATCCGGACGATCCGGAGTGCGCCCAGCTCATCGGTGAACTGTCCTTACAGGACCCCGATTTCCGCACCTGGTGGGCGGAACATCACGTCAACGACGCCGGCTACGGCACCAAGCACTACCGGCACCACCTGGTGGGCGACCTCACCCTGGACTGCGACACCTGGGCGAGTCCCGACGGTTCCGGGCAACGCCTGATGGTCCTGACCGCCGAACCCGGCAGCCCCTCCCATGACGCCCTGCTCATCCTCACCGCGTGGACCAGCCGACGCGGCAGCGCAACCGGAGACGTGCCCGGCTACGTCTCAGGCACATGAGATGGATGGTGACGTGCCTGGTGCTGGTGCTGGCGGGATGCGGCGCGGTCGCCGACGGGAAGACGCGGCTGGAGTCCTTCGCGCGCCTCGACGGCCTGCACGAGAGGTCGGCGGACCTGCGACCCGCGGAACTGGGCACAGCCGAGGCGCAGGCGTTCCGGCGAGCGCTGGAGAGTGCCGAGATCACGAACCTGGCCGAGGTCCGCACGGCTCTGTCGTTCGTTCCGCCGTCCGATCGCCGTGCTTTCGCCTTCGCCGTGCCCGGTTGCGCCGAGAACAGCGCCGAGCTGACCTTGGCGCACGGCGCGCTGACCGTGCGCCTCACCGGCGGTGAGAAGGTCAACTGCGCTCAGGCGAACTATTTCCTCGCTGTCTTTTCCCTCGAACGTGATTCGGTACCGCCGACGCCGAAGTTGTCGACATCGCCGGGCTGAGCCTCACCCGCGCCGAAACCGCGCAGGAACGTGTCGACGATGACGTCGGCGGCGCGCGCGTCGCTCAGGTCGGGGAGTTCCCGTGACGCCAGGTGCAGGAGCTGCCCGAGCACGTGACTCGCCCAGCGGTCCGGCTGGCCGGGCCGGAGCAGTCCGTCTTCGGTGGCCCGCCGGAGAAACCGTTCGACCTCGTCGACCGCCCGCAGCCGCCGCGCCCAGATCTCCGGTTCCGTCCGCATCCTGCTGAGTTCGACGGGCCATTTGCGGTTCACCCCGACGATCCCCTCGACGTACCGGTGCAGCGCGACCGGCACCGGCGCCTCGCGGAGCCGGGCGGCTTCGATCGCCGCCTCGATCGCGTCCAGCCGGGCCTCGTACACCGCCCTCAGCAGTTCGTCCCGTCCGGCGAACCGCCGGTACACGGTGCGCCGGTCCACCCCGGCCTCGGCCGCGATCGCGGCGACGCTGGTCGCGGGGTCGTCGGCGAGCATGCGGGCGCCCGTGGTCAGCACGAGTTCCAGGTTCCGCGCGGCATCGGCTCTCACGGTGTCAACATACCCACACATGTAGCGTTTCGCGTGGGTATCCGCTACAGCGACGAGGCGCCGCCGGAGTGGGTTCAGTTCCCCTCGCGGAGGAACAGCTCCGGACGGCGTGGCGCCCACAGCTCGTTCTCCCCATGGTGCTCCTGCCACCGCGACGGCGGATCGGCGGTCCAGTCGTGTCCGAAGACGGCGTACGGGTGGATCGACTCGGAACAGCTCAGCTCGTAGTGATCCAGGTAGTCCATCAGCGGCGCCCACCACCGCCGGTTCTCGATCACCAGATAAGAGAGCGCCAGGCCCGGCTCGTGGAGCCAGCCGCGCATCATCCGGGCGAGGAACACGTCGGTGATCGGATTCGGCTTGGTCTCGAAAGCGGGGCAGATCAGGTGCCGGGCGACGGCGAAGTGCGCTCCGGGCGGCGGTTCCCGCCGCGCGACGTCCTGCCAGACTCCGGCGAGGACGGGATCGGCGTCCAGTTCCTCCCGCGTCGGCTCGCGCAGGGTCAGCCAGCTCATGAAGGCGCGCAACCGGTCGCTGCCGGCGCAGCGCAGGATGGAGAACGCGTCGGGACGGCGGTGCAGCCAGAACCGGACGGACGACGCGGTGAACTCGCCGTGGGTCTCCCGCGCCAACGCGACGAGTTCGTCGTGGTCAGCCGGGGTGACGCGGGTGATCCGCACGTCCGGGTCGCCGATCGCCGACACGTAGCGGCCGGTGACCCCGCCTCGGCGCCGCAGATGACTGATGGTCCGCATCACCGCCGCGCAGGCCCGCGGCTCCGTCGCGTCGCGCAGCAGCGTGTTCATCACATAATGCCGGATCCGCCGGTGCATCCGCTCGTAGCCGACCGGGTCCCGCCACCGCAGGTGTGCCTCCAGGGCTTCCCGCAGCACGCCGTTGATGTCCAGACCGTGCCCCGGTGACTCGACGTAGGGCCGGGTCCGCAGCCAATCGAACAGTTCCGCGGCGTCACCGCCCGGTACGGCCACCCGCAAGAGGTCTTCGGTGGTGTAGCGGGCGTGCGCGCACACATGCAGTGCCCACCGGTGCCGCGGCGACGGAACGTCGTCGAGCAGGGTCTCCAGCAGGGTGTCGACCACGAACCGCACGGCCTCGCTCCGCGACGGCTGTCCGGTGTGCGACATGCTCCGGCCGACCTCGGCGGCCAAGGACAGCGCGAGCGGGTTGCCCGCCGCGAAATCCACAATGGACCGAACGAAGCCGGCGTCGACGCCGCGAGCCTCGACCAGCGCCGCCGACTCCGCGGCGCCGAGGGCTTCCAGCCGCCGCACCACCATCGCGCCGGACCACGCCGGATCGGTGATCCAGGCGACGCCGGGACCGGTACGGCTCGCCACGACGACGATCGAACCGGCGGGCAGCGCGCGGAGGTAGGTGCCGCGCAGCCAGGGCTCGAGTTCGCCGTGCCGCTCGAACGAGTCGACGAGCACGACCGGGCGGGCGGAGGTCCCCGCGACTCCGTCCGCGAGCCGTTCGAGACGTTCCCGCAGTTGCGCGGTCGTGAGGTCGTGGAGGTGCCACACCGTGCGTCCCGCGGCCGCGGCGTCGTCGGCGTACCGGCGCAGCAGGGTCGACTTGCCGATGCCCGCGTGACCGCGGAGGAAGAGCACCTCGAGACCCTCACGGCGTTCGCGTTCGAGCATGGCCGCGAACACCGCGCGCTCGGCGTCCCGGCCGACGAACCGGGAACCGACGTCGCGGTCCAATGCCGCGCCCGCGGGTTCGCTCGGCGGTTCCACCACCCGGGGACGCGGGGCGGGCACGAACGCGTCGTCGGCGTCGGCGTCGGTGTCCGCCCGCAGGATCTTCTCGTGGATCGCCCGGAGCCGGGAGCCGGGGCTGACCCCCAGTTCCTTGCCGAACAGGTCGTAGACCATCCGGTAGACCTCCAGCGCCTCTGCGCGGCGGCCGCCGCGGTCAAGGGCAAGCAGGTAGATCTCGTACAGCGGCTCCTCCAGCCGGTTCAGCTGGATGAGCAGGGGCACCTCGGCCACCACTTCGGCGTGCTCCCCCAGCTCCAGGCGCAGGCGCAGCAGCTCCTGAGTGGCGATCAGCTTCAGCCGTTCCAGGCGGGAACGTTCCCGCTCCGCCGCCTCGCCCGGTACACCGGCGAGCGCGGTGCCCGTCCACAGGCCGAGCGCCTCCCGCAGCTGCCCGGCCGCGCCCGGCACGTCACCGCTCGCACGCTCCCGCCGTGCCGTCTCCACCAGCCGGGTGAACTCGGCCGCGTCCAGCGTGAACAACGACGAGTCGAGCAGGTACCCACCGGACTGCGAGCGGATCGCCGAACCGAGGCCGTGCGCGGAGAACACCCGGCGGATCCGTGAGATGTAGGTCCGGATGACGGCCTCGCCGGTCGCCGGGGCCCGATCGCCCCACAACCCGTCGACGAGCTCGTCGACCCGGACGAAACTCCCGCCGCGGACGAGCAGCAGCGTCAGTACGGCCTGCTGTTGCGGCGCGCCGAGGTCCAGCTCCGCGTCACCGCAGCTGAGTCCGGGCGGTCCGAGGATGGTGAACCGGCACCGGGGCGACACGGCTTGCTGTTGTCCGATCACGATCGCCCGGCTCCGCATATCGGGAAGGTAGGCCCGCCGGAACGGCCTTCGCGAGCGTCACGTGACGCCGTGCTTGTACGTCAGCCCGCGGTCAGTACAACCAGCGGTGTCCCGCGACCACCTCCTCGGTCGACCGCGCCGCCGCCCACGCGGCGTCGGACTCCCGCACGGCGCGGAAGGCGTCGGCCAGCTCCGCACCGAGGACCGCGGAGATCCGCGCGCCGTCCGCCAGCGCGGCGAGCTGTTCGTCCACTGTGGAGGGAAGGAGGCGGATGCCCGCGGCCGTACGCTCGGCGTCGGTCCACATGCCGGGGTCCTGCTGCACCGGATCCGGCGGGGTCAGGCCGTCCTCGATACCGGCCAGCCCGGCCGCGATGACGACCGCCAGCGCGAGGTAGGGGTTGGCCGAAGCGTCCGACGGTTTGAGCTCGACGTTGGCGTGCCCGGCACCCAGGAATTCCGATCCCGGGACCAGCCGCAGCGCCGCTTCCCGGTTCTCGGCACCCCAGAATCCATAGGCGCCGGACCAGAACCCAGGACGCCGGCGCAGCAGCGACACGACGCTCGGCGCGGTGACGGCGACGACAGCGGGCAGGTCCCGCAGCAACCCGGCCAGGTAGGCGGCCCCGTCCGCGGTGAGGCCGTGCGGTCCGGTGCCGCCCTCGAGCAGGTTCACGCCGTCGCGGCTGACGGAGGTGTGCAGATGCCAGCCGTTGCCGACGGTGCCGGTCTCCACGAGCGGCGAGAAACTCGCCCGCAGACCGTGCGTGCGGGCGGCGGCGTGGATGGTCTGGCGGGCGAGCAGCTGGTGATCGGCCGCCGTGAGCGGGTCCTGGGCCACGATGCTGAGCTCGAACTGTCCTGGCCCGTACTCGCCGTGGAACTGGTGCACCCCCACACCGTTTCGGTCCAGGTCGCGCAGCAGCTGCTCGGCGAACCCGTCGACGGCCAGCGTGCGGACGGGTCCGTACGAGGGACCGTCGTGCACCGGGCGGAACCCATCCGCGTCCGCGGTCGTGAGCTGGAACTCCATCTCGTAGCCCGCGCGCACGGTCAGGCCGGCGCTCGCGGCCCGCTCCACCTGCCGCTCGAGTACCCGTCGCGGGTCATAGGGCCAGGCCGAGCCGTCGGCGGCGACCTGGTGTCCCGGCGCCCAGGCGAATCCGGGCTGGCCGGACAGGCGCACGAGGCGGTCCAGCTCGGGCACGAGCCGGATGTCCCCGGAGGGCGTGGCGAGTCCCTTGTGCCCGAAGGTGATCGCGTCGTGCGAGTCGAAGACGGCGAAGAGCGGCGTGATGCCGATCCCGGTGCGCGCGGCCGACGCCAATCCGCGCACGGGAACGGTGCGCGAACGGGTGATGCCGTTGTTGTCGGCCCAAGCGACGACGACGCCGACGACACCCTGATCCACGAGCTCCGCCACCGTGTCCTGTACGTCCTTGCCCACCCGGTACCCCTCATCCGTCGCGTTTTCCGGTCAGCACACCATTCCTACTGCAGTGGCGCGGACAACCGGTAGACGTCCGATCCACGAATCGCGGTGACGTACACCGGTGACGTCGTCCGACGGTCGCCGCGGCGATCCCCGCGTTCGTAACGTGGTCGGCACAAACCACGGAACGCAAAGGAAAGCCGATGTCTGAAGTCACCTACACCGCTGTCGCCTCCTCCACCGCGGAAGGCCGCAACGGCGGGCACGCGAGGTCCGACGACGGCGCGCTCGACGTCACCCTCGGCGTACCGAAGGCCTTCGGTGGCGCGGGCAACGGCACCAACCCGGAACAGCTGTTCGCCGCGGGCTGGGCGTCCTGCTTCGTCGGCGCGGTGCGCCGGGTCGCCGCCGCGAAGAAGGTCACGCCGACCGACCTCGCCGTCGTCGCGGAGATCACCCTGCACCACGACACGGAGGCCAACGACTTCAAGCTGAGCGCTGCGCTGCACCTCGAAGCCTCCGGCGTCGACCAGGCCACCGCCGACGAGCTGGTCCAGGGCGCGCACCAGTTGTGCCCGTACTCGAAGGCCACGCGCGGCAACATCGAGGTCTCCCTCGACGCCACCGTCGCCTGACCCTGTCCCTCGAGGCCGCCCCGTGCCCCCAGGGGCGGTCTCGAGCCTTTCCTTGAAAGTAGGGTCCCGGGCTCGCACCCGGCTCTTGACTGTCCACAAGGGACACTTTGTGGGACGCAGTGTGCTCGATTTGGGCGACCTGCACGGTTTCGCGAGAGGGCCCCGAGTGTTCTGGCCAAGGTGCGTGAGATGCCTACGGTGGGCGGGTCCGGTAGCGGCCGGCCCAAGTACATGAAGGCCCCCTTCCTTTACCTAGGCGCAGGGAAGGGGGCCATCATGTACTTCGCCGCGAGCCAGGCGTCGGTACAGGTGGTCGTGAGTGGCGATTCGGGTTCTGGCCAAGGATGTTTTAGGTACCTACGGTGGGTGGGTCCGGTGACGGCCGGGCCGTGAAGGACTCCTTGAGGGACCCAGAGTCCCTCAAAGTTCCCCTCACCCGCCCCGGACCACCATCACGAGCCTCAGCAGCACCACCAGTCACAACAGCCGCGCGTGAAGGACCCCTTCCCTCGGCTCAGCCGAGGAAACTCGACCTTCACACCTTCCCCAGTACATGATGGCCCCCTTCCCCGCGCCTAGCGCAAGGAAGGAGGCCATCATGCACCTCACGCCAACAAGGCCACAGGCCACCAGTAGGTACCTAAGAGAAGGTTCGCTCTAACCCGAATCGCCACTCACGACCCCCTCAGAACCGTGCATAGCGACATCAATCGGACACTCAACCACTCGGCGACGTCCCTTGTGGACACTGAAACCCCGTCGGCGCCCACAATCAGGCCCGCCCCACCTCGACTCATCCTTGATCAAGCCCCACCACAGCCAAGAATAGTCGCCTGACCTGCAAGATCTCGAATCTCCGTGAAGGCCTCCTTCCCTACTCTCAAGGTAGGAAAGGAGGCCTTCACGGCACTTCCGGCCGTCTGTCTCCTGGCTCACGTATGTGCCACTAAGTCACAGCAATCGCTACACTGGTGTGACACTTCAGCTTCAAAGGAGCCCTTGAGTGATCACCTACGAGCAGCTCTTCATCGGCGGCGAATGGACCGACCCGAGCAGCACGGAACTGCTGGAAATCCGCTCACCGCACGACCGAACGACACTGGGCCGCGCCGCGCAGGCGCTGCCTGCCGATATCGACCGGGCCGTCGCCGCGGCACGCAAGGCCTTCGACGAGGGGCCCTGGCCGCGCACGTCGCCCGTGGAGCGGATCGCGGTCATCCGCAGACTTCTCAAGCTCCGCGAGGAGCGCGCTGACGAGATCGCGGCGCTCATCTCGGCCGAAAACGGTTCGGCGCTGTGGTTCACCAAGGCGGGCCAGCCCGGTCTCACCCGTCAGGCCAACGCCTATCTGAAGGCGGCGGAAGAATTCGGCTGGGAGGAGACGCTGGAACCGTCCGACCCGGCCGCGCCGTTCCGCTCGGTCGTGCGCCGCGAGGCGATCGGTGTCGTCGCCGCGATCATCCCGTGGAATTCGCCGTTTTCTTCGGCCATGGCGAAGATCCTGCCCGCGCTGCTGGCGGGCAACACGGTCGTCCTCAAGGTCTCGCCGGAGAACACGCTCAGCATGAACCTGCTCGCGCGGCTGCTGGAGGAGACCGGTCTGCCCGAGGGCGTGCTCAGCGTGCTGCCCGCCGACCGCGAGACCAGCGAGTACCTGGTCAAGCACACCGGTGTCGACAAGATCGCGTTCACCGGCTCGACCCGCGCCGGTCGCCGCATCGCGTCGCTCGCGGGTGAGCGGCTCAAGCGGGTCAGCCTGGAACTGGGCGGCAAATCGGCCATGATCATCCTGCCGGACGCCGACCTCGACGCGGCGATCCAAGGTGTCAAATTCGCTTCCCTGCTGAACAACGCCGAATCGTGCATCGCGCAGACCCGCGTTCTCGCCCCGCGCGGCCGTTACGACGAAGTGGTCGCCGGGCTCAAGGAGCTCATCGAGTCCCTGGGCGTGGGAGACCCGGCCGGCGAGAAGACCTTCATCGGCCCGATGGTTCGCCGCGACCAGCAGCAGCGGGTGCTCGACTACATCCGGATCGGCGTCTCCGAAGGCGCCCGGCTCGTCACCGGAGGCCCGGAAGTCCCGGCTGGGCTGGAAAACGGCTTCTACGTCACGCCGACGCTGTTCGCCGACGTGGACAACTCGATGCGCATCGCGCAGGAGGAGATCTTCGGCCCTGTCCTGGTCGTCATCCCCTACGACGACGAGGACGACGCCGTCCGCATCGCCAACGAATCCGAGTACGGCCTGTCCGGCGGCGTGTGGTCGGCCGATCCCTCGCATGCCATGGAGATCGCGCGCCGGGTGCGCACCGGGACCATCACCGTGAACGGCGCCCCCATCGGGTTCGACGGCCCGTTCGGCGGCTTCAAGGCCAGCGGTCTCGGCCGCGAGTACGGCGCGGTCGGGCTCGGCACCTACACCGAATACAAGACCGTCACGCTTCCCGCGACGGCATGACGACGAACACGCCGATCCGGGCTTCCCGTGCGGGAAGCCCGGATCTCGTGACTCAGAAGTGGTCCACGTCGACGATCGCCTGGGTGAACGGCTGCGGCGCCTCCTGTGGCACGTTGTGCCCGATGCCGGTGAACACCCGGTGGGCGTACTTGCCGGTGAACTTGCCCCGGTAGGACATCCCGTCGGCCGCGGCGCCGTCGAAGTCGCTCCCGATCGTGATCGTCGGTACCGCGATGGCGGGCGCGGTCTGGAGCTTCTGCTCGTAGGACTCGTACTGCGGCTCACCCGCCGCCAAGCCCAACCGCCAGCGGTAGTTGTGCACCACGATCGCCACGTGGTCCGGGTTGTCGAACGCCGCCGCGCTGCGGTCGAAGGTGGCGTCGTCGAAGTTCCACGCCGGGGAGGCGTTCTTCCAGATCAGCTTGGCGAAATCGTGGCGGTTCTTCGTGTAGCCGAGAACGCCCCGCTCGGTGGCGAAGTAGTACTGGTACCACCAGCCCTGCTCGGCGGCCGGGGCCAGCGGCTGCTGGTTCGCCACCAGGTTCGTGATGAGGTACCCGCTCACCGCGACCAGCGCCTTGACCCGCTCCGGCCACAGCACGGCGATGGCGGCGGCGGTGCGGGAACCCCAGTCGTAGCCGCCGAAGACCGCCTTGTCGATCTTGAGCGCGTCCAGGAGCGCGATGACGTCGAGCGCGATCGCCGACTGCTGCCCGTTGCGCACGGTCTGCGCCGAGGTGAACCTGGTGCTGCCGTAACCGCGCAGGAACGGCACGATCACCCGGTAGCCCTGCGCGGCCAGCAGCGGCGCGACGTCGACGTAGCTGTAGGGGTCGTAGGGCCAGCCGTGCAGCAGCACCACCGCCTGCCCGGTGGCGGGCCCGGCCTCGAAGTAGCCCATGTCCACCGTTCCGGCGGTGATCTGCTTGACCGGGCCGAGCGAGGTGTTCTTCCCGGAGCCCGCCCGCAGATCCGCCCCGGGCGGAGCCGCCGCGGCCGGTGCCGCGGCTGGTTTCGGTGAGCAGGCGGCCAGCGACGTCGCCGCCACCCCCGCCGCCACCGTCTGCCCGAACAGTCTCCTGCTGATCATCTGAAAAACTCCCCGTTCGAGATGTCTTTTGACGTCGACGACGTTAGGTACCGCGCGCGGGGTTCCGCGCCCGTCGGATGACGCTGCGGGTGTAGGTCACCGAGGCTTTCGGCCGTCAGAACAGCGGCAAGCCGGGCTCCAGGCCCAGCCGCACGCGTCCCGAACCGCCGAAGAACTCCGGCGCCTGGTTGACGTGCTGCAGCGCCACCATCCCGTCGCGGAACAGCCGCTCGAGAGCGTTGCCCCGGTAGAGCGAGGTGGAGCTGCCCAGCCGGTACATCGCGACCAGGGCGTCCCGGCCGACGGCGGCCGCGTGTGCCATCGCCGAATGCAGATCCGCGTGCAGGGCGGGAGTGGCGGGCTCGGCGCGCTCAGCGGTCTCGTCGATCCGCCGGGCCACGTCGAACAGGAAGAGGCGCGCGGCCCGTACCGCGGCCTCGTGGCGCGCCAACGACTCCTGCACGTGGGGCTGCTCGGCGAGCGTCCCGCCGAAGGCCGTCGTCTTGCCGGGCGCGAGCGCGACCAGTTCGTCGATGGCCTGTTCCACCGTGCCCAGCGCGACGGCGGTGCAGCCGGCGAAGACCAGCAGGATCGGGTTACGGCGGTAGGTGGGCCGGTCGAGGCGCAGCGGGGTGTCGATCCTCGCGGTCAATCCGGCCGGGACGAACGCGTCCTCGACCACCACGCCGTGGCTACCGGTCGCGCCCATACCGCTGACCTGCCAGGTGTGCTCGATCTTCAGCTGGTCATGACGGACGTGGAACAGGCGCACGTCCGGTTCGCCCATCTCGGTCGTCGCGGGCTGTTCGCCGTCCATGACGACGCCGAGCGGGACGAACCAGTCGGCCGCCTCGATCCCGCTGACGACGCGCCACCGCCCGGAGAGCCGGTACCCGCCGTCCACCGCGACGGCCTTGCCCGGCTGGCCCGCGTTCGCCAGTACCGGTTCCGGGCCGCCGGTCCAGACCTTCGCCGCGCCCGCCTCACCGAGCATCGCCGCCGTGAAACCGAAATTGGCGTTCCACACGATCCACGCGACCGAGGTGTCGATCCGGCCGAACAGCTCGTAGACGGTCAGCGCGGTGCTGAGCGACACCTCCAGTCCGCCGTACTCGGCAGGGGTGAACAGGCTGAAGGCGCCCGCGTCGCGAAGTTCGGTGATGAGGTGATCCGGCAGGCGGCCGAGCTTGTCGGCTTCGTCCCGCGCGGCTTCGATCGCGCCCCGCAACAGATTCGGCAGGGCGAGTGCCCGGGTGTCCCCGGAAGTGGTGTCGGACATGAGTCCAGGGTGCCGCCGCGGTGTATACGCGCGATCGACGTCGTCGATTCCACGTACAACGATCGTCCACGACGCGGCCATAACTTACCGCGTATGAACAGGAAATCAGCAGCCGTTCTGATCGCCGCCGTCGGCCTGTCACCGGCCTTCCTGCCGAGTACGGCGAACGCCACGCCAGCTGCGACAGCGACGGCGTCTACCACGATGGACAGCTCATCTCCGAAGAGAGCGGTGCCGGTCATGTCCACATCGGACGCAATCTGGGCACCACACCGGTCGTGCTCGAGGTGCTCTACCGGAGCCCTGCCGGTCAGCCGCTCGCCGTGGACGTACCTAACCCCGGCTGTTCGTTCGAGTGAGCCTCGTCTGCGAAACGTCCATGGATCGTCAATTTCCGGCGCTTACGGTCTCGATGTACGACGAAAGGTAAGGGAATGAAGGAAAAACGAAAACACAGAGCCGGACGTCGCCTGACCGGACTCCTGGCGGTGGCCGCGCCCCTCGCCGCGCTGATCCCCCTGGCCGCGAGCGCCTCGGCCCAGCTCGCGCCCGCGCAGGCCACGACTTCGGCCTGCGCGCCGGTGCCGGTCACCGCCCCGCAGGGCGCGAAGATCGAATCCGTGCTGGCCGAACGCCGCGAGGGCGGGGCCCTCTCGTTCCCGGCGACGGAACTCTCGCCGGCGACCGTGCTCACCGGTGTCCCGGCGTACTGCCAGATCACCGTGACCGTCACCCACCCCGGGGCGGGCGACCACGTGAAAATCGGGATCGCCCTTCCGGAGACCGGCTGGACCGGCAGGCTCCAGGGCATCGGCGGCAGCGCCTACGCCGCGGGCAACTTCGGCGCGCCGCTGGTGCAGGCGGTCAAGGACGGCTACACCGGCGTCACGACCGACGCCGGTGTCCTGAGTGGACTCGACACCAGCTGGGCGGTGACCGGTGACGGCAAGGTCGATCAGGCGTTGCTGACCGACTTCGCGTCCCGTTCGGTGCACGAGTCGGCCCTGATCGGCAAGGACGTGGCGCGCGCGCATTACGACCGCGCGGTGTCGTACTCGTACTGGAACGGCTGCTCGACCGGTGGCCGCCAGGGCTACGAGGAAGCACAGGAGCACGCGGGCGACTTCGACGGCATCCTTGCCGACGCGCCCGCGGTGAACTGGACCCGGTTCGCGGTGGCGACTCTGTGGCCGCAGGTCGTGATGAACAACGACCACCACTTCGTCGCCAACTGCGTCCTCGGCGCGTTCCAGAAGGCCGCGATCCAGGCGTGTGACGCACGGGACGGGGTCACGAACGGCATCATCGACTGGCCGGACGAGTGCGGCTACGATCCGCGCTCACTCGTGGGTGCCAAGGTGCTCTGCGACGGCCGGGAGATCACGGTGACCGCCGCGGACGCGGACGTCATGCGCAAGATCTGGAACGGCCCGACCGACGAGCGCGGCGCGAAGCTGTGGGCAGGGCTGCCCAAGGGCGCGGATTACACCTGGCTGGCGGGCACACAGCCCGACGCGAACGGGGACCTGTTCGCTCCCGGTTTCCCGGTGGCCGTGCAGTGGGTGCAGAGCTTCCTGGAGAAGCAGCCGGGTTTCGACACCTCGAAGCTCACCTACGCCCAGTACCGAGACCTGTTCCGCCAGTCGGTGCGGGAGTACGACCGGATCATCGGCACCTCCGATCCGGATCTGTCGGCCTTCCGCCGCGCCGGCGGCAAACTGATCACCGTCGTCGGCACGGCGGACCAGCTGATCCCGCCGGGCGGCACGCTCGCCTACCGCGAGCAGGTCGAACGGCGGATGGGTGGCGCGGCGCGGGTGAACGACTTCTACCGCCTGTTCCTGGCACCCGGCGTACAGCACTGCGGCGGTGGCGCGGGTGCGCAGCCGGTCAAGGCCCTCGGCGCGCTGGTCGACTGGGTCGAGCACGGCAAGGCCCCGGCCACGCTGGCCGCGACCACCCTCGACGGCTCGGCCTCGCGGGACCTGTGCCCGCTACCGCAGAGGTCGCGCTACACCGGCCACGGTGACCCGGCACTGGCGTCGAGCTACCGCTGCACGAGGTTCTGACGTCGCGGGTGGCGATTCGGGCCACTGAAGGGTAAGCCGAAGGTGGCCACCAATGTGGCATTGAGGGACTCGTATTTGTCTACCTACTGGTGTGGAGCCTGTGCGGGTTGCCGACGCGGTCCGGGTGGGGAGGATTCCGGACGTTGAGCGTCCGGAATCTTCCCCGCTCGATCACCGGTCCACCGGTCGTGACCGACCAAGAGGTGAGACCGGGCGACGATGCCCGCGGAACCACCCCCGTCCAAGTCGGGCGTAGGTACCCAAATGCGGGTTCCCCTTGAGGACACTGGGTGTCTCCAAGGCCACATTGGTGGCATGCCCGGCTGCCGATTCGCCGCTCACCCAGGCGCTAGGCCTTCCGGTAAGCGCGGAAGTAGTCCACCACGAATTCCTTCGGCCGCGGGTCGGCCGGGTCGACATCCCCGGTCCAGCCCGCGTTCTCATAGATGCCCAGCAGGAACGCCGACGCATAGGCAGGAGAGGCGTTTATCGTCTTCGTCAGTACGTTGTCGACGTAAAGCTTGAGCTGCGTCGGCGTCCACTCGAGTGCGTAGATGTGCATCTCGCTCGCCAGATCGAAGCCGACGTTGATCGAATGGTTGACTTCCGGGACATTCGGGTCCGACCACTTGTGCAGGCTGTAATTGAAGTTCCGCGGCGTGCGTCCCGGGTGTTCCATGATGTCGATCTCGGCGCGCTGTGACGACGTGTCCTGCTTCCCCACCGTCCAGAACGCGGCATGCAGCCCACTGCGGGCCGACGTCTTCGCGCGGATCTCGAAGTAACCGTACTTCGGCGCGTACTTCCATACGGCAGGGATCGTGTGATCCTGCGGCGTCGTCTTGTGCAGGCCGGTCTTTTGCCCGGTCTGGATGCTGGACACCTTCATCTTGTCGCCGCCCGCGTAATAGGTCGGCTGGTCGTTGTCGATCCGCAGCACGAGCGCGTTGTTCCGGAAGCCGTATCGCGCCCTCGAGCGCCATTCCGGGGTCCGGGATTCGAGGTAGTTCGTGATCCAGAGTCCCGGATCGAGGCTGCCGTTGAACTCGTCGTGCCGATCGAGGATCCAGCCCGGTTTGTTCAGCGGGTTCGGCGGCGCTTCGGCGGCCCCCGCCGACGGGGCCGAGCCGACACCGAAGATCACCGTCGTGACCAAGACCGGCAAGATCGCGGCCATTCTCGTCACTTTTCTTCTGCCTGACCGACTGCTGCTCATCGCTACCCTCTCCTTGGCGTCGCTCTCGGAAACTGTTTGCTCACCGGCCGTGGAGCCGCGAAATCACCATGGATGTCCGTCCACATAGGATTCAAGACGGGTTCGATCCCAAGCGCCGTCCGCGATGACGACGCGGTAGCGCAGCTTCAAGGTGTCACCCTGATCGAGTACGAGCGGATCGAAGAAGGCGAAGGACGGATTGACGGCGGGAAACGGGTTATTGCGCACGAACCAGTGCGTGCTCTTGTTGTCAGGGTGGTCCATGAAGAGCATCGTCGAGGCTCGATCGACCTCGTCGTGGTGGCCGACGTAGGCCAGCCAACGGGCGGGTTTGCCCATGAGCTCCGGGCCTTCGAGCCCGTCGGCCGCGATCACCGCACCGTCGGTGAACGCCCGCGGACCGCGCCAGAACAAACCGGTGTACCCGGCCATTTCCCGCCCGCTGGTCGTGGGGCTGCCGAGAACGAGCGATTCCGGGTGGGTGTTCGTCAGCTCGGTGGCGAACTCGAGCGTCCATGCCTCGTGGCCGACGTCACGCACGACGAGCTCGCGCACCTCGTCCACCCAGTGTTCTCCCGCTTGGGTGTGCCAGGTCAACCGTTCTTCGAAGCCGACACGTTCCGGACCTCGTTCACCGATGACGAAGTCCTCGTGCCGCATCGACCCGACGTTCGGCAAGTCCACGTAGCCCTGGTCTCGAACATAGGTCACGCCGCCCCAGAAGTTCTGCCCTGACACGTCGGTCGCCGTCAGCTGAATACCCTTGTGCCACCGGTGATCGTTCGGCCGGTAAGCCGTGACCACGTCCCCGGCCAGCGTCCGGACGGGGTGCAGGTACGGTTTCGGGCCTTCGAACGGCAGCGTCTCCGGGCGGTAGACGTACTCGAAGAGTTCCACCTCGCCTGCGCTCACCACGAGCGCCTTGTCGTCATGCCGGGTGATCGCGAGATTCAGTGCCACGGCGTGCCAGTTCCTTCCATCGACTTGTAGAACGGGTGATCCGCGGTGATCTCGCCGCTGAAGACCGGCTTCGCGGTGAAGGCCGACGCGTAGAGCGCGGCGACGAACTCCATGGTGTTCCTCGCGTCCGCCGTCCCGACAGGTGGTACGCCGTCACGGTCCAAGGCGTCGTACAGCGCCTCGACCTGGCACGCGTGACCGCTGACCACATCCGAACTATCGTTGTCCCACAGTGAAAGGACGTCCTCACGACCGGCGACCGGATGTATGGACCAGTCCGCGTCGGTGTACCCGTACACGTGCTCCAGCTCGACGGTCGCGTGCTCGTAGTCGAACCGCAGCGCCGACGTTTCCCGAGGTGACACCACGGAATTCACGACCGTCGCCACGGTGCCGCTCGCGAAGGTCACCAACGCCATGGAGACGTCCTCGGTCCGCACGTCGCGCGCCCGCCGGGCGGCCAGTGCGCGGATCTCCTGCCACGGACCGAGGATCGACAGCATCAGGTCGAACTGATGGATGCCGTGGCCCATGGTGGGACCGCCGCCTTCGCTGTCCCAAGTCCCCCGCCACGGCACGGCGAAGTAGGCCTCGTCGCGATACCACAAGGTCGCACAGCCCGCCAGCAACGGTCTGCCGAGCACACCCTCGGCCGTGAGCCGTCGCAGCCGGACCGCCCCTTGCCCGAACCGGTGCTGGAACACGGTCGCGACCTGTCCGGCGGAAACCCGTTCCGCTTCGATGAGTTCGTCCATCTCGGCGAGGGACAAGGTGGGCGGCTTCTCCACGAACACCGTCACGCCCGCGGCGAGGCATTCGAGCGTGATCGGCGTGTGGTGACGCGGCGGAGCGCACAGGTGGACCACGTCCACGGTCTCCCGGTCCAACAGCGCACTGGTACTCGCGTACACGCGCGGGATGCCCCATTCGTCCGCGAACGCGCTCGCCTTGTCCAGGTCGACGTCGACCACGGCGACCACGGCGACCCGGTCTCCCGTGGCGCGCAAGGCCTTCAGGTGGGCGCCCGCGATCGCGCCGGTCCCGACGATCGCGACGCGATGGGTGCGGGTCATCGGGCAGCGTCCACTTCGGACTGGAGTTCCTTGATGAACGCGGTGGCGGTCTGCTCCGGCGTCGCCCGGCCGAAAAGGACGTTCTCGGTGTGCCGCTTGAGGATCGTCTCGATGGTGCTGGCGCCGTTCGGCGTCACCCTCGGCGGATCGCTGACCGGGAGCTTGTCGAGGAATTCGGCCGCGATCTTGTCGGTCTCCTTCAGCCTGTCGTTGATCACCGCGCGCAGCTTCGGGTTGGCGGGCACGCCACGTTCGGTGAGCAGGATCTTGGCGGCTTCTTGGTCGTTGGCGAGGAAGTTCACGAACGCGGCCGCTTCGGCCGGGTGCTTGGAGCGGGCCGATACCGACCAGAACATCGACGGCTTGTAGTACGCAGAAGGCGCTTTCGCCTGCGCCTCTCCCGGTAGCCTGAGCAGCTTGAGCTTCGCTCCACTCGCCGCGGTCAGCGCGGTCAGCTGGGTGTTCCACCACCAGCCGAACGCGGCGGCGTTGGTCGCCGTGGCGGACTGGGGCAAACCGGCGGAGGCCTTCTCGACGGTCACCGGCGGCGGCGGGGCGATCCCGTTCTTGGCGATGTCGAGCAGGTAGGACCAGTAGTCCTGGAGAACCTTCGGCGGGATGACCACCTTGCCCTGAGCGTCGAACACGGACGCCCCGGCCTGACGAGCCCAGATGTTCAGTCCACCGGCGTCGTTGAAGCCGAAGGACTGGATGCCCCACACACTGCCGCCGCCCGCCTTGGACACCTGTTCGCCCGTCTTGCGCAGGTCTTCCCACGACCATTTCGTGTCGTCCGGCACCGCGATGCCGTACTTGGCGAGCAGGTCCGTGTTCACCACGACCGAATAGGCGGAGAGACCGATCGGCAGCGCGTACTGCTTGCCGTCGATGGCGCCGGTGGCCAGCGCCTTGCTGTCGAAGTCCGCGGTGACGAGGTGTTTGCGCGCCTCGTTGAGGTCGAGCAGCGCGCCGCGTTCGGCGTAGGAGGCCAGGTAGAGCTCGTCCATCTGGATGATGTCCGGGGCGTCGTTGGCCGCCACCGTCGTGGCGAGACTGTCCCAATACCCGTTCCACTCCTTGAATTCACCGCGCACGGTGATGTTCGGATGCTGCTTCTGGAACAGCTCGATGACCTGCTGGGTCCGCTTGTGCCGGTCATCCGAGCCCCACCAGGTGAAGCGCAGGGTCACCGGCTCGGCCGACAGGTCCTTGCCCGCGTCGGAATCACTGGAGCAGGCCACCAGCAGGCCGGCTGATAGCGTGAACAGCACGGCCCACACGAGCCGGCGAACCACCTTTTTGGACATGGTGAAGGTTTCCTTTCCGGCTACTTGCCGCCGGTTGTCGCGATTCCCCTGACGAGGTAACGCTGTCCGAACAGGAAGGCCAGGAAGATCGGGACGAGGGAGACCACGTTCATCGCGAACAGTGAGCCCCACGACGTCGAGACGGTCGAGTCGACGAACGTCCGCAACGCGACGGGAACGGTGTACATGTCCGGATCCGTCAGGTAGATCAGCTGGCTGAAGAAGTCGTTCCACGTCCAGATGAACGTGAAGATGGCGGTGGTGGCGAGCGCGGGTTTCATCAGCGGCAGGATGATCCGCACGAAGATCCGGGGATGGCCGCAACCGTCGATGCGCGCGGCCTCGTCCAGCTCTCTCGGCAGACCACGGATGAACTGCACCATCAAGAAGATGAAGAACGCGTCCGTGGCCAGCAACTTCGGCACGATCAACGGAAGGAACGTGTTCACCCAGCCGAGCTGGGAGAACAGGATGTACTGCGGGACGATGATCACGTGGATCGGCAGCATGATCGTGCCGAGCATGATCCCGAACCACCACCGCTTTCCGGCGAAATCCAGCCGCGCGAACGCGTACGCGGCCATGGAGCACGACACGAGATTCCCGATGATGCAGCCGATCACGACGATCGTCGAATTGACCAGGTAGACCGAGAACGGCGCGGACAGGGCCGTCCAGCCCTCGACGTAGTTACCGGTGCGCAACGAGTCGAGCACCAAACCGGGCGAGCGGAAGATCTCGTCGTCCGGTCGCAACGAGCTGACCACCATCCACAGCACCGGATACAGCATCACGACGCCGAGAAGGATCAGGCCGATGTGCTTGGCGGGAGTGGAAAACCGCCGTATCGGTCGCATGAGGTCAGTCGTCATAGAACACCCAGAATCTCGCGGCCCAGAAGTTGATGGCGGTGAACGCCCCGATGATCAAGAGCAGGAACCAGGCCAGCGCGGAGGCGTATCCCATGTCGAACCGGCTGAACCCCTGCTGGTACAGGTAAAGCGTGTAGAACATGGTCGAGTCCGACGGCCCCCCGGTTCCGTTGGAGACCACGAACGCCTGGGTGAACGACTGGAAGGCGTGGATGATCTGCAGCACCAGATTGAAGAAGATGATCGGCGACAGCAGCGGAAGGGTGATGTGCCGGAAACGGGACCACCGGCCCACTCCGTCGATCGCCGCGGCTTCGTAGTACGAGATCGGGATCTGCCGCAACCCGGCGAGGAAGATGATCATCGGCGCGCCGAAGGTCCAGACGTTGAGCACGATGAGCGTCGACAGCGCCGTGTCCGGGTCGGAGATCCAGCCTTTGCCCTGAATGCCGAAGAAGCCGAGCACGCGGTTCAGCAGACCGTCGGCACCGAAGATCTGGGTCCACAGCACGGCGATCGCGACACTCGACCCGAGCAGGGACGGCAGATAGAACGCCGAACGATAGAACGCCAAACCGCGCAGGCCCCGGTCGAGCAGCATGGCCACGCCCAGCGCGAACGCCAGCTGCACCGGTACCGACACCAGCACATAGGTGAAGGTCACGCGCAGGGCGGTGTGCAGCCGCTCGTCGGTGAAGATGCGCGCGAAGTTGTCCAAGCCGATGAACTTCGGCGGCTGGATCAGGTTGTACTTGGTGAAGCCGAGGCCGAGCGAGGCCAGGACCGGGCCTGCCGTGAGGAAGACGAGTCCGGCGCCCCAGGGTGCCAGGAACCAGAACGCCGCCTTGTTGTCACGCTTACGGCCCTTGACGCCGCCTCGCCGTAGTTTGCGGAACTCGTTGAGCGCGGTCATATCACCTGCGCCAGCAGGGGATGCGGCCGGAAGGCTGAGTGGCTGTTCGAACGGACCATGATCACAACTCCGTGAATCAGGCATCTTCGGAAAACGCTTTCCACCCTGACACCCCGGTTTCTCCACGTCAAGTGCCGGTCTGATCGACCAGGGAGCCACCTCGGTTTCCGCGTGCTTTCCCGCCAGTCAGCGGAGTTTGTGCGCTCCAGGGGCGGAGGCCGTCGCATCGTCGCCCTAATGACCTCGTGACTGGACTCTTCCCGGCATGTACGCTGTCGACCGGCTCAAGTGGGAAAACGTATTCACTTCCGCGGCCGATTTCCCCAGGGAGGACTGTCTCGATGATCCGGCAGGACCTTCATGACGGCTGGCGGCTCACGACTTCGCACAAGACCCTCGATGCCGCCGAACCTCCGGACTGGCGATACACGACCACCTTCGCGGCGACGACGTTGAAGCGAAGCGAGCGCGTGGATCTCGTCTTCGACGGCCCGGCCCCCGTCGCCGCCATCGAGCTCAACGGGAAACTAGTCGGCCACGTGGTCAACAAGCGACGCGGCTACCGCTTCGACATCAGGGACCTCCTCGTCCGCGGCGGAAACGACCTCACGGTGTCGCTCCACGCCGGCTCGGATCGAAGACCGGTCTCGCGGACCGCGGGCATCCCGCGGCCGGTCCGGCTGGAACGGTGGCGGCTGGCCAGACTCGGACGGGTTCGCCCGGTCGTGACCGTCTCCGGCGACGGGACCGGTCAGATCGAACTCCACACGGACATCGCCTGGGCGGACGAGCGCCACCGAGATCTGGTACTGCGGATCACCGTGGGCGCCGCGGCGCGCATCGTGGAGGTCCCGGCCGGGGCGAAGACGGTCATCGTGCCGATCGACGTGCCCGACGTCGACCTCTGGTGGCCGGCGGGGCACGGAACGCAGTCCCTGTACGACCTCGCGGTCGAGCTGCGCGCGAAATCGACCGGTGAACGGCTCGACGGCGTCACGAAGCGGATCGGGTTCCACACGATCACCGTGGACACCACGCCCGACGAGATCGGCGCTCCGTTCACCGTGGTCGTGAACGGGAAACCGATCCTCGTCAAGGGCGCCTGCTGGATTCCGGACGACCACGATTCCGCCCGGAACACCAAAGACCATCTGCTCCGCCGAGTGGGCGAGGCCGTCGCCGACGGGGTCAACCTGCTGCGGGTCCGAGGTGGCGGAAACTACGAGTCCGATGACTTCTACGACATCTGTGACGAACGTGGTGTCCTTGTCTGGCAAGACTTCCCGCATCTCTCCGCCACCTGTCCCACCCGGCGCCCGGTCTGCGGGGAACTCGCGGCCGAAACCCGCGAGAACGTCGCCCGCCTGATGCCCCACACCTCACTGGCCATCTGGAACTGCGACCGAGAGAACCTCGGTGACTTCGAGTCCAACCGGTCGCGCGATCGGACCTGGAGATCGGACTACTTCACCGATCTGCTGCCACGGATCGTCGCCGAACTCGACCCGGGCAGGTTTTACCGTCCCGGTGGCTCGCGACGTCCGTGAAGGCTATCGGCTCGCGCCGCGGCCTGATGTCTCTGATGTGGCATTGAGGGACTCGTATTCGTCTACCTACTGGTATGGAGCTTGTGCGGGTTGCCGGTGCGGTCGAGTGGGGAACATTCCGGACGTTGAGTGTCCCGGATCTTCCGTTGACCACATTGGAGACATACCCGGCTCCCGGAGTTGCGGGTGCCGGTCACGACAACTTTGCCTTACCCCCTCACCACTCCACGCAGAAACGTCCATAGCGACATCAATCGAACGTGCAAATCCGCACATCTAGGCGTGCGGCGATTTCCCGGCGGACGGATCGTGGACGTCGAGATGGCCGCACATGCCGAACCGCTGCTCGGCCGGTGGCTCCAGCACCCGGATGTCGGCCTCCGTCAGGTGGCTGACGTCGCCGGCCCGCAACCGTGCCAGTTGTTCTCCCGTTTCGTGCGCGGCGGCCAGCGCGCCGGTTCGCCATCGTCGTTCCCAGTCGGCGAACAATCCGTGTTTCAGCCGCACAGCCGCCTGGTAGAACTCCGTGAGCGCGGTGTGGTCGCCGTCTCCGACCCGCCTGCGCAGTTCGATGAACCCCTCGATCGCCAGATCCCGGCGACGCCGGGCGGCGTCCTCGTCACCGGCGTACGCGTTGTCGCGGCTCGCGAGAGACGCGGCTTCGGCATACGCCTCCGGGTCCGCGAGCGTGCCGGGCGGAAACGTGAACACCGCGTCGCCCGCCTCCGGCAGGCCGCTGTTCTGCATGATGACCACGATCCGCAGACCGCCGTCGTTGACCAGCCGGTGGATGGTGCCCGGCGTGAACCAGGCCACCGCCCCCGGCCGCAGTTCCGTCTCGGCGAATCCCTGCCGGGTCAAGGTCTGCACCCGGCCGCGGCCCTCGATGACGACGTAGCTTTCGGAGCAGGTCAGGTGCACGTGCGGTGAGCCGCCACAAACCCCGTCCGCGGTCGCCCACTCATAGACTCGCAGCCCCGACACGCCGACCGCGCCCGGAAGCGGTGTCACCATGAACGCTCCTCAAGATCGTGCTGTCCCGTACGACCAGCCGTCCTTCGACGGTCACATGGGTGACCGCGTCGATTTCGCCGAGCGCGAGCCGGATCGCCTCGGTTCCGGCGTACGCGAGCGGCAGCGCCACGGTGGTGAGCCTCGGCGTCACGTTGACCGCCAGCCGGATGTCGTCGAAACCGGTCAACGAGACGTCGTGCGGCACCACCACTCCGGCCTCACGCAAGGCACGCAGCGCGCCGACGGCGATCAGGTCGTTGGCCGCGAGGATGGCGTCGGTCCCGGCCAGGCCTTCGGAAGCGAGCTGTCGCGCTGCCTCGAATCCGCCCTCCCTGCTCACTTCACAGTGCACGATCCGCACCGCGGACTCCGCGACACCGCCCATGCGGAGTCCCTCCACGAACCCGGTGGTCCTGGCCGACTGCGCCGCTTGGCGGGCACCCGCGATGATCGCGACCCGCCGGTGCCCCGTCTCGGCCACATGGCGGCCGAGAGCGCGTGCGGCGCCGAGGTTGTCGAATCCGACCGAGTGGAACGGCAGGTCCGTGTCCCCGACGATCACGACGCGTCCGCCGTCGTGTTCGTACGCGCGCAACTCCGTGAGCAGCCTGCCTTCGAGCGCGTCGGCGTTGACCCGGCCCGACGTCAGCACCAAGGCCCGTGGCCGCAGGGAGCGGATCCGGTGGATCGCGTCCAGTTGCCGTTCGGGATCGCCACGGGTCGCCGAAACGGTGACGAACGCGCCGGTGGTGCTGGCTTCTCGCTCCATCGCGGACACCACGACGGCTATCGACGGCGTGGTGAGGTCATCGGCGATGAGCGCGAGTGAGTCACTCATCCGCCGCATCGCCCGTGCGGAAGCGTCGGCCGTGTAGCGCAGCCGCTCGGCCGCGGCGAGGACCCGCTCCCGAAGTTCGGCGGCGACGGTACGAGAGCTGCTGCCCAGCACCCGTGACGCGGTCGCGAGCGAAACCCCGGCCTCGGCCGCCACGTCATGCA
This sequence comes from Amycolatopsis sp. NPDC033938, assembly GCF_055575975.1. NCBI lineage: Bacteria > Bacillati > Actinomycetota > Actinomycetes > Pseudonocardiales > Pseudonocardiaceae > Amycolatopsis > Amycolatopsis sp. NPDC033938. The sequence continues at coordinate 154,943 of NZ_JBVIRO010000016.1, forward strand.
ACGTCACCGTGCCCCGTGCCGGATGCGGCATCACCACTCCATTTCGAACGTGGAAAGCGGCCGGCCGCGCTACCGTGGAGCCCACTTCCAGAAAACGCATTCCATCACCTGAGGCCGGGATCCACAAGGACCTCGCGGATCGAGCGAAACGAGACGTCACCCCATGACCGAGCAACGCACCGGTTCCTCCCCCACACTGCGGGACGTGGCGATGGCGGCGGGCGTCTCGCCGGCCACGGCGTCGCGCGCGCTCAACGGGAGCACACGCAAGGTCAGCGAGGAGAAGCGGGCTCTCGTCCTGGAAGCGGCCGCGAACCTCGGATATGTGCCGAACCTGTCGGCACAGGCCAACGCCAAGGGATCGACGAACACCGTCGCGCTGATCGTGCACGACATCGACGACCCGTACTTCTCCTCCATCGCCGCGGGCGCGCTCGAAGGCGCCGAGGCCGCGGGACTGATCGTGACCATGGCGGTCACCGGACGCTCGCCGGATCGCGAACTGGAGATCGTCTCGACCCTGCGCGGTCACCGGCCGCACGCCATCGTCCTCGCGGGCAGCCGGATCGGCGCCGCCCAGGACGCGCTGGTGGCCGAACTGCGCGAATACGAGGCCGCGGGCGGACGCGTGGCCGTGGTGAGCCAACCTGGCCTGCCTTACGGAACCGTCGCGATCGACAACCACGCGGGCGCCGCGGAACTGGCCACCGCGCTGGTCTCCCACGGCTACCGCCGGTTCGCCGTGCTGCGCGGGCCGGACGCGCTGCGCACTTCCCGTGACCGCTTCGCGGGTTTCCTCGCGGGCCTCGCCGCAGCGAAGATCGAGGTGGCCGACCGGTTCATCGTCGAAACCGACTTCACCGAAGACGGCGGACACACGGCCGCGACCGGACTTCTCGACCGCGGCCTGGACGACGTCGACCTGATCTTCGCGGCCAACGACGTCATGGCGATCGGTGTCATGCGGGCGTTGCGTGACGCGGACCTTGTCCCCGGACGCGACCTCGCGGTCGCGGGCTTCGACGACATCGGCGCGGCCATCGACGTGGAACCCGCGTTGACCTCGGTCGGCGTCCCCATGCGGGCCATGGGCCGTCGCGCGATCGACCTCGCGCTGAACGGCGAGGACAACAGCGAGATCGTGTGGCTGCCGACGACCGTCGTCCTGCGGGAGAGCACCCCTCGGCGAAGCTGATCCCGCGACCGGCGTCATGGCCGGATCAGCGCGCCGGTGAGCACCGGCACGTAGAACGCGGTGATACCGGCGAGGTTCGGATGGGTGCCGGTGCCGCCGGTTCCGGGGTAGCCGTTGACCTGGCCGTTGAAGGTGTACGCCACCCGCTGGCTGTCGACGCGGGTGTCCAATGTGGTGCCGCCGAAGACGTCCGCGACCGTGATGCCCCACTTCCCGGCGATCCGCAGCGTCACCGCGCGGATCGCGAGCTGCGTGTTCCAGTCACGAGAGCCGAGCTTGTGGACGGCGACGTAGGTGATCCTCGCGGCAGGCCATTTGGCCCGCATGGCTTGGATGGTGGTCTCGAGCGAGCCCGCGTAGGTGGATTTGTCGAAGGTGGCCGGGTCGAAGCCGCTCGCCATCGTGCCGACCTCGAACCGGTCGCCGTGGATGAGTTCGGCGTCGTTCGTGCCACCGTCGAACACGACGTGGTCAGGCGTCCGTGAGGCGGCGGCGCGCACCTGCGTGATGATCTGATTGCCGCTGGGCCCGATCGACGCGCCGTTCACGGCGTACTTGGTCAGCGTCATCTGCTCGCGTTCGGCCACGAGGTTCGCGAAGCCGCGCGGGTAGGTGTGACCCGCGACGATGCTGTCACCGAAGGCGTACATCGTCTTGCCTTTCAAGCGCCCGTTCGCCGCGCCGGCGGGAGCGACGAGGCGGAAGTTGTCGATCGCCTGTACTCCGGTGCCGACGTAGTTGCAGGCGACCAGCTTCGCGAGTCCCTCGCCGTCGATGCTGGCCGTACCGGAGGCCATGACCTTCGTCGCGGTCTCCTTGGTGGAGATCAGGTATTGCACCCGCCGCAGGGTGAAGTCGAGGTGCAGGTCCACCGTGTACCACTTGGAGCGGTCGTAGGTGAGCTTGGTCCAGACCGGATCGAGCGAGTCGGGCGCCGACGACGAGTCGGACGCGGGCCCGGTCAGGCCGTAGCGCAGTTCGGCCGGGGTGCCCGCGAGCGCGAACACGAGATCACCCTGGCTGTCACGCAGTTCCAGCCCCGACCTGTGCCCGCTGCCGGTGACGGCGGTCTTCCAGTCGAAGGTCAGATCGAGGGTGCGCTCGCTCGTGACGGCCGCGGCGAACGTCTTGACGGCGGTGGTGTGATCGCCCATCCCCCTGGTGACGTTCAGGACCCCGCCCGACACCGCGGCTCCGGCGGGGAAGCCGAAATTCACCGGGTTCGTCTGGACGTCGAACGTCTCGTCGATCAGCACGCCCGCCGCGATGTCAGCCTCCGCCGGGGACGCGATCAAGGTGACCGTCGCCGCCGCGACGGCCGCGACGGCACGCAGCCGAGGAATCCGACGGGTCAGCCGTTGTTCGGCACACATAGGGACTTCCGATCTCGGGCCACTGACCTGTCCTAAGTGGACCGTGACGAGGGCGATCGCGAGGTCTGGAAAACGTATTCCAGCATGTCGATGTCCCTGGAGTCAAGAAGGGGCTGGGATCGTGCACAACACCCAGAGTGCCGACCAATCCGCTCTCCGAAGACGTAACTTCGGCCTTTACGGGCGAGAAACGGGGCGATACTGTGAACGTTCACAGCTACCGGACGGCTACCAGCAATGCGCCGCGGCGACGCCTTCGCCGATCCGTGTCGCCGTTTTCCGGCTGGGACAAAGGAGTTCGATGTCGTTCCGTCGCTCGCTGGCACTACTCGCCGGCATCCTCGTCATATTCGGCCTGGTCTCCGTGCCCGCCGCGGCCACCCCGGGAGCCGAAGCGGTCGCCGACGCCGGCCGGGCGGTGGACTTCACCCGGGGCTGGAAGTTCGCGCTGGTCAACACCACGGGCGCGGACGCACCACAGCCGAGCGCGCAGGACCCGTCGTGGCGCGATGTCCGCCTCCCCCACGACTGGAGTATCGGGCTGAACCCGGTGGCGAGCCCGGAAACGACCGCGGGCACGGCGTTCCTGCCCGGCGGGCTCGGCTGGTACCGCAAGGCTTTCCGGCTGCCCCGGGCGATGGCGGGCAAGCAGGTGTCGATCGAGTTCGACGGCGTGTACATGGACTCCGAGGTCTACCTCAACGGCAGGCTGATCGGCACGCACCCCTACGGCTACACGGGTTTCAGCCTCGACCTGACACCGTTCGCGCATACCGACGGCACGGCCGACGTCCTCACGGTCAAGGTGCGCAACCAGGTGCCCAGCAGCAGGTGGTACTCCGGCAGCGGGATCTACCGCACCGTGCGGCTGGTGGTCACCGATCCGGTGCACGTGGCCCGCCACGGCGTCACGGTGACCACGCCCGACCTCGCGAACACGCTCAAGTCGCGCTTCGCGACCGTGCGCGTGGACACGACGGTCGCCGTCGCGCATGGCGATACCCGGCAGGCAGAGGTCGTCTCGACGATCAAGGACGCGAGCGGCCGGATCGCCGGATCGGGATCGACCCGCCTGTCCGTACCCGGCGCGGGTGGCGTCGACATCCGGATCGACGACCCGGAACTGTGGTCGACGGACCGGCCGTATCTGTACACAGTGGACACTCAGCTCCGCGTCAAGGGGAAGGTCGTCGACACGACCAGTACGCCACTGGGCATCCGCTGGTTCACCTTCGACGCGGACGAGGGCTTCTCCCTCAACGGCAAGCCCATGAAACTCCAGGGCGTCAACCTGCACCACGATCTGGGCGCGCTGGGCGCAGCGGTCAACACCGACGCCATCGTCCGCCAGCTCGAGATCATGAAGAGCATGGGGGTCAACGCGGTGCGGACCTCGCACAATCCCCCGGCGCCGGAGCTGATCAAGGCCTGCGCCGAAATGGGCATCCTCATGCAGATCGAGGCCTTCGACTCCTGGCGGACCCCGAAGACGAAGAACGACTACGCCAGGTTCTTCGATGCCCACAGCACCGCCGACGTCCAGGAGATGGTGCACGCGGCGAAGAACTCCCCCGCCGTCGTCATGTGGTCGATCGGCAACGAGATCCCCGATTCCGCCACCGCGGCCGGCGTGCCCATCGCCCGGCGGCTGATCGAGGACGTCCGGGCCGTCGACAAGACGCGCCCCGTGGTGATGGGCTCTGACCGGTACCGCACGGTCCCGGCCCCGGGGTCACCCCAAGACCAGATCCTCCACCTGCTCGACGGCATGGGGCTCAACTACAACACGGCCGCGTCCGTCGACGCGTTGCACGCGAGGTACCCCACCAAATTCTTCTTCGAGAGCGAATCGTCGTCGTCCACTTCGACCCGCGGGGTGTACCAGGATCCCGAACAGCTCAACACCGGCGAGAACCACACCCCCGGCAAACGCGGGACTTCCTCCTACGACAACAACCTCGAGTCGTGGACCTACAGCGGTGAATACGGCCTGAAGAAGGACCGCGACCGCCGGTATTTCGCCGGGCAGTTCCTCTGGACGGGGATCGACTATCTCGGCGAGCCGACCCCGTACTGGGACGACTTCCCGGTGAAGGCGTCGTTCTTCGGCGCTGTCGACACGGCCGGGTTCGCCAAGGATTTCTACCATCTCTTCCGCAGCCAGTGGACGACCGAGCCGATGGTCCATCTGCTGCCGATGAACTGGACCGATCACCGGCCGGGAGACAAGGTCTCCGTATGGGCGTACAGCAACGCCGAGTCCGTCGAGCTGTTCCTCGACGGCAAGTCGCTGGGCACCCGGTCCTTCGACACGAAGACGACCACTTCCGGCACCCGGTATCTGGAGACGACCGAGGCCACCGGTGACGACAAGACGGTCACCACCGGCGCCTATCCCGGCAGCTACACCAGCCCGAACGGCAGCGCGGGAAAGCTGCACCTGACGTGGACCGTGCCGTTCTCGCCTGGGCGGCTGGTCGCGGTCGCGAAGCGGGGCGGTACCGAAGTCGCGAGGGACGAGGTGTCCACCGCGGGCGCTCCGCGCGCCATCCGGCTGACCCCGGACCGGACAGTACTCGGTTCCGGCAGGTCGTTGTCCTTCATCACCGCGGATGTCGTCGACGAGCACGGCGTGGTGGTTCCGCAGGCGGACAACCTGATCTCGTTCGACGTCCACGGTGGCGAGCTGGCGGGCCTGGACAACGGGCAGGAGGAAAGCGCCGAGAACTACCGGGCGTCCTCCCGGAGCGCGTTCAACGGCAAGGCACTCGCCATCGTCGCACCGGGGCGATCCGCGGGCCCGGTCGTGGTCACGGCGCGCTCGCCGGGCCTCCGTACCGGAGTGACCACCCTGCTCTCCGCCGGCGGAGGCGAGTCCTTCCCAGGCGCGTACGGGCCACCGGTTCCGCCCAGGGGCGTCCCGGCGGCGGACGCGAGCTACTCCGGGGCGGCGGACACGCTTCCGTCCGCGATGCTCGACAAGAACACCACCAGCGGCGGCTGGTCGAACTACTACGCGAAGAAGGCGACGGCCCTGCTGCCCGCCGTGAGCCGCGCGCACGCGCACGAGTGGGTATCGATATCAGGGCTCTCGGGGTCTGTCGGCACTGTCCAGGCCTATTTCACGACCGACGCCGCACGCGCTCTACCCGCCACGATCGACGTGTCCTACTGGGACGGACGCCGCTTCGTACCGGCGCGCGGCACCCGTATCGAGTGGGCGGACGGCTCGAACCGGCCGACCCGGATCAGCTTCGAGCCCGTCCGGACAGACCGCATCAAGCTCGACCTGACCAGCCGGGCACCCGGCACCTCGGCAGGCTTCCTTCAGATCGCCGAACTCACCGCCGGCCCTTGACCGTGGTCTTCGGGTGAGCGTGTGTTCCCTACCTTGAGCGTCAATGCCAGGACCTTAGGGCTGGTGGGGCGGTCCGTTCGAGTGGGGAAGATTCCGGCCGTTGAGCGTCCGGAATCTTCCCCACTCGGCCGCCGGTCCACCGGTCGTGATCGGGCACGAGTCGTGGGCGGGTTTCCTTGGCGACCAGGATGCCCAGCATCGAGATGATCGCGGCGATGACGACGTAGCCGATGACCGGCGTCGCGGTGCCGTAGTTCTTGAGCAGGGCCACGGCGATGATCGGTGCCAGGGAACCGGCCACGATCGAGGTGACCTGGTAGCGGACGCCGATGTCGAATTGTTCGGCGAAGAACGCCGCTTGCGGCCCGTAATAGCGGTGTCTCCGTCAGCGCCGACGCGGACGGCGAAGCGCGTGGCCACTGCGCCGAGGCAGCCGCACCCCGTCGTAGAAATACGAACCGACGATTCCGACGGCGCTGACGGTGAAGAGGGCCACTATGCCGAAGCCGACCGGGAGGTAGGACAGACTCGACTCCGGTGGTGCGCTGCCGCGGCGAGGCTCGTCCGATCCCATGAGCTGCACGGCGATCAGCACCGTCGCGACCAGTGTCACGAGGCCGACCAGCAGCAACAGCAAACGTGTGATCCTGGTGTGCTGGGCGCTGTAGACCCGTATGTCGAATTCGGTTTCGCAGGCACCGCACCGCACAGGGGCGGTCTTCACTCCCTTGGCAGGCCGTGGCACCGGGATCGGATGCAGCGAGTAGGTCAGGATGCTCAGTGACCCTTCCCGCCGCCAGTTGTGGTTGTGCTGGAGATGCACCCGTGGATATCCGCCAACCCGCATCACGCCTCCACGGCACGTCGTCGTCCAGGGCAGGCCAAGCCTAACGACCAGGATCCGGCACACGCCTGTGATGCTCGCGAATGCACTCAGCGCTCCCCGAACGCTTCCGTTGAGGGGGTAAGGCAAAAGCGGCGGGAACAGGGCCGGAGTCGCTGGTCCGTGAAGGCCTCCTTCCCTACCTTGAGAGTAGGGAAGGAGGCCTTCACGGACTTTCCTGACTTGAGGCTGCGGGTGAAGGGGCGGCTGGTCGTGAGTGGCGATTCGGGTTCTATGGGATAGGGCAAAGGTGGCGTGTTCGGCGGGGTGGTGGCCGGGGTGACGTGGCACCGATCTCGCGTGCCTGAAGCCGGAACACCCGAGTGTTGGATCCAGGCACGCGAGTTACGACTCAGCGCCGCCCGCCCACGATCACGAAACGGTTGACTTACCCCTCAAGAGCAGGGGTGTTCTTGTCGAAATAGCCTGCCGGTTGAACTCACCCGTCCCGGGTATCCACCGGGCGTTGCGCATTCGATTCGCACCGTCGGGGTATCCGTGCGCTGTCACCCCACAACAGGAGGACGAAGTGAGCGAAGTCAGCCGAATCGTCGACGTACCGCCGGACGCCGTTTTCACCGTGCTCGCCGACGGCTGGCTTTACGCGAGCTGGGTCGTCGGCAGTTCCCATATCCGTGACGTCGACGAGGGCTGGCCCGCCGTCGGTTCCCGGATCCACCACAGCGTCGGACCATGGCCCTTCCACATCCAGGACGTCACGGTCGTGAAGGCGGTCGAGCCCGGCGTTTCCCTGTCTCTGGAGGCGAGGGGCTGGCCGCTCGGCGCGGCGGCGGTCGAGGTCACGCTCCTCCCCCACGGCGAGGGCAAGACCGAGATCAGGATGAAGGAAAGCGTCGTGCGCGGTCCCGGCAAGGTGCTGCCGGAGGCGGTTCAGGCGCTGGTCGCCAAGCCGCGCAACACCGAAGCTCTCGCCCGTCTGGCTGATCTGGCGACCGGGAAGTACGCGAACCGCAAGGGCGCTCAGCGGTAGACCATCCGGTTCGCGGCGCCGATCGCCGCCGCGTAGCCCTCGCCGAGCAGGCCCGCCCTGGTCAGCGCGGCGCGGGCCGCGTTGGCGCCGGGGCCGCCGTGGACCGCGCCCCCCGGATGCGCCGACGAGCCCGCGAGGAACAAGCGGTCGACCGGGGTGTCCGCGCGGCCGAGGCCGGGGACCGGCCGGAAGAACAACTGCTGGTGGATGGCCGTGGTCCCGCCGCTGATCGCGCCCCCGACCAGCCCGGGGTCGTGCGCGGCCAGTTCGAGCGGGCCCTGCACGTACCGGCCCTGGATCAGGTCGAGGAATCCCGGTGCCCTGGCCTCGACCGTCTTTTCGATCCGCGCGACCTGCCGGTCCAGTTCTTCCCGGTTCTCCATCAGCCCGCGGGGAACATGGGTGTACGCCCACGCCGCCTCGGTACCCGGCGGCGATCGGAGCGGGTCGCTCGTCGTCATCTGCCCGAACAGCAGGAACGGATTCCGCGGACTCCGGCCGCGGACCAGGTCGCCGCCGAACGCCGACAAGCCGTCCAAATCCGCGCCGAGGTGGATCGTGCCCGCCCCGCGAGCGCCTTCCGCCGTCCACGGAACGGGACCGGACAGCGCCCAATCCACCTTCACCGTGGCACTGTCCCATTGGAACCGGCCGAGATCGTCGAGCAGCCGCGAGGGCAGCCATTCCGGCGCGACCATGTCGCCGTACAACGTCGGCGCCGGAACGTCCGCGAGTACCGCCTTGCGCGCCCGGACCGGGTTGCCGTCGCCGTCTCGCACGCCCATCGCCCGTCCACCCGCGACCAGCACTTCCGTTGCCGGGCAACCACATCGGATCTCACCGCCGCGCGCGGAAAGCCGTCGCACCAGTGCCGCGATCAGCTCACCCGCTCCGCCGACCGGCACGGGGAAGCCGACGTCCTGCCCGATCATCGCGAGCAGCCAGCCGAAGACGGCGCTGCCCGCGTTGTCCACGGAGATATCGCTGTGCGCGGCGTTGCCGGCCAGCAGCAACCGGGCGCCCTCGCCGTCGAAATGCTCTTCTCCCAACCGGCGGGCGGGCAGGGTGAGCATCCGCGCCAGCCGCAGCGCGTCGGCGACACCGGTCCGCCGCAGCAGCCGCACGGCGGGGCGCACGGGCGGGAACGGCGTGAACAACGCGTTCAGCAGCGGTTCGCGAAGGTCCTGCCACTGCGCGAACAAGCTCCGCCAGGCGGCACCGTCACCCGGCGCGAACTCGTCGGCCGACGCCGCCGTCCGCTCGATGTCGCGGGAGAGCACCGCGCACCGGTCGTCGGGCAGTACGTGCGCGAGTACCTCGGGAGCATGCCGCCAGCTCAACCCGTGCTCTTCGAGCCGCAGTCCCCGCATCACCGGCGACACCGCGGTGAGCGGGAAGAACGCACTGCAGAGGTCGTTGCGGAACCCGGGCGCGGTGACTTCGTCGGTCCGTACCGCGCCGCCCGGCTTCTCCGCCTGCTCCAGCACCAGTACCGACCAGCCGGCGTCGGCCAGGAGGTTCGCCGCGACCAGGCCGTTGTGGCCGGCGCCGATGACGACCGCGTCGAAGACTTCCGTGCTCATCCGAGCCTCCCGATCGTCAGGATTGTGATTGGTGGCTGGGCCTGCCACGGGCGAGCGAGCGGAGCCTGGTCACCAAACCGTGCCCACGCGGCGGAGCGAGCGGGGCACTCGCGGCACCTTCACCCGACCGGAGTCCGGCGACCAGTTCCCCGATCACACTGGCGGCGTCGTACCGGGGTGTCCAGCCCAACGCGGTCTCGGCGAGGGTGGTGTCCACGAGCGGCGCGCCGTCGGCGAGATCCAGCCAACCGGGGTGCAGCGGCAAGGCGCCCGTCCGCCAGGCGGCATGCGCGGCCACCCGGACGAGTGATCGTGGCGCCGGGACCCGGATCCCGCCGAGCAGACCGGCCAGCGCGTCGGCGTCGAGCACACCCGGGGCGGCGAGATTCACCGCTCCGGTGAAGCGTCGCTCGAGCACCAGGCGGATCGCTTCGGCGACGTCGTCGCTGTGCACCGCCTGCGCCCGCAGATCCGCCCAGAGCGGAAGCGGCAGCCATCGGCGGCCCACGACACCGACGGGGACGGCCGGGCCCAGCAGCCAGCGCTCGAACTCCCCCGCCGCTCGTCGCTGCAGGATCGCGCACGGCCGCAACCTGGCCACCCCGATCTCCGGATGGGTCGCCTCGAACCGGTCGAGCAAGGCCTCCAGTCCGGCTTTGCCCCGGCTATAGGCGCTTGTCGGGATGCCCTCGCGCGGCCAATCCTCGGTGACCTTCTTCCAGCGCGGCGCTCGCCCGTAGGCGGCGACGGACGACAGGACGACCAGCTGCGGTACCCCCGCCGCGGCGACCGCGGCGAGCACGTTCCGGGTCCCGTGGTCGTTGGTCCGCCACATCGGCGGGTCCCCGCGCTCCGGTGAGATCGCCCAGGCGAGATGGACGACCGCGTCGGCGCCCTCCACCAGGTCGGTCAGCTTCGCGCGGCCGACGTCGTCCCCGAGGTCCATAGCCGACCAGGCCGCCGCGCGATACGGCGCCGCCGTGGTGTCGGGCAGCCTCCTGGCCACGCCGATCAGCTCGTCGTCGCCGGGTTCGAGGGCGTGGAGCAGCGCCGTTCCGACATTTCCGGTCGCCCCGGTGATCACGATCCGCACAGTCTGCGCTTACCCGGGCCCGTGATCGCGGAAACGTGTGCGAACCCTCTCTTAGGTACCTGGCTCTATTGAGGCTGAGGCGACATGGCGTGATCGGCTCACAGTCCGTGAAGGCCTCCTTCCCTACCTTCAGGGTCAATGTCAGGAACTTAAGACCGGTCGCGTGTCGGACATGTGCGCCCAGGTCGGGTAGCCCGGCTCCAGTACGTACCGTCCGTTCGGGCAGTGACTGTTCGCCGACGAAGGTCGATGGTGTCGATGGTCCGTGAAGGCCTCCTTGGCGAGCACTGATTTGTTGACTTACTGGTGGAGGTCTCGCACCCGTACCGGCGACCTGAGTGAGGTGCCCTTGATCAGCCTCCGAACCGGTGGCGATCCCCGCTGTCTATGAAGGATTTGGGACACTCAACGTCCCAAATCCTTCACAGACACGCTCGACCGCCCGCCGAATCACTGCTCATCTGCTGGTCAGACGTAGGTACACAAGACCACGCCTCCTTGAGGGACCCAGAGTCCCTCAAGGAGGCCTTCACGGACTTGATAAAACGGGCAAAGGGTAATCAATCGGACGAATCACCCCTCGGTTAATCCTTTATGGACAGTTGGAGAGCCTCAGGAACCGTCGCTTAAGTTCCTGGCATTGACCTTCAAGGTAGTGAAGGAGGCCTTCACGGACACCGCAGGGCGTAGCGCCGCTCGGCGTAGGCGAGGTCGTCCCGCCAGAGCCGGGCGGACGCGCGGCGCATGAGTGGCCGCAGTGCCGGTGCGATCCGGGCGGCCTTGGCGAAACCGGGCCGGTCGGAGGTGGCTATCGTCGCCTCGATCACGGCGGTGCGCGGTCGCCCGTCGGGGCCGTTCCCGAGCGGGGTGGCATGGGTTTCGACCACACTGCCCGTGCCTTCGCCGTCGACGATGGTCATCAGTACCGTGCGGGGCTCGGGGCAGGTGAACTCGGCGATCACCGGCACCCCCAGTTTCCCGGCGAGCCGGAAGGTCACTTCGACGACGAATTTGTCGTCGGCGTCGGTCACGTCGTTCCCTTGTGGCGCCGACAGAACCCGCAGCCGCGTGAACGAGTACGGGTGGAACCAGGCGCCGTGCCAGGGATCGAGCCGGTTGGCGACGACGTCCGCGGGTTCGCACGTCCCGGTCAGCGTCGCGACCGCGTCGATGGTGACCTCACCTCGCGGGCGGACCGGCACGATCGGCCGCTCCGTGGGGTTTTCGCCACCGAAGCGGTCGAGGCGCACCCAGGCGAGCACTCCGTCGTCGTAGGACGGCAACCGCGACCAGCCCGGCCGCCCCGGACCGATCCGCAGCCCGTGCCACCGGCAGACCAACTCTCCACAATGGACACGAGCCTGCTCGAGCGGGGCACCGAGATGCGGGCAGGCACCGGGTCCGATGACCAGCTCACCGTCCTGGCCACGCCAGGCCACCAGCTCGCGGCCACCGACGCGCAGCCCCAGCGGCCGATCCTCGCGGATCTCACGGCAGGCCGCGACGACGAACCAATTGCCGGCCGGACGGGCGTCGGCGCGTTTGACCGCGGCGTCGATGAGCGCGGGGCCGCATTCTCGGTAGGTCGGTTCCTGCCGGGCCCAAGCCGGTTCACGGAACAGCTGGACCGGCCACTTCGACGGCCACCGTTCGACCACCTGCCGCCTGAGATCCACCGGAAGCCCTCTCTGCCGCGCGTCGTCTCCCTGCCATCCTCAGGCACTTGAAGCGATCCCGCAACGGTTCAGGCCTTGAAGTGAGCGGCGGCGGCATCCAGCGCGGTGGTCAGGTCGTTGACCCAGGGTGCGCCACGGACGTCAAGCCCTTCCCAGCCGGGACCGGCGACGACGACCTCGGTTTCCTGCCGCTGCAAACGCTCGCACAGCAGGACGTCGACAGTGGCGGCGGACATCGACCACAGCACCACCAGCACCGGATCCAGTTTGGACGCCAGGCCCGCCATGGTCTCCGCGGGTACCAGCTGACCGAGGTAGAGAGCGGGAATACCGATCTCCAGCAGCGACGCGCGGAGCGCTTCGACCGGCAGGCCGTGCCGCTCGTCCGGGCAACAGGCGATGAGCACTCCACGTTCGGTGGGCACGGTGGCGAAGCGGGCGACATAGCGTTGCAGCGCCAGGGAAACCTCGGTGGTGAGCGCCCATTCCGACTCGAAGCACACGTCACCCCCGGCCCAGCGGCGCCCGAGGCGGCGCAGGATCGGCAGCAACACGTCGGTCCACGTCGCCGCCGCGCCGATCGAGCCGAGGGTCTCGTCCAGCAACGCCGCGATGGAGGCGAACTCGAGGTCTTCCGCGGCCTGCTCCAGTTCGCCGACCAGCCTGTCGACCGGCACGTCGGGGACCGTGACGTCGGCACCGGAGAAGGCCGCCGCGGCCGCCTCGCGGGCAGGAATCCCCCGGTCGATCAGCCGTTGCATATGTTGCAGTTTGCGGACGTCCGCGTCCGAGTACCGGCGATGACGCCCCTCGCCCCGCAAGGTGGGGCCGACACCGTAACGCGCGGCCCAGGTCCTGAGCGTGACCGGCGAGACGCCCAGCACCTCGGCGACCTTGCCAGGAGTCCACGAACCTCCGGCACGGCCGCTCATCTCGTCGACGTCCATCCATTCCGCGTTCCGGTGCGAGTGCCCGCTCGCACGAATATCAACTGCGGGCAGCTTACGAGGTCACCGGACGCGGACAGGCGCATACCGTCTTCCGGAACGAACGAACGCCCGGCGGCGGCTGGGCGTGACCGGGGAGATCCCGGCCGACGCCGGCCGCCGCCGGGCGTCGGGAGCCCGGCGCGAGGGGCACCGGGCTCCCGAGGGTGGCGGGGGCCGGACCACCCTCGTTCGCATGGCGGTTTTCTTCGATCCGCGAGCGATCCAGGTTTGAGCCGAGAAGCCCCAGGAAACCCCGGAACTTCCTTGTCTGCAGGCGATACCGCCCGAGTTGCGGGGGTGTCGCCGGATCTAGTAGACAAGGTTACCTCAGTAGTGAAACGGTTGCGAAACGAATCACCGGATCGGCGGAGGGAAGTCGGATGGCGTCGACCATGGCGGCGGAAGCGGCGCCGTCGAAGGAGTCGCCTGCCGCGTGGCTGGACGTCCTGGGCGCGCGCTGTCTCGCCGAGGCACACGGTTTCGTCGAAGCACGGGTCGCCGAGCACTTCTCCGGCCGCACCGAGGGCGGACTCGCGGAAACCGTCCTCCCCCAGTTCCTCGCCGGAGGGAAATTCCTCCGGCCGATGTTCGCCTACGTGGGCTGGCGATGCGGAGGCCCGGAATCCGACGCCGCCTTAAGGGCCGCGTCGAGCTTGGAACTGCTCCACTGTTTCGCGCTGGCGCAGGACGACGTCATGGACGGCTCGGCGCTGCGGCGAGGCCGTCCCGCGTTGCACCTGCGATTCGCGCGGTGGCATGCCGAACAGGGGTGGAGCGGCTCGGCCGATCGGTTCGGCGAATCCGCGGCGACCCTCGCCGGCGATCTTTTCCTGGTCTGGTCGGAGCAGCTGCTCCGGGAATCCGGTCTGGACGCGGAAGCGCTGTCGCGCGGTTGGCCGAGGTACGACGAGATGCGCGCGGAGCTGGCGGTCGGCCAGCTGGCCGATCTGGTGAACGACGCCCGGACGCTACCCGGCTGGGACGCGGTGCTCGACGTGCTGCGCCGGAAGTCCGGCAACTACACCGTCCGCAGGCCGCTGGAGTTCGGCGCGGCGCTGGCCGGCTGCGGTCCGGACGTCCTCGCCGCTCTCGCCGAGTACGGCGGCCTGGTCGGGGAGGCGTTCCAGTTCAAGGACGACCTGCTCGGTGTCTTCGGCGATCCCGCGGTCACCGGTAAACCCGCCGGTCAGGATCTCCGTGACCGCAAGGCCTCCAGTGTCGTGGTGCTCGCCGCCGAAATGGCCGACCGGTCGCAGCGCGACGAACTCGGCGCACTGCTGAACCTGACCACGGTGGACGACGACGCCGTCTCCCGCTGGCGCGGGCTGATCACGGCGACCGGGGCACGCGAGCGCCTCGGCGAACTCATCCGGGAACGCGCAGACAAGGCGCTGGCGGTGATCGACCCGGCCGTCGTCCCACGACCGGCCGCGGACGCGCTGGCCGTCCTCGCCACCCGCTGCACGGAGCGCGACCAGTGAAGACGGTGCCCGGACGGACGGACCGGATCGTCGTGGTGGGAGCGGGGTTGTCGGGTCTGTCGGCGGCGCTGCACCTGGCGGGCCGCGGCCGCGACGTCACCGTCGTCGAACGCGACCCCGGCCCTGGCGGCCACGCGGGGCGGGTCGAACGCAAGGGCTATCTGCTCGACACCGGCCCGACGGTGCTGACCATGCCGTCGATTCTGCGAGACACCTTCGGCGCCGTGGGCGCCGAACTGGACGAGGAACTACCGCTCACCCGGCTCGATCCGGCCTATCTGGCACAGTTCGCCGACGGCAGCACCCTGCCCGTGCACACCGACACCGCGGCGATGACGGACGCGGTACGCGAGTTCGCCGGCCCTGCCGAAGCGGCGGGATATCTTCGGCTGCGCGAGTGGCTGACCCGGCTCTACCGCACCGAATTCGGCCGGTTCATCGACTCGAACATCGACTCACCCCTTGGCATGCTCAACCCGGATCTGGGCCGGCTGGTGGCACTCGGCGGATTCCGTCGGCTGGACTCCAAGATCGGGTCTTTCCTGTCCGATGAGCGACTGAAGCGGGTGTTCACCTTCCAAGCGCTCTACGCGGGCGAGTCCCCGATGCGGGCGCTGGCGCTGTACGCGGTCATTTCCTATATGGACACCGTCGGCGGCGTGTTCTTCCCGCCCGGCGGAGTCGCGGCACTGCCCCAGGCACTCGCCCGGGTCGCCGCCGAGAACGGCGTCACCTTCCACTACGGCGATCCCGTGCACACGCTCGAACGCGAAGGCGCCCGGATCCACGCGGTCCGCACAGCCACCGGTGAACGCCATCCGTGCGACGCCGTCGTCCTGACCACCGAGCTGCCCGAGAGCTACCGGCTGCTCGGCCGGACCCCGAAACGACCCGTTCCGCTGCGGCCCGCGCCGTCGGCGCTGATCCTGCACGCCGGTGGTGTCGATACCCGGCCCACCGTCGGGCACCACACCATCTCCTTCGGGCAGGGATGGCGCTCGACCTTCGATGAACTCATCTCCACCGGGCGCCGCATGACCGATCCTTCCCTGCTGATCACCCGGCCGACCGCGACCGATCCGGGCCTCGCACCGCTGGCCCGTCAGCTCTACTCGATCCTCGCCCCGGTACCGAATCTCGACCGAGGCCCCGCGGATTGGGCCACCGACGCCGAACCGTACGCGGAGGAGATCCTCGCCATCGCCCGGCAGCGAGCACTGCCGGACTTCGAACCCGAGTTCACCGAGGTGATCAGCCCCGCCGACTGGGCCGACCGCGGGCTCGTGGCCGGGACCCCGTTCAGCTACGCCCACTCGTTCGTCCAAACCGGACCGTTCCGCCCTCGGAACCTCCCGCGTGGCACCGAAAACGTCGTCCTCGCCGGTGGTGCGACGGTGCCGGGCGTGGGGGTGCCGACCGTGCTGATCTCGGGCAGGCTCGCCGCCGACCGGATCACCGGCGTGCCCGGACGCCGCTCCCGTGTCCTCGACCTGGCCGCGGAGGCGAACCGATGACCCGACGCGAACTCGACGCCGCCGCGATCCACGACCCCGGTCTGCGAGCCGCCTACAGCTGGTGCCGCGACGTCAACGCCCGGCACGGCCGGACATACTTCCTGGCGACACGCATGCTTTCTCCCGCGCAGCGGCCCGCCGTCCACGCGCTCTACGGTTTCGCGCGGTGGCTGGACGACATCGTCGACGAGCCCGGCCCGGACGCCACCCCGGAGTCACTGGCCGCACGACTGTCCGAAGTGGAGGACCGTTTCCTCGCCGACCTGACCGCGGGTACGAGTGACGATCCCCTGCTGACGGCGGTGATCGACACGGCAACCCGGTACGAGCTGGAAGAGCGGCTCTTTCGCGCCTTCTTCGCCTCGATGCGGATGGATCTGAGCGTCACCGACTACGCCACCAGAGACGATCTCGACGCTTACATGCACGGCTCGGCGGAAGTGATCGGCCTGCAGGTGCTCCCGGTCCTCGGCGCGGTGGCCGCCCGCGAAGAGGCCGCACCGCGCGCCGCCGCGCTCGGGAAGGCCTTCCAGCTGACCAACTTCCTCCGCGACGTCGCCGAGGACTTCGCGCGCGGACGGGTCTACCTGCCCGCCGACGAACTCAAGGAACACGACGTCGACCGCGAACGGCTTTCGTGGTGCGCGGACCACGGCCGATCCGACGTCCGGGTGCGGGCCGCGATCAAGGAACAGATCGCGGTGACCCGGCGCGTCTACGCCGAAGCGCGGCCGGGGATCGCGATGCTGCATCCGGTCTCGCGACCTTGCGTGGCCACCGCCGCGACCCTTTACGGGGAGATCCTCGACCGGATCGAGGACGCGGATCACGACGTCTTCGCCTGCCGCGCGACGGTCTCCCGGCGCCGTCGGCTCGGGGTCGCCTGCGGTGCGCTCGCTCGTGCGCAGTGGGCCCGCACGCGACATTCCGCTCCCGCTCCCCCATCGGCGGTGGCCTGAGTGGGCAAGGCCGAGTACCTGATCGTGCTGGCGGCGTGCGTGCTGGTGACGCTGCCGCTGGAAATCGCGGGCGCCCGCGTCTACCGGCAGCCGAAACGACTCGCCCGCGCGCTGCTCCCGGTGGCCGTGCTCTTCCTCTTCTGGGACGCGCTGGCGATCGCGGGCGAGGTCTGGAGTTACGCGCCGGAATTCGTCACCGGCGTCCGCGCGCCGTTTTCCCTTCCACTGGAAGAGATCTTGTTCTTCGTCGTGATCCCGATCTGCGGGGTGCTGACCTACGAAGCCGTGCAGCTCACCCTCACCGCGGTCCGGCGGCGCGAAAAACCGGCGGTCCGGCGATGATTCCTTGGGGCTACACCGTTCCAGCCGTCGCCGCGGTGATCGTGGTCGTCCTCGTCGAGCTGGGTGTGCTGAAGACCGGACTGTTCCGGAAACCCGCCTACTGGCTCACGATGGCGATCGTCACCGGTTTCCAGATCCCCGTCGACGGCTGGCTGACGAAGCTGTCCGCTCCGATCGTCCGCTACGCGCCCGAACACATCACCGGCCTGCGGTTTCCCTGGGACATCCCGATCGAAGACTTCCTCTTCGGCTTCGCGATGGTGACCGCCGTACTGCTGCTGTGGGAACGCGCCCGAGCCCGGGAGGAAACGCGATGAACGCCATGGCGCGAGACGGTTTGCCGCGCGAAACCGTGCCATCGGCCTTCGACACCGAAGCCCGGTTCTACGACCGCCTCGTCGGCGCGAATCCCGGTTACCACGAGCATTTACGCCTGTCCGCCCGGCGGCTCGCCCTCCCGGCCAAGGCACCCGGCCTGCGCGTGCTGGACGCCGGCTGCGGAACCGGCGCGTCCACGGCGGCTCTCCTGTCCGTGGTGCCGGACGCCCGGATCACCGCCTTCGACGCGTCCGGCGAAATGCTGGAACGCGCCCGGAGCAAGGCCTGGCCCGACAGCGTCGAGTTCGTGCACACGCCGGTCGAGGAGCTGGCCGGGATCCACGGCCCGTTCGACGGGATACTGGCGGCGTACCTGCTGCGCAACCTCACCGACCCGGCCACTCAGCTGCGCCGGCTCAGCGAGCTGCTCCGACCGGGTGGCCGGATCGCCGTGCACGAGTACTCCGTCCGCGATTCCCGGCGCGCCCGCCTGGTCTGGAACGCCGTCTGCGCGGGCGTGATCATCCCGCTCGGGAAGTTCACCACCGGTGACGCCACGCTCTACCGTCATCTTCGCCGCAGCGTCCTCGAATTCGACGGCGTCACCGCACTCACCCGGCGCCTCACCGGCGCCGGTTTCACCGACGTCCACGCCGCGACCGTCGGTGGCTGGCAGCGGGACATCGTGCACACCTTCGTCGGCACCGCTCCCTTGGAAACACCGTGAGCCGCCCCCGGGACCGCCGCCGCGTCACCCGGCAGGCCCCGGCGGGCCTCGCCGACGCCGGCCTGCTCGGGCGGCGGCCCACCGCCGCGATCGTGGGCGGCGGCATCGCCGGGCTCACCGCGGCGACCGGACTGGCCGAACGCGGCGTCAGCGTCACCGTCTTCGAACGCGAAGACCATCTCGGCGGACGAGTCGGCGGCTGGCGGGAACGGCTCCCGGACGGTACCGCGGTGACCATGAGCCGGGGTTTCCACGCGTTCTTCCGCCAGTACTACAACCTGCGCGCCCTGCTCGCGCGCACCGACCCGCGGCTGGACCGGCTCACCCCGCTGACCGACTACCCGCTGCTGGACGCGCACGGCCGCATCGACACCTTCGCGGGACTTCCGCGCACCCCGCCGTGGAACGCGGTGGCGTTCGCCTGGCGCAGCCCGACCTTCACCCGCAAGGACCTGCTGCACCTCAGCGGCCGCGAAGCCCTGCCACTGGCGACGGTCAGCGTGCCGGAGATCTATCACCGGCTCGACCGCACCGACGCCTCGGCCTTCCTCGAAGCGATCAACTTCCCGCCCGCCGCCAAGCACCTCGCCTTCGAGGTCTTCTCCCGCAGCTTCTTCGCCGACCCGCACGAGCTCTCGGCCGCGGAGCTGGCGACCATGTTCCACCTGTATTTCCTGGGCTCCAGCGAAGGTCTCGTCTTCGACGTACCGACCGAGCCGTTCCCCCAAGCGCTCTGGGACCCGCTCGCGAGCTACCTCACCGGCCGCCGCGCCGACATCCGCACCGGCACGGCCGTGACCGGTCTCGGCCGGACCCCGGAAGGTTTCGCGCTCGAATCAGGCGGCCGGACGGAGACCTTCGACGGCGTGGTCCTCGCCTGCGATGTCGCCGGGCTGCGCGAAATCGTGGCCGCTTCACCGGATGTCGGCACCGAAGCCTGGCGAGCCGACGTCGGCGGTTTGCGTACCGCCCCGCCCTTCCTGGTGCGGCGGCTGTGGCTCGATCGCCCGGTCGAACCACACCGGTCGCCGTTCCTCGGCACCGGCAGCATCCCGCCGCTGGACAACATCAGCCTGCTCGACCGGTACGAGGGAGAAGCCCGGCGCTGGGCGTCCCGCACCGGCGGATCGGTCGTCGAACTGCACGCCTACGCGGCCACCACCGACGACTCGAGCGGCTTGGAGAAGGCGCTGGAAAGCCGCCTCCACGAGATCTACCCGGAGACCCGGGACGCCCGCGTCGTCGGCGACCTCACGTTGTGGCGCGAAGACTGCCCGCTGTTCGGAGTCGGCGACTTCGCCCGGCGGCCCAAGGTGGAAACACCCGACCCGGCACTGACGCTCGCGGGCGACGGCATCCGGATCGACCTCCCGGTCGCCCTCATGGAACGCGCCGCCGCCACCGGCTGGACCGCGGCGAACTCGCTTCTCGGGCACTGGGGCCTCGCCGGGCACCCGATCCGCTCGGTCCCCAACCACGGACGGATCCGCCTGCTGAACCGGCTGGCCGCCTCGATGCCCGGTTGAGCCCGGCTGGTCGCGATGAGCCATCCGTGCGGGTGGGTAAAAAAGAGCAAGTCCCTCAAGGAGGTCCATGACTGTCCACAAGGGTCACTTTCGGTGACTCAGTGTCCGATTGATGCCTGCGAGCGCGGTTTCCGTGTGGGGTCGTGAGTGATAAAGAGCGTTCCATTTGAGAGGTAACTCAAATGTGGCGTGTCCTGAAGGACCCCTTTGGGACGTTGAAGGTCTCAAAGGGGAACCCGCATTTGTGTACCTACGCCTGACCTGGACGAGGGTGGTTCGGCGAGCATCGTCGCCCGGCTCGCCCCTTGATCAAGCTCGTGTCCGATTACGACCGGTGGACCGGCGACCGAGCGGGGAAGATTCCGGACGCTCAACGTCCGAAATCTTCCCCACCCGGACCGCGTCGGCAACCCGCACAAGCTCCACACCAGTAGGTAGACAAATACGAGTTCCCCAAGGGGTCCTTCAGGACATCACGCTTCGACGCTGGGGCAGCGGGCGCCAACCGCGCCATATTTGCCTTGCCCCTCAAAGAACGCTCTTTATCACTCACGACCCCCTTGAGGATCGTCATGCGACGCGCCCTGCCTCACCGGGGCACCTTGCCGCTAAGGGGACCTTCACGGCACCGAGCCGATCACGCCACGTTGACTCACCTCACGCCAAAGCCGGCCCCCTCCGCCGGGCAGGCGGGATCCGGACCGGCCAGTTCCCGCGCGACGGCCTTCACGTTCTCCGCCACGATGGTCGGGAGGTCGGCCACCGGCGGCCTCCCGGGGAAGGCGCGTTCCAGTTCGGCGGTGATCGACTTCTCCTCCTCGGCCACCAGCGTCGAACCGCCGTCGGATTCCGCGCTGACGGCCGGCCGGACGAAGGCACGGAACCGCCGGAGATAGTCGCGCTGCTCGTCGATCAGCGCGGTGGCCTGACCAGGGGCACCGTGCCCGGGATACATCGTCCTGGCGCCGGGGAATCGCCCGGTCAGCCGGTCGAGATTCCCGAGCCAGCCGCAGGTGTTGCCCTCGATCAGCGCGGGGGTGACCCCGCCGGTCGCGAGGTCGCCGGAATAGAGATCGCCGGTATCGGTGCGGTAGTAGACGGTCGCGGTGTCGGACTCGCCGTCGGCGAACGTCGCGGTCTCGAAGCCGATCCCGCCCGCCTGTACCGGAGAGCTGTCTTCGAAGGTCCGGTCGGCGTAGGTGAGCGTGGCGGGGAAGTTCGGGTTCGCCGACCGGGCCAGCGGGTAGAAACCGCGCTTGTCCTCGCGCATGGCCCGGTCGGTGGACCGGGACGCGAAGATCGGCGCCTGCGGGAACGCCTCGTGGAAGGCGCTCGCGCCACCGACGTGGTCGGGATGGGAATGGGTGAGCAGGATGGCGGCGACCGGTTTCCCCGTCTTCCGGATTTCGGCGACCGCCCGCCGGGCGTCGTCCGGGGTGCGCAAGGTGTCGACGACGACCAGGCCGTCCGGCGCCGGGATCCAGTAGGTATTGACCGAACCGGGGTCCGGCGAGGCGAACCGTTCCGGCCGCGCCTCCGGCGTGGCGGGCGTGTCGTCTGGTGAGCAGCCTGCCACGCATACGGCGGCGAGGCCCGCGGCGAAGAAACGCCGCAGTCGGTGATTCATCGGGAGCCTTCGGAATCGGGAACGCGAGTTCAGCGGAAGTCGTCGGCGTGGGCCTGGGCCCACTGCGCGAAGGTTCGGGGCGGATTCCCGGTCACTTTCTCCACGGTGTCGTAGATACGGGACTCGTCCAAGGTCCCGTCGCCGTAGAAGCTGAAGAAGGCCTGGATGTACTCCTCCGGCACCTGCCCGGTCATGTCGGCACGGGCCTCCTCGTCGGTGAGCGCCTGGAAGCGCAGGTCGCGCTGGAGTACCTCGGCCAGGACGGCCAGCCGCTCGGCAGGCCGGAGCCGTTCCGGGCCGCTCAGTTCATGGACGCGCTCCTCATGGCCGGGGTCGAGCAAGGCCCGGACGGCGACGGCGGCGATGTCATACGGGTCCACGGAAGCGATGGGCACGTCACCGAAGGCGTCCCGGACGACGTCGCCCGCGCGAAGCTGCGGCGACCAGCGCAACGCGTTGGACATGAAGGCGTTGGGACGCAAGAACGTCCACGCCAGTCCGGACTCGCGGACCGCCGTCTCGGAGCGGATCATGAACTCGGAGATGGCGTTGCGCGTGTCGGTGGCGACGGTGGCCAGGCTGGACAGCAACACCACCCGCTCCACCCCAGCCCGCCGCATCCGCGCGAGCAAGCCGGGCATGTCGCGGTAACCAGGCAACAGGAACACCGCGCGGACGCCGTCGAGGGCGGGGCCGAGTGTGTCCGGTTCGTTGAGATCACCGAGCACCTGCTCGACCGGCAGGTCGGCGGCAGCGGTCCGCACCAGGGCGCGGACCGGCCGCCCGGTGCCTGCCAGTGCCCGGACGACCTCCCCGCCGACGTTCCCGGTGGCTCCCGTGACGAGGATCAACGGAGGGTCCTTCCGAAGTGCGCGGCCGCGGTGTCCGCCGCGAGGGTGACCTGTGGTTCCTGGTCGTAGAAGTCGAACTGGGTGCCCTGGGACCACAGGATGTCCTTCG
Source organism: Amycolatopsis sp. NPDC033938 (assembly GCF_055575975.1). Classification (NCBI taxonomy): domain Bacteria; kingdom Bacillati; phylum Actinomycetota; class Actinomycetes; order Pseudonocardiales; family Pseudonocardiaceae; genus Amycolatopsis; species Amycolatopsis sp. NPDC033938. Next base: position 177,538 of record NZ_JBVIRO010000016.1, read on the forward strand.
GTCCGGCGAGCCCGGCGTGGAACCGGCGGGCACCGTCGGGGATGGCGGCGTCCTCGCTGTGCACGAGCACGGTGGGCCGGGTGATCCGCGGGGCCAGGGAGATGGAGTCGTAGGTGAGCCAGTCGCTCCACGCCATGACCGCGAACCGGTTGGGCCAAGCGGGAATCCCGCCGCGGGCCGGGTTGAGGTAGAAGTCGATGTCGTACGGCATGGCCGCCCGCGGGTCGGTGGCGCTGACCACCGGGACGTACTCGATCTCGCCGGTCTCCTCGAACCGGGCGCGGGCCTTCCCTGCGACCGCGATCTTCTCGGCGACCGCCTCCGCTCCACCGTAAGCGGCCTCGCAGATGGCGGCGTCGTGCAGCCATGGCGCGACGAGGGCAAGAGAACCGATCCGGGGGTCTTCGGCGGCGTTCGCGGCCATGTACATCGCGGCGGCGCAGATCCCCAGCGCGCCGAGGCGGTCGCCGTCGACCGACGGGTGTCCCGCGAGGAACGTCACCGCGTGGTGGATGTCCGCCACCTTGGCCGCCGGGTTCTCCACGTCGCGCGGTTCGCCGCCGGACTCGCCGAAACCGGTGAAGTCGAACGACAGCGCGGCGTATCCGCGCTCGGCGAGCTGCTCGGCGTACCGGTCGGCCATCAGCTCCTTGACACTGGTCCAGGTGCCGGCCACCACGATTCCCGGCGCCGGGGTCCCGGTACCCGGCAGGAACAGGGTGCCGGTGAGGGTGGCCCCTCCGCTGGGGAAGGTGATCTTCTGCCGGGTCGTGGTCACGAACGGTCCTTTCGGGGTGCCGAGGCCGCTTCAGCCGCCTTCGCCATCAGGTCTTTGTTGCCGTCGGCCCATTTGGCCGTCATGACGAGGCCGCGGATCTTCCAGCTGTCACCGGCGCGGACCAGGTCGAACCGGTAGCTGCCGCCGAGTGTCCACAGTGGTCCGCCGAACGGGTCGGCCAACCGGTGGGTGGCCTGAAAGGACGCGGTGCAGACGGCGGTGTCGCCGTCGAGGGTCACCAGGTGGCCGGTGATCAGATGCTGGGTGGCCTCGAATCCGCCGAGCAACCCCGACCAGGCGTCCACGATCTGCTCCGGCGTCAGGACGGCCGGTTCGCCGCCGTTGAGGCTCGTGTAGTCGAGCCGCACCTCGTCGGCGAAAACGGTCTTGAGCGCTTCCCATTCGCGCTGATCGGTGTGCCATCCCAGCCGGGTGCACACCTCGACCACCGCGAGGCGGTCGACGAGGTCGGTCGTGCTCACTGGATCTCCTGTCCTGTCTCGGTTCCGGACCTGACGGCCCGGGTCGGCAAAAGTCTGGACGCCACACCGCTTGTCGCGGAAACGACGATCTGTTGTGTCCGCCACAGCGCATCGTTGTGGCGGCATTCGTCTTTCTCCGGGGGTCGGCGAATCGGTGCCGTGGCTAGGGTGTCCGTCGTGAGCGACATCGATCTCCGGCACCTGAACTCGTTCCTGGCGGTGGCTCGGGAGCGGTCCATCACCGCCGCGGGGGCGGGGCTTCACCTGACCCAGCAGGCGGTGTCGACACACATTCGGCGACTGGAACGCGCGCTGGGTGTGGTGCTGCTGGTGCGCACTTCGCGCGGCGTCCTGCTCACGGCCGCGGGAGAGGAGCTGGCCGTCGGTGGTGCCGCGGTGATCGACGACGTCGAGCGGCTCGCCGGGCGGGTGCGCGCCGCCGCACGGGCCGGGTCAGGCACCCTCCGCCTGGCCTGCTGCCCGACCGCGACTTCCCTGTTCGCCGTCGATGTCGCGGAAATCCTGGAAAAGGCGGTCGAGGGCGTGCGAGTGACGCTGACCGGCGCGCGCCATCCCCGACACGAACTCGAACTGCTCACCGGCGGACAGGCGGACGCCGCGTTCATGTGGCTGCCGCTCGGCGACGTCGGGCTGAACCACGCGGTCGTCCGCACCGATCCCCCGGCGGTGGCCCTGTCCGCCACCCACCCGCTGGCCGGCCGCTCCGCGCTGACGCTGGCCGAAATCGCCGGTGAACCGGTAGTGCGCCCGGACGTGCTGGTGTCCGAGGAAGCGGAACGGTTCTGGCTGGCCGACCCCCGGCCGGACGGCACCCGGGCCCCTCGCGGTCCGCTGGTTCCCCTGGTGGAGGACTGCTTGCTGGAGGTCGGCCGCGGCCGCGGCGTCTGGTTGGCGCCGCGGCCGCTCGCCGCGTTCATGCCGTCGGCGAACGTGCGCTGGGTCCCGCTGACCGACGCGGAAAGCTTCGACCTCGCGGTCGTGTGGGCCGACCACGCGCCGCCGCCGTTGCTCACGCGCCTGATCGCGGAGGTGCGGGCGATCACGGGCTACGAGGCTTGAATTCGCCCGGCACGGGATCCTGATCACCTGGCCGGGCAGCGCCGCGACGAGGATTACGCGCGCAGACTGAAACGGCGGGCGACTTCCCGCACCGTCCGCCGATGAAACCGGTCCTGCCGCGGGCTGCGGCAGGACCGGTCCGGTGCGTCTGATCAGCTCACTTGACCGGACGCGGGGTGAGGTTCACCTCCACCGTGTTGCCTGGGCCGGAAGCGATCCCGGACACGAGATCGTTCAGGAACCCGCAGCCCTGCAGCGGCGGCAGGGTGTAGGTCCCGGTGAGCTTGCCGCCGGCCAACGGATCGAACCCGGCCTTCGACTGCAGCGGGATCTGCGCCGGGGTCGCGGTCTGGCAGGTCTGGCTCGCCGAGACCGGGATCCCGAAGACGCTGATCCGCGGCAGCTTGACCGTCACCGCCGAGGTCGACTTGAGCACCCCGCCCGCCAGGGTGCCCTTGGTCTTGCCCACCGGCGAGAACTCGACCTTCGCGTTGACCGGGACGAAGCCCCAGAGCGTGAAGTTCGCGCTCGACGGGTTCAGCGTGAGATCGGCGTCGAAGGCCCCGTTCGCCAGGGTGATCGCCGCGTTGATCCCGCCACGGAGATCGATCGGGCCGGTCAGCTTCCTCAGCTGGGACTTGCCGACCAGGTCGTAGCTGTACTGCGCGCCAGGCGTGGTCTTCGGCTTGGTCCTCGCCGTCACCGGCGCGCTGGGAACCGACTTGTTGCCCGCTGCGTCCTTCGCGACCACCGTGAACGAGTACTCCGTGTCCGCGGCGAGGCCGTCCACGGTCACAGCGGTGCCGGTGACCGACTTGACCAGCGAAGCACCCTGGTAGACGTCGTACCCGGTGACGCCGACGTTGTCGGTCGCGGCGTCCCAGGCCAGTGCGACGGTGGATTCGGTCGAGCCGGTGGACCGAGGATTGCCCGGTGCCCCCGGGGCCACCGTGTCGGGCGCGGCCTGCGTCCGCACGGTCACCGCGGCGCTCGACGCCGACAGGTTGCCCGCCGCGTCCTTCGCGACCACCGTGAACGAGTACTCCGTACCCGGCGCGAGACCGTCGATCGTCGCAGTGGTGCCGGAGACCGACTTCGCCAGGTTCGCACCGTTGTACACGTCGTACCCGGTGACGCCCACGTTGTCCGTCGAGGCGTTCCATTCGAGGGCCACGCTGGTTTGCGTGGTTCCGGTGGAGCGCGGGTTGCCCGGCACCGCGGGAGCCTGCGTGTCCGGCGCGGCCTGCGTCCGGACGGTCACCGCGGCACTGGCGGCCGACGCGTTGCCCGCCGCGTCCTTCGCGACCACCGTGAACGAGTACTCCGTGTCCGGCGTGAGGCCATCGACCGTCGCGGAGGTCTCCGTGACCGTCTTCACCAGGGTGGCGCCGTTGTAGACGTCGTAGCCGACCACACCCACGTTGTCACTGGACGCCGTCCACGACAGTTTGACGCTGGACTGGCTGACATCCGCCGCGGCGAGGCCTGCCGGAGCACTCGGCGCTTCGGTATCCGGGACGGTGGCCGTCCGGACGGTCACCGGCGCGCTGGGCTGGGACTTGTTCCCGGCCGCGTCCTTGGCGACGACCGTGAAGGTGTAGTCGGTGTCGGCGGTCAGGCCGTCGACGGTGGCACCGGTTTCGGTCACCGACTTCACCAAGGCCGTGCCGTTGTAGACGTCGTAGCCGACCACACCCACGTTGTCGGTCGAGGCGTCCCAGGCCAGTCCGACGCTGGTCGCCGCCGTCCCGGTCGAGTGGAGATTGCCCGGCACCGCAGGAGCCTGCGTGTCCGGTGCGGCCTGAGTGCGAGCGGTCACCGCGGAACTCGCGGGTGACTTGTTCCCCGCGGCGTCCTTCGCCACCACCGTGAACGAGTACTCGGTATCGGCGCTCAGCCCCTCGATCGTGGCGCTCGTGTCCGTGACCGTCTTGACCACTTCGCCACCCCGGAGCACGTCGTAACCGGTGACACCGACGTTGTCACTCGAGGCATCCCACGCCAGCGTCACGCTGGTCTGCGTGGTTCCGGTCGAACGGGGGTTCGCGGGCGCCGTCGGTGCCTGCGTGTCCGGGGCCTTCGCGGTGTGCGCGGTCACCGGCGCGGTGGCCGGGGAGACATTGCCCGCCGCGTCCCTGGCCTTGACCGTGAAGCTGTAGTCCTTGTCCGGCGCCAGGCCGTCGATCGTGGCGGAGGTGCCGGTGACGGCCTTGACGAGGTTGGCGCCCTCGTAAACGTCGTATCCGGTGACTGCGACGTTGTCGGTGGCGGCGCCCCAGGACAACCCGACGCTGTTCTGCGTGACTTCACCGACCGTGACCGCACCCGGAGCCGAAGGCGCGGTGGTATCGGGCGCGGCCGTGACGGTGAAGGTGTGCAGGACGTTGGCCTGCCCGTTCGCGGGCGTGCAGTCCGCGACGAACGTACCGAGGCCGGTCTCCGCGCCGGTCGCCGTCAGCGGGGTCATGGTCAGCACCAGATCGTGTACCGACAAGGTCGCCGTTCCCGGCTGGTCGAACCGCAACGACGGGGCGGCCCCGCTCGCGTTGATGACCAGATCGTTGCCCTTGGCCGGAATCGGCTGAAGCGGGACGGCGGTCGGCACTCCGACGGCCAGGTGGCCTTGCGGGCTGGAAACCAGCGATGTGGCCAGCGCCGATCCCTTGATGCTTTCGGCGCCGACGAGCCGGAGCCCCTCGGTCGCCGTCTTGCCCGCGTTGGACACCGCCGTGATGTCTATCTTCGGGGTGAACTGGCCCGCCGGGATCGTGTCGGGCAGCGTGGCGTTGATGTCGACCGACACGTCCTGGTTGCCGATCAGCGGGAACGGACAGCTGTAGACCTGGTGCAGCGGCGGATGATTGCCCGTGCCCACAACGGCTTCCGGGGTGACCGGCGAGCCGGTCACCGTATAGGTCTGAAGAACGGTCGCGGCCCCTTCCGACAGGACGCAGTCCGAAGTGAAAGTGCCGAGACCGGTCAAGGTGCCGTCGGCCTTGAGCGGGGTCATCACCAGCTGGAGACCGTTCACCGCCAAGGTCGCGGTTCCCGGCTGATCGAATCTCAACGCGGGCGCGCTGCCCTTGGCGTTGACGACGAGGTCGTTGCCCGCCGCCGGAAGGGGCTGATTCGGCACGTCCGCGTCGACCTTCACCGTCAACGCGCCCTGCGTGCCGGGCATCGTCACGGTCGAGGTCGCCTTCGCGGTGCCCTGGATGGTTTCCGCGCCGACGAGGCGAAGGCCATCAGTCGCGGTCTTGCCCGCATTGGACACGGCCGCGATCTCGATCGCGGGCGTCAGCTTTCCCGCCTCGATCGTGGAAGGCTGGGTGGTCTTGATCGTCACCGAAACGTTCTGATTGCCGATCAACGGGAACGGGCACGAATAGGTCTGCGTGAGCTCACCGGGTGCCGCGACACTGGCACCCGAACCAGCCACGAGACCCAACGCCACCAGAGCCGTCGTGGTCGCCACGGCCACCACTCCGGTCAGTCTTCGATTACGTCTTCTGTGCTTCACAGATCACTCTCCCACTGCTCACTCAAAGCCCACGGAAACAGCGACACGAAAATGCCTTTTGCCGCCCGCCCCCCAACGAATTCAGACGCGCTACCGGCATGCCACACGGAATTAACACACCCGAAGCACAGGGCAGGCAAGAGAAAAGCCAAGACCCGCGTGACGATTCGAAACACTTGTCACGGGCGGGCGCTTCACCGGCTGAGAATCTGTCAACCGCGGGATACACCGGAACCGGCTACAACGCGATCACTGACGGGTTCTGACCAACAGCGGACGGAATGTCGAGATTGTCCAACGGGCACTTTCGCAGCCGCGGCGAGCCGGTGCTCATCGACGTGCCCGGCGGGACGACCGGTGCTCGCGCCGGCTCTTCCGAGGCGACTCCCGGGATTTGCGGATCACCTTCACCGAACCCCACCAGGCGAACCCGGTGACCCGCAGAACCGGTGTGCCCACCGCCGATCGCTGTCCCGTCGGCCTCCGGCCGCCACCGAACCCGCCCATGAGCCCGACACCGCGGACATCGACGTCAACGTCCTCGGGCACCACGATCTTGATGCCACCCATGACCGCCCTGGCCTTGATCACGCAGAGGCCGTCGAGGAATTCCGCCTGGCGCAGGTCGAGGCGGACACTCCCCCAGAACGCGCGGCTGACGTGCTCGGCGGGCAACACCCCGTCGAACCGCCGCGTGACACCGGACATGACCGCGACCGACCCCCGCGGCCCCACGACGCCGCCATCCGGGCGCACCGGGCGAGCGGGGGACGCGGCCGGGAGATCCGCGATGATGGGCTCGAAATCGGCGAAAGTCTTGGCCGCGTAGACGAGATCCAGCCTGCTTTCCACTTCGGCGGTGGTGAGCCGCCCCGCCCCCATGGCCTCGTAAAGCAGCTGCGCCATCCGCTCACGGTCGGAATCGGCCACCCGCATCGCCGATCGCTCCAGGTTAGACATGACAGCGACTATAGGGCGCGCAATGGGGCATTCTTCATCGGCGCGCCAGCCTCGAAATTCCACCGAGCCGCGCGCTATAACGACCGTGCGCATGAATAGCACCCAGAGGCTCACGCAGCGCACAAGAAATGAGTGATCGGATACCCGCGAGGAAACGCGAGTTCGTCGCACCCCTCAGTCGGACGCGAGGATTTCGGCCAACCGAAGGGTGTCTTCGAGGTAGCGCTCGTACGGGAAGCCCGCCGCGACGAGCGCCGCGCGGAACTCGTCGTAGAGAGGCTTTCCGGCGGCATGGAAGGCCTTCTTGCCGAGATCGGTGAGGCGGACCAGCCGTCGCCGCGCGTGCTCGGGGTCGACGGTGATCCGCACCAGGCCGTCCGCTTCGAGTGGTCGCAGCGTCCGGCTGATCGCCGGATCGGACACCGACAGCGCCTGCGCGAGCCGATGCTGCGTCGTCGGCTCGATGTCCTCCAGCGTCCCCAGCAGCCGTATCTGGCTATAGGTCAAACCGCCGAGGTCATCGGTGCGCCGCCGGGTCGCCTCACCCATGAGCATGACCACGCGGTGCAGCAAGTCTGCGAGTCCGTCGTCCACAGCCACATCGTACCAGAGTGTTGACGAGTTAATATTAACTAGGTAAGACTGAGGTCATGGACAACCTCTCTTACGCCGCCCAATCCGCCTTCCCGCTGGTCTGGGTCGTGGTACCCGCCGTCGGCGCCTTCCTCCGCGCCCGCCACGTCACGTCACCTCGAGAACGGCTCGAGATCTGGCAACGCTGGTGGGCCATCGGCGCCTTCGGCTGCGGCAGCCTGTGGATGACGATCGCCTTCCTCGCCTTCCCGGACGTCATGGCCACGGCGATCGGCTTCGACCGGACCCCCTTCATGTTCGAAATCGCCTTCGCCAACCTCGGACTGGCCGTCTTGGGCTTCCGGGCCGCGTCGGCATCCGCGCGCGAACGCCTCACCATCGGCATCGGCGGCGGAATGTTCCTCTGGGGTGCCGTGATCGGCCACGTCTACCAGTGGTTCGCGGGCGGTGACCACGCTCCCGGCAACACCGGCGGAGTGCTCGTCACCGACGTCCTGATCCCGGCGGTCATGATCATCCTCGCCCTGCGATCCCGGCACCTCGCGAACACCCCGCGGCCGGCGACGGAAATCGCCGCGTGACCCCGATGACGACATCTACCGGCCGGAAACCCGACGAGTCGATCGGCAAGGCGCGAGCGGCCGCCGCCGAACGGCTCACCATGTTCGTCGACGCGGTGATCGCCATAGCGCTCACCCTGCTGGCCCTGGACCTTCCCATCCCCCAAGGCGACACCACGGGCGCCATGCTGAGCTCGGTGTCGGCCCACGGCAAGGAGTACATCGCCTTCGCGCTCAGCTTCGTGGTGATCGCCGCGCACTGGCGCGCTCACCACGAGATCTTCCCCTATGTCCGCTCGCTGAGCGGTCGCCTGATCAGCCTCACCCTTGCATGGCTGTTCATGCAGGTCCTGATGCCGTTCGCGACGCGCGTGATCACCGCCGAGGGCGCCTTTCCACCTCGGTTCAGCCTGTACGCGATGGTGCAGGTTCTGGCGTCCGCGTCGTTCGCGCTGATCATCCGGGAAATCCGGCGCGAACACCTGTACCGAACCGACGACCCGCCCCGCGTGTTCGCCCAGAGCCTGACGCGCAGCGTCTGCCTGGCAGCGGTGTTCGGGCTGTCGATCCCGGTCTCGTTCCTGACCGGCGACACCAGTGCGTACCTGTGCTGGCTCGCCGCGCCGATCACACTCGCCATCGCCCGCCGCGTCGCGGCGCGGCGATAGACCCAGCTGGGCAGCGCGAGAATCACGATGTGGCCTCGCCCGGTAACGGAAGATCAGGTTCGGGGGACATACCGGCGTCGACCATCGTCATAATGGAGGAATTCGTGACCATCCGTCGCATCGTGGCCGTCGCTTCCGTCACGCTGGGCGCGGACGCGGTGGAGCGCGGCGGTTCGGTGGAGGTGTTCGCGGACGGGACGGGCGCGAGGGCTCGGATGGAGTTCATTCAGTCGGTGGCGAAGAACCTGCCCATGGCAGGCGAGTACGACTACGTCAAGGACGCGGTGCTGGTGCGGCTATCGCGGTTCCTGACTCCGGACCAGGCGAAGGAGTATGAGGCCGCGCTGAACGGCTGACGAAGCAAGGAAAGCACTCCAGGAACTTCACCGCCAAGGCGCCACCTATCGCCTCGGGCCCCGTCGCGGCGGTCGAGGAAAAGATCCGTGACGCGGGGTTCGCGAACCCAGGTTCGAACCGCGAGGCGCGGCGGAGGTTCTGACAAGAAGCACCCACCCTCGCGTTTCCATCTCCTTGCCGTTGATCTTCAAGGGTGAATACGACGCCGCATGACTGAATTCGTTGTGCTGGATGACTTCAGTGAAGAACCACTCGGATCCGATGATGGCCAGGATCGCAGGGCTCTCGGCGAGCGCCACCTTGAGCGATGACGCGTCAAGGAGCCTGAACGCGTGGATGATCGAGTACCCGGTCACACCGTATTCATCATAATTGACCTCTCCCGCATGCAGGACAAGCCGAAGGCGCATCTGCTCTTCATACGGATGAGTCGAATTGTGTCTGGACAACTCCAAAGCGAGAGTATAGGGCAGGCATTCGACGAACAGGCCCTTTGGCGTCTCAGCGCGAGAGAGGATCAAGATGCCGTCGCCACGGTCTTCGCGGTGACACGAAAGCCACGGAATTCCGGCACCTTCGAAGGCCGCCCGCATCACCTGGTAGAGACCGCGGCGTATGCGCACTCGATTCGCGTCGCTGCGGTGATGTTGCCCGAACCCCTCGATGTCGACCGCGACGATGGTGCAATGGGCCGCGGCCTGGCCGACCACCTCCAGACTCAACGCGTGACTCACGTCGAAACTCAGCGTCGTCGGCGAACGCGGGGAATCGCTTGCCATGACGGCTTCAGGATCGGGAGGCGATCCCGTCGACGGTGGGCGGCGGTCGGCGATGGACGATTCAGAATGGGCGTCGAACCCGTACCGGCCAGGAGTTGACATCTGGTTCCTCCCCGTTGGCGCGCAGCATCGATGTGGCGGCACACCGCCAGAAAGCCAGGCGCGGGGGTCCCGGTCTTGGAGCGTCGGTCTGGACTCTCGATGGGCCCTTGCAACCACGACATGCAGCTTGACTGGACGGTCAGCTTGCCAGGTCGCCTCTAACGTTAAATGGGGGTTACACTCCCGGGCTACAGTGCCCGGTCTATCGTGTGGTTACCGTAACCATGCACGTGAACCAGCTCATGCATGTCGACCAGCAGGGAGGGAAAGTGGCAAAACCGACATCTCCCGTGGTCGCGGCATGGGAGCTCGCGCTTCGGCTCCGCGAACGCCGCGACCAACTGAACATCGACGTCAAGACCATCACCGCCACGCTGGGCTTTTCGCGCAACTACTGGTCCGCCGTGGAAAACGAGCGCAAAATTCTGTCCCAGGAGAGCCTGGAAAGACTTCTGACGCTTCTCGAGTTCGACGACGGCGAGCGGCAGGAGCTACTTGACCTACGGAACCTGGCCAAAGGGCGAGGCTGGTGGACCAAGTACTCCAGCTTCCTCAGCAACGAGATTCAACGCATGTTCGGCCTTGAATTGGGTGCCCAAGGTGTCCGCGACTACGAAAGTCTGATCATTCCCGGACTGTTGCAGACCGCGGACTATGCGAGGGCGATCATGACACCGGCTGTCGTTGTTCGCCAGGTAGAGGTCGATCAGCGCGTCGACGTCCGCCTGCACAGGCAGCAGCGGCTCGCAGGCGATGACCCGCTTCACATCACGGCCATCATCAGCGAAGCCGCACTGCGACAGCAGATCGGCGGCCCGGCCACCCTGCGCGATCAGCTTGACTACCTCGCGGACATGATCGAAGAACATCCCGAAAGGGTAAAGGTCCGCATCATCCCCTTCACCACGAAGGCGTGCGGACTCTTCGGCGCATCCACGGTACACCTGATTGATTTCGAAAACCCGAGATTACCCACCGTCGCATGGCAAGAGACGGTGACAAAATACGATATCATCGATAATCCAATGCAAATCCGCGATATAACACTGACCTACAGCGATGCGTTCGGCCAGGCCATGAATGAACAGCAATCACTGGAAGTCATTCGCCAATACGCCAGGGAATTAGATTGAATGACACCGAACTTCCGTCGACCACGAGGATCCGAGGAGACTGGTTCAAGAGCAGCTATTCAAACGCGACAGCCAGCTGCGTGGAAGTAAAATTCTCGAGCGATTTCATCTTGCTGCGTGACAGCAAAGACCGCACCGAAAACCAGCCGACCATCAAGGTGGGCCTTGAAAGCTGGAGCTCCTTCTTGGAGTCGCTTGAAGTACCTTCGTAGCAAAGGCGGGCGAGGTCGGCACCCTGACCGCAGCAAGCCGGCTCTCGCTGGGAGAGGACCGCGGCGGCGTCAAAGCCGCTCCAGAGCAGGACGGTTCATTGAGCCTTTTCCTCCTGGTTCGCGGTGCAGACAGTCGCAAGTGGTCGACTACCTGCGAGGTCCGGCCTGGTACCTACGCGTGGCCTGCGGCCTGGCTCGCCGTCATGTACTGGTGAAGCGCGTGAAGGCCCCCTTCCCTCGGCTCAACCGAGGGAAGGGGGCCTTCACGCGCAGCCGGTGTGACAGGTGAGGCCGCTGAGGCTCCCGATGGCCTTCCGGTCTCACCCCTTGATCAACGGAAGATCCGGGACACTCAACGTCCCCGATCTTCCGTTGATCAAGCTCTGCCCGAGCACGACCGGTGGACCGGCGACCCGCACAAAGCTCCACACCAGTGGGCAAGCAAATGCGAGCCCCTCAAGGAGTCCTTCACGGCCCGGCCGCTACGGACCCACCCACCGCAGGTACCAAAAGCACCCTTGGCCAGAACGACATTCACCACTCACGACACCCGCCAGCCGAGGACGATGGCGATTTCGTGAATCGCCGGGCTCACGGTGAAGTCGAGCAAAGCCGCCGCCGCGCCGATGTACAGGAACGTGCCATCGCTGCCGGGGAACCAGATCATCTCGGTCACGCCGCCCGCGTCGAACTTCACGGCCACGTCCCCGGCCCACCACGAATCGCCATCGACCGCCGCCGCGAACGACGACAGCCCGTCGGCTTCGGTTTCCGACTCGAGCTTCCCCAGTGGCCTTGCCGTACGCGGCCGGCCTGTATCGGTCGCGGTGGCCACGAACCTGAGCAGTCTTCGCTTCTCCTCGGCGCCGGCGGCGTCCGGCCATTGCACTGTCAGCGATTCGAACGCCGGTGGCACCCCGGCCTGGATGACGAAATCGGGTGCCACGTCGGTGAAGTCGCCGGGGTCGTCACGGAAGACGATCATCTCGACCGGGTCGCTCAAGGTCCCTCCAGTCCCGCAACACTTGCCCGGCCGTCCGCTGGTCCCATGCGACGCAGGCGCTCACGGCCCTCATCCTCGGACAATGCGGTAACGGGCTGCCCGACCACGTGCTGATATTTCGCGTCATAGGCCCTTGTCCAGACACCTGCCGCCCACGACCGCTCACGTTCGTCGGCGCTGAACTCCCGGCCACGAGCGTGACAATACGCGTCGAGGAACCGCTCCGTGTCCTCGACGGTCGCCAGCTCGTCCACGCTCCCGGTCGAATACAGCGCGGCGGCGAAGCCGACGAGGACGGCCTCGCTGTCCACGGTCATGCTGTCCCAATCGTGCACCACCAGCAGCTCGTCGCCGCTCCAGCGCAGGTTGCCGGCGAGCCAGTCGCAGTGGCCGATGACGAGCTCGGGCTCGCCGGCTCGGAGCCGGTCACGAGCACGGCGCCCGGTATCGTCGATCCACTCCGGACCGGCCACCTCGTTGAGGTCGACTTCGGGGTTCTCCGGACACGGCCACAATCCGTCCTCGGCGTGGTCCCACGCCGCCCACGACGGGGCCGGTTCGAGCGTGGCCACCTCGGCAGGCCCTGGGGCGAGCCTGATCAGCCGCGCGAACGCCTCGGCGAAGGCCTTGGCCGCGCGGTCCGCGCTCGGGAGCATGGTGCCGCCGGGGACGCAGGTCTCCGCGGTCGCGACGTCGTCGCCGAAAGGCTCCGCTCCGGTGAGCGGCCGGGGGCACGGATAACCGGCCTCGAACATCCGGCGCTGGACGTCGACGCAGGCCCTTATCCGCGGCGCGTCCGGGCGAACCTTGACCACGACCTCGCGGTCGTCGGCCAGGCGGAGCCCGATGACGGCGGACAGGTGCCCGGAGCTGAAGATCTCCTCCGCCGGCGGGCTGCCGAGATGCGCCACACACCACTGAGCAAGGCACGCCGGATCGACGGCTTGCGCGCGAGATGACATCTGAACATCCTCACATGCGCTGGTGCCCGGAGGCGGACGAGTCAGAGGCTCCCGGCGTTCTCCAGCAGCTTTCGCACGGGTTCACTCAGCGCGGCACCGCTCAGGTCCAGGGTCACGAGGTCCTCGTTCATCGTTCCCCGGCTCGTGACACTGAAAATGGTCCCCTTGCCCGTGGCGGGATCGAAGTCCCGCAGCCACGGGCCGCCGCTGGAACCACCGGCGAGGTCGCATTCGGTCTTCCACGAAACGCTGACCGAGTTCACGTCGAGCGAGGCGGGCCGCGAGCAGGAGAACAACGCTTCACCACCCGCCGCCTTCGACACCGGGTAGCCGAGAAGCGTCGCGCCGACAGGGGACGGTGGCGCCTCGAAGGAGATGTCCTGCGTGCCCGCGACATCGGCGACATGACGGCCATCGACCGGATCCAGGGCGAGCACCGCGTCGTCGTCGATTCCACTGGACGGGCCGGGATAGGTCGCGGACCAGGCGAACGCACGCGCCGCGAACACCCCGTGCGGCGCTTCACCGCGATCGTAGCCGGGTACGAACACGACGTTGACGATCTTGATCGGATTGTCGTAGCGGTCGAACCCGCCGTTGACACAGTGGCCGGCGGTGAGCGCCACATCCTTGCTGGCACTGGGAACCACCGTCGCCGTGCACGACCCGTCGACACCCGGCCGCGCGGTGAAGAACAGCCGCCCGACACCGGAAGGTACCGGCCGCCCCCACTCGCGGCCGATCTGCTCCGCAGGCGGCAGTTCGTCGTCACCCACCCACTGACTCATCCGCTCCGGAGTCCAATAGGCCAACGCCGCGGCCCGGTCTGCCTCATTCACCCGGGTCACCACCTGATCGTCGGCTGCCGACGCCGGGGCGGCCACGGCCGCACCTACGGCGCCGAGAATCCCTGTCACCACGATGATCCGGCGGAAGGCGAGCTTCAAGTCCATGATCGAGGGACGCGCCGAACGCCACGAAGGTTGTTCGGCCGAACGCCCGAAGATCATCCCAGGAAGGGCGAGCACCAGTCAGCCGAAGACGCGCCGCTCAGGCGCGGGCCCGGTGCCCTGGTTTCGGGCCGGTGACACCGGTCGAGCCCGGCAGCGGACGAGCCCTCGGGCCCGTCCAGGCGGGCAGCTCCAGTTCGAGCCCCATGATACTGGCGCTCACCCTGCGGCGAGGCCATTTGCCGGTGATCTCGACGTTCGTCAGGTCGTCGACGAAGGCCTTGCGTTGGCCGTAGCTCACCGAGTTCCACCGCATTTTGAGCACCGGCCGGACCGGCGCGACGCACTCCTTGATCGCGTCGTGCGCTCTGGCGACTTTCTCCCGATAGTCCCGCTCCGGCAGGTAGATCAGTTCCAGATCGATCAACGGACCGGCGCCGCCTGCCTCGTGATGACATCGCGTGAGTATCCGGGCGATCTCGTCCAATGCCAGTTGCACGACGTCCGGTATCCGCTCCTGCCATCGGCCGAGGAACGGCGCGTTCAGCGCCTGCGCGGTCATTTCCTCCGGCATCACGATCAACGTCCCGACCGAGGTCTCCGTGAGGTCCACCCGAAGCCGCGTCCACCGGGGGCCCGTTTCGACGGCGAACCGGGGCATGGACGCGCCGGACCGCAGTCGCACCCGATTTTCCAGCTCGGCGAAGGTCCGATCACGAGGTAGTACGCACAAGAACTCCAGCTCTTCGCCGGTGAGTTTCAGCCGGACCGGGAACAGCGATCCGAGGTCCGTCATGAACGCCGAGCCCGCGACGAGTGCCTGTTTGCTGGGCCCGCCCAGGACCATCGCCGCCTCCTTCGCCGGGTGTTCCCCTTTCGCGGCGCAGTACTCGATCAGACCTGCAGATCCGACTCGATACGCTTGAGGTAATGGCGTGCCAGCGCGAGATTCGCCTGATCCCGGTCCAGAACCAGGTACAGGAACAAGGTGCTACGGCCGCCCACGGAATCCAGTAACCGAATCAGGTGATACTGGCGCCGCAGGGTGATGAGGATGTCCTCGATGGTGTCGTTGAGCGCGAGCGCGGTCATCACCCGCAACTTCGATCTCACGACGTCGGTATTGCCCGCCGCCGCGACCTCCAGGTTGAGCCACTCGCCACCTCCGCTGGTGCCGAGCGACATCCCGCTCTCGTAGTCGACCAACGCGACACCGAGGGCCCCGGCGATCGACATGCATTCCTTCAAGGCGTTGTCGATGTTCATCGAACTCCATTTCTTCGGTTCGGCGGCGGACGCGGCAAAATGCTCAACCGGCCAGGATCGAGCTGATCCTGTCGATGACGGGCCGACATTCGAAAAGAAGGCGTCCGACATTCAGATCCTTGTCTCCCATGACGACCATCAACGCCATACGATCGATGGCATAAACGGCCATGTAGCCATCGCTGCCGAACACCACGGTCTGGTTGAGCGTTCCCTTGCCGGTTATTTCGGTGGCCTGGCGGGCGATCCCCAGATCGGCGGCGGCGAGAGCGGAGATCTTGCCGGGGTCGATGGTCGCCGCCGCGTCGGCGATGATGGGAATGCCGTCCACGGCGGCGATCACCGTATCGGTGACACCTGCGACGTTCTCACGAAGGTTCCGCAACTCGGCGGCCAATGCTTCGAAATCCACTACCTTTACTTTCCGCTCCAGCGGGCATACGGGAGCACTTGTGACTTCAGTGCGTCCGGAAACAAGGACTGACTTTGAAAGAATTCGATCAACCGATACCGGCACTGGCGGCTATTCATCCTGCGGATTTCCCAGCCCCGAAGACGGTACCACCGACCTCGCTTGCCAGCTATCGATGTCGCGTATCCGGTTCGGCCATCACGCGTTCGGCTCAAGAACACACTGCGATATTCGCAGGCAAGCGAGCTACCGGCGGACTTTTACCGCGAGTTCGCGGTAATTGAAATTTTCCGTACCGCGAACCCGCGAGTTAATCCACTTTGGACTGTCAGCGGCCGGGTGTGACGATCTCGGCGAGGCGGGCGATGTCGTCGGGTTCATCGGTGGCCGGGTTGAAGATCAGCTCGTCGGCGCCGAGGTCGCCGTAGGCACGTACGGTTTCGCGGATCGCTTCGGGTGTGGTGTTCACCGCGGAGGTGACGAGGTCGGCCATGCCCATGGTGCTGTAGTAGTCGTAGACCTTCTCCCGGCCGGTTTCGGGCTCGCCGAGGGCGAAGTACGCGATGGCGACGATCCGCGGCTCGCCTTCGCGCCCGGCGTCCCGCCACGCGGCTCGGGCCTGCTCGAACGCCCCGGCGACCATCTCGTGCGGCATCGAGCCGCCGATGTAGCCCTCGCCCCACTTCGCCATCCGCGCCAGCGCCGCGGGCGCGAACCCACCGAACAGAAGCGGGACTTGGCGGGTGCCGGGCGGCACGGCGGCGTTGTCCCCGCCGCCGACGGGCTCGCCGTTCCACACGCTCCGGTAGACGTCGAGATCGGCATCGATCCGCTTGCCGAGCCCCTTCGGGCCGAGTCCGTCGGCGACGAAGTCGTCCGGGCGGCCGCCGATGCCGACGCCGAGGGTGAGCCGGCCGCCGGAGACGCCGTCGATCCCGGCGATCTCCTTCGCCAGCAGCACGGGCGGCCATACGGTGCCGATCAGGACGTTGCTGAGCAGTCCGATCGTCTTGGTGGCGCCGGCCGCGGCGGCGAGCGCCACCGTGTCCATGACTCCGGGATAGGCGATCCTCCCGACGGTGCCGAGCGACGAGAACCCGGCTTCCTCGGCCTGTGCGGCCCAGGCGGGGAGGACATCCGGACGCATGTCGCGGACCTGGTTGGGCAATCCGATGCCGATCTTCACGTGAACCTCTCGGGGATTGGGGAGCCTTGCTCCCAAGATCCCGCGAAAGCAGGAACCGCGCCACCGTCTCGCCACGAGGGAACCGTCGCGAGCCAGACGGCCCTCAGCTGCCGGACAGGGTCGCGGTGGTGACCTCGTCCGTCTCCGGCAGCAGAAGCTGCGTCGCGGCCAGTTCCCGGTAGAGGTCGTCGCCTGCCACGAGTTCCTCGTGCGAACCGGTGGCCCGCACCTGTCCCGCGTCCATCACCACGATGCGATCGGCCCTGGTCACCGTGGACAGCCGATGCGCCACCACCAGCACGGTGAGCTCTCCGGCCACCTCCACCACCACCTCGCGCAGCGCGGCCTCGTTCACCGCGTCCAGCTGCGAAGTGGCCTCGTCGAGCAGGAGCAGCCGCGGCTTGCGCAGCAGCGCACGGGAAATGGCGACCCGTTGCCGCTCGCCGCCGGAGAGCGAGCTCCCCCGGTGCCCGACGACCGTGTCGATGCCGTCAGGCAGGCGGTCGACGAGTTCGGTCAGCCTGGTGCGCTCGAGCACGGCCCGGATCTCGCTGTCGGGGCACGGTGCCGCCATGCCCATGGTCAGGTTTTCCCGCAGCGTCCCGGCCAGGACCGGTGCGTCCTGCTCCACGTACCCGATGGCGGCACGCAGTTCCTCGAGCGGCCATTCCCGGAGGTCCACCCCGTCCATCGAGATGGTTCCGCCGGTGGGCTCGTAAAACCGTTCCACCAAGGAGAACAGGGTGGATTTACCCGCCCCCGATGGGCCGACCACCGCGGTCAGCCCGCCGGGGCACACCTCGAACGTGACGCCGCGGTGGACCGGCGCGCTGTCCGGGTAGGCGAAGTCCACGTCCTGGAAGGCGAGCGTGGCAGGCTCGCGGCTCCCCGCCTCCGGTGCCCGGTCCCCTTCCCCGGAAACGGGTTCGACCTCGAGCCGCTGCACCTCACGGATACGCCGCACCGCCGCCACCCCGGTGCTGAAGGTCGACGCCGCCGTGATCAGCCCGGCGACCGGCTCGATCAGCCAGAACAGGTAGAGCAGGAAGGCGATCAGCGTGCCGACCGGGATGGCACCGGACGCGACCCGCGCTCCGCCCACGCCCAGCACGACGAGGAACGACACATGGATGGCCAGCAACGCGCCGGAGCTGACGACGGCACCGAGGCGGGCGAGCCTCAGCCCGAAGAACCACGCCTGGCCGGTGGCGGCGTCCAGCTTTTCGCTCTCGTTTCGTTCCGCACCGAACGCCTTGACCGTGCGGAACGCGCCGAGCAGGCGTTCCAGCACCGAGCTGACGTCCCCGATGGCCTCCTGCACCTTCGTGCTGTAGCGCTGGAAAAACGGTACCGCCAGCCCGATCAGCACCGCGGCCACCAGCAGCACGCCCAGGGTGGCCAGCAGCAGCACCGCGTCCAGCCACCACATCGCCGCGAGGACGGCCACCAGCATCAGCAGGCCTTTGAGGGCGTCCACCAGGGTTTGGGTGACCGACTGCCGCAGCAGCGTGGTGTCCGCGGTGATCCTGGACATCAGATCGCCCGGCTGGATGCGGCTGGTCTCGGACAGCCGCATCCGCACGATCCGCGAAACCATGTCCCGGCGCGACTTCAGGACCACCGACTCGGCCACGCGGCCCAGCAGGTAGTAACCGACCGTGGCGAGCATCGCGCCGCCCACCACCGCGGCGGTGAGCAGCAGCAGCGGCCCGGCCACCCCGCGGTCCTCGCCCAGCGCGTCGACGATCCACTTGGCCATCACCGGCTGGCTGAGCCCCACCAGCGAGCCGGACAGCGTCAGCAACGCACCGGCGATCACCACTTTCTTGTGGGGCGCCAGGTAAGCCAGCATGTCGCGCCAGGCCGAGGCCTGGAGCATCGACGCGCGCTCAGATTCCACCAAGGGCCCCCGGGCGGCCGCGGGTGGCGGAAGCCGAGGCGGCGAGCAGCTTCTCCGCCTCCGCGCGGACAACGTCCCTCGCCGCCCGTACCTCGGCGGCCATCGGCCGGTCCACCTCGAGCGGCGGTGAGATCTCGGCGAGCCGGTCCCACAGGCCTGATCCGCTGACGCTCTTGCCCAGCCTGGAGGTCAGCTGGGCGATGGTCACGCCGAGTGAGCCGATCACCAGCCAGCTCAGCTCCAGCGCCTCGGCCACCGAGTTGGCCCCGTTCAGCGCCATCGGCACGTGGTCCTGGTTCCAGCCGTTGGTGGGCAGCGTGGTGAGCGAGGCCGGGTACACCAGCTGCCGGATGCGGGAGACGAAGGAGGTGGCGCTCAGCTGCACCCCGGCGAGTCCGGCGCCCCGGCCCGGCCGCGGCGTCAGCATCGGCGGCAGGTCACCGTTGGTCACCGGGTTCACCAGCAGGCCGAGCTGACGTTCAGCCAGGTACACCGCGGAATGCAGGGCGAGGCCGGTCTGCTCGGCGGCGAATCCGACCGGCATGGCGTGGAAGTTGCCACCGTGCAGCACTTCGTCCTGGAACACGATCGGGTTGTCGGTGACGCCGTTCGCCTCCCGCCGCAACAGTTCACCGGCGTGGTCGAGCTGATCGAGCACGGCCCCGAGCACCTGCGGCCCGCACCGGAGGCTGTAGGGCTCCTGCAACGGACGCGAGGGGTCGCGTTCGGCGTCCGCCGGGAGCTCGGCGCGAATCCACTCCGCCACCTCCAGCTGGCCTGCCTGGCCGCGAGCGATCCCGATACCCGCCTGGTAGTGCTCGGGGTTCGAGCCGAGCAGGGCGTTGATCCGGCCGGTCAGCAACGCGGCGGCCCGCACCAGGGTCAGCGCGGACTGCTGGTTCACGATCGCCATGGCCAGGCTCACCCCGGTGCCGTTGACGAACGCGAGTGCCTCCCTGACCGGCCAGACGAACGGTTCGATCCCCAGTTCCGCCAGCGTCTCCGCGGCGGGCTTGATCTCCCAGCCACCGCCCGCCTTGCGCACCCACGCCTCGCCCTCGCCGGTGTGGCTCAGCGCCGCGTGGGCGAGCGGCTGGAGGTCGCCGCTCGCGCTGACCGTGCCGTGCCGCGGGATCGCCGGGACGAACCCGGCGTTCCACGCCTGCGCCAGGCGGTGCCAGAAGTCCGGCGACACCGCCGAAAAGCCCTTCCGCATGCTGTTCAGGCGGAGCCAGACGACGAGACTGCAGACCTCGGGGGGCAGCGATTCACCCTGGGCGGAGCCGAGATGGGAGATGAGGCTGTCGCCCTGTTCGAGTTCGGACTCGGCCTCGAACAACACCAGCGGGCCGAACCCCTGTGTCAGGCCGTAGATGGGCTTGCCGGCGGCCAGCTCCTTGGCCACGGTGGCGGCGCAGGTCTCCATCCTGGCGATGTCCTCTTCGCCCAGCGGCGGCAGATGCGCCTCCCACGCCGCGTTGCGGAGGATGTCACCGAGGGAGAACTCGTGCTGGAGATCGGCGGAGGTGGTCACGTTGTCGCTCCTGAATCACTCGGTTCGGATTTCTGTACTCGGCGGTACTTGCCGATTTCCGTGCGGTCGATCCTGGCCACGGCGCGGACCCGCCGCGGACGCACGCCGAGGCGGTCGAACGCGGCGGTGAGATCGAGGTCGGAAAGCTCGGTGCCGGGTTTGAGCACCACCACCAGCTCGATGTGCTCACCGATCATCGGATCGGTCACCGGGCGGACGGCGTAGTCGGCGCAGTCGAGCACCGGGCTGAGCAGGTCCTCCAGCCGGTCGAGGTTGAACCGCCTGCCGTTGATGTTGACCAGCCTGGTCCGACGGCCGCTGAACCGGAAGCCGCGCTCGCCGAGCCGCTCCACGTAGTCGTCGAGCTCGCAGAACTCGGGCGCGACGCCGTCGCCGAGGAGGGCGAGCCGGGGGCTGCGGATCTTCAGTGTCACCTCACCCTCGCCGGGTACCAGCGGATCGGCGAAGGAGACGTCGTCGATGAGCCGCCAGTCCGGTGGCGCGCCTTCGGACCACTGCCTGGTGCCCACCCCGCCCGACTCGGTCGCCCCGAACACCTCGATGATCCGTGCCCGTTCCTTGCCCGCCGCCTCGAGAAAGTCCATCGCGGCGTCGGGAACCATGCCGCTGGCGTGCAGCACCGTGACCTGCTCGATGGACCGGACCCACGACAGGTTCCGGTGCAGCAGCGAGAAGATCCACGGAATGGCCATCACCGCCCAGCGGCGGTGCTCGTCCACCGGCGGGAACTGTCCGGCGAACTGCGGGCGGTACCAGACGGGGAGCCCCAGCCGCGCCGGGACCAGCACGCTTGTCAGGGCACCGTAGAGATGCTTCGAGTGCACAAAGGACAGTACGGCTTCCGGCGACCGTGGGCGGAGGAGCCCGGCGAGCATGCCCGCCTCGGCCCAGATGTGTTTCTTCGTGCGGTACCAGGTCTGGCTCGCCCCGGTGGTCCCGGAGGTATGGAACTCCACCGTATCCGGCAACGCGCCGAGCACCAGTTCGGCGATGGCGTCGAGATCGCCGCCGAACCGGTCCCACCGCACACACCACGGCCGGTCGGTGATCTTCGGCGAATCGAATCCCTCGGCCAGCAACTCCTCCGGTTTCAGCTCGGAGTAGGTCACAACACGCTCCCTCGCCCGCTTATGAGGCATTATCCAGCCCGAATACGTGAATAATGGAAAGAAATGCTCACCGATTGATTCCCCACACCGATCGTATAGCAGCGAGTCCACGATTGACCAGCAATGGAGACCATTCTTCGGGGCGCGGCAAAATCAGTCGACGATCTCTTGGTCGTCATTGACCCATTCATGCCGATCCACCTGGAACCCGTACAGGTTCCAGTGGCGGCCGCGGAAGTACAGGTAGTCCGAGAGCACGCTGAGCACCCGCTCGTCGCCCGGCCGCATCCCGAACGAGCCGAGGCTGGCCTCGGTGGTCTCGGTGATCACCCGGTCCACATTGAACATGCAGAAGGCGTAGTTGATGGTGAGGCCGATGGCTTCGCCGCCGAGACCAAGCCGGTTCAGCGCGGGGTCGAGATAGGTACCGCAGCGGATGTGCCCGGCCTGGTCGAGGCCGAACAGCAGGCTGAAGCCGAGCAGTTCCCCACGCGACCGGCTGAACACCTGGAACGCCGCGTTCGGTGGCGGACCCGCCGCCCTCGGCCCTCCGGTGTTCGGCCGCACGCTTTCGATTCCGGTGCGCAGCACCGTGCGAAAGAACTCCGCACGCGCCTCGGCGGTCGCCGGGCGCAGTTCGACCCGCCGCGTCGCCGTCTCCGGAAGAATGATTCTCTTCGTCACATCGAACCCCTTGCTCCGCTCTGTCAGCCATTCACCTGGGCTCCTCACTGGCCGTTGTGGTGCCCTACACTCGGTACATCTTTCGCGCACGATGGGGAGCCAGGAGAGCCATGGAGCAACCGGAGTCGCCACCCAGGAATCAGTTCCACCGGGACGCGATCACCTGGTGGCGCATCCGGGTCGCCCTGATCTTCGCGGCCGTGGTGGCGGTGCTGGTCCTGCTCGCTTCCGTGCCAGGGCTGTTCAAACCCGGCGGGCCCTGGCTGTTCTGGCCCGCCGGCGTGATCGCCGTTTCGGCGGTCCCGGTGGTGATCCTGCTGCCGCGGTTCTGGTACCAGGTGAATCGATGGGAAACCACCGATACCGCGGTCTACGTGCGCACCGGCTACTTCTGGCGGGAACTACGCGTGGCCCCGCGGTCCCGGATCCAGACGGTGGACACGGTTCGCGGCCCGCTGCAGAACCGGCTCGGCCTGGCCACCTTGACGGTGACCACCGCTTCGTCGAAGGGCGCGCTGAAGTTCGAGGGGCTGTCCAGCGACCACGCCGACGAACTCGCCCGACTGCTCACCATCACCACCGGGGCGGAGCGGCCTCATTCGAATTCCTGAGCCAGCTGTATCAGGTATTTGCCGTAGTCGGAGTTCTTCATCTCGGTCCCGAGTTCGAGGCACCTGTCCGCGTCGATGTAGCCCATGCGCAGGGCGATCTCCTCGAGACAGGCCACCTGCACGCCCTGGCGGTGCTGGATCGTCTGCACGTACTGGCTTGCCGCCAGCAACATGTCGTGTGTTCCCGCGTCGAGCCAGGTGTAGCCGCGGCCGAGCCGCACCAGCTTGGCGCGCCCCTGCTTGAGGTAGACCTGGTTGACGTCGGTGATCTCCAGTTCCCCCCGCGCCGACGGGGCCAGGCTCTTCGCGATCTCGACGACCTCGGAGTCGTAGAAGTACAGCCCCACGATCGCGTTGTCGGACCGCGGTTTCACCGGTTTCTCCTCCAGTGAGACCAGGTTGCCCGCGGCGTCGATCTCGCCGATGCCGAACCGCTCGGGATCCGACACGGGATAGCTGAACAGCGTGCATCCGTCCAGGTTCTGGCGCGAGGACCGCAACAGCTGCGGGAAACCGGCGCCGTGCAGGAGGTTGTCCCCCAGGATGAGCGCCGACGGTTCGCCGTTGATGTGCTTTTCGCCGATGACGAACGCCTCGGCGATACCGCGGGGCTCGTCCTGCTTGGCGTAGTCGATGTTCAGGCCCAGCCGGTTTCCGTCACCGAGCAGGCCCTGCAGCAACGGCAGGCTGGCCTGGTCGGAGATCAGCAGGATGTCCCTGATCCCGGCCAGCATCAACACCGAAAGCGGGTAGTACACCATCGGCTTGTCATAGATGGCGAGCAGCTGCTTCGAGGTGCCCCGCGTCAGTGGGTACATGCGCGTTCCACTGCCGCCGGCGAGCAAGATTCCCTTCATCGGATTCCGTTCAGTCGTTGATGCTGGCGAGGTACTCGTAGCAGCTGGGCAGTGCCGCGACCATTTTCTGTGCCTCGGCCTTGATCTTCGCGAACTCCGCCAACGCGTTCGA
>NZ_JBVIRO010000017.1:0-12131 GCF_055575975.1 Amycolatopsis sp. NPDC033938
AGGAACCTCAATACGAGGTTCAAATACATAAGCTCTACTGGCTTAGTTCACTAGCACACTGTTGAGTTCTCAAGCAACACACCCCAGATCGCACCACACTACGCGGCCTTATCCGAAGCAGTCATTCCTAGCAGTTTTTGGTGGGACACCCACTCAATCGCGCTGAGCGAGAGCTTGGTTCGTGTCCCGGTCGGCCACCCGGTTTCCCTGGCGACTTGGAGAACTTTACATGGCCCGCAGGGGCCCGAAACAGGGGGGTACCTTAACTGCGTTTCCGCAGGTCAAGGCCCCTGTTTCGGGCCGGGGCCGCGATCAGCCCCCGACGCGGACGCCGGCGACGTTGCGCTTGCCCTTGCGGACCACGAGCCAGCGGCCGTGCAGAGCGTCGTCCGCGGACGGCTTCCACTCCTCGTCGGCGATCTTCGTGTTGTTGACGTACGCGCCGCCTTCCTTGACGGTGCGGCGCGCGGCACCCTTGCTGTCGACGAGCCCCGCGGCGATCAGCAGGTCGACGATCGTCGCCTCGCCGTTCGGGTCGACCTTGCCGTTGGGCACCTCGGCCATCGCGGCGTCGAGGGTCGGCGAGTCGAGTTCACGCAGCTCTCCCCTGCCGAAGAGCGCCTGGCTCGCGGCGATGACCTGGCGGGTCGCCGCCTCGCCGTGCACCAGCGTCGTGAAGTCCTCCGCCAGCTTTCGCTGCGCGGACCGCAGGTGGGGCCGCTGTTCGGTGTCCTCGGCGAGTGCCGCGATCTCCTCCTGCCCGAGGAAGGAGAACATCTTCAGGTAGCGGATGACGTCGGCGTCGGCGACGTTCAGGAAGTACTGGAACCACGCGTACGGCGAGGTCATCTCCGGGTCGAGCCAGACGCTGCCGCCGCCGGTGGACTTCCCGAACTTGCGTCCGTCGGAGTCGGTGACCAGCGGCGCGGTCAGCGCGTGGGCGTGCCCGCCGTCGGTCCGGCGGATCAGGTCGACCCCGCCGACGAGGTTGCCCCATTGGTCCGAGCCGCCGATCTGCAGCTTGCAGCCGTACTCGCGGTACAGGTGCAGGTAGTCCTGTGACTGCAGCAGCAGGTAGCTGAACTCGGTGTAGGAGATGCCGTCGGTTTCGAGGCGGCGCTTCACCGTCTCCCGGTTCAGCATCATGTTGACCGGGAAGTGCTTGCCGACGTCGCGCAGGAACTCGACCACGCTCTGCTTCGCGGTCCAGTCCAGGTTGTTCTCGATGATCGCGCCTGTCGGCGAACCGTCGAAGTCGACGAACCGCTCCAGCTGACCGCGGATCCGGTCGGCCCACTCCGACACGGTGTCCACCGTGTTCAGGGTGCGCTCACCGGTGTCGCGCGGGTCGCCGATCATGCCGGTGGCGACGCCCGCCAGCACGATCGGGCGGTGCCCGGCGCGCTGGAAGCGCGAAAGCATCAGCAGCGGGACCAGGTTGCCGGCGTGCAGGCTCGGCGCGGTCGGGTCGAATCCGCAATAGAGCGTGAGGGGTCCTTGGTCGAGGTCTCGCCGCAGTGCGTCGGTGTCGGTGGATTGCGCGATCAGGCCGCGCCAGGTCAGCTCGTCAAGGATGTGCTCGCTCACGCCTGTAGATCCTCCCGCACCAGGTCAACCGACTATCGGCCGGGGGCCGCCGCCCGCCGCTTGCCGCCCCGGCGATAGGTGGAGACCGCGGGCGAGCCGTCGATCCAGAACCGCCATGGCGTGTCCATGGCCATCGCGACGCCGACGCGCGGCCCGGTGCGGATGGACGACTCCGGCACTCGCTCGCCGGTGAACAGCCGGACGGGTGACGCGGGGTCGGTCAGATCGATGCCGTTCTCCGCCCGGTCGATGCCGAGTACCGAGGTCAGGATGGCCGGGCCTTTGGCGAGTTCGCCGTTGCCGCGCGCGGACGGCCTGCGCGCCTTGGCGATGTCCGCGCCGGCCACCACTTCCCCGGCCCGCAGCAGCACGGCACCCGGCTGCCCGTCTTCGGTACCGACGACATTGGCGCAGAAGTGCATTCCGTAGACGAAGTACACGTACAGATGCCCGGCCGGTCCCCACATGACCTCGTTGCGCGGGGTCTTGCCGCGATAGCAGTGCGACGCGGGGTCGTCGAGGCCGCGGTAGGCCTCGACCTCCACCAGGCGGACGGCGACCGTGCCGTCGGGACCGGTCGCTTCCAGCACCGCGCCGAGCAGGAGCGTGGACAGCTCCACCGGATCCAGCGCCAGCTCCCGCCGGGTGAACTGTCTGCCGGTCTCCACGTTCCGCACTCCCCTTGTCCTCGCGATCTCCCTCAGCCGACCTTATCCCGGACCGGGGCCGTCGACGCTTAGCGCGCGGTTAGTGCGCGGTTAGTGCGCCGTGCCACGGTCGGTGCCCTGGGTCCCCGACGAAAGGCCAAGAATGTCCGTCAAAACCTTTCTCACGCGTTTCGCCGTCCTCGGGACGCTCACCGCGGCGGCGTCGACCGCGCTCATGACCGGAACGGCCTCCGCGGCCTCCGAGAAGGTCTGCAGTTCCTACTACTGCAACACCACGAACGGGACGGCCAACTACGTGACGACCCTCGTCGCGTCGCGGAACTCGCCAATCGTCGGCAAGTACGGATACTTCAACGTGTTCGGCCCCAACGGATACAACTTGCCCGGCCGGTCGAGCACGGAGAGCAGCGACACGTTCGCGATCAGAAAGTCCTTCGACCCCGGCTCCCTGCTCTGCCTGCAGTTCTTCGAGAACGTCGCCGGTGCCTGGAAGCAGCGGGGTAACGCGGTGTGCACCACGACTCCGGTCGGTTGACCGCGACACGTCCTGAGTCGTGAGTGGATAAGTGCCGTTCTGGCCAACGGTGTTTGAGGTGCCTACGGGGGGTTTCCCCAGTACATGATGGTCCCCTTCCTTGCGCCAGGCGCCAGGAAGGGGACCATCATGTACTTCCAGGCCGCAGGCCACGAGCTCGACCCACTTGTCAGCTCAGCCAGGCGCGGTGTTCGGTGACCCGCGCGACCAGCCGGTCCCGCTGCTCCGCGACCCGCTCCGGAGCGGTACCGCCGCGGGCATTGCGCGAACGCACCGAGCCTTCGACGGTCAGCACTTCGCGCACGGCCGGCGTCAGCGCCGGGTTGATCTTCTCGAACTCTTCGTCGGTCAGTTCGTCCAGCCCGACACCGCGGCCCTCGGCGACACGGACGCTCTCCCCTGCCGCCTCGTGCGCGACGCGGAACGGAACGCCCTGGCGCACGAGCCATTCGGCGATGTCCGTGGCGAGGGTGAACCCGGCGGGCGCCAGTTCGGCGAGCCGGTCGGTGTGGAAGGTCAGCGTCTCGAGCATGCCCGCGATCGCCGGGAACAGCAGTTCCAGCTGCTCGACGGAATCGAAGACCGGTTCTTTGTCCTCCTGCAGGTCCCGGTTGTAGGCCAGCGGCTGCGCCTTGAGCGTCGCGAGCAGGCCGGTGAGGTTGCCGATGAGCCGTCCCGCCTTGCCGCGGGTCAGCTCGGCGACATCGGGGTTCTTCTTCTGCGGCATGATCGAGCTGCCGGTCGCCCACGCGTCGTCCAGGGTGACGTAGCCGAATTCGGCGGTGTTCCAGATGATCACCTCTTCGGCGATCCTCGACAGGTTGACCGCGAGCATCGCGACGTCGAAGGCGAACTCGGCGACGAAGTCCCGCGAGGCGGTGCCGTCGATGGAGTTCTCGACGCTGGTGTCGAAGCCGAGTTCCGCGGCGACGGCCTCGGGGTCGAGGCCGAGTGAGGAACCCGCGAGCGCGCCGGAACCGTAAGGCGATTCGGCGGTGCGAGCGTCCCAGTCACGCAGCCGGGTGACGTCGCGCAGCAACGACTGGCCGTGCGCGAGCAAGTGGTGCGCCAGCAGGACCGGCTGGGCGTGCTGCAGGTGGGTGCGCCCCGGCAGGACCGCGTCCGGATGCCGGTCCGCCTGCGAAACCAGCGCGTCGACGACGCCAAGGGTGCCGGCGACCACACGGCGGGCGGCGTCGCGCAGCCACATCCGGAACAGCGTCGCGACCTGGTCGTTGCGGGAACGGCCTGCCCGCAGCTTGCCACCTAGTTCGGTGCCCGCCCGCTCCAGCAGACCGCGTTCGAGCGCGGTGTGGACGTCCTCGTCGGCGACGGTCGGGGTGAACGCGCCCGAAGCGACGTCCTGCGCGAGCGTGTCCAGCGCGGCGAGCATGCCCGTGAGCTCGTCCTCGGTGAGAAGCCCGGCCTTCCGCAGCACTCGCGCGTGTGCCCGCGAACCGGCGATGTCGTACGGCGCCAGCCGCCAGTCGAAATGGGTCGACGCGCTCAGCGCCGCCATCGCCTCGGCCGGTCCGCTGGCGAACCGGCCGCCCCACAGCTGCACCGGCTGCTCATTCCCGCTCACAACACTCCTCGGATTGCTTGGTTCTCGTCAGGCGACCGATTGGTCGAAACCGGTGCCCGTGGTGAAGTCGTACAGTGTGCGCTCATCGCGCGCGGAGTTCACGACCGCGTTCCCGCGGTGCAGGATCAGGCGGACTTCGCCGGACACCCGCCCGGCGCTGACCTTCTCCAGTTCGTCGTGCGCGGTGACCAGCGCGAGCGCACCCGGGCTTTCGTAGATCTCGCGTCCTTCGATCCCGAAGGCGCCGACACGGCGGTTCAGCTGCTGGAAGGCTTCCAGCAGCGTCACGGTCTCCCCGTCGATGGCGACCGGCACCCCCTCGTCGAAGGTGATGATCGCCTTCTCCGGATCGTCCGGGAAGGCGAACCCGTCAGGCGTCACCTTCGGCCTCCTCACCGCCGTCCACTGTGGACGACCGTCGGGCCAGCGCCATGAAGCGCTCGGCCAGATCCTTGCCGGACAAGGGTTCCCTCGCGATCACCGCGACCGTGTCGTCACCCGCGATCGAACCGACGACCTCCTCCAGTGCCGCCCGGTCGATGGCGCTGGCGAGGAACTGCGCCGCCCCCGGCGGGGTGCGCAGCACGGTCAGGTTCCCCGACGAATCCGCCGAAACGAGCAGTTCGGCGAGCAGCCGCGAGAGGCGGGAGGTACCGCCCTGCACCCCGCGTACCGGACTGCCGTCCTCGGGGATGACGTACACGGGCGCGCCGGAGTCGGCGCCCCGCAGCTTCACCGCGCCCAGTTCGTCGAGGTCCCGTGACAGCGTCGCCTGTGTGACGTCGATGCCTTCCGCCGCCAGGAGCTTCGCGAGCTCCGTCTGGCTGCGGATGGCCATCGTGGACACGAGCTCGGTGATCCGGGCCTGCCTGGTGACCCTGCTGCCGGTCATCGTCGCTTCTCGTCCAGCAGCCACACCAGGAGCGCTTTCTGCGCGTGCAGCCGGTTTTCGGCCTCGTCCCAGACCGCGCTCGACGGTCCGTCGAGGACCTCGTCGGTGATCTCCCAGCCGCGGTGGGCCGGCAGGCAGTGCAGCACGATCGCCTCGTCCGCCGCCCGGCGCATCAGCGCGGAGTTCACCTGCAGCTCCCGGAACGGGCCGACGCGGTCGAGGCCGTCGTTCTCCTGGCCCATCGAGGTCCAGGTGTCGGTGACGACGACGTCCGCGCCTTCGACGGCGGCGTACGGGTCGGTGAAGACCGTGGTGCTGCCGCCGGTTTCACTCGATCGGTGTTTGGCGTCGAGCATGACCTGCTGATCCGGCTGGAAGCCTTCGGGCGAGACGACGCGCACGTTCATCCCGGCCGTGGTCCCGCCCAGCAGCAGCGAATGCGCCATGTTGTTGGCGCCGTCGCCGAGGTAGACCAGGGTGAGCCCGGCGAGTTTGCCCTTGCGCTCGCGGATGGTCATCAGGTCGGTGAGCACCTGGCACGGGTGGAACTCGTCGGTGAGCGCGTTGATCACCGGGATGCTCGCTGCCGACGCCATCGCGTCGATGCGCTTCTGCGCGAAGGTCCGCCAGACGATCGCGTCCAGGTAGCGCGAAAGCACCCGTGAGGTGTCCTCGATGGTCTCTTCGCGGCCGAGCTGCATGGAGCGTCCGTCGACGATCACCGGGTTCCCGCCCAGCTGGGCGATGCCCACCTCGAACGAGAACCGGGTCCGGGTGGAGTTCTTCTCGAAGATCGCCGCGACCGACTTGCCCTCCAGCGCGCGGGAGCTCAGCGGCTCGGCCTTCAACTGGTCGGCGAGGTCCAGGATCTCGGCCTGTTCGGCCGGGCTGAGATCGTCGTCGCGGAGAAAGTTGCGGAGCATCGGTTTCGTCTCTGTCCTAAGTGGTGGTGGAATCGAGCGCCCCGGGAAGGGCATCGAGGAATCCCTTGGCCTCATCGGCGCTCAGGATCAGGGGCGGTGCCAGCCGGATGGCGTCCGGGGCGACCGGGTTGACCAGGTAACCCGCCTCTTGCGCGGCCTTGGCGACGGCCGCGGAGACCGGCTCGCGCAGCGCGATGCCGAGCAACAGCCCGGCGCCGCGGACGCCGGCGACCAACGGGTGGCCGAGCTCCTCGACACCAGAGGCGATGTCCTTGCCCAGTGCGGAAACGTGGTCGTTCAGATTGTCCTTGGCGATGGTCTTGAGCACGGCGAGCCCGGCGGCGCAGCAGATCGGGTTACCGCCGAAGGTGGTCCCGTGCTGCCCCGGCTTCACCAGTTCGCCCGCCTCGCCGACGCCGATGACGGCGCCGAGCGGCAGGCCGCCGCCGAGGCCCTTGGCCAGCGTGACGAGGTCCGGCACGATCCCGGCGTGCTGGAAGGCGAACCACGCGCCGGTGCGGCCGATCCCGGTCTGCACCTCGTCGAGGACCAGCAGGGTTCCGGTCGCCTTGGTGATCTCCCGCGCGGCCTGGAGGTAGCCGTCCGGCGCCG
Organism: Amycolatopsis sp. NPDC033938; assembly: GCF_055575975.1. Classification (NCBI taxonomy): domain Bacteria; kingdom Bacillati; phylum Actinomycetota; class Actinomycetes; order Pseudonocardiales; family Pseudonocardiaceae; genus Amycolatopsis; species Amycolatopsis sp. NPDC033938. The sequence continues at coordinate 6,803 of NZ_JBVIRO010000017.1, forward strand.
GGATCACGCCCGCCTCCCCGAGGATCGGCTCGAGGAACACCGCCGCCGTGTCGGTGTCCACCGCGGCGCGAAGCGCGTCGATGTCACCGTAAGGGACGTGGACGACACCGGGCAGCAACGGCGCGAACGGATCCCGCTTCGACGGCTGACCGGTCAGCGTCAGCGCGCCCATGGTGCGGCCGTGGAAGGCGCCCTCGCAGGCGACGATCTTGGTGCGCCCGGTGAGCCTGCTGAGCTTCAGCGCGGCCTCGTTGGCCTCCGCGCCGGAGTTGACGAACAGCACCTTCGCGTTACCGGACAGACCGGCGACGTCCAGGAGCGTCTCGGCGAACTCGACGACGACCGGGTTCACGTAGAGGTTCGAGGTGTGCCCGAGTTTCGCGACCTGTTCGGAGACCGCGGCGACCACGGCGGGATGGGCGTGGCCCAGCGCGTTGACCGCGATCCCGCCGACCAGGTCGACGTACGGCTTGCCATCGGCGTCCCAGACCTTCGCGCCCTCGCCTCGGACCAGGGTCAGCGCCGGGGTGCCGTAGTTGTCCATGAGGGACGATTTCCAGCGCTTCTGGACGTCTACATTGGACTCAGACGTGGTCACGGGAGCTCCGTTTCGGGGAAGACCATGGTACCGATGCCGCGGGAGGTGAAGACCTCCAGCAGCACCGAATGGGCGATGCGGCCGTCGATCACGTGCGCGCGGCGGACGCCGCCGCGGATGGCGCGCACGCAGGCCTCCATCTTCGGGATCATGCCGCTGGCGAGACCGGGCAGCAGGGTTTCGAGGCGGTCCACCCGGACGCGGTCGACCAGTGAGCTACGGTCCGGCCAGTTGGCGTAGAGGCCTTCGACGTCAGTGAGGACGACGAGCTTCTCCGCGCCCAGCGCGGCGGCGAGCGCGCCGGCGGCGGTGTCGGCGTTGATGTTGTGCACCACGCCGTCGACGTCCGGGGCCACCGTGGAGACCACCGGGATACGCCCGGCGTTGACGATGTCGAGCACCGCGTCCGGGTTGACCTCGGAAACCTCGCCGACGAGACCGATGTCGACCTGTTCACCGTCCACAGTGGCCTGTTTGCGTTCGGCGGTGAACAACCGCGCGTCCTCGCCGGAGATGCCGACCGCGTACGGGCCGTGCGCGTTGATCAGCCCGACCAGTTCGCGGCTGACCTGTCCGGTCAAGACCATGCGGACGATGTCCATCGTCTCGGGCGTGGTGACGCGCAGGCCGCCCTTGAACTCGCCTTCGACGCCGAGCCGGTTGAGCATCGCGGTGATCTGCGGGCCGCCGCCGTGCACCACGACCGGACGCAGCCCGACCATGCGCAGGAACACCATGTCCTCGGCGAAGGCCTGCTTGAGGCTCTCGTCGATCATGGCGTTGCCGCCGTACTTCACCACGACGGTGGCGCCGTGGAAGCGCTGCAACCAGGGCAGGGCCTCGATGAGGATCGAGGCTTTCTCGGCGGCCGTCGCGAGCCGTTCGTCCGCGGGGACCGTGGATTCGGAAGGGCTCATGACGAGTACGCGCTGTTCTCTTCGACGTAGGCGTGCGAGAGGTCGGTCGTGTAGATCGTCGCCTCGCCTTCGCCGAGACCGAGGTCGACGACGATCTTGATGTCGCGGCCGGAGAGGTCCGCCTCGGAACGGTCCGCGGCGGGGGTGCCCTTGGCGAACAGGGTCACGCCGTTGATCGCGATGGCGACCTTCTCCGGGTCGATCCCGGCAGGCACCCGGCCCAGCGCCATGGCGATACGGCCCCAGTTGGGGTCCGAACCGAACAGCGCGGTCTTGACCAGGTTGTCCTCGGCGATCGTCCGGCCGACGGCGATGGCGTCGCCCTCGTTCACCGCGCCGGTGACCGTGACGTCGACGTACTTGGTCGCGCCTTCGGAGTCCGCGCGCAGCTGCAGCACGAGATCGAGGCTGACGGCGGTGAGCAGCTCGGTCAGTTCGGCCTCGGTCGGCTCGACGCCGCTGGCGCCGGACGCGAGGACGAGCACCGTGTCGTTGGTGGAGGTGCCACCGTCGACGTCGAGCCGGTCGAAGGTGATACCGGTGGCCGCGCGCAGGGCCCTGTCGAGGACCTCGGGTGTGGCGACCGCGTCGGTGGTGAGGACCGAGAGCATCGTCGCCAGGTTGGGCGCGAGCATGCCGGCGCCCTTGGCGAAGCCGCCGACGCTCCAGCCGCTGTCGTGCTTCGCGGCCGCCTGTTTCGGTTTGCTGTCGGTGGTCATGACCGCGGTGGCGGCGTTGAGATCGGCCTCGGCGCCGGTCCCGAGTTCCTTGAAGGCGGTGTCCACGCCGGAAAGCAGCGCGTCCATCGGGAGGCGCTCGCCGATCAGGCCGGTGGAGCAGACGGCGACCTCGATCGCGCCCGCCTCGAAGAGTTCGGCGACCTTCTCGGCGGTCTTGTGGGTGTCCTGGAAACCACCGGGACCGGTGGCGGCGTTCGCTCCGCCGGAGTTGAGCACGACGGCCTTGAGGCGCTGCTGCTTGAGCACCTCCTGCGACCACAGGACGGGCGCGGCCTTGATCACGTTGCGGGTGAACACGCCGGCCGCGACCTGCAGCGGACCGTCGTTGACGACGAGCGCGAGGTCGAGCTTGCCCGAGTCCTTGATCCCGGCGGCGACGCCCGCGGCCCGGAATCCTTTCGGCTGAGTGACGGTCACGGAGCGACTCCTACGGTCGGTAGTCCGGTGGTTTCGGGGAGGCCGAGTGCGATGTTCATCGACTGCACGGCACCACCCGCGGTGCCCTTGGTCAGGTTGTCGATAGCCGAGACCACGATCAGGCGCCGGGTGTCGGCGTCGACGGTGACCTGCAGCTGGACGTTGTTCGAACCGACGACCGAAGCCGACGACGGCCACTGGCCCGCAGGCAGCAGCTGGACGAACGGCTCGGCGGCGTAAGCCTTCTCGTACACCTCACGGGCACCGTCGGCGTCCACATCGGACTTGAGCGCGGCGCTCGCGGTGGTGAGAATCCCCCGCGGCATCGGGGCCAGCACCGGAGTGAACGAGACCTTGACCCGCTCCCCCGAGACCGCCGAGAGGTTCTGCGCGAATTCGGGGGTGTGCCGGTGGGCGCCGCCGACGCCGTACGCGGTGGCCGAACCCATCACCTCCGAACCGAGGAGGTTCGGCTTGAGGCTCTTGCCCGCGCCCGAAGCCCCGGTCACGGCGACGACGTTGACCTCCGGCTCGATCAGGCCCGCGGCGAACGCCGGGGCGAGGGCGATCGAACCGCCGGTCGGGAAGCAGCCGGGGACCGCGATGCGCTTGGTCCCGGTGAGGCGCTCACGGGCACCGGGGAGTTCGGGAAGTCCGTACGGCCACTGTCCCGCGTGGTCGCCGCCGTACCAGCGCCGCCAGTCGGCCGCGTTCGCCAGCCGGTGGTCCGCGCCGAGGTCGACGACCAGGACGTCCGGACCGAGCTGCGCGGCGATGGCACCCGAATGACCGTGCGGCAGGGCAAGGAAGACGACGTCGTGTCCCGCCAAGGTCTCCGGGGTCGTCTCCAGCAGGACGCGGTCCGCCAGGGGCGCGAGGTGCGGCTGGTGCTGGATGAGCGGCGTCCCCGCGGAGCTGGCCGCGGTCAGCGCGCCGATCTGGACTTCGGGATGGGTCAGCAGCAGGCGCAGGAGTTCGCCGCCCGCGTACCCGCTGGCTCCGGCCACCGCGATCTTCACCGTCATACGAATGATTATGCACAGCGGTGCAAGTTCAATCAAACACTGTCGTGTGGCTCACCCGAACCAGGTCATCTCCCGTCCTCTCTCTCCAGGGCATCCTTACCGCATGACGGACACGCCCGCCCGGTTGCTCAGCCTGCTGTCGCTCCTGCAGACACCGCGCGAATGGCCTGGCAGCGAGCTCGCGCGACGACTGGAGGTCAGCCAGCGCACGATCCGGCGCGACATCGACCGCCTGCGTGAGCTCGGTTACCCCGTCGACGCGTCACGAGGCTCCGACGGTGGCTACCGGCTGGGCGCGGGCGCGGCGATGCCACCGCTACTGCTCGACGACGAAGAAGCCGTAGCCATCGCGGTCGGTCTCCGGAGCGCCGCCGGGCAGGCGATCTCCGGTATCGAGGAGTCTTCGGTACGGGCACTGGCGAAACTCGAACAGGTCCTGCCCTCGCGGTTGCGCTACCGCGTCGGCGCGCTGGGTGCCGCGACCGTGCCACTGCCCGGCACCGGCCCCGCTGTCGACCCGGAGCACCTCACCGTCTTCGCCGGCGCGATCGCCAACACCGAACGGACCCGGTTCGCCTACCGCACCGGCGACGGGACCGAATCCCGGCGGCACGTCGAACCGCACCGGCTCGTCTCGGCCGGGCGCCGCTGGTACCTGCTCGGCTACGACCTCGACCGCGACGACTGGCGGATCTTCCGGGCAGACCGGATCGCCGAGCCGCGAGCGACCGGCGGCCGGGCCACCCCGCGGCAGCCGCCCGCCGAGGACGTGGCGGCCTATGTCACCGACAGGATGTACAGCCTCCTTCCCACCTACAGCGCGCGAGTGACCCTGCACGCGCCGATGAACCAGGTCGCCCCCGCGATCGGGGACGACATCGGTGAACTCGAACCGGTCGATGAGGCCTGCTGCGTCTGGAACGCGGGCGCGGACACCCTCGACTGGCTCGCGTTCCGCCTGCTGGGACTCGGCTGCGAGTTCACCGTGCACGAGCCGCCGGAATTGATCGGCCACCTCCGGGAGATGACCGCGAGGGTGAACCGCGGTACGGCGTCCACAGTGGAGTAATACGGTGGCTCGCCGGGGGTGAAGGCCATCGGACGTCGCACCGGTGCTCGCTGCTCGTGTCGCAACGTCGAAACTCGGTGTCCTGAAGGCCCCCTTGAGGGAATCAGAGTCCCTCAAGGAGGCCTTCACGGACTTGATAACACGGGCAAAAGGTGGTCAACCGGATGAATCGCCCTCGGTGAATCCTTTATGGACAGTTGAGAACCTCAGAAACCGCCGCTTATTGAGCCGTAAGGCAAACCTGGCGTAATCGGCTCGCCGCCTGACGGCAGGCGAGGAGCTCCCCGTCGAGCCGGCGGGCGTCGCGCGACTGCCCACAAGGGACACCTGTCGAAGACTCGGGTGTCCGTTTTGATGACGCTATATACGGTTCCACATGGGGTCGCGAGTGGCGAATAGGGTTAACACTGGGGATGGGCGCTGGCGCGCCCGCTCGGGGTGGGATGTGAATCCCCTGACGCCCGGGTCTTGGCGGGTTGTCGCCCCCTACCGACGGGGGTGGCCCTGGGAGGGGGGCAGAAAGCGCCCACTGGCCCCCACACAGCGCACTATAGACACCAGCC
>NZ_JBVIRO010000017.1:12141-90199 GCF_055575975.1 Amycolatopsis sp. NPDC033938
GGGTCCGGCCCGGGTGCCGGGGGTCCCCCCGTGCCCGGGGGCCAAACCCGCCCCAAGACGCCACCACAAATCCCATTAGTCACACCAGCCTCAGGTGCAACGATTCGCGTACCAACCCTCATTGCCACTCACGACCCCTTGCTCAAAACCGAACAACCACCCAAGCCGGACAGCCTTCTTCGGGAAGGTGCCCCTTGCGGACACCGGGCGCGGCCCGGCTTCCGTCAGACAGCCCGGTCCCACGCCGGGACACGCCACGTTTGCCTTGCCCCTCACCAGAACACTCCTTGCCAATCATGCCCCTCGCGAAAACACGCGAACTGTTCGATTCGGACACTTGCCTTCAGAAAAGTGTTTCCAGTGGACACCCCGGGGCCACGGTGGCCTGACGGCGGCCGCGAGGGCAGGTGCCCCGCGGCCGCCTGGATTCAGCCGAGTTCACTCACCACCTCTCGCTGACTCGGCGGGATCGGGAGATAGGCGCCACGGCGTTCCGGGTCGCAGCCGACCCTGGGCAGCCTTGCCCTGATCCCGCCCGGCGTCCGCTCGAACCGCCGCGCGATCTCCTCGACGCTTTCCCCGGCCAGCCAACGGCTTTCCAGTTCGGCGTCCAGTTCGTCGGACCACGGCAGGCCCTGATGCGCGGGGCGGTCCGCCGATCTTCGGCGACCGTTCCGGCCGTTGCTCCGCCCGGCGAACGCCATCAGCGTGTCGGAAAGGACGGTCGCCAAAGCCGGTACGGCCTCGGCGTCGATGTCGATCCTGCCTTCGGCGACAGGCTCCTCCTGCGGTCCGGCTCCGCCGACCATGACGGTCACCCAGCGGTCTTCCCCGGCCGCGCCGCCACCCTCACGGGCGGCGACCTCGATGCGATAAACGGTGTCCTGCACGCGGATCTCGGTCCGGTGCTCTTCGACAATGGTCATGCCGGGGACGCTAACGGGCGGTGCCGACAATTCCCCGGCCCGATGGCGGGAATCGGCGCCGGGACGGCGGATGACCGGTACTTTCATCGCGATTCGGGTCGAAAGGGTGCCGGTCATGCCGCCCGTCCAGCGCGTTTAGAGGACTGATCGCGGCAAGGGAAAGCCCCGGCCCGGAAATCCGGACCGGGGCGGCGAAGCATCCCGAAGAGCGATCGAACTCAGAAACGCAGCGTCTGAGCCAGCGTCTTCTTCTTCACTTCAGCGGCGGCCGAAGGCGCGTCCGACTTCTTCGCCGTCGCCGACGAACCGGCCGGAACCGGCGGCGGGACCGGGGTGCACTGCACGTCCGAACCGTTGCCCGGCTTCCGCTCGGGCAGCTTCCCGGTCAGCAGGTAGTCCGCGATCTTGTCGTCCACACAGGACACACCGGACAGCGAACCCGAGTGCGTCGTGCCGCCCGGAGCGCTGATCAGGCTCGAGTTCGGGTAGCGCTTGCGGACCTCCAGGCTGCCGGGGTACGGCGTCGCGGCGTCGTTCTCCTCGTTGACCAGCAGGATTCCCGGCACCTTGCGCCCGTCGATCTCCACCGGCTTGCCCGGCTTCGCCGGCCAGTTGAGGCACGGCGCGTTGAACCAGGCGTTGCCCCAGGTCTCGAACGGGGCCCGGAAGTGCGTGACCCAGTTGTCGAACTTCCAGCGAGGCCAGCTCTGCGGCCACGCCACGTCGGTGCACTGCACAGCCGTGTACACCGCGTAGCCGTTGTCCTGGCCCGGCGGGTTGGAGTCGTCGTACAGGCCCTTCAGGGTCTGCCAGTCACCCTTGTGCACCCACCCCGAGAAGGCGTTCGCCATGTCTTCCCAGCCGAAGACGTAGTAGCCGGCCTGCAGGAAGATGTCCGTCCACTCGGAACCGCCGATGACCCCGCCCGCGGGCTTGTCGTACAGCTTCTTCTGCTCGGCGTACCACAGCTTCTCCACCGCGGAAGCGGTCTTGCCGAGGTGGTAGACGTCGTCGTACTTGGCGAGCCAGCCGAAGTAGGTCTTGATGTTCTTGTCGAAGGCGATGTCCTGGTTCAGGTTCGCCTGGTACCAGACGTCGCGGGGATCGACCGTGCCGTCGAAGACCATCCGCCGCACGTTCTGCGGGAACAGCGTGCTGTACACCTGACCGAGGTAGGTGCCGTAAGAGAAGCCGTAGTAGTTGATCTGCTTCTCGCCCAGCGCCTTGCGCAGGCTGTCGACGTCCTTCGCGACATCGATGGTCTTGATGTGCTCCAGGATCGCGCCGTTCTTGGCGCACGCCTTCGCGTAACCCTCCGCCTTCGCGAGCCACGTCTTCTCGATGGCGCGAGTGGTGGGCACGTACTGCGGGCGGTTGTAGGAGGCGTAGTTGCCGTCGCAGGTCAGCGACGGCTTGCTCGACCCCACCCCACGCGGGTCGAAGCCGATCCAGTCGTACTCCTCACCCGCCTTCTTGGGAACGGCCCGGCCGAGCGTCGACAGTCCGAGGCCCGAGCCACCGGGGCCACCCGGGTTGACGATCATGACGCCCTGCGATTGGGCGGACTTGTGCTTCACCCGCGAGACGGCGATCGAGATCTTCTCGCCGCCGGGCTTCGCGTAGTCCAGCGGGACCTCGAGGAAGCCGCATTCCGCGCCGGCCTTGACCAGGCTCGGCCGGGTGCAGGCTCCCCAGCTGATGGGCTTCGGATCGAAGTCCGACGCCGAGGCGGCCGTGGCGGAGGGAGCGAGCGCCATGGTGCCGACGCCGATCCCCGCGACCGCCAGGGCGGCAACGAATTTCTTCACTGTGTTCCTTTTCGTCCGCGTTCGACCCGGTCGGGCCGAAGCTACCGAGAACCGGCTTCAATCTCGCTGACCGACACGTTGACCGCCATCCCTCTTTAGTCGGTATCCGCGCCCCGATCCGGGCATATCCGTCTTGTCGGTCCCCTGTCGTACGCTCGCGGCGGCCGCCTGGGAGAGGAGTGCGTATGGATGTGGTGAAAAGCCTGGTATCGGCGGTTCGCAACGGTTTGGCCGGACTGGCCGATGCGGAGAAGGCGACCGCGATGCGGGCGTACATGAAGTCGGAAATGCCGTTCCTCGGCGTGCCGAAACCTGCTAGGTCGGCTTTGCTGAAATCGGTTTTCGCGGAACATTTGCTACCCGATGAGGTGACCTTCTCCACCGCCGTGCGCACGCTGTGGCGCGAGGCGGAATTCCGCGAGGAGCGGTATGCGGCCATCGACCTCTCCGGTCACCGCGCCTACGCCCGCTGGCAGGACAGCGAGCTGCTCGGTCTGTACGAGGAGATGATCGTGACCGGCTCCTGGTGGGACTATGTCGACGAGCTCGCCATCCGCCGCGTCGGGCCGATCCTGCGGGCCGAGCCGGAGACGGTGCTCCCCCTGATGCTCACCTGGGCGTACGACGAGGACAGGTGGCGCCGCCGCACGGCGGTGATCTGCCAGGTCGGCGCCAAGGGCGGGACCGACACCGACCTGCTCACCCGGGCGATCGAAGCCAACCTCGACGACAAGGACTTCTTCCTCCGCAAGGGGATCGGCTGGGCACTACGCGAGTACGCGAAGACCGAGCCGGACTGGGTGCGCGCGTTCGTCGCCGCGCATCCGGCACTCTCGAATCTGTCCAGGAAGGAGGCGCTCAAGCATCTGGGCGGTTGAGCGCCGGTCGCGGGATCAGCGCGGAAAGCTCGTCGGTCACCCCGCCGAGCTCGGGCAGCAACTGTCCCGTCTCCTTCAAATCGCGGAGCAGGTCCAGGCGGATTTCCTGCGGCGGATCTTCTCCCAGAAGCTTGACGAGGTCACGTTTCGCGTCATCGGCGCGGCCGAGGACCAGGAAATAGAAGAGCGGCTGGGTCTTGACGTCCCAGTCACCCGGGGCGGCGGCCACGTTGGCCAAGACCTCCTCCAAGGCTTCTACGAACTGTCGTTCGGCTTCTTCTCCTCGCCCGGTCTTCAGATCCACCAAGGCGAGGAGATTGCGGATCCAAAGGGATCGCGACGCGAGTGGCCGCAAGACCGCCCTCGCCTCGTCCGGCTTCCCGGCGAACAGCAAGACCTCCCCGAGGTTCCCGCGGTATTCGGTGTCGTCCGGATCCAGCTCGATCAGTTCACGCAGTTCCTCGATGGCTTTGCCGTAGTCGCCCGCACGGCGCCGGATCTCCGCACGCAGGGCGCGGCCACTCTCGTCATGGCCGTCGGCCAGCGCGTTGTCCACATCGGACAAGGCACCGGCGAGGTCGCCGAAGAGAACGCGATGACGGGCGCGCTGGTAGTAGGCATACCCTCCGTCCCCGCCCAACCGGACCCCTTCGTCCAGCTCCGCCCTGGCTTCGTCGTGGCGATCCAGCTTCGCCAGGGTGTCCGCCCGGGTCACATGGAAGAAGGAGTTCGACGGGCTCGATTCGAGCGCGACGTCGATATCGGCGAGAGCGGCCCGGTGGTCGCCCATTCTGTGGCGGGCCATCGCCCGCCAGGTGTACGCCCATGCGTTGCCGGGGTCGAGTTCGATCGCGCGGCTCAAGGCCTCCACCGCTTCACCGTTCCTCTTCAACCGGCTGAGCGTCATCCCTCGCCACAGGTGATTCTCGGCGTCCTCGGGAACCAGCTCGACAGCCCGGTCGAAGTCGGCCAGCGCCGCCTGCCGATCACCGAGGTCGTCATGGGCGAGCCCGCGCATGTAGTACGCCCACTCGTAGTCCGGGTCGATCCGGAGCGCGGCGGTGAAGCCGTCGATCGCGAGGCGGTGCCGTCCCGCGCTCCGGTGGAACGCCGCCCGGATCGCGGGTGGCCTGGCGCTGCCGGGATCCGCCGCGATAGCCGTGTCCAAGACCTTCGCGGCCTCGTCGTCATCACCGATCTTCCCGAGGAACCAGGCGAGCTCGGTCAGGTAATAGACGTCCTGGGGACGGAGCGCGGCCGCCGCCCGGTACCCGGTGAGCGCCTCGGCGGTCTCCCCCAGTTCGGCCAGGAGGACCGCCCGGTAGTGGACCGCCCAGGCGTAGTCGGGATCGAGTCGGATGGCGATGTCGATTTCGTCGATGGCCCTCCGGAGGTCTCCGCGCTTGTGGTGCACCGCGGCGCGGGCCGTGTAGGCCCACGCGTGGTCCGGCTGCAGGCGGACGGCTTCGTCGAGATCGGTCATCGCACCGTCGAGATCGCCGAGTTCGGTTCGTGCCGAACCGCGGCCACGCCACGAGTACGCGTAGGCGGGGTCGAGTTCGATCGCCCGGTTCAGGTCTTCGAGCGCCGGCGCCCAGTCCGACTGGTTGCGGAGGAAGTTACCGCGATCGCTCCAGGTGTAGGGATCGGCGGGGTTGAGGTCGAGAGCACGGTCGAAATCCCTTTTCGCCGCCTCGAGTTCGTCCCGGCCCTCATAAGCCCAGGCGCGCCGCCTGATCACCGTCGAGAGCCTGGCCGCGTCGAGTTCACCGGCGCCGGCGAGCAGATCGAGGACTTCCACTTCACGTGGGCCGTCGCCGTCTCCCACCGCTTCAGCCAACCGCCGTGCCCAGCGCAGGACGGCGGGCTCGTCGGCGTCTATGCCCGCCTGCTCCATCATGCGTGCCCAGGTTCGTGCGGCCGCGGTGCTGGTCGTGATCATCTCGGCGGCGCCGAGCAGGGCGTCCGGCAGCGCTTCGACCGGATCGCCGCAGAGCCGGTGGTAAGTCTGTTCCAGTTTCCTTCGCTGCCAGCGTTCGTCGTTCCAGGCATCGCGATTCCTGCCGTGCCCGAGTTCGGTGCACCGGCCTTCGTAGTACCCGGCGAGCTTGCGATGGTGTTCGGCGAACTCCCCGGGTGAACGACCGCGTTCCATGCGCACCATCGGACCGCGGACCACCGGGTGGTAGCGCACCGGCAGCTCGCGCCGCCCGACGAACGGCAGTTCCCGCAGCCAGCGGAACGTCTCCCCCGCGGTTTCCTTCCCGGTCAGGACGCCGAGGACGTCTTCGTCCAGGACGCGGGGTAGCGAAGCCGTGGCGGCGATCTTCTGTTTGGCCTCTTCGGGAACCCAGTGCAGGAACCGCTTGACCGCGTCGTCGCCGGGATCACCGACGGCGTCCGCCTCGGAGGGCTTTCGCTCCGCCAGCATGGCGACCAGGACGGGCAGGCCGTCGGTCAGCCGCAGCACGGTCTCGATCACCTGCTCGTCGGTGATCCCGTGCTCGGCGAGCAGGTGGCGCGCCTCGGGCTCGGTGAACGGCCGGAGTTCGATCTCGCGCACCAGCGGCGCATGCCGGTTCCATTTCGCCTCGTCCAGCGGGAACTGGCCGGCCAAGGTGAGCACCAGGTTCTGCGGCAGATCTCCGTACCGGCCGCCGAACAGGTCCAGCAGCCAGGTCTCCAGCACCGGCGCCGTCCGTTCGAAGGTGTCGAAGAACAGCGTGATCTGCCGGGATTCCGGAATCCGCCAGAGATCCTCGACGAACGGTTTGGTCAGCTCCTCCGCCGGGTCCAGGAGCAGCTGGACGTCGGCCTTCCGTTTGAACTTCGCCGCGAGGTAGCTCTGCAGCTGCTCCAGCTGTTTCGCCGTCGCGTCGGCATCGATCGCGTCCGCGGCGATACTGCCGCCGGGTAGGGTCTTCGCCACGCCGAGACCGGCCTTGACCACGGTTTTGGTGACGAGCGCGCGACCGGCCGCGGGAGCCTGCGGATCGCTGTGCAGTCGTTCCCGCGCCTTGAGGTAGGACTCGTAGCGCTTCTCGAATCGCCGCATCTCGTGCCCGCCGCGAGCGAGGTCCTTCGCGAGTTTGACCAGTGTCGCGGGCAGATCCTGGAGGCGATCGTCCGCGAACCCGACGGCGGCGCGGGATTCCTCGGCGATACCGCGAAGCTGTTCGAGGAGGAAGGTCTTGCCGACTCCCGCGAGACCGTGGACCGAGAACAGGTACCGACGGCGCCGGTCGCTGCCAGGCAGCGCCAGGTTGGCCCGGAAATCTTCACGTTCCCCGACGCGGCCGACGAAACCGTCGCTCAACCGGGCACGGGCGATGTCTTGGATGCTGGACCGACCGTCTGGACGTGACACAAGTCCTCACTTTGCCACACCTCTTAGCGCGTGAAGGCCCCCTTCCCTCGGCTGAGCCGAGGGAAGGGGGCCTTCACGGGACTTCGGGACGTTGGGTCAGGCTCGCAGGCTCGCGCCGAAGCGCTCACTGGCGACGGTGACCGCGGCGTCGCGAGCCTTGGTGGCCTCGTCGACGGTCAGCGTGCGATCCGCGGCGCGGAACCGCAGCTTGTACGCCACCGAACGCTTACCCTCGCCCACCTGCTCACCCTCGTAGGAGTCGAACAGCGTGATGTCTTCGAGCAGCTCGCCCGCGCCTTCGCGCAGTGCCTCGGCCAGATCGGCGGACGGCACGTCCGACGCGGCGACGAGGGCGACGTCGAGCAGCACCGGCGGGTAGGCCGAGATCCTCGGCGCCGGACGGCCGTCCGGGATCGGGATCGCGTCCAGGTCGAGTTCCATCGCGACGGTGCGCGGCGGCAGCCCGAGTGCCTCGACGACCTTCGGGTGCAACTCACCGGCGTAACCGACGGGCCACTGCCCCACCCGCAGCTGTGCGCAGCGGCCGGGGTGCCACGGCAGGTGATCCGCCGCGGCCGTGGTCAGCTCGACCCCGGCGGCCTGCGCCACCAGCCGGGCGGCCTGCACCGCGTCGGCCCAGTTCGCCTGCTCGCCCGCGCCCCACCAACCGGCGCGGCCACGCTGGCCGGCGAGGACGACGGCGACGTGCACCGGCTGCGGCGGGACGGCCGCCTCCAGTACCGCGAGTTCCTCGTCGGTCGGCCGCCGGTCCACCCCGAGGGAAGGCATCGGGAGCGGGTTCGCCCCGGGCAGCACGACCTGTCCGATGTGGAACAGCGAAACATCCTTGAAGCCACGGGAGATGTTGCGCTGCAAGGTTTCCAGCAGCCCCGGAAGCAACGTGCTCGCCATCCGGTCCTTATCCGCTTCCAGCGGGTTGCGGATCTGGACGGTACGACGGCGGACGTCGTCTTCCGGCAGCCCGAACGAATCCCAAACCGAATCCGAGATGAACGGGAAGGGCAGCACCTCGACGTAGCCCGCCTCGGCCAGCGCACGCGCGACCGAGCGGCGACGGCGCTGCGTGTCGGTGAGGCCACGGCCCGCCGGGGCGTCGGGCAGCACCGACGGGATGCTGTCGTAGCCCTCCAGCCGGAGCACCTCCTCGACCAGATCGGCGGGCTGCACCAGGTCGCCACGCCAGCTCGGCGGGATCGCGGTCACCAGCGCGGTGCCGTCCTCGGCCGTGCCCACGTTGACCTTGCAGCCGATCTGCGAGAGCCGCCGGACCGTGACACCGCGCTCGTAGCGCACCCCGGCAACCTGGTCGGGCAGGCTGATCGGCATGGTCACCGGCGGGTTCGGCTCGACGCCGCCCTCGTCGGTGCGGCCGGGCAGGATCGAGCCGTCGCCGTACTGGCGCAGCAGACGGGCGGCGAACTCGACGGCCACCGCGCACAGCTGCGGGTCGGTGTAGCGCTCGAACCGTTTGGCCGCCTCGGAGAACAGCTTGTGACGGCGGGCCGTCCGGCTGATCGACGACGGATCCCAATGCGCGGCTTCGAGGAGCACGTCGGTGCTCTCGGGGGTGATCTCGGTGGACGCTCCGCCCATCGTGCCCGCCAGCGAGATGACCCCGCTGTCGTCGGCGATGACCACGTCGTCCGCGTCGAGGGTGCGCTCGGCATCGTCCAAAGTGGTCAGTTTCTCGCCCGGCTTCGCCTTGCGCACCACCAGATCGCCCTTGACCGAGCTGGTCGCGAACGCGTGGAGCGGATGGCCGAGCTCGATCATCACGTAGTTGGTCACGTCGACCGCGAGCGAGATCGAACGGATCCCCGCCAGCATCAGGCGGCGGCGCATCCACCACGGCGTCGGCGCGGTCGCGTCGAGGTCCTTGACCCGGCGCAGCACGAACCGCTTGCACCCCTCGGTGTCTTCGAGGTGCACCGGCCACGCGTCGGTCTCGGCCTCCGGGACCTCGATGGACGCCGGGTCGCCGAACGGGACGTCGAGCGCGTTCGACAGTTCGCGGGCCAGCCCGCGGACCGACAGCGTGTACCCGCGGTCCGGGGTCGGCGTCACCTCGAGGACGGTGTCGTCGAGACCGAGGAGCTTGTTCGCGTCCTCACCCGGGCTGGCGGTGCTCGGCGGCAGCACGAGGATGCCGGAGTGGTCGTCTCCGATGCCGAGTTCGCTCGCGGAGCAGATCATGCCGTCACTGAGCCGGCCGTAGGTCTTGCGCGAGCCGATCTCGAAACCGCCGGGCAGCACGGTGCCGGGCAGCGCGACGATGACCAGGTCGCCCTCGGCGAAGTTCGTGGCACCGCAGATGATCCCGCGGGTCTTGATCCCCGTCGGTCCGTCGTCCTCGAAGGGGCCTTCGTCATCGTCGTCTTCATCCGCGTCGACGGATTCGTCGGGCTTGTCGCCGTCATCGTCGGATTCGCCGACGTCGACCCGGCAGAAACGGACCGGCTTCTTGAACTCGGTCAGCTCCTCGATCTCGGCCACGCGGCCCACCACGAGCGGGCCGGTGACCGGTTCGAGCGGGCGGACGTCGTCGACCTCGATGCCGATGCGCACGAAGGCGTCGGCCAGATCCTGGGCCGTGACCTCCTCGTCGACGTCGAGATGTTCGGTCAGCCAGCTGGCTGGGACCTTCACTCAGGCCTCCGTTCCGAAGGGCAGGGTGAACCTGATGTCGCCCTCCACCATGTCGCGCATGTCCGGAATTCCGTTGCGGAACTGCAGGGTGCGCTCGATACCCATGCCGAAGGCGAAGCCCGAGTAGACCTCGGGATCGACGCCGCAGGCACGCAGGACGTTGGGGTTGACCATGCCGCAGCCGCCCCATTCGACCCAGCCGGCGCCGCCCTTCTTCTGCTCGAACCAGACGTCGACCTCGGCCGACGGCTCGGTGAAGGGGAAGAAGTGCGGGCGAAGACGGGTCTTCGAGCTTTCGCCGAACATCGCGCGGGCGAAGGCGTCGAGGGTGCCCTTGAGATGCCCCATCGTCAGGCCCTTGTCCACCGCGAGCCCCTCGACCTGCGAGAACACCGGGGTGTGCGTGGCGTCGAGCTCGTCGGTCCGGTAGGTGCGGCCGGGGCAGACGACGTACACGGGCAGGTCGCGGTGCAGCAGCGTGCGGGCCTGTACCGGCGAGGTGTGCGTCCGCAGCACCAGCCCGGAGTCCTCCTCACCGAGGTAGAACGTGTCCTGCAGCTGGCGAGCGGGGTGGTCTTTGCCGAAGTTCAGCGCGTCGAAGTTGAACCACTCGGCCTCGAGTTCCGGGCCGTCGGCGACCTCGTAGCCCATCGCGACGAACGCGTCGGCGATCCGCTCCGACAGGGTCGAGATCGGGTGCCGGGCGCCACGGGGCACGCGGTCCCACGGCAGCGTGACGTCGACGGTCTCCTCGCGGAGCACCTTTTCGTCACGCTCGGCCTGGAGTACGACGCGACGCGCGTCGAAAGCGGCCTGGATGGCTTGGCGCGCTTCGTTGACCCGCTTCCCCGCCTCGGCCTTCTCCTGCTTCGGCAGGGCGCCGATCTCACGGCGAGCGAGCAGCAGCGGAGACTGGTCACCGAGGTGAGCGGGCTTGACCGCGGCCAGCGCGTCGAGATCCGCCGCGGCGGCGAAATCGGTCTCGGCCTGCTTGACGGCGGCCGTCAACGTTTCCGGCGCGAGCGTTCCCGCCTGGGGGTCCTGCTTGTCGTTGGCTTCGGACATAACTCCTCGGCGTCCGCTGGGACTGGTCCGGTGCACGCGAGCGCACGCATGGGTTTAGCAGCAGCTGAATTCTATGGGACAGCGAACGGCGGCCCCCGATCACCCTAGGGCTGGGCACACCGTCACCCGGGAGTGCGAAAGACGCGCTCTACGCCGTAAACAAGGTGCTGGAACGAACACCGCGTTCCATGAGAGCTCCCTTGTGTCGTGATGCGGACGGCGTGATACCCGCGACCTTAGGCGCTCACGTCCGGTGAAGCCATCGAATTCCGGCTCAGCGCCCGGCGAAAGCGCCTTCGAAGTCCACCTTCCCGAACGCTTCCGGGACGATGCCGTCCGCGGCGTAGCGGTACAACGCGGTCTGGTAGATCCCGGAAAGCGTCGTGCAGACGATGGAGACCAAGAACCCCCACACGAGTGAAATCCCGATGGCGACGAAGATCGTGATGGTGCCGCCGAGCAGCATGCCCGCACCGACGATGACCGCGAAGCCCGCCAGCGACACCAGGAAGCCGATCACCCAGATACCGGCCTCGCCGACCGCCTGCTCGCCCCAAGTCCGCTTGAACAGCTGGGCCGACCGCTTCGCCCCGTGCCGGACACCGGCGTCCTCGATCATCATCACCGGGAGGACGAGGTAGGTGACGAGGCTCCAGGCGGCGCCGATCAGGCCGCTGATGAAGTAGCCGATGAAGTCGAGACGCCGCTCGATCTGCCGGAGGATCAGGGAAACCGTGGCCGTCACCGCGGACCAGCCCAGCAAGGGCAGCCAGCGGCGGCCGGCCGCGGCCAGCCCGTCGGCCACGCGGGGATCGTCACCGCGAAGCGCGACGTCCGCCTGTGAGATGAGCGCGGCGTTGAAGAACACCGTGACGAACGCGGCGGCGAGGTAGAACAGGCCGAGCATCACGTACGAAGCAGGGGTCAGCCGGGAGTGGTCGGCGATTTCGGTATGGGAAATCCAGTAGCCCGACCCGAGGAACACCGCGGCCACCAGAAGGCCGGCGACTCCGGCCAGCACCGGGAAGACCGCGAGTTCCTTGCGGGACCGCAGAACACGCCAAGAAGCACCGAACAAAGCGAAAGAACGGGCGATACGCCCCATGATGACTCCCCAGAATCCAATGGAGTCCGGAGTCTAGCGAGCCTGACGCGGTGCCATCGCGGTGGTGTAGACGCAGATCGCGGCGGCCGTCGCGAGGTTCAGGCTTTCCGCCCGGCCGTACATCGGGATCTTGACCGCGAGATCGACGGTGTCGAGTACGCGCGCGGGCAGGCCGTGCGCCTCGTTGCCGAACACCCACGCGACGGGTTCGCCGAAGGTCACCTGATCAAGCTCGGTTTCGGCGTAGCCGTGTGCGCCGAAGGTGCGGAGACCGGCGGCGGAGCAGGCCTTCAAGGCCGCGTCGACGTCACGGATCCGGGTGATGGCCGGGTGGAACAGACTGCCGGCGGCCGCGCGGACGCATTTGCCGTTGTGCGGGTCGACACTGTCTCCCGCGAGGACGACCGCGTCGGCGCCCGCCGCGTCCGCGACCCGGATCACGGTGCCGGCGTTCCCGGGGTCCGCGACGTCGACGAGGACGACGACGAGCCTCGCGCCCGGCTTCAGCACAGTCTCTTGTGGACGGTCGACGAGGGCGCAGACCGCGACGATGCCTTGCGGCGTCACGGTCTCGGACAATCCGTCGGCGGCGCGGTCGGAGATCGGCGAAACGGGTACGCCCGCCTCGCGCGCGGTGACGAGCAGACGCTCGTGCTGTACGGCGGCGCGTTCGGTGACGAACAGCTCGTACACCTTGCCGCCGTCTTCGAGGGCGTGGGTGAGCGCGGCTTCGACCGCGTTCGCGCCCTCGGCGAGGAACCTCCCGGTCTTCTCCCGCTCGGACCGGCGGGTGAGCTTGCGCGCAGCAACAACCCGGGGCGTCCGTTCGGTGAACGGAGCGGCCCCGGGTTGCGGAAGAGCGCTGTCGCCGGTCAGGCCGACTTCTTCTCTTCGGTGTTCACGTTGGCCTTGGCCAGCTCGGCCAGCGCGGCGAACGCGGCGGCGTCGTTGACGGCGAGGTCCGCGAGGATCTTGCGGTCGACCTCGACACCCGCGGTCTTGAGACCCTGGATGAAGCGGTTGTAGGTGACGCCGTTGGCGCGAGCGGCCGCGTTGATGCGGGTGATCCACAGCTGGCGGAAGTCACCCTTGCGGGCACGGCGGTCCCGGTAGGCGTAGTTCAGCGAGTGAAGCGTCTGCTCCTTCGCCTTGCGGTACAGCCGCGAACGCTGGCCGCGGTAGCCGCTGGCGAGCTCGAGAGTCGCGCGACGCTTCTTCTGGGCGTTGACAGCCCTCTTGACGCGTGCCACTGGGTCCATCCTGTCGATCTGGGGGCGCGCTGGCGCGCCCGGCGTTTACAAAGTGCGGGAGTGTCAGCGGCCGAGAAGGCGCTTGACGCGGCCGACGTCGTTCTTGGCGATCTCGGTCGTGCCCTCAAGGCGACGGGTGAGCCTGTTGGACTTCTTCTCCATCAGGTGGCGGCGGCCGGCCTTCTGGCGGCGCAGCTTGCCCGAACCCGTGACGCGAACTCGCTTCGACGTCCCGCTGTGCGTCTTCATCTTCGGCATTACGTTGTCCTCTTTCGTGCGGCGGCACACCGGTGTTCTCCGGTGTGCCGCTGACATGGCTGGTCGGCGCTACGCGTCGGCGGGCGGCTCTGGCGACTCGTCCTTGGTGGCCTTCGTGGCCTTGGTCGGCTTCACGTTCTTGTGCGGAGCCAACACCATGATCATGTTGCGGCCGTCCTGCTTCGGCGACGACTCGACGAAACCGAGTTCCGTCACCTCGTCGGCGAGCTTCTGCAGCAGCCGGAAACCGAGTTCCGGCCGGGACTGCTCGCGACCGCGGAACATGATCGTGACCTTGACCTTGTTGCCTGCCGCAAGGAAGCGCGACACGTGACCCTTTTTGGTCTCGTAGTCGTGCTGGTCGATCTTCGGCCGCAGCTTCTGCTCTTTGATGACGGTGAGCTGCTGGTTGCGGCGGGACTCGCGGGCCTTCTGCGCGCTCTCGTACTTGAACTTGCCGAAGTCCATGAGCTTGCATACGGGCGGGCGTGCCTGAGGGGCGACCTCGACGAGATCGAGATCGTTCTCCTGTGCCAGCCGCAGTGCATCTTCGATCCGGACGATGCCGACCTGTTCACCGGCTGGCCCGACGAGGCGGACTTCCGGTACCCGGATTCGGTCGTTGATGCGTGTCTCGGAGCTGATGGGGCCTCCCTGGTTCGAGGTAAATTCTTCTACCGTTTCGACCTGGTGCCCACATACCGAAGGCCTCGGTACCGTGCGGTACGCGAGGCCCACTCTTTCCGATCGTGCTCGATCTCCAGAACCGAACACACCGCCTCGACGCCCGAAATCGTCTTGGCGAGACCGGACCCGGACACCTGGTGTTGCGGCGGTGACACGGGTGGGAGCGGGGCTCCACTTGCCGCCCCCGATCGCTCGGGGGCTGGTCGCTCGTGGAAGGGTACCAGACGTGTCAGAAGAACCGGTTCAGCAGCCCCCGTATTCCCCGGACGTCCGCGACCTGGAGGACATCCCGAGCGTCGAGGTGATCAGCAGGGCGGCCGTCATGCTGCTCTCCGCGGGCGCCGAACGGCTCGGCCTCGCCGACGAGGACCCGGCCAGCTCACCGCACCGCGACCTCGACGAGGCCCGTCGCCTGATCACCGCCCTCGCCGGGCTGGTCACCGCTTCGGCAGAGTACCTCGGCCTGCACGCGGGCCCGTTACGCGACGGCCTGCAGTCGCTGCAGAAGGCGTTCCGCGAGGCTTCGGCCGTGCCGGACGCGCCTGGGCAGGGTCCGGGCGAGAAGTACACAGGACCCGTTTACTAGCGGACCGGACAGCCCCCGTGCCATGAAGGGGCCTTTCCCCTCATCCCATGCGGCGAAGGGCGCTTTCCTCGCATGAGATGAGAGGAAAGGCCCCTTCAGCCCCCGTCGCATCCCAGACCACGCTCCGTGAAGGCCCGACTCCAGGCCAAGGCGTGTTATGAACGGGACTTTCATTGCGAAATTTGCAATGAAAGTCCCGTTCATGGCGTTTGCGGGGCGGCGAGGTGGACCCCGCACGACGCCCGCGCCGGCCATCACTTCAGTCGACAGCTAACATTTCAGATGTGAGTGGGTTAGCGAAGGTGCCGCGGTCCCTCCTCCGGGACGAGGCCTACGAGAACATCCGCCGGGCGATCATCGACGGGACGCTGCCGCCGGGGACGAACCTGCGCGACGGCGATCTGGCCGAGCAGCTGGGTCTTTCCAGGGCGCCGGTGCGCCAGGCGCTGCTGCGCCTCATCGAGGACGGCCTCGTCGAGTCGAAGCCGCAGAGCTACACGCGGGTGGCGGGGTTCGTCCCCGACGACGTCCGTGACGCTCTGCAGCTGGTCCGCACCCTGCACGAGTTCGCCGTCCGGGTGGGCGCGCCGCGGATGGGCCCGGCCGAGGTCGAAGCGATGCGCGCGGCCAACACCCGGTTCGCCGAAGCGATCGCAGCCGGGGACATCGCGGCCGCGATCGCCGCCGACGACGCACTTCACGACGTTCCGGTGGCCGCCGCGCGCAACCGGGCGGTCGCCGCGACGCTGGACCGCTACACGCCGCTGCTCCGGCGTCTCGAGTACGCCCGTTTCGGCTCCCTGCCCGCGCACCGGTCGGTCCAGCGCCACGCGGAACTGGCCGACGCCATCGAAGCGGGCGACGTCGAAGCGGCCTGCTCGATCACCGCCACGATCTGGACCGAACTCGAAGCCCTCCTGGAGACGCCATGACCCTCGCCGACTTCCCGCGCTACCCGCTGCTGTTCGGCCCCTCCCCCGTGCACCCGCTCGACCGGCTCACCACTCATCTCGGCGGCGCGAAGGTCTGGGCGAAACGCGAGGACGTCAACTCGGGCATCGCGTTCGGCGGCAACAAGACCCGGAAGCTCGAATACCTGGTCGCCGACGCGCTCGCCTCGGGAGCGGACACGCTGATCTCGATCGGCGGCGTGCAGTCGAACCACACCCGCCAGGTCGCCGCGGCGGCGGCGCGGGCCGGGCTGAAGGCCGTACTGGTGCAGGAGAGCTGGGTGGACTGGAACGACCCGCTCTACGACAAGGTCGGCAACATCCAGCTCTCGCGCATCCTCGGCGCCGACATCCGGATGGTCGAGGCCGGCTTCGGCGTCGGCTTCAAGGAGAGCTGGGAGAACGCGGTCAAGGAGATCGAGGCCGACGGCGGCAAGCCCTACGCGATCCCGGCGGGCGGATCGGACCACCGTCTCGGCGGCCTCGGTTTCGCGAACTGGATCGTCGAACTCGAGGCGCAAGAGGCCGAACTCGGCGTCTTCTTCGACACGGTGGTCGTCTGCTCGGTCACCGGCAGCACGCAGGCCGGGATGGTGGCCGGGGCCGCGCTTTCGGGGAAGCCCCGGCGGATCCTCGGCATCGACGGCTCGGCGAAACCGGCGGAGACCCGCGACCAGATCACCCGTATCGCCCGCGCGACCGCGGAGCTGATCGGTGCGGGCGAGATCGACGAAGTCGAACTGGACGAGCGCTACCACGCCGGGATCTACGGTATCCCGGACGAGTCCACTTTGGACGCCATCCGGACGCTGGCGCGACTGGAGGGCGTGCTCACCGATCCGGTGTACGAGGGCAAGTCGATGGCCGGTCTGATCGATCTCGTTTCGCGCGGGGAGATCGCGAAGGACTCGAACGTCCTCTTCGCGCACCTGGGCGGGCAGCCCGCGCTTAACGGATACACGAGCGTCCTGTAACGGCTGCCATGAAAGGTCCTTTCCTTGCAAAATTTGCAAGGAAAGGACCTTTCATGGCGCGTGTGGATCAGTCCGTCACGGCCAGGACGTCGATCTCCACCAGCAGGCCGGCGGGCAGACCGACGTACACGGTGGTGCGGGCCGGGTGCGGCGCTTCGCCGATCAGCTTGTTGTAGACCTCGTTGAACGCGCCGAAGTGGTCGACGTCGGTCAGGTACACGCGCACCATCATCGCGTCGGCCAGGCTCGAACCGGCGGCCTCGAGCACCGCTTCGATGTTCTTGAACGTCTGCTCCGTCTGCTCACCGACGGTCTCGCCGACGATGGCGCCGGTGGCCGGGTCGAAGGCGACCTGGCCGGCCACCTGCAGGATGTTGCCCTTGCGGACCGCCTGCGAGAACGCGGCCACCGGCTTCGGCGCGTTCTCCGTGCTGATCGCGGTCTTGCTCATTCCAACTTCCCCTTTCGGTTCCCCGTCCATCCACTGTGGACGGAAGCTTCTTCGGCCGCGGCGAGCAGCTCCGGCACGAGCGCCATCAGGCCGTCGTAGTCGAGCAGCACCTTCGGCACCGACACCGACGCGGCGGCGAGTACCACGCCGCCCGGCCCGCGCACCGGCGCCGCGACGCAGTGGATGAAGTCCTCGTGTTCGGCGTTGTCCACCGCGTAGCCGCGGTCGGCGACGAGATCCAGTTCGGTCTCGTAGGCCGACGGCGTGGTGATCGTGTTCGGCGTGCGCGTGAAGAAGTCGATCCTCGACACCACGTCGGCCCGCTTCTCCGGCGTCATCGCCGCGACGAGCACCTTGCCGACGGCGGTGCAGTGCAGCGGGGCGCGTTTGCCGATGCGGGAGTACATCCGCACCGAATGCCTGCCCTCGAACTTGTCGATGTAGACCACCTCTCCGTCCTCATAGGACGCGAGGTGCACGGTGTGTCCCGTCCGCGCGTTGAGCCCGGCCAGCGCGGATTGGGCGGTGCGGCGGACATCGCGGTCTTCCAGCGCCTGCTGCGCGAGATCGAACAGCGCGCTGCCGAGCCGGTAGTACCGTTGACCTTCCCGGCGCACGAAGTGATGCGTCTCCAGGGTGCGCAGCAGCCGCAGCACGGTCGACTTGTGCACGCCGATCTCCTCGGCGAGCTGGTCGAGTGTCTTCGGCTCGCGGGCGAGCCCGCTCAGCAGGGTGAGCGCCCGGTCCAGGCTCTGGCTCATCCGCCCACCAATCCCTTGTTTGTCAGCTTCGCCGCCGCCCATGCTGCCTCATCCGCCCCGATGAGCGCTTCGACGACCGAGCCGGGCAGTGGCGTCCCCACGTCGTCGTGGGTCAGCAGGGTGGCCGCGGCCTGCAGATGACCGCGACGGAGCCGGGTCGCGGGGTCGTCGCCGCGCAGCGTGGCGGCGAGGAAACCGGCGGCGAACGCGTCACCGGCGCCGACCGGCTCCACGACCTCGACCTGGAGCGCGGGTGAGAACAACGGTGGCTCCTCGCCTTCGACGAGCGTCACCCCGCGGGCCCCGTGCTTGACGACCAGCGTCTTCGGGCCGGGTACGACGGCGCGCAGCCGTTCCGGGTCACCGGTCCCCCACACCCGCTCGGCCTCGTCCTCGCCCGCCAGCACGATGTCGGCGCGGGCGGCCAGCCCGGCCAGCACCGACGGGTCGCGCCCGGTCCACAGCGCGGGCCGGAAGTTCACGTCGAACGACACCAGCGTTTCGCCACGCGGTCGTTCCATCAGTGCCCGCACCAGGTCGAGGCAGCCGTCCGACAGGGCGGGGGTGATCCCGGACAGGTGGATGACGCGCACCCCGTCGAGGTCGAGTTTCCCCAGCAGCCCGGCGTCCATTCCGGACGCGGCGGAGCCCTTGCGGTAGTAGCGCACGGGGCTGCCGTCCGCTCCGCTCTCCTTGATGTACAGCCCGGTCGGGCGCGTCGGATCGACCACGACCGCGCTGACGTCCACCCCCGCTTCACCGATCTCACGCACCAGCGCGCGGCCGAACGGATCGTCGCCGACGGCACTCACCCACGCGCTGGCGAACCCCAGCGCCGGGAGATGACAGGCGACGTTCGATTCGGCTCCGCCGATGGTCCGCACCCACTTCCGCACCTCGTCGGGCGGCCCGGATTCGGCCGGTACGAACAAGGCCATCGACTCCCCGATGCATAAAACCTCGGGCGCGCTTGTCACCTTCGCGTCTCCTAGTCGTCACGCCGTTGACCTCCAGCGGACCGGATGCTACACCTATCCCACGCAATATGCGCAACGTCCGTTGCAACATACGCAACCGAGGTGAACCTCATGTTCCAAGCCGGCACCATCGATTCCGCCGCGGTCGCGGCCATCCGGGAGGAACGCGTCGACTGGCGCTTCCGCTCGGTGGCGCCTTCGCTGTCCGGGCTCACGATCGGCGAGGCCGCGGCCCGCGGCGCGAAGCTGTTCGACGACGGCTTCTTCGGCCCGTTCGTGGTCCTCGACGAAGAGGCCGTCGAACACAACCTGCGCACGATGGCGGGCTGGTGCGCCGAACGCGGGGTCGCGCTGGCCCCGCACGGCAAGACGACGATGGCGCCGCAGCTGTTCGAGCGGCAGCTGAAGCACGGTTCCTGGGGCATCACCTGCGCGAACGCGGGGCATCTGCGGATCTACCGGGCGTTCGGGGTCTCCCGGATCCTGCTGGCGAACCAGCTGCTCGACCCGTCCGGCCTGAAATGGCTCGCCGCGGAGCTGGACGCCGACGACGACTTCGAGTTCGTCTGCTGGGTCGACTCGGTCCGCGGTGTCGAGCTGATGACCGAGGCCCTGCGTGGTGCCCGCCGCAAGGTGGACGTCCTGGTCGAACTCGGCGCCGAGGGCGGCCGCACCGGTGTCCGCGACACCGAGACCGCGCTCGCCGTCGCCGAGGCCGCGCACGCGAGCCCGGCCCTGCGGCTGCGGGGTTCCGGTGGGTACGAAGGCGCGCTTTCCCACCACACCGACGAAAAGTCGCTCCAGCTGATCAGCTCCTATGTGGACGGTCTGCGCGAACTGGTCTTCGCCTTCGCCGCCAAGGGCCTGCTCGACGACGCCGGGCAGATCATCGTCACCGGTGGCGGCAGCGCCTACTTCGACCGCGTCGCCGACGAACTCACCAAGGATTGGGGCGACCTGGACGTCCTGCCGATCCTGCGCAGCGGCGCCTACGTGACCCACGACGACGGCTTCTACCGGGTGATCTCCCCGCTGGGCGAGCATCCGCGCATCGGCGGCGTCGCCTCGTTCCGTCCCGCGCTGCGCGCCTGGGCCCAGGTGACGTCGAAGCCGACGGACGAACTCGCGCTGCTCACCATCGGCAAACGCGACGCGTCCTTCGACGAAGGCATGCCCGAGCCGCGCCTGATCCGCAAGGGCGACGGGCCGCCGTCCGCGCTCGAAGGTCATTCCATCCAGAAGATGAACGACCAGCACGCCTTCCTCACGCTGCCCGCGTCGTCGCCGGTCGAAGTCGGCGACTGGATCGCGCTCGGCCTGTCGCATCCGTGCACCGTGTTCGACAAATGGCCGCTCATCCCGGTCGTCGGCCCCGACGGCGAGACCGTGCTCGATTTCGTCCGCACCCATTTCTGATCCGTCCTCCACCGCCGCAGAGGAAGAATCACCATGGACATCGTTGTCCGCTCCGCACTGGTCGCCGACGGCACCGGGGATCCGCTCACCAGGCACGACGTGGGCATCTCCGACGGCCGGATCGCCAGTGTCGCCGAACCCGGCTCGCTCGCGGGCCGCCGCACCATCGACGCCGACGGACTCGTGCTCGCGCCTGGGTTCATCGACATGCACTCGCATTCCGACCTCCAGCTGCTCGCGAATCCGGACCACCTCGCGAAGCTCTCGCAGGGCGTCACGACCGAAGTCCTCGGGCAGGACGGGCTCTCGTACGCGCCCGTGAACGACGACGTCCTCGCTTCGCTGCGCCAGCAGCTCGCCGGATGGAACGACGATCCGGCAGGCTTCGACTGGAACTGGCGCTCGGTCGGGGAATACCTCGACCGGCTCGACGCCGGGATCGCGGTCAACGCCGCCTACCTGGTGCCGCAGGGCACCGTCCGGATGCTCACCGTCGGCTGGGAAGACCGGCCCGCGACCGAGGCCGAGATGAACGCGATGAAAGAACTCGTCGCGACCGGGCTGGCCGAGGGTGCCATGGGCATGTCGTCGGGGCTCACCTACACACCGGGCATGTACGCCACCACCGAGGAACTCGTCGAGCTGTGCCGGGTCGTCGGCGAGAACGGCGGTTTCTACAGCCCGCACCACCGCAGTTACGGCAAGGGCGCGCTCGAAGCCTTCGGAGAGATGGTCGACGTCTCCCGCCGGTCGGGCTGCCCGCTGCACCTCGCGCACGCCACGATGAACTTCTCGGTGAACAAGGGCAAGGCGCCCCAGCTGCTGGAGCTGCTCGACCAGGCGCTCGACGACGGCTGCGACATCTCGCTGGACACCTATCCCTATCTTCCCGGCGCCACTTACCTTTCCGCGCTGCTGCCGAGCTGGTCGACCGAAGGCGGCCTCGGCGCCACCCTGGCCCGCCTGTCCGATGTGGACACCCGCGAGCGGATCCGCGCCGAGATCGAGGAGACCGGCTCCGACGGCGCTCACGGCGTACCGATCGACTGGGACGCCATCGAGATCAACGGCGTCCGGCGGGACGAGAACTCCCACCTCGTCGGGCACTCCGTAGCCGCTTCGGCCCAGCGGGCCGGAAAACCGGCCGCGGACCTGTACTTCGACGTCCTGATCTCGGAAAAGCTCGGCACCTCATGCCTGATGCACGTCGGGCACGAGGAGAACGTCCAGGCGATCATGCGCCACCGCACGCACACCGGTGGCAGCGACGGACTTCTCGTCGGAGCCCGGCCGCATCCCCGCGCCTGGGGCACGTTCCCGCGTTATCTCGCGCGCTATGTCCGCGAACTCGGCGTTCTCGACCTCGCCGAATGCGTCGCCCACCTCACCGGCCGCGCCGCGAAACGCCTGCGGCTGACCGACCGGGGCCTCGTCCGCGCCGGATACGCGGCGGACCTCGTGCTGTTCGACCCGGAAACCGTCGCCGACACCGCCACGTTCGACGAACCGCGGCAGCAGGCCGCCGGTATCCCCCATGTCTTCGTCAACGGTGTCGCCGCCATCGACGATGGTCAACCGACCGGCGCCCTCGCCGGCCATTCACTGCGCAACCCCGGGAGTGTCCGATGATCGACTGGCTCCAACATTCGACGGGAGGGCTCCTGACCCTCGCCGCCGTCTCGATCGCGGTGTTGCTGTTCCTCATCATCAAGGTCAAACTCGAGCCCTTCATCGCGCTGATCGTGGTCGGCCTGCTGACCGCGCTGGCCGCGGGCTTGCCGGTCGGCCAGATCGTCGGTTCCGCGCAGAAGGCGTCGGACTCCCTGCTGGAAAAGGGTTTCGGCGGGATCCTCGGGCATATCGCCGCGATCATCGGTCTCGGCACCATCCTCGGGTCCATTTTGGAGCGTTCCGGTGGGGCGAAGGTGCTCACCGGCGCGCTGCTGCGGGCCATCGGTGAGAAGCGGGCCCCGCTGGCGATGGGCCTCGCGGGATTCGTCTTCGGCATCCCGGTCTTCTTCGACATCGGCATCTTCGTGCTGGCACCGCTGGTCTACGTCGCCGCCAAACAGGGCGGCCGCTCGCTGGTGCTGTACGCGCTGCCGCTGCTCGCCGGTCTTTCCATCACGCACGCGTTCCTCCCGCCGCACCCCGGCCCGGTGGCCGCGGCCGGCCTGCTGCACGTGGAACTCGGCTGGATCATCCTGATGGGCCTGGTCTGCGGTATCCCGGCGTTCCTCGTCGGCGGCGTCGCGTACTCGACCTGGATCGGCAAACGCGTCGACGTCGAGGTCCCCGCGGAATTCCTGATCGCCGAGGAAGAGGGCGAAAAGGAGGAGAACCCGCCGTCGCTCCGCCTGGTGCTGGCGATCATCGCGGTCCCGCTGGTGCTGATCCTCGCCGGGACCTTCGGCAGCATCTGGCTGCCCAAGAACTCCGCGCCCGCCGGTGTCGCCGCGTTCATCGGTACCCCGGCGGTCGCCCTGACGATCTCGGTGCTGCTCGCGTCGTGGCTGCTGGGCCTGCGCCGCGGTCTGACGGGCAAGGACTTGAGCGAGCTTTCCGCGAAGTCGCTGCGCCCGGTCGCGATGATCCTGCTGGTGGTCGGGGCGGGCGCGTTCTTCGGTGCCGTGCTGTCCGCCACCGGTATCGGCAAGGCCGTCGCGGGATCGCTGGACAACGCCGGTCTCCCGGTCATCCTCGCCGCGTACGTGATCAGCTGCGGGATGCGGATCGCGCAGGGCTCGGCCACCGTCGCGATCGTGACCACGAGCGGCATCGTCGCGCCGACGGTGGCGACGCTGGGCTATTCCCAGATCCAGCTCGCGCTGCTGGTCGTCGCGATCTCGGCCGGGTCGATCATCGCCTCGCACGTGAACGATGGCGGGTTCTGGATCATCTCGCGGTACTTCAACATGACCGTGCCGCAGACCCTGAAAACCTGGACCGTCCTGGAAACCGTCCTTTCCGGTTCCGGTTTCGGCGTGGCAGCATTGCTCATGGCAGTGGTTTAAACCACCCGACATCTGGGAGAAATCACGATGACCGGACTCGATCGACGCACCTTC
Source organism: Amycolatopsis sp. NPDC033938 (assembly GCF_055575975.1). Taxonomy (NCBI): domain Bacteria; kingdom Bacillati; phylum Actinomycetota; class Actinomycetes; order Pseudonocardiales; family Pseudonocardiaceae; genus Amycolatopsis; species Amycolatopsis sp. NPDC033938. Next base: position 35,336 of record NZ_JBVIRO010000017.1, read on the forward strand.
CTCGGCGCCGTCGGAGCGGCTGGACTCACCACCGTTCTCGGTTCCCAGCTCGCGAACGCTTCCGAACAGACCTGCGGACCGAAGGGAACCGGGGCCATCTACGTCAGCAGTTACACCAGTTCCGGGCACGGGCTCGATGTCGCTCACCGGGACGCGGCGACCAACGCGCTCGTCGTCGACCGGACCATTCCGGGGATCAGCAACGCCTCCTGGTTCGACATCAGCGCCGACCGCAAGACGCTGTATGTGACCAATGAGGACGAGAACGGCCAGATCTCCGCGCTGAGCCTCACCGATCCGGCGAAACCCAAGCTGCTCAACAAGAAGTCGGCGAAGGGGCAGCACCCGACGCATCTGAGCGTCCATTCGAGCCAGAAGTACGTGCTGGCCGCGAACTACAGCAGCGGCAGCGTCGTCGTCCTCCCGATCCTCGCCGGCGGGAAACTCGGCGACGTCGTCGATCTGGCGCAGCACAAGGGCGCCGAGCGTCAGGCGCACGCGCATCAGGTGGTCAACGATCCCACCGGCAAGTGGGTGCTCGCGGTCGACCTCGGCGCGGATTCGGTGTACGTCTACAAACTCGACGTCGCCACCGGGAAGCTCAAGCTGAACCAGCAGCTCAAGCTCCCCTCGGGCGCCGGTCCCCGGCACCTCGCCTTCCACCCCAACGGCAAGTACGCCTACATCCTCGGCGAGTTGCGTGCCGAGGTGACTGTCGCCGCGTGGAACCCGGCCACCGGCAAGCTCACCGCGGGCCAGGTCGTCCCGGCCGTCCCGGCGGGCACACCCGGCGAGCAGTATCCGGGCGAGATCGCCACGTCCAAGGACGGCAGGTTCGTCTACGCGTCGGTGCGCGGCTCCGACACCATCGCGTCGTTCGGCGTCGGCGAGGACGGGAAGTCCTTGAAGCTGCTGAACAACGCGCCCGTCGGTGGCGTGTACCCGCGTCACTTCACCCTCGACCCGACCGAGCGCTGGTTCTACGTCTCGAGCGACAAGTCCGGCACGCTCAGCTGGCTGCCGCGCGATCCCGACACCGGTCTCCCTGGCGCCGTCGCCGGGAAACTGGCGCTCGCCCAGGTCAATTCCGTCTTTTTCACCTAAGGAGAAACTCCCATGAGAACTCGCGTGCTCATCGCGGGCCTCGCGGCGATCGGCCTCGTCTCAGGCTGTGCGCCGGCGCAGAACACCCCCGCCGCGAGCGGTGGTGACGAGAAGTCCGGCACGGTCCGGGTCTGGCTGTTCGACGAAGCCAACCGCGCGCCCAAGGAGGCCGCGGTCAAGGAGGCGATCGCCGAGTTCAAGGCGGCGCATTCCGGCGTCGAGGTCGACGTCCAGTGGATCCCGGTGGAAGGCCGCGCGGACAAGTTCTCCGGAGCCTTCAACGATCCGGCCAGCGCGCCGGACGTCGCCGAGTTCGGCAACACCGACGTCTCCAGTTACGCCGCCACCGGCGCACTGGCCGACCTGACCGGCGATCTCTCGTCGTGGAAGGAAGGCGCCGACATGCTCCCGGCGGTACTGGAGACGGCGAAATCCGGCGGCAAGACCTACGGGCTCCCCTGGTTCACCGGCATCCGCGCCTTGTACTACCGCACGGACCTCTTCACCGAACTCGGCCTCAAGCCGCCCGCGACGCTGGCGGAACTGACCGAGACCGCGAGGACCATCCGCGCCAGGAAGCCGGAGCTGTACGGCATCTCCGTCGGTGGCAAGTACACCTACGCGATGCTGCCGTTCGTCTGGGCGAACGGTGGCGAGATCGCGAAGCAGGACGGCGGCAAGTGGAAGTCCACTATGGACTCCGAGCAGGCCATGGCCGGAGTGACGGCGTACGCGAACCTCCTGAAGGCGGACATCTGCCCGCCGGAGCAGTGCGCCAACCTCACCGGGACGCAGAGCATCACGGCCTTCGCCGGCGGCAAGGCGGGGATGTCGATCGGTGGTGACTTCAACCGCAAGGCCGTCGAAGCCGGTCAGGTCAAGGGGAAGTACGCGATCATCCCGATCCCGGGCACCGAGGCGGGCAAGATCGCCCCGGCGTTCGCGGGCGGCAACCTGCTCGGCGTGTTCAACGCGACCAAGCGCAAGAGTCTCGCGGTCGAGTTCACCGAACTGCTCGGTGGCGCCAAGTACCAGGAGAAGATGTACACCGCCATGGGCAACCTGCCGACGCTCGCCAGCGTCCAGCAGAAGGTCGCCGCGAGCGACCCGTCGGTCAAGCCGTTCGTCGACACGCTCACCGCGGGCACGAAGTTCGTCCCCGCCACCGCGGCGTGGTCGAAGATCGACGCGCAGAACGTGCTGCCGACCGCGATCCAGCAGATCGCGACCGGTGGCAAGGATCCGGCGGCCGCGCTGGCCACCGCGACCGCCGAGATGAACAAGGCGTTCGGCTGATCCCATGGTGATCAAGGAAATCCCGCGCACCGCGGTCTCGCCCGCCCCGGCCCGGCGGTCACCCCGCCGTCGCCGGGACGGGCGGGCCGCGCTGCTCTACCTGGCACCCGGCGGCATCCTGCTGCTGGCGATGCTGGTCTACCCGATCTACCAGCTCGTCCTGATCTCGTTCTACGACTACGGCCAGCCGCAGGCCGTCGGCAACGCTCCGCTGGTGTTCCTCGGTTTCGGCAACTACGTCGAACTGCTGGAGAACGTCCAGTTCTGGGAGGTGCTGGCCAAGACCCTCGGTTTCACCGCGGTCTGCGTCGTCGGCAGTCTCGCGCTCGGGACGGGGCTGGCCGTGCTGGCGACCCGGGTCCGGGCCTGGGCGCGGGTCCCGCTGTTCCTGGCGGCGCTGGCCGCGTGGGCGACACCGGCGATGGCGGGCTCGTACGTCTGGCTGTTCCTGTTCGATGCCGACTTCGGCCTGGTCAACGAGGTGCTTTCGGGCCTCGGGTTCACCGGGATGGCGAACCACTCGTGGACCTTCGACACCTACAGCACGTTCGGCCTGGTGGCCGCCGAGGTCATCTGGTGTTCGTTCCCGTTCGTCATGGTGACGATGTACGCGGGGCTCAAGGGCGTGCCGGAAGAGGTCATCGAGGCCGCGTACCTCGACGGCGCGTCGACCTGGCGCACCACGTGGTCGATCACCCTGCCGATGGTGCGGCCGCTGCTGACCATCGCCACGATCCAGTCGATCATCTGGGACTTCAAGATCTTCACCCAGATCTACGTGATGACCAACGGCGGCGGCGTGGCCGGGCGCAATCTCGTGCTCAACGTCTTCGCCTATCAACAGGCCTTCGCCGGACAGGAATACGGTCTCGGCGCGGCACTCGGAGTCGTGATGACCTTGCTGCTGCTGTCCATCACCGGGTTGTACGTCCGGTCGCAACGCCGGAGCGCGGGATGGGTGTGATCACGGCTCGCCGTCGAGTTCACAAGCCCGGCAGGCTGATCGCCGAGATCATCTGCGTGGTGATCGCGGGGATGGTCGCGTTCCCGGTGTACTGGATGGTGCTTTCGGCGTTCAAGCCCACCGGGCAGATCCAGGCGGAGAACCCGCGCCCCTGGACGCTCACGCCGACGCTGGAGCATTTCGAACGGGTGCTCAGCGGCGAGGGCTTCGCGATGTTCTTCCTGAACAGCGTGATCGTGGCCGTCGTGGTGGTGGCGTTGTCGCTGCTGCTGTCGTTCCTCTCGGCGGTGGCGCTGACCCGCTTCAACTTCAAGGGCAAGACCGTCCTGCTGGTGATGGTGCTGGTGGCCCAGATGGTGCCGGTGGAGGCGCTGACCATCCCGTTGTTCTTCCTGATGCGCTCGGTCGGCGACGTCGCTCCGGCGTTCGGCACCAACCACCTCGGCTCGCTGATCCTGGTGCACCTGGCGTTCAGCCTGCCGTTCGCGATCTGGATGCTGCGCGGCTTCGTCGCCGCGGTGCCGCAGGAACTGGAAGAGGCGTCGAAGATCGACGGGGCGAGCCGGATGCGGTTCACCTGGCAGATCCTCTTCCCGCTGGTGGCGCCCGGGCTGGTGGCGATCAGCGTGCTGGCGTTCATCCACGCCTGGAACGACTTCCTGTTCGCCAAGACGTTCATCATCTCCAACACCGAGAACCAGACGCTCCCGCTGGCGATTCTCGTGTTCTTCAAACCGGAGGACACCGACTGGGGCGCGGTGATGGCGGGCTCGACCCTGATGACCATCCCCGTGCTGGTGTTCTTCATCCTTGTCCAACGACGACTCGTGTCCGTCATGGGCGGCGCGGTGAAGGGCTGACATGCCGGGATTCGAAACGCTCCTCCCCCGTCCCGTCTCGGTGGAACCCAGGCCAGGACAGTGTCCGGTACTGTCCGAAGTGGACGTGCGCGCCGATTCGGGACTTCCCGCCGAGGGCTATCGTCTGGAGATCGACCCGTCCGGCGTGCGACTGCACGTGGCCGACGCGGCGGGCGAGTTCTACGGCCGCCAGACGCTCCGGCAGCTCATCGGGCCGGACGCGTTCCGGGCCGCGTCCATCCACAATGGACAGCAGACGATCCCGTGCGGTGTGGTGACCGACCACCCCAGGTTCGGCTGGCGTGGCTGTCTGCTGGATGTCGCGAGGCATTTCCGGACCAAGGCCGAGGTGCTGCGGTTCGTCGACCTGCTCGCCGCGCACAAGCTCAACGTGCTCAACCTGCATCTGACCGACGACCAGGGCTGGCGGATCGAGATCCCCGAGTTCCCCAAGCTGACCGAGGTCGGCGGCTGGCGGAAGTCGTCCATGGTCGGGCGGCACGACGGCCCGGAGCGCGACGGGCGACCGCACGGCGGGTTCTACACGACCGATGATCTCCGCGAGATCGTCGCGTACGCCGCCGCGCGTGCGGTGACGGTCGTCCCGGAGGTCGACATCCCCGGCCACGCGCGGGCCGCGATCGCCGCGTACCCCGAACTCGGCCCGGAGACCGGCGAACCGTGGGAGGTCTGGACGAGCTGGGGCATCAGCACGTCACTGCTGAACACGGAGAAGTCCACAGTGGACTTCTTCAAGGGTGTCTTCGACCACGTGCTGGAGATCTTCCCCTCGGAGGTCATCGCGCTCGGCGGCGACGAGGTGCCCGGCGCGACCGAGGACCACGGCCGGTTCGTCCGCGAGATCGCGCGGCACCTGGTCGAACGAGGACGTCGTCCGCTGGGCTGGGACGAGGTGCTGGAAGCAGGCGACCTACCGCCGATGGTCATCGGCTCGTGGCAGAGCGAGGCGGCCGGGGCGCGTGCGGCGGCCGCCGGGCACGACGTCGTCATGTGCCCCGAGGACCACGTGTATCTGGACCACCGGCAGTCCGACCATCCCGACGAGCCGATCCCCGTCGGCTACCTGAGGACGTTGGAGGACTTCTACGGCTACGAGCCGGTGCCCGCCGATTTCCCGGCCGGGAAGTCGATTCTCGGAACCCAGGCGCAGGTCTGGTCGGAGCATCTCGACACCGTGCGGCGGGTGGACTACGCCGCCTTCCCGCGCCTGTGCGCGTTCGCCGAGGTGGCGTGGAGCGATCCGGCGGGGCGGGACTACGCGGAGTTCCTGCCGCGACTGCGGGATCACCATCTGCCGCGGCTGGACGCGTTGGGCGTCGAGTACCGGCCGCTGGACGGGCCGCTTCCTTGGCAGACGCGGCCGGGGGTTCCGGGACGGCCTCGATAGAAGTAAGGAAAGTCCGTGAAGGCCTCCTTCCCTACCCTCAAAGTAGGGAAGGAGGCCTTCACGGACACGCCGTCCTTGCGCCTGGGTACCGGAAGGAGGCCATCATGGAGTGATGAGTGATCAGTCCGCACGGTGGGTCGACGCCACCCAGCTCCCTGAAGAACTCGTAGCGCTCATCGACGCTCTCCGCCCCGGCGAGGACGTGCTCATCACTCGCGACGGCGAGACGATCGCGACGATTTCCGGCGCGTACCCCGAGGCCAGGGGGTTCGCAGCCTCCGCTTCCGAGGACATCACTGTCGTGGCCACCGCCATGAAGCTTTCGGCGTCGGCGCGCGACTCGCTGTCCGAGCGGCTCGGCCCCGGCTACCTCGTGCTGGACCTGCACTCGGCTCCCCCGACCGTCGACGTGCTGCTGGTCCCGCCCGCCAGTCCTCAGCTGATCGGGAACTTTCGCGCGCTGTACCCGAAGGCGCGGATCGTGATCACGGAGATCGAGGACGCCGAACTCGGGGTCAAGTACGAGGGACCGGTGCGGCGTCTTCTCGATGCCGGCGCCGAGGCCTATATCCCGTCCAGCACGATCCCGCGGCTGGCGGAGCAGCTGGACCGGACCATGACTCAGCTGCGGCAGCTCACCGGCGACTCGTCGGCTCCCCTGACCATCGAATCGCCGCGAGACCGCGCCCTTGAATAGCAAGTCACCCGTCCGAGACCTTGTTGATCGAATTCGACCCGCGTTACCTTGAATGAACCGAATAAGATTTGCGCTGCCAGTCGCCGTAGCCGCGATGACCTGCATCTGCTCGCGGTGGCGTCGCGGCCACTTCGCCGGAAGACAGGCCATTCCAGACAAGAAGGATCTGCCGATATACACGACTCGGCGAAGCCAGTTTCAGCTTTATAGGAACACGCCAACATCACGGCGGACCAACGCTATCGTACTCCGGATGGAACACCGATCGGAACGATCACCGCATACTGCGAGCGCATGGACCGGTGCCCCGACTTCATCAACTGATGGACGCGACGGTGGGGCGGAAGGCGACTCAGCGCAAGCGGACTGGGCCTATCAGGCGATTCTGCTACGGCTTCGGGAATTCACCACCACGCTGGGCGGGCCGGAGGCTCCCACCGTCTGCGCGGTGGTGCGCCGGTCCTCCAGGCGGTTCTTGACCGGCCTGATGTCGGACCAGGATCCACATCGTCGCTACGGGATCGAGCTACCGCTGTTCCTGACTGACGGCACCATCCTCGACTGGGGCCGGGCGCTCGACGCGATTCGTGTGGTTCACCTGAATCGTTCCGAGTACCTGGCCGAGGAGCCGTCGGGCTACCGGTTCCACGACGCTCCCGTCGTCCATGGTGATCGTGCTGCCGAGTTCGGCGGAAGGGCCAAGCCGGTCGAGGACGCGCTCTACGCGAACCTGCGATCGGTCGGCTCCGGATCCCTCACGCTGGACGGGGAGGTGTTCGGTCTGGCCGGGTTCTCCCATCACCAGACCGGCACGCTCCGGCTCTACCTGCAGTATCACCGCGAAAACATCATCCTCGGGCTTGACTTGCCGCTTCCGGAAGCCGACGCGACCAACGGTCCTATCAACGGCGCTTACACGATGGTGGAGCTGTCAGCCCTCTTCCGGCAGGAAGTTCCTCCGCATCTCGTCGACCACGAGCTACCGGCCGACTCCCACTGCGAACGGGCCTACGATCTGCGCCCATGGTTCGGCCGGCGTTGACGGCGGCCAGCCGACCTCGACGAACCGCGGCCGGTAGATCCGCACGTCCTCGAAGTTGTCACCGTGGTCGAGTGAGTTCACGTTGTACGACACCACAAGCCTCCCCGGACGGCTCAGCTGCGGATGCGCCGTCGCGTCGTAGACGATCAGCCGATCGCTCGCTTCGGGTGCCCGGTAAAGAACACGCGGCTCCCCGAACGGCCCGGTCGGCGAACTCGCGGTGTAGGCGAGCATCACCGGGCTGAAGCCGGGGCTGGTGTCCATGGTGACCAGCACGTACTCCGCGCCGACGCGGGTCACCGAGAACGCCGTCCCGATCCCGGACAGCATCCGGGCGGAGTCCTCCTCGTGCGACGACCAGCCCGAGCCGGTCCAGAACCGCCACGGCCCGCGAAGGCCACCGGCGGGCACCCTGGCGAGCCGGAGCCGGCCCTGTTCGGCGCCGTAGATATAGGTGTAGCCACCGTCTTCGAGCAGTTCCGAACCCCAGGCGACGTGCTCGCTGACCGGGATGACCTGCAGCTCGGACGGGGTCAGCGCGGGCAACCGGAAGGTGGCCAGCGACGTCCCGGCGCTCTTGAAGTCGAGTCCGCCGGATCCGGTCGTCCGGTACCGGTTGTAGAGCACTCGCAGGACGTCGCCTTCGACCACGCCGTCGCCGACCCAGTAATGCTCGGGCGAGCCCACGGGCCCGATCAGTGCCTTCGGCTCCTCGGCGGTGCCGCCGTGCAGTGTCTCCCCGAGAGTGCCGTCCCGTTCCTGGACGACCAGGGTGTTGCGGGCGATCGGGCTGTCCGGCGGGCGGCTGTGGTCCGGGTTCACCTGGCCCAGGAAAGTGTCCGAGAAGAGCCACGCGGTGCGTCCGTCCGGCAGCGGGACCGACACGGTGCGATCGCCGCCGGTCCAGTGACCGCCCTGATCGCCGTAAGTGTTCCAAAGCTCGTTCAGCCCGGTCTCGGGAATCACCGGCCGCGGCACGGGCGCGACCCCGCTGCTCGCCATCAGCGCACTGAGCAGCAACGCGACCGGCACGAGGATCCTCGACGCCCGGCGCATCGGATCATGCTAGAACGGCGGAAGTCTTTGTACGAGCCTTGTGCGGACGCCGGTTAGCTTCCGTGGGATGTCCTGGAAACTGCTTTCCGTGACCGTGCTCGCCGCTCTCGCGTGCACCGGGTTCACGACGGCCGAAGCCGCTTCGAAGACTTACTACGTCGATCAGGTCGCCGGCAGCGACACCGCGAGCGGCACCTCGCAGCAGGCGCCGTGGAAATCACTGGCGAAGGTCTCCGCCACGACGTTCGCGGCGGGCGACACCGTTCTGTTGCGCCGCGGCGGAACCTGGTCCGGCGGTCTCGCCGTCAAGGGCTCAGGCGTCACGATCGGCGCGTACGGTACCGGCGCCCGTCCGATCATCAAGGGCAACGCCGAAGCCTGCGTGGACCTGCCCGGCAACGACAACGTCGTCCAGGATCTGCAGATCGGTGTCGCCGCCGACACCGGTCGCTGCTCGTGGGCCGGGGTGAAGGTGACCGGAGACCGCAACAAAGTGCTGTCCAACCTGATCACCGGCGCCGGGGCGGGCGTGTACCTCGCGCCGTCGGCGGACCACACCGAGGTCACGCAGAACGACCTGGTCGACAACAACCACATGACCGTGGTGACCCCGGGCGGCAACGACGACTCCGGCGCGTTCGCCGTGCTGGTCCAGGGCAACGACTCCGACATCGGCTGGAACCGGATCAGCGGCTCGATCGCGAAGTCCGACGACTTCGGCGGCCTCGACGGCGCCGCTGTCGAGATCTTCTACGGGTCGCGCAACGTCATCCACCACAACATCTCCGAGGACAACGAGACCTTCACCGAACTCGGCACGGACACCAAGGATCCCGACGGCGTCTCGACCGGCAACGTCTTCGAGTACAACGCCGTCTTCGGTGCCAAGACGCGCGGCGGGATCATCACGCGCGGGGCTGGGGACGGCAACGGCCCGGTGCTCGGCACGGTGTTCCGCAACAACTCGCTCCGGCTTTCCAACGCCGAGTCGGAGGGTTTCGTCTGCTACGGCGGCTGCACGAACCAGATGCTGAGGATGACGCAGAACGTCGTCCAGGCTGCGTACAAGGTCGGTTACGCGGACTCGACCTTCACCGCGACCGACCACAACGTCTACTTCGGCGGGCTCCGGCAGTTCACAGCGGGCGCGACGGACAAGGTGGCCGATCCGAAGTTCACCTCGGCCACGAACCTGATCCTGCTGGCGGGAAGCCCGGCGATCGACCTCGGCATCACGAAATACGCCGACCGTGACGTCGACGGGAACGTCGTGTACGCCGGTGCCCGGGTGGACGCGGGCGCCTACGAGTTCCAGGGCTAGCACCTGACGGGCTTGTGGGTGGTAATGACGGTCAGAGCGAACCCTCTCTTAGGTGCCTGCTCTTGGCCTGCGGTGAAGTACGTGAAGGCCCCCTTCCCTCGGCTCAGCCGAGGGAAGGGGGCCTTCACGCGCAGCCGTTGTGACTGGCGGTGCTGGTGAGGCTCGTGACGACCGCCCGGGGGCGGGTGAGGGGAACCTTGAGGGACTCTGAGTCCCTCAAGGAGTCCTTCACGGCTCGGCCGCTACCGGACCGCATCCGCCGTAGGTACACCCTTGGCCAGAACGTCACTTACCACGCACGAGGAATCAGTTGTAGATGCGCTGCATGGTGCCCGCCGTCGCCAGCAGGCCGTTGGCCCACAGCGAGTTCACCCGCGAGATCTCCTGCGCGTTCGGCTTCGCGTTGGTGCAGGACGGGCCGGGGCCGCCACCGGACATCAGCTCGGAGCACGGGCCTTCGTAGTGGTCCGGCAGGCCGAGCGCGTGGCCGGTCTCGTGCGCGGCGATCCGGGTCTGGTTGTACTGCTTCGCCTGCGTGTAGTCGATGAAGATGGTGCCGCGGCCGTGGCCGTCGGTCTCGGCGTAGGAGCCAGAGGGGTCGTTGCCCTCGGTGTAGCGCAGGGTGGCCCCCGACGAGCTCTCCTGCAGCTTCACGTTGGACACCGAGTTGTTCCAGTTCGCCGCACCCGCCTGGATGGCGGCACGGAAGCTGGGCGCTCCCGAGGCGTCGTAGTAGACCGTGGTCACCGCCGCGGTCTGCTGAGCAGGCTGGACCGCGGCCGTGGCCTGCCCCGCGGTCACCGGGACGGCGAGCAGCGCCAAGCTCACGGAGGCGGAGACGAAGAACTTCCTTGCCATGTACCCACTCCTTGGAAGGACAACGGAATGGTTCGTGAATCTAGAAGCGGATCCGCGCTCCTGGCACCGACTTTCGTCGCCTATGCCAGCTGGTGATTTACCAACACTTTCGTCCTATTGACATGCACACGTTCGCATACGACGATATTCGGCCCGCCGCGTTCAGGGCCGCAGCACCAGCTTGCCCGCGGTGGTCCGCGCCTCCAGTTCCGCGAGCACCCGGGGCCCGTCCGCGAGGTCGTGGACCGTCGGCGTCCCCGGCGCGCAGACACCGACGGCGATGAGCGCGCGCAGCTCGTCCATCAGCTCCGCGAAGATCCCCGGCGCGTGTTCGATCAGGACACCGAGATGCAGTCCGATCAGGTGGATCTGGTGCCGGAAGTTCAGTTCGCGGTTGGTGATCGCGGCCTCTCCCCCGGCGACGCCGTAGACCACGACCCGTCCGGTGACGCGTTTGGCCGCGGCGAGGCTCGCGGCGAACGTCGCCCCGCCGACGGACTCGAGGACGAGATCCACCGCACCGGGATCCTCTCCGTAGCCGAGGACGCGATCGGCGCCCACCGCCCGCACCAGGTCGTGCTTGCCCGGCGACGCGGTGCCGATGACGGTCGCGCCGTAGTGCTTCGCCAGCCGGACCGCGGCCTGGCCGACCCCGCCCGCCGCCGCCTGCACAAGCACGGTTTCCCCGGCGGCCAGCCGCCCCAGCGGTTTGAGCGCGGCGAGCGCGGTGGCCCAGTTCAGCAGCAACCCGGGCGCCTGTTCGTCCGACCAGCCCTCCGGTACCGGGACCACCCCGGCCGCGGGCATGACCATGTACTCGGCGAAGGCCCCGCCACCGGTTCCGACGACGTGGTCGCCGAGCGCGACTCCGGTCACCGCGTCCCCCAGGCCGACGACCTCACCCGCGGCCTCGAAGCCTGCGATGTACGGCGCCTTCGGACCGCCTTCGTAGGTGCCCCGGGTCTGCATGACGTCGGCGAAGTTGACGCCCGCCGCGGTGACCTTCAGCAGGATTTCGCCTGGTCCCGGCACCGGAACGGAAGCGTCGGTGATCAGGTGGAGATCTTCAGGACCGTTCGCGGAGTCCTGTCGCAGCGCGCGGATCGAAGTCATGGCCGCACGCTAAAACCCTCACGTTTGTGTGAGGGTCAAGTCGCGCAGGTACGCGTCGAGGGCGTCGCGGTTGCGGGTCATGAGCGCGATCCGGCGGTCGAGCACTTCCCGCTGCCGCGCGACCTCGCCGATCATGTACTCGCACGGCACCTTCGGCCGGACCTCTCCCGGCCCGTCGAGGTACGGGAGGACTTCGCGGATCAGCCTGACCGGCAGACCGGCGTCGAGCATCCCGCGGATCTGCAGGACCGCCTCGACCGACCCTTCGCAGAAGTCGCGGTAGCCGTTGCCCTCGCGGCCAGGGCTGATCAGCCCCTCTTCCTCGTAATAGCGCAGCGCACGGACGCTGACCCCGGTCTTCCGCGCGAGTTCGCCGATCTTCACGAAGTCCAAGGTAGCGCCCGCGCCGCAGTATAGATCGTTATACGGTTTTCGGTTTGTACCAGACCTCGGGACGGCCGACCTGGCCGTAGCGGGGCTCGCGCTGGGCGAGGCCGTTGTCGGCGAGGTACTCGAGGTAGCGCCGCGCGGTGACCCGGGAGGCGCCGATCGCGGTCGCCGCCGCCCCGGCGGAAAGGCCGTCCGCGGCCGAGGCGAGGACTTCGGTGATGGACTCCAGGGTCTGCGCGCTCATCCCCTTCGGCAGTGCCTGCCGTTCGGTGGTGCGCAGGGTGCCGAGCGCCCGGTCGATCTCGGCCTGTCCGGTGACCTCACCCGACGCGCCGTGGAACTCCGCGTAGCGCTCCAGTTTTTCCCGCAGCGAGGCGAAAGTGAACGGTTTGAGCAGGTACTGCACCACGCCGACGGACACCGCGGCCTTGACCAGCGCCAGATCGCGGGCCGAGGTCACCGCGATGACGTCGATCGGGAGACCGGCCGCGCGCAGCGACCGGCAGACCGCGAGCCCGTGCGTGTCGGGAAGATAGAAGTCCAGCAGCACCAGGTCGACAGGCTCGCGTTCGCAGAACCGCAGCGCGTCGCCGCCGGAGTGGACGACGCCGGCCACGGTGAAGCCGGGCATCCGCTCGACGTAGACGCGGTGCGCGTCGGCGGCGACCGGCTCGTCCTCGACGACCAGCACCTTGATCATCGTGTCGGCTCCTTCGGCGACTGGGGCGTCCGCGGCGTCTTCAGCGGCAAGCGCACGGTGAACACCGCGCCCTCGTCGCGGCCGACGTCGATGGTCCCACTGTGCCGTCGCACCGCCTGACCCACCAGTGCCAGCCCGAGCCCGTGCCCGTCCTCGGGTTTGGTGGACCAGCCGCGCCGGAACACGTGCTCGACGTCGTCCACGCCGGGTCCGGTGTCGGCGACCCGCAGCAGCAGCTCGTCGGCGCCGGACCGCACGGTCACCTCGACGCCGGGCCGTCCGCCGTCCGCCGCGTTCCCCACCGCCGCGTCGATGCCGTTGTCGATCAGGTTACCGAGGATGGTCACCAGATCCCGCGGTGGAACACCGGTGTCCGAGTCCTCCATGACGGTGTCGGGCGTGATCGTGAATTCGACGCCGCGCTCGCTCGCCTCCGCCGCCTTGCCCAGCAGCAGTGCCGCGAGTACCGGCTCGGCGACCGCGCCGACCACCCGGTCGGTGAGTTCCTGTGCCAGCGCGAGTTCCTCGGTCGCGAACTCGACGGCCTGTTCGGGACGGCCGATCTCGACCAGCGAAACGACCGTGTGGAGCCGGTTCGCCGCCTCGTGCGCCTGGGAGCGCAGCGCTTCCGCCAGTCCGCGCACCGTGGTCAGTTCGCCGGTCAGCGCCTGGAGTTCCGTGTGGTCGCGCAGGATCACGACGGTGCCCATCGCCTTTCCGCGCGAGCGCACCGGCGCGGTGCTGACGACGAGCACCCTGGCCTCGGTGAGGTGGAGTTCGTCGGTGCGTTCCTCCCCCGAGGTGAAGGCCTCGACGAGATCTTCCGGAATGTCCAATGCGGACAGTTCGCGGCCGACCGGATCGCCGTCGACGCCCAGCAGCGCACGAGCGCCGTCGTTGCACAGCACCACGCGACCGTCTCCGCCGACGAGCAGCAGTCCCTCGCGCATCGAATGCAGAACGGCTTCGTGGTACTCGAACAGGTTGCTCAGTTCCTCGGGAGCGATCCCCCTGGTCTGCCGCCGGAGCCGCGCGCTGACCAGGTAGCTGCCGATCCCGCCGACCACCAGCACCGCGACCGCCACCCCGATCAGCGGCCACAGGCGTTCACGCAGTTCGGCGTCGATCGCCTCGACCGTGATGCCCACCGACACCAGGGCGACCACCTGTCCCGCGGTGCCGAGCACCGGGACCACGACACGTTCGGACGGCCCCAGCGAACCGGCATAGGTCTCGACGACCTTGCCGCCGCGCCGTGCCTCGCCGATGTTGCCGAGGAACGGCTGCCCGATCAGCTCCGGATTCGGATGGGTGAAGCGGATCCCGTTCGGGTCCATGATGGTCACGAAGTCCACCCCCGTGTCCGCGCGGACACTCTGCGCGAACGGCTGCAGTGTCCGGCTGGGTTCCGATGTGGACAGTGCGGCCAGTACGCCGGGCGCGTCCGCCACCGCTTCGGCGACCGCGGTCACCTGATCGCGCGCGCGATCCTCGGTGGCGCGGACGGAATCGAGATAGGCGAAGGTCAGCCCCGCCGCGACGAGCACGAAAAGCACCACGAGCTGGAGAATCAGCAGCTGGCGGGCGAGACTGCCGCGCCTGGTCCGGATCCGCGTCGTCGAGGGCACCCGCTCATACCAGCACACCGGCCGGACGGCCGCTCAGCCCGCCCGGCCGGAATTCCCCGGAAACCCCGCGCGCGAACTCAATGAACACAACCGTGACCCAGCTCACCTGTCCGGGTGATAGTGACCGGCAATCCCGGACATCCCTGAGCTGGAGGCAAAGGTGCCTACAACGCCCGAAGCGGCGCCGCGTCGCCGAGACAAGATGCACTACCTGTACCTGGCCGTGATCGCCGCCGTGGTCCTCGGCGTCATCGTCGGTTTCGCCGCGCCAGGTCTGGCGAAGGAGCTCAAGCCCCTCGGCACGGGCTTCGTCAACCTGATCAAGATGATGATCTCTCCCATCATCTTCTGCACCATCGTGCTCGGTATCGGATCGGTGGCGAAGGCCGCGAAGGTCGGCAAGGTCGGGTTGCTCTCGCTCGGCTACTTCCTGATGATGTCGACCTTCGCGCTCGCGATCGGTCTCGTCGTCGGCAACCTCCTGCACCCGGGCGAGGGCCTGCACCTCGACCCGGCGGCGGCCGCGAAGGCCCACACCCAGGCCGAGGGCGGCGAGGGCACCGTCGACTTCCTGCTCGGCATCATCCCGAAGACGATGGTTTCGGCGTTCACCGAAGGCCAGGTGCTGCAGACCCTGCTGGTCGCGCTGCTCGCCGGATTCGCCGTGCAGAAGCTGGGCCGGAAGGGCGAACCGATCCGCCGCGGCATCGAGCACATCCAGCGGCTCGTGTTCCGGATCCTCGCGATGATCATGTGGGCCGCCCCGATCGGCGCGTTCGGCGCCATCGCCGCCGTCGTCGGCGAAACCGGCTGGGGCGCGCTGCGCAGTCTCGCCGTCATCATGATCGGCTTCTACCTGACCTGCCTGGTGTTCGTGTTCGGTGTGCTCGGCTCGGTCCTGTGGATCGGCGCGCGGATCAACATCTTCACGCTGTTCCGCTACCTCGGCCGCGAATTCTTGCTGATCGTGTCCACTTCGTCGTCCGAGTCGGCCCTGCCGCGCCTGATCGCGAAGATGGAGCACCTCGGCGTCTCCAAGCCGGTCGTCGGCATCACCGTGCCCACCGGCTACTCGTTCAACCTCGACGGCACGGCCATCTACCTGACCATGGCGACGCTGTTCATCGCGACCGCGCAGGACCAGCCGCTGTCGCTCGGTGAGCAGATCTCCTTGCTGCTGTTCATGATCATCGCCTCGAAGGGTGCGGCGGGCGTCAGCGGCGCCGGTATCGCCACCCTCGCCGGCGGGCTCCAGTCGCACCGGCCGGAACTGGTCGACGGTGTCGGCTTCATCCTCGGCATCGACCGGTTCATGTCCGAGGCCCGCGCGCTCACCAACTTCGCGGGCAACGCCGTCGCGACCGTCCTGGTCGGAACGTGGACCAAGGAGTTCGACCGCGAACGGGCCAACCAGGTCTTCAGCGGACAGGCCCCGTTCGACGAAGCCACCCTGCTCGACGAGCACGACCCGGCCCCCCACGAGGATCGTGACGACGACAGGGAGAAAGCCGTGGCACGCGTTTAGGCCACGGCAAGAATGAAACCGCGGTGCGAGGGTCCCCCGTCCTCGCACCGCGGTTCTTCGTTTTCTGGGAAACTCACGGGCATGCCGGACGCCATCGACCGCTACGTGCTCGCGCGGTACTCGAAGCTGCTGCACGGCAACTTCGAAGGAATGATGCGCGGCCCCGAACGCGAAGTCTTCCTGCGCGACCTGGCCGAGGACGCAGCACGGATCACCGACGACGAACTGGCGTTCCTGTTCGACCACGGCTGGCGGGAACGGATCACCGCCGCGTGGCTGATCGGCGCCGATCGGCGCACCGCCTGGCGCGGGCGGATCCGGGAACTGTTCCTGGAAAGCGGCTTGGTCTTCGCCGGCCAGGGCTACTGTTTCGCGCTCGCCCGGTTCGGCACCCTCGCCGACGCCGAGATCCTCGTGTCCTATCTGGACCACTACCTCGCCCGGCCGGAACTGCGCTACGACCAGGAGTGGGCGCTCGCCGCCCTGCACCACATCGACGCCGACCTCACCACCGCGTACACGTCCCGCTACCTGCGGCCGGGCGGCCTGTGGGAAAGCTGGTCGGCGACGAACAGCACGGACCTGGCGTTCCAGAAGTGGCACTTCGACCAGTTGTGCTCGCATGTCCAGCGTGCCGTGCACGCGGCAGGCGTCAGGCGCTGACCTTCTCGTCGTACACGACCCGGGACTCGGCGATCGAGTCACGGTGCCGCTCCGCCCAGTTCAGCAGGCCGCTCAGCGACGCGTAGAGCTCTTTGGCCATCGCTGTCGCCTCGTACTCCACCTTCGGCGGCACCGTCGGGTACACGGTGCGGACGAGCAGGCCGTCACGTTCGAGATTCCGCAACGTCAGGGTGAGCATCCGCCTGCTGATCCCCTCCACCGACCGCTCCAGCTCGGTGAACCGCACGGGACCGCGCATGGCCTCCAGCAGGATCCCGATCGCCCACTTCCCGCTGATCCGGTTGATCACCTCGAGCACGGTGCACGCTTCGAGTTTTTCCGGGTCGACCACGTTGGCCTGCGCGGTCACATCGGTGTTCCCCTGGGACATGAAAGTGCCTCCTTCCGGCAGGGAACAGAGTCACACAAGATGAGCGCTGTAACAAGTGATGCACCAAGGCATCACCTGGGGAAAGTCTCCACGGAATTCACAGAGGGGTACCTCCATGCCTCAACGCGCTCTCGCTCTCGCCGTACTCACCGCCGTTTCGCTGATGGTCGTCCTCGACGGTTCGATCGTCGCCGTCGCGCTCCCCGCCATCCAGAACGACCTCGGTTTCACCTCGTCCTCGCTCGCCTGGGTAGTGAACGCCTACTTGATCGCCTTCGCCGGGCTCCTGCTACTGTCCGGCAGACTGGGCGACCTGATCGGCCGAAAACGGGTGTTCCTCGCCGGGCTCGGCGTCTTCACCCTCGCCTCGCTGCTTTCCGGCATCGCACAGGACCAGACCCAGCTCATCGTGTTCCGCTTCCTACAGGGTGCGGGCGGCGCACTCGCTTCGGCCGTCGTGCTCGGCATGATCACCACGCTCTACCCGGAGCCGCGGGCGCGGGCGAAGGCCATCGGCGTCTACAGCTTCACCCAGGCCGCGGGATCGTCGATCGGGCTCATCGCGGGCGGCACGCTCACCCAGCTGCTCGACTGGCACTGGACCTTCTTCGTCAACCTGCCGATCGGCGTGGTCGCGCTGGTGATGGCCGTCCGGCTGCTCGAAACCGACCGTGGCGCGGGGCTACGCGGTGGCACCGACGTCACCGGCGCCGGACTGGTCACCGGCGGGCTGATGCTGCTGGTCTACACGATCGTCAAGGCCGAGGAGTACACCTGGGCCGACTCCCGCACCCTGGGCCTGCTCGCCGTGTCGCTCCTGCTGCTCGCCGGGTTCGTGCTCCGGCAGGCGAAGGCCCGCGAACCGCTGCTGCCGCTGCGGATCTTCCGCGTCCGGGCGGTGTCCGGGGCGAACACGGTGATGGTCCTGATGGTCGCCGGGCTGTTCGGCTTCCAGTTCATCACCGCGCTCTATCTCCAGCGGGTCCTGGAACTCGACGCGCTGAGCACCGGGTTCGCCTTCCTGCCCGCGCCGGTCTCGATCGCGGTGATGTCGCTGGTCTTCGCCGAGAAGCTGAACCACCGCTTCGGGGCGCGTGCGGTGCTCGTCACCGGGCTTTCGCTGGTCGCGCTGGCGCTCGGCTTCCTCGCCACCGTCGAAGCGGACGGGAACTACGCGACCGACGTCCTGCCCGCACTCGTCCTGATGGGCGTCGGGTTCGGCGCGGCGATGCCCGCGCTGATGGGGCAGGCGATGTCCGGGACCACACCCGCCGACGCCGGGGTCGCTTCGGGACTGATCAACACCACGCAGCAGATCGGCGCCGCGGTCGGTACCGCGGTCCTCGCGACCGCCGCCGCGTCCCGGACGGGATCACTGCTGACTGAAGGCGCGACCATGCCCGAAGCGCTGACCAGCGGCTACCGGAGCGCGTACGCGTTGAGCGCCGGGCTGCTCGCTCTCGCCGTCTTCGTCGCGGCCGTGGTCCTGCGTGGCCGCGTGGCTCAGGAAGCCTCCCCGGTGATGGTCGCGTAGGCCCATTCGGAGAGTTCGCCGCCGAGACGTACCTCGGCGGCGCCTCCGGGTTTCCAGACCCCGCTGCCGCCGAACGCGGCCATCCCGCCGGTCTTGCCGGAATACTGGGAAAGCACCACCCACATCCCGTGACCCGCCGCCACGCCGACCTGGTCGAGCAGCCGGTCTTCCTGGCCCTCACTGAAAAGCGCGCTGAGGACATAGACCTCGGCCCCGGCTTCGGCGAGTTCCCTGGGATGCTCCGGATTGGCGGCGTCGAGACAGATCGCGAGGCCGAGCCGCCTGCCGCCGACCTCGATGATCACCTGCCGCTCACCGGCGTCGAACAGCTCTTCCTCACTGTTGTGCAGGTTTCGTTTCGCATACGTGGCAACGGTTTCCCCTGCCGGTCCGAGGATGAGCGAACCGATGTACCGTCGCCCGTCCTCCAGGAGCGGGAGCCCGACGACGGCGTGCACCCCGCTGGCCCGGCAAGCGTCCCGGAGCGGTTCGAGACGCGGATCTTCCGGCGTCAGCCAGAGTTCTTCGTCGGCGGCGAGCGCCTCGAATTCGAGACCGGTCAGGGAAAGTTCGGGGAAGACGCAGAGATCGGCGTCCGCGAGACGCAGCAGCCTCGCGTGTTCGGCGATGTTCGCGGAGAGGTCGGCGGGGACGGTGAACGGCTGCACGGTGGCGACACGCAACGTCATACGCGGAACCCTAACCCGCGGGTGCGAGCAGATACCCCCGTAATCCGTGTTGCCCGCGTCGCATCATCAGCGCGTGATTGATCCGGAACACCGGCCTGGCGACCCGGTCGAGCTTGCGCAGCAACGGTTTCCTGGCCTCGACGTCCTGGGTGATCTCCAGCCGGGTGCCACTCTCCTCCGGGATCAGCGCGCCGGCCAGTGTTCCTTCCAGGTCTCCGCTGAGCAGCACCCGGACCCGGCCCTCGCGCTCGTCCTGCCGGTCACGGTGCATCCGCACTGTCAGCGCGTACGGCAGTCTCGACCGGCAAACGAGTTCGGCGGTGTCTTCGTCGACCTTGCTGACCGATCGGACGTCACGCCACCACAGCGGGTACGCGGCGAGGTCGACGACGGCGTCGAAAACGGCCTTCGGTGAGGCGGGAAGCACCCACGTGTCACGGAAGCGGTATCGACCGCTTCCGTGACCCGTGCGCGAGTCCGTCATACCCGCGCCGACACCAGGTTCCGGCCGTCCAAGGTCACGACGTCGACCGAGGCCACGTCGTCGGGGGCCACCAAGGCCGAACCGTCGATCCCCGTGCCTTCCCGTTCGCCCTTCGCCGAAACCAGCCAGCTGCCCGCGTTGACCCGTTCACCACTCTTGGTCACGACGACGAGCTGGCACTTCTCGCCTTCATGGACACCTTCGGCTTTCGCGTGAAGCCGGACCCAGCCCGCCGCCGGGACGACCCGGACCGCCAGCTGCGCCCCCGTGCTCCGGTCGGTGGCCGCGAGATCGCGGGTGCCCGGTACCGGCGCGGTCGCCGTCGGCACCGGCAAGGCCACCGTCGAGGGTTCCGGCGACGTCTGCCGCCCGACCAGCACACCCGCGCCCAGTGCGACGACGACCAGCACGGCCGCGCCCGCCACGGCGAGGAACCGGCGCGGCTTGCGCTCCTGGGCGCCTTCTTCTTCACGGACCTGACGCAGCGTGCGCTGGAGAAGCAGGTCGCCTCCCTCAGGCGGTCCTTCGAGGAACGCCTCCGGCGGCACCTCGTCGAGGTGATACCGCAGCTCCGCCAGCTCGCGCACCTCACGGCGGCACGCCGGGCAGTTCGCCAGGTGTGTCTCGAACGTGGCAGCTTCCAGCTGGGTGAGCCCACCGAGGACGTAGGCGGCGAGCTGGCCCTGATCGTGTCCCACCGGACTCATCGCGCTACCTCCTTCCCGGTTCCGGACATCACGGCTCTGAGCGCCCGTAACGCGTAATAAGATCTCGACTTAACGGTACCCGGGGCGACGCCCAAGGATCTCGCCGCTTCGGCCACCGTCCGGCCCCGGTAGTAGATCTCCACCAGAACCTCACGATGTTCCGTGGACAGGCCGTCCATCGCCCCGAGCACGGCCATCGAGTCCACGACGCTCTGCGCGTGGTCCCGCGACACCGCCGGGGTCGGCGCGCCTTCCTCGGGCTCCGGCACTTCCGGCGGCCGCGCCGCCCTGGCCCGCGCGCGGTCGGTGATGATGTTGCGGGCGACCGTGAGCAGCCAGCCCCGCACCGAACCCTTCGCGTCGTTCTCCAGGTCTTCGGCATGTTTCCAGGCCCGGACCAAGGTCTCCTGTACGACGTCCTCCGCGGCCGCGCGGTCCCCGGTCAGCCTCGTCGCGTACGCCAGCAGGCTTCTCCCGTGTTCGGCGTACAAGTGCCGGACCAGGTCCTCGCCCTTGGCCTTTTTCGGCCGCCAGCCACCGATCGCCACTCGTGTCCTCCCGACGGTCTTCTGGGTCGGCGAGGACAGTACTGCAACCCGCACGGGCAAGGTGGATCGTTCGGCGCGCGCCGCGATCGAACTGTGCATCGGCACCGGCCTCTCCTCGGTTCTCCATGGCCGCCTCCTCTTGCCTCCCACACGGACGGATTCGCGAAACGGTTCAACCGGGTCTTGCCGGGGGCTTGTCGATCATCGGGCGCGCTCGTATGCTGACGCCTCCGGACTCCGCCGCCTGATACCCGGGAGGGTCGAGGCGTGCCAAGGAAACTCGCGGCCGTTCTGTTGCTGGTGGCTTTCGTGTCGGGCTGCGGCGAAGAACCCGGTTTCCGCGCGACACTGACGGATCCGGTGAACATCGAGCTGAGCTGGCCGGACGACGATCCGGACGCCGCGGGCCGGATCGTCGAGTACACCACCGATCCGCACGGGGACTACACGATCCTGCGGTTCTTGCCGCCGCGGCAGACTTCCTACCGGCATCCGGACCTGATCCCGGAAACACGGTTCTACTACCGGATCCGGCCGTTCTACGGTGCCGTCTCGGAGGCAGTCACCGTCTCCGGGCCCGCTGGTTCCGGCTCGGCCGGGCCACCGGTCTCGCTGCGCACGGGTGGCCAGTCGGCCGCTCCCGCGGCCTTCCGGGCGGAGCCCGCCGCGGAGGAGATGGTGCGGTTCAGCTGGACGGACCGCTCCAGCGACGAGGACGGTTTCCTCGTGGAGATCAGGAAACCCGGGGCCGCCGAGTTCGTGCCCGTCGAGATGTCGGATCCGGGGACGACGTCGGTCGGGCTCGCTTCGCTGCCGGGCGAGGAGGGCTCCTCGTACCGGCTGCGCGCCTTCTACTACGGGGCCGCTTCGCCGGTGCTGGACCGGACCACGGGGAAGGCGCCCGTCTAGTGCCGATGTTATGAACGGGACTTTCATTGCAAATTTTGCAATGAAAGTCCCGTTCATAACACTTTGGGCGACCTCAGGCGAGAACGGTCTTCAGGAACTCGCCGGTGTAGCTCTCGGGAACCGAAGCGACGTACTCCGGGGTGCCCTCGGCGATCACGGTGCCACCACCGGAACCGCCCTCGGGGCCCATGTCGATGATCCAGTCCGAGGTCTTGATGACGTCGAGGTTGTGCTCGATGACGATCACCGTGTTGCCCTTGTCCACCAGCCCGTTGATCACGCCGATCAGCTTGCTGATGTCCTCGAAGTGCAGACCGGTGGTCGGCTCGTCAAGGATGTAGACCGTCTTGCCGGTGGACCGCTTCTGCAGTTCGCTGGCGAGCTTCACGCGCTGCGCCTCGCCACCGGACAGGGTCGGCGCGGGCTGCCCGAGCCGGACGTAGCCGAGGCCGACGTCGACGAGGGTGGCCAGGTGCCGGTGGATCGCCTTGATCGGCTCGAAGAACTCGGCCGCCTCTTCGATCGGCATGTTCAGCACGTCGGCGACGGTCTTGCCCTTGTAGTGGACCTCCAGGGTCTCCCGGTTGTACCGGTCGCCCTTGCACACCTCGCAGGGGACGTAGACGTCCGGCAGGAAGTTCATCTCGATCTTGATCGTGCCGTCACCGGCGCAGGCCTCGCACCGGCCGCCCTTGACGTTGAAGGAGAACCGGCCCTGCTGATAGCCGCGCACCTTCGCCTCGGTGGTCGCGGCGAACAGCTTGCGCACGTGATCCCAGACGCCGGTGTAGGTCGCCGGGTTGGACCGCGGCGTGCGGCCGATCGGCGACTGGTCGACGCGGACCAGCTTGTCGACACCGGCGAGGCCGTTGACGCGTGTGTGCCTGCCAGGGACCTGACGCGCGCCGTTGAGCTTGTTCGCCAGCACGGTCGCGAGGATGTCGTTGACCAGCGTGGACTTCCCGGAACCCGAGACACCGGTGACCGACACCAGGCAACCGAGCGGGAACGACACGTCGAGGCCGCGCAGGTTGTGCTCCCGTGCGCCGACGACGGTCAGCTGCCGCTTCTTGTCGACCGGCCGCCGGATCGCCGGGACCTCGATCTTGCGGCGGCCCGACAGGTACGCGCCGGTGATCGAGTCCTTGTTCCGCAGGATCTTCTTGTACGGTCCACTGTGGACGATGTGGCCGCCGTGCTCGCCCGCGCCGGGGCCGATGTCGACCACCCAGTCGCTGGAGCGGATGGTGTCCTCGTCGTGCTCGACGACGATCAGCGTGTTGCCGAGGTCGCGCAGCCGGACCAGCGTCTCGATCAGCCGGTGGTTGTCCCGCTGGTGCAGCCCGATCGACGGTTCGTCCAGCACGTACAGCACGCCGACCAGACCGGAGCCGATCTGCGTGGCGAGCCGGATGCGCTGGGCCTCGCCGCCGGACAGCGTCCCGGAGGCGCGGTCGAGCGAGAGGTAGTTGAGTCCGACGTCGAGCAGGAACCGCAGCCGCGCCTGGATCTCCTTGAGGACCGCGCCGGCGATCACCGTCTCCCGCTTGCCGAGTTCCAGTTCGTCGAGGAACTGCGAAGCCTCCGCGATCGAGAGCGCGCAGACCTCGGCGATCGACCGCTCGCCCTGTGTCTTGTGCTCCAAGGTGACGGCGAGGATCTCCGGCTTGAGCCGGGTGCCCTGACAGGCCGGGCACGGGACCTCGCGCATGTAGCCCTCGTACCGCTCGCGCATGTACTCGGACTCCGTCTGCTCCTGGCGCCGCTCGAGGAACGGGATGACGCCCTCGAAGGCCGCGTAGTACGAACGCTGGCGGCCGTAGCGGTTCTTGTAGCGGACGTGGACCTGCTCGTCGACGCCGTGCAGGACGGCCTTCTGCACCTTCGCCGGCAGCTTGCGCCACGGGGTGTCCATCCGGAAACCGATGGTCTCCGAAAGCGACTCGAGCAGCCGGATGAAGTAATCCGCGCTCTGACCGCCGGCCCACGGCGCGATGGCGCCCTCGCCGAGGGACAACTCGTCGTCCGGGACCACCAGTTCCGGATCGACCTCCTTGCGGACGCCGATACCGGTGCATTCGGGGCAGGCGCCGTAGGGCGCGTTGAAGGAGAACGAGCGCGGCTCGAGGTCCTCGATCGCCAGCGGGTGGCCGTTGGGGCAGGCCAGGTTCTCGGAGAAGCCGCGCACGCGATGCGGATCGTTCTCCGGCAGGTCGACGAATTCCAGCTCGATCAGGCCGTCGGCGAGCCGGAGCGCCGTCTCGACCGAGTCGGTGAGCCGCTGCCGTGAGCTCGTCTTCACCGAGAGCCTGTCGATGATGACGGCGATCTGGTGCTTTTCCTGCTTCTTCAGCTTCGGCGGGTCGGTGAGCGGGTGAACCGTCCCGTCGACCACGACCCGCGCGTAGCCCTGCTGCTGCAGGTTCTCGAAGAGGTCGAGGTACTCACCCTTGCGCCCGCGCACGACCGGCGCGAGCACTTGGAAGCGGGTGCCCTCCTCCATGGCGAGCACCTGGTCGACGATCTGCTGCGGGGTCTGCTTGCTGATCGCCTCCCCGCACTTCGGGCAGTGCGCCTTGCCCGCGCGGGCGTAGAGCAGGCGCAGGTAGTCGTAGACCTCGGTGATGGTGCCGACGGTCGAACGCGGGTTGCGCGAGGTGGATTTCTGGTCGATCGACACCGCGGGCGACAGGCCCTCGATGAAGTCGACGTCCGGCTTGTCCATCTGGCCGAGGAACTGGCGCGCGTAAGCCGACAGCGACTCGACGTAGCGACGCTGCCCCTCGGCGAAGATGGTGTCGAAGGCGAGGCTCGACTTTCCAGACCCGGACAGGCCGGTGAACACGATCAGGCTGTCGCGGGGCAGGTCGAGATCCACGCCGCGGAGGTTGTGCTCGCGGGCGCCGCGAACAACGAGGCGATCAGCCACGCCAGGGTCCCTTCAGGTTTCATTCTCAGCTGCGGTCGCCGGCCCGGTCGATAGCTGCACGGGCGGCCGCCTCCATGCTACGAGGCACCACCGACAGAAACCGGTTCCGAGTCCTTGACCTGCGGTTTTCCGGGCTTTTCGCGTCGATCTCGGCGAGCGGTGAGCCACCGGTGGACCGGCCGTTCCACGCCCGCGGTGACCGCCCAGCCCGCCAGCACGGCGGCGGCCAGCACGATGGGGAGACGCAACCAGCCGGGGACGCCGACGTTCAGCAGGGCACGGGCCAGGATGTAACCCAGTTCCTGGTGCACCAGATAAAGACCATACGAGATGCCCGCGAGCCAGGTGACAGCCGGGGCGATCCGGGCGAGGCCGGGGAACCGCCAGTCCGGCCCCCGCGCCGCGAAGCAGATGGCCACCAGCATGATCGCGAAGCCGACTAGCGAAGGCCAGCGCTCGGGATCGTTGGGCAGGGCCTGGTGGAACGGGAAGACCTGCAGGTCCTGCGCGGCGCAGGCGGCGAGCAGGAAGAGCGCGAGATGCCAGTGCGCCAGCCGCCGTTTCGCCCACAGCCAGATCGCGATCCCGATGGCGAAGACGTGCACGCGGTGCAGGCCCAGGCCGTAGAAGAAGGTTTCGACGAGCTTCGGCGTGGAAGCCGGGTCGAACACGACGAACCGGAGGAACAGCGGGACCAGGATCAGTGCCCAGAGCAGCCCGACGGTGAGCCGGTGGGTGCGCCAGCGCCGTGGCCACAGCAGGGCGGCGGCGGTGAACGCGATGAGCTGGACCGGCAGCGTCCAGTAGGCGCCGTCGAGGTAGTAGAAGAGCTCGTAGCGCCAGCCCCATTCCTGGACCATGCCCAGGTTGGCGAGCAGATCGGAGCCGGTGGGGATGTACCACGGCGACGGATCGGTCGGCGGGCCCTCCGGGACGCCGAACAGGAACCCCGACAGGCCGGGCGGGAACGACAGTCCGCTGAACCGGATCGTCGCGTACCGGGCGACGACGTAGGTGACGGCCACGGCGACCAGGTAGGCGGGCACCAGCCGCGCGACCCGGTTCCACAGCCACCGCCGAGGTTCACCCTTTCGAAGGCTCGCGCACACGAAGAAGGCGGAGATCACCAGAAGGATGGCCGCACCGAACTGCGCGGTCACCCGAAAGGGGTACCCCACCAGTTCGGGATGCAGAAGCGCACCCTGGTGGGTCACATGCCCGAGCATGACCGCGAAGACGGCGACCACGCGAAGCAGGTCCCAACTGATCCGGCGCGGAGTCCGCGTTCCGGTCGGCGGCGAAGGGTCGGGCACGGGTGTCCTGATGGTTCGGCTGGCGGGGCGACGCGAGCCTACGTCCCACGCCTGTGCGTCGCCTGTGCGGGTGGAACCGATTGCAGGCGAACGACTACCGTGTGCGCTGTGAACATCGTCGAGACCTACACCGGGCATGTCGAGCCCGGCGGTGACGCCGCCCGTCGCACCCTGGACGCGCTCACCATCACGAAGCTGTCGGTCGGTCCGATGGACAACAACGCGTATCTGCTGGTCTGCCGCGCCGAGAACGAGGCGCTGCTGATCGACGCCGCGAACGACCCGGAACGGATCTCCGACCTCATCGGCCACGGCCCCGACCGGCCCGCGCTGAAGACCGTCGTGACCACCCACCAGCACCAGGACCACTGGCAGGCCCTCGGCGCCGTCGCCGGCGCGAACGGCTCGAACACCGCCGCCCACCCGCTGGACGCCGACCCGCTGCCGATCCCGCCGGACTTCCTGGTCGAGCACGGCGACACGGTCAAGGTCGGACAGGTCACCCTCGAGGTGATCCACCTGCGCGGCCACACCCCCGGCTCGATCGCGCTCCTGTACCGCGACCCGGCCGGGCACCCGCACCTGTTCACCGGCGACTCGCTGTTCCCCGGTGGTGTCGGCAAGACGAACTCGCCGGAAGACTTCAAGTCGCTGATCGACGATGTCTCGTCGCGGATCTTCGATGAGCTGCCGGATGAGACTTGGTTCTATCCGGGGCACGGAGACGACTCGACGCTGGGTGAGCAGCGGCCGCATCTGGCCGAGTGGCGCGAACGCGGTTGGTGAGCTGACGACGTTCCCGAACGGGGAATACAACCTGGCTGGAACCCTCGTTTGCTGAGACACTGGAGATGTGGATCTTGAGCAGGCGAGGAAGGTTGTCGGTTCGTACGCTTACCTACACGGAGAAAGCAGTTACGGGCTCATCCGCCGCGTCATGAACGCGCCGGGTTTCGTCAATCCTGGCAAGACCCTGTCACCCGCCTCCAGCCTGCAAAAAGGTGTAGTGCTTCGCCCGGTCGAAGCACTACACCAACTCGCTTATGCGACAGCGCCGCGCTACCAAGACGATGTGCTCGACATGTACACGCAATGGGGACTCCTGCGCTATTTGGGTTTCTTCGATGTCGTCGACAAGAAATCACGACGCCTCAAGGTGAGCGACGCGGGCTGCCGTATTGCAGGCAACCAGCGACGCGTGACGTCCGAGGAGATGGGCATCGCATTCGGCGGCCTCCTGGCTCGCCGATGGTTTGCTTGGACCGGCGCAGGCCGCGCTCCTGTCAGCATCGTCGACGTGGATGCGACATTGGACGATCGCTATGTTTTCGCAGGGGGAGCGCCACGCGCAGTGCGGAAAAGTGGAAAGAACCGCCCCGACTATCTCCTTGTCGCCGCCGACCCTCACGCCAGAAACCATTACAGAATCCGCACGCTAGAATGCAAGGGGACCAAAAGTCGCAGCACGGCGATAAGGCAGCTACAAAAGGCGGTTCGGCAACTCGACGGCATCACCGTCGACGGGAAGATTCCCTCCGGCATTGCCACTTCCATAATTGCCTCCAACGGCGCGCTTTCCTACCTCGCAATCGATCCCGCCGACGAGGAAGAGCCCAAACACGAAGTCAGCTCGACCTGGATCAACGAGGCTGGCCACTTTCGTTTAGGAGAAGACACCAGAGATCTGTCCTCACACGCACTCACGAACGCTGCAGTGAGAGCATCATGGGCAATGCTCGCCGACTTCGGCGGCAACTTCACCGGACTCGAACGCTGGATGCCCGACGTCATGCGCAACCGGCTCACGCGTCGCCCACGAGACCGCGTAAACTTTTCCACGCCATTCGGAAACGCCGTCGGCACCAGCGTTACATTCAGCTTCGCGGGAAGGCAGATCACGGCCAGGCATGCGATCAGCGAATCTGTCGACCAAACGCTCGGTCAAGACAGAGCCGAACCTGTCATCGAAGCCCAGGTTACCTTCGCCGAACAGTTACCCCAGCCCGAATATGAAACCATTGAACAGTTATCTCGCCCTGAAGAGCAAGTGGAGCCAGATGACTCGAACGAGTTCTACTCGGCTACATCCGACGGGTCGATCTTCTCACTGAGCTTCCGATAAGCAATCGCGCTTGCTCATGTAGCGCCCACCTGCCAAACCAGATCGGCGGCCCGTTCGACGCCGTTCAGACCGCGACGACCTCGACCATGTTGCCCAAACCTTTGAAGTCATCAGCGTTGCGAGTATAGAGCGGCAGAGCCCGCGAAGACGCGATGGCAGCGATCATCAGATCCATCCGCCGAGGTCGCGGATCCCGCTTCCCCGCGAGGACGAGCGCGACCAATGTTCCATACCGGGCAGCGGCGTCACCGTCGAACGGAAGCGGGGCGAAGTCGACGATCGCGGCACCGAGCTTCTCAGTGCGCGCGGCGCGAACCGCGGCATCCTTCGCCATCGCCACCCCTTGATGGAGCTCGGCCATGGTGACAGCGGTGAGTTCCGGGATCTTCGGCAGTGCAGCAGCGTCAAGCAGGCCAAGGTCAATGTAGGTGCAGGTGTCAAGCACACCTGCTTCATGACGCTCAGCCACGACCCTGCTCCCCCACGTCGTCAGAATCAACACGGTCTTCGGTACCGAAGAACTCGTCAGCCTCTTGCCTCATCTGAGCCGCCTCGACCTTTGGCAACCCTCGATGCTTCTGGACCAACTCCTCAGCGGTCCGACGCCGTCTACGAGGTATCGGCCGCAGCTCGGCCACCTCGACCCCGTTGCGGGTGACGTGATAAACCTCGCCGGCCTCGACGGCGTCCATGACAGCAGCGGAGTTGTTACGAAACTCGCGCTGGGTGATCACCTTCATGAGACGAGTGTAGCCCGGTGTAGCTCCTGGGGCTACAAAGGCTGATTTGTTGGCCGATGACGCGATACGCCCTACCCCGGCCGTATCGGCACGACCGGTTCGCCGGAGAACTTCAAGGCGCTGATCGACGCCGTCTCGTCGCGAACCTTCGACGAGCCGCCGGACGAGACTTAGTTCCATCCGGGGCATGGGGACGACTCGACCCTGGTGAGCAGCGGCCGCAGCTGGTTGAGTGGCGCGAACGCAGCTGGTGAGCTTTACGGCGATACGGAACGGGGGCTGCCTAACACACAGGCAGCCCCGTTTCGTGTGCTCGCACTGTACTTCGGTCGGCCATGCCGCCCGGCATCTCCAGGTGCCGGGCGTTCTGTTGTCCGGCCACGAACCAATCTCCATCCCTACTCTGATCGTCATGACCGTTCATCTTGTCGTGACCACAGCAACCCCTGATCGGGAATCCGGCGAGAAGCTGGCGGGTTCGGCCGTCGCCGCGCGCCTTGCGAGCACCGCGCAGGTCGTCGGCCCGGTCATGTCGTTCTTTTGGCACCTTGGCGAAAGCGGCCAGGGCGAGGAGTTCAACGTGTCGTTCAAGACGACCGATGCGCGCTACGCCGAACTGGAGGCGCACATCATCGAAAATCACCCATGGGACAAGCCGGAAGTGACGGCCGTCGAACTGGTCCGCGGTTCGGCCGACTACTTGGCATGGGCCGAGGAGTCGACCCGGCCCCGCTAGACCTCCAGCCGCGCAAGCAGGTCAGCGACGACAGGAGTTGAGCGGTGGCGGGCCAGGCATCGCGCCACGATGTCGATCCGGCGCGAGGTTGAGCGCACGGTCGGCTTCCTGCGCCTTCCCCGCCGTCGCGTGCGCCCAGACGTTGCCGCGCACGCGATCTGCCCGTGGTCGAATGCCGTCCATCCGGCCTGCTGCTGTTCGGAGAGCAGCGCGAACATGTCTCGCGGATCAGCGGTAGCCGTCGCCGAGAAACGACGACGGCGCTTCCGGCATAACTGCCCTGAAGCATGCCCAGTCAAGAAGGTGGCCTTCGGCGAGGATGGGTCGACTATCCGTCATCGCGTTTCGCTCAGCCTCCAAAACCGCCGCAAAACGACGGCGAGGCCGAGAATCGGTTCATGCGCACAGCCCCGAGAAATGAGCAGGTTAACGGCGGTGCTCCTCGCGGGAGGCGCCAAAGCCCCTCTTCTACGCGAGGGATCTCCGGCGTGCGGCGTCCGTCAGTCATCGGCGGCTGACGGAGATGCTGGTCGTGTTGGGTAATCGCGGTTGGATCGCCCATGAGTTCGACAAGTCCGCAGCCGAAGGGCGGCCGTATTACATGCTCACCGACACTGGTCGGCGCGAACTGATCGGGCGGTAGCGGTCTTCAGGCACAGTCTCGGCCGGGGATTCAGGGCCCGCACTAAGCCTTTTCATAGGCGAGGTTAGCGGTCGCCCCGACACCCGCCCGACACCTGGAAACCAGGAAGAAAATGCCCAACCACCCACGAATTGCTCACTTTCCGCTATTCGCCATTCTCATTTAGACCACAAGGACTAATGGCACAACCGGTATCAGTCGGCTATTCGTGTGGATCACCATCATCGCGGGAGAAATTCGCGAAGCGGTTCCATTACTGTTCGACGAGAAGGGGCGGAACTCCGCCCGAGCATGATTGGGGAGTCATCATGATGAGAAATCGTGTGGGCGGCGGCCGAAGACAGGCTTGGTCGCTGGCGGCGGCGGTCGTCGTTTTCACCGGCGCGCTGACGGGGACGGCGCAAGCCACACCGGTCGGACCGGTCGATCTCGGCACGTTGCCCGGCGACGACAGCAGTACGGTCCTCGCGGTCAACGAGGCGGGGGTGATGGTGGGGTTGTCGATGTCGGGCCCCACTCCGCAGCGCAAGCACCCGGTCCGCTGGGACGCCGACGGCCAGATCATGGCGCTGCCCACGCCAGGCGGCACCGAGGGTCAGGTACGGGACATCAACAATCACGGGGTTTCCGTGGGCTATGTGCTGACAGCGACCGACGCCGTGCCTGCCCGCTGGGACGCCGACGGGCTGGCCACCACGCTGCAGGTCCCGCCCGGCTATCACAACGCCACCGCGTCGGCGATCAGCGACACCGGCGTGACCATCGGGAACTGGCTGACCCCGGACAACCAGTTCCACGGCTTCCGCTGGGACCCGGACGGACAGGCCACCGACCTGGGTGTGCTGCCCGGCGAGACCTGGAGCATGGCCGAGGGAATCTCCGGCGACGGCGAGATCATCGCGGGCAGCGCCATGCGAGCCGGGGCGAACCACGCCGGGCGGTGGGTGAACGGCGGGCCGATCACCGAGCTGGCGCCACAGAGCTGGAGCAGCGGGGCAGGCCGGATCAACAAAGCCGGGGTGACCGCCGGCTCGATGGTCGAGACCAAGAGCGGGCCACCGATCCCTGCGACCTGGGACCGGGGCGGCACGATCCATCGCCTGGACTGGCCCAGCCCGCATTCGGTCTGGCTCTACCACATCGGCTCCACCGGGTACGCCGTCGGAACCGGCTACCTCAACGCCCCTCGCCGCAACGCGGTGCTCTGGGATCCCGACGGCAGGCTGACCGTCCTGGCCGACGACAACCTCGGCGCCGAAGTCGAGGCGGTCGACGCCTACGGCACCGCGGCGGGCAGTTTCCAGCGTCAGGCGACCGTCTGGTACCGGGACGGGCGACGCACGCAACTCGGCCAGCTGCCCGGCGGCAACCGCGGCCAGGCCTATCGGATCACCGACCGTGGCCGTGTCGTCGGCACCGCTGACACCTCCGCCGGGAAGACCCACGCGGTGTTCTGGACGCTTCGCTAGCGCCTCCAAACGGGGCCGCCCGACACGATCAGGCGGCCCCGTTCCAGCGAAAGTCGGCGACAATCTATCGCGTCCGGGAACTACGGAAAGGCACACCCCATCACCATGAGTCACGCTTACCCTGGGTAGTTTCGCCGCGACCCGAATCTGACCCAGGGAGGTTTTGATGGCGATTCACGGTGACGACGGCAAGGGCGGCGGCAACACCGGCAACTAGCCGGCGAACCACCGAAGCGAGCCACGTCGAAGTCGGATGTGGCTTCGCTCCGTCAAGATCGCGGCCACCGGAAGGCGATGCCGTACCCCTCTCTCGGCTGACAGGGCGCCAGGAAGGTGTGTTCCACGATGCCGTTCCGGATCTCCAGAAGATGCCGGTCACCGGCAGGCGGCCGCACCATCCGCTCGTACTCGGTCTGCTCCGCATACCACCAGCAAGCCTCGGGGACACAGTCGTCGAAGGTGACGCTGATGCTCAATCCCCCGGTCACCCTGCCCTCGCCGTCGACCACGCCCGGCGCGATCCCGTGGTGGTCGACGTCGACGTTGATCCAATGCCGTTCCTCTTCGAGATCGTCTTCGCAGGCAAGGGAAATGAACTCGTGACGCTCCCCATCGCCCAGCGGTTTCGGGAACAACAGGTTCACGACGAACGGGTCCCCCGGAGAAGTCTCGACGCGGCAACCGAAGATCGCTTTGACGGGGATCGGCGCCAGCTCCCCCGTCCAGCCGGTCGAAGCGTGCGCCCTGTACCGATCGACGCCGTCCTCACAGGCGACGACATCGCGTACCGTGAGGCGGCGATATACCGTTCTGCGCCGCATTTCCACGGCCACCAGCAGACGTTCCAGGTACACCGGCTGAGCTCCGGACGACGGCGCCCGGCGGCAAGGCGACCGAGTCGGCTCTTCGGCCGAGGCCCTGGCGATCTCCACGTAAGGCCGCCACGCCTCGCCATCTTGCGCGAGCTGCCGCAGATGCCCGGCCAGAGAAGGGGAAAGCTTGTCGCTCACCGCCCGGCGCCAAGCCTTGTGCATCGGCGTCGTCGTAGTGGGCGGCGGGTCGCCGAACACGCGAGGCAGGCTTTTCAATTGCCCGAAGCGGTCGTCGAGCGTCGATCTCCATTTCACCCTGCCGAGCCGGAACGCGGCGGTCAAGGCATTCCGGCGCCGGGATTCGGTCGTCGAGCCGATCTTCCCGATCTCGTCGAGGATCATTCCCCAGACCGCGAGCGCCCGCACCTCAGGAGTCGCCGTGGTCATCGACTCCGTCGGCCGGACCAGGCAAGCCAGCGCCGCGGCCGATTCGCTCGCCGGGTCTTCGATCGCGTAGCGCAGGAACCTGAGCGGTTCGCCGTCCTTGCGGACCGCGAGCCAGCGCAGCGCGGCCTCGACCGCGGCGATGGAACAGCCGACAACCGGAGAACCCACCCTCGACGACAAGAAACTCCTCCTGACCGCGAAAGATCAGAACCGGCGAACCCGCTCATCGGCCACCGCCTCCTACGGTGTACTAGTACACCAGACACGAGGGGTTCGACAATGGCCAAAGAAGTGTCCGGCAAACAGCACGACGGAATCGTGAAATTGATCAAGACCTCTTTGGCCGGCGTCGGAGGCCTCTATCTGCTCACCGGATCCCTTGTGGTGACGGCACTCGGCACGGTGACCGCGGTCGCCGTGCTCCACCTGAGCGGATTCCGTGGCTCCGGCCCGGCGTAACGTTCCCGCTCCGCGACCCGAACATCACGGCGATGCCGTACTACGGATATGGCCCCTACCTCGCGGTCGCCATCGGCGGCCATCTCCTGGCACCCGAAACACCGGTGCCCGGCGAGTACGGAGTGATCGGCGCGCCCGGCTGGGTTCCGCCGCGGGTCAGGGTCGTCCGCCCCGGCGACACGGCCGGGCAGCCGATCCGGCGCGCGGTCTGGTCCTTTTGGAGCAAACCGTATCGTCACCAGCACGGAAGGCCTTGGCCCAGCGACTTCTTCCACGCGCTTTCCTGGATCCTGTCGTTCCGCCTCGCGTCCCGCCTCTTCCCCACGACCGCGCTGGTCACCGACGACCAGGGTTACGAGCTGCTCGTGGAGCGACTGCGCCTGCCCTTCGACGACGTCTCACTCTCGCTGAACGACCTCGCCGGGCAGGATCCGTCCTGGTGGGCGCTCGGAAAGCTGCACGCCTATCGCGCGCAGAGTGAACCGTTCCTGCACATCGACAACGACGTGTTCCTCTGGCCCGGCTTCCCGGCGGCGGGCCTCGACGGTGAGATCGTCGCGCAAAATCCGGAGCACGCACCGGCTTTGGACGCGGGCTATTACCGGACGGAAGCCGCCATCACAGCGCTCCGGGGTACCGGCGGGTTCCTGCCGAAGGAACTCGGCGACTACACCGGAGAGGCAGCGCTCTGCACCGGGATCGTGGGCGGCACGGCCGTTTCCTTGCTCCGCCGCTACGCCGATCTCGGCATCCGGCTGGTCGAGTCGGCAGGCAACCAGGCGGCGTGGCGACGGCTCGCCCCGGTCGAGGACTTCAACCTGGTCGTCGAGCAGTATCTACTCGGCGCGGTGTGCTGGGGCGGCGACGCCATTGACGTGCAATGTGTTTTCGGCTCGCAGCACGATACCTTCAGCGAAGAGATCGCCGTCGCTCAGCGATTCACGCATCTCATCGCGTCGGCGAAAAGCGACCTCCGCTACCTGCGGTGGCTCGCGGAGCGAGTGAGAAACCATTTCCCGGCCGACTTCGAGATCGTTCACCATCTCTTTGGCGATCAGTAACGAATAGGACGAAGAGTACAACCTCTCCGGTGAACGGTGCGTCTTTCCGGCATCAACTCTCCGGCAGGAGGTCATCGCAATGACCATCAACCTACGACGCGCACTCGCCGCCACAGCACTGATGTTGACCGGCGCACTCGCCGCGGTCGCACCGGTTTCCGCAGCGACGCAACAGATCCCCGCGATGACGGGGATCCGCACCGGCGTGAACACCGGCTTCGACCGGATCGTGCTCGACCTGACCGCGGGTCCGGCCCCGGCGGTCCGATACGACCTCGTCGACGAACTGATCGCCGACGGCTCGGGCGAAATCGTCTGGCTGACCGGTGAGTATTTCATCGCGGTCACCGCGACTCCGGCCGCCGCGCACAACGAGGCCGGGAATCCGACCTATACCGGGCCGCAGAAGTTCCGGACCCGCAATCTGCGCAATGTCATGGCCGTCGCGGTCACCGGGGACTACGAAGGCACCTTGTCCATCGGTCTCGGCGTCCGGTCCAGGACACCGGTCACCGTGTTCACGCTGACCGCGCCGAACCGCGTGGTCATCGACGTCGGTCATTGATCACGACCGGGAATCCGTGAAGGCTTTTCGCTCGCAACACGGCCTTTTGGTGAGCAAAAGCCTTTTCGGATTCCCGCGGTGAAAATCCCGGCACACCCGAAGAGGCGATTTTTCGGGAAAACAGGTATCTGCAGTCCGGTATCGCGTTCCTTCCTTCCGTCAGCATCAATTCCGCTGCGAAGGAGAACCTCATGCCGACCCCACGCAATCCTGACACCCCGTCCTTGGGCCCGGGTGGCGACAACCTCGAAGCGGGCCCGAGCGGTTCGGGTCTTGGAAGCTTCTCGAACAGCGAAATCGGCGAGCTGGTCACTCAGGCCGCCGAAACGATGGCCGCGTCCGGCGAGGACGCCGAACGCAATTACCAGCGGAGCCTGGACCGGCTTCGCGAGCGTGCGGACGAAGTCGTCCCGGCGCTCGGCGAGCAGTACGGCGCCCTGTCCGAGGACCAGTACCTCGAACGCTGGGGCGTGGTCCAGCTGCTCACCGATCTGCGGCATACGGCGGCCGTTTCCGTGCTCGAGAACGTGTTGCGCCAGCCGATCCCGCCGGAGCGTTCCGACGACCCGGCACACGGGATCAGCACCGTCGGTGAAGAGGTGATCATCCGCACCACCGCCGTGGAAGCGCTGGCACGACTGGCATCCGCCGGAGACCGCGCGGCCAAGGATCTCCTGCTGCGGCAGGTGCGCCACGAGGTGTTCACGGTGCGGCGCGCGGCCGTCCAGGCCATCGCCGAGACCGGCGACACCGACCTCACCGCCCAGGTGCGCGAGGCACTCAGCGGCACCGAGGACGAACGGCTGCTGAACATCCGGCGGGTCGACGTCCGCGGTGTCCCGCAGGCCGTCGGTGGCCGCCACGTGAAGGACACGCGGACCGACGACGTGCCACCGCCGGAGCCCCCGCGCTCCTGAATCGAACGAATTCCTTCTATAGACAGGTGATCTCCGATGGCCACTTGCAGCTACACCGTGCCGGACAAGAACGTGACCGGGGACAATTTCTACGGTGCCTCGATCTGCAATCAGACCTACATCGACTATTTCTGGAACACCTACGGCTTCTCGGGCAACAAGGACTACTGGGACGACGGCTTCGGCTGGGAAGACCCCTGCAATACCGACAAGCCGCTCGCCCGGACGTTCAACGCGTGCTACCTGCTGACCTATTCGGCGCAGGACTACGCGAACGACGCCTATTCCGGGGCGATGCTGAACTGGGCGCGCCGCTACGTCCGGGACAACTGTGACGACCTGCGTTCGCTGTGCGGCGACGGCAGCGCCATCGCCCGCTCCTTCAGTGGCGTGTTCGTGGACGACCGGATCGAGGTGTACCTGGGTTTCTGGTACTCCAAGGACGTTCCCGGCCGTGCCGAGACGCTGATCCACGAGTCCCGTCACCAAGGCGGGAAGCCGCACAACGCGAATTTCCCGGCGGGTTCGGTGTTCGGCGCGGGCAAGAGCGGAGCCGACTCGACGTGGGGCTATGAAGGCGCGTGGATGTACGGCGCGCTCTACCTGTGGTGGTTCTACGCCCAGGGTGCCCGCACGACGTCGGCGCTGCGTGAGCGTGCCCGCCAGCGCGGCAACCTGGTGATCGACAACGCCTTCGCGACCCACCCGGGCTTCAACATCTGAAGCACGATCGACAGGCCCTCTCGCCGACCGCGAGGGGGCTTTGTCGCGACTATACCTCCGATGACTAAACAGATGTCCCGCTCAACGGGGCTTGACCACGTAGATATCAGCCGCAATCATCGGATCTCTCAGTAACCCACGCCCTGGATGAGAGCGGATGGTCATGAGAGTTCGAGCGCACCGCACCGCCTGGCTCGCCGTCGTCCTCGCCCTGCTGGCGGGCCTGCTCACCACGACAACGGCCAGCGCGGAGGTGCATCATCCCCGCCAGAAATGGCTGCGCGAGGCGACCGCGGGACTGTTCCTGCACTGGGGCATGTTCACCGCACCGCGCCACACCGACTGCGCGGCCTGGGAACGCGCCGTCACCGACGGCGGCTGGAGCGCCGACTACTGGGTGGACGAGGCGCGCAAGCTCGGCGCCTCCTACATCGTGCTCGCCACCTTCCACAGCAGGCTGGGTTACGCGCGGCCGTGGCCGTCGAAGATCCCGGGAAGCTGTGCCACGCAACGCGATCTGCTCGGCGAACTGGTCAAAGCCGGCAACGCCAAGGGTGTCCGGACGATCCTCTACATGACCGACGATCCCCAGTGGCACAAGGAAACCGGCGTCGAGTCGCTGGATTCCGCGGCGTACTCCGCCTACAAGGGCAAGCAGGTGGACCTGACCACACGGCCCGGATTCGGCGAGTACAGCTACGACCTCTTCCACGAGGTCATGGACCGCTACGCCGATCTCGCCGGGTTCTGGATCGACAACGACAATGAGTACTGGGAAAAGAACAAGCTCTACGAACAGATCCGCGAGAAACGGCCGTCCTGGTTGCTGAGCAACAACAACGAGGACACGCCGATCATGGACACCGTCAGCAACGAGCAGAAGACCGGCATCACCCCGCCCTACGACTACCCCCAGGCCGCGTTCACCCCGATGCCGCGGCTCACCGAAGCCGACTACAAACTGCCGACCAACGGCGGGTGGTGGTACGACGGTACCGATCAGGCCGTCGACTTCCGGCTGTCCACCGGGCGCTACATCACCAACGCCGGTTCGTCGATGAAATCGCTGATGGCCGAAACGCCGATGGTGAACGGGAAGTTCCCGCCGCAGCAGGAGGCGTACAACAACTTCATGGCGAGCTGGGTGCCGCCGATCAAGTCCTCGCTTCAGGGCAAAGAGGGCGGCGGGTACATGTACGGCGGGATGCAGCCCGGCTTCTGGAACGACGGCGCGCACGGTGTCGTCACCGTCGAGCCCGGCGCCGGAACGCAGTACCTCCACGTGGTCACGCGGCCACGAACCGATCTGCTCCGGCTGCGTGACAACGGCTACCAGGTCACCAAGGTATCCGACCTGCGCTCGGGCAAACCACTGCGGTTCAGCCAATCCGGTGGGTATCTGACCATTGTGGACATCAAGGACTGGGACACCTACGACACGGTGTTCAAGGTGGAGACGGCCGGGCAACGGTACTTTTACGACTCCCGCACGATCAAGGCCACCGCGTCCTCCTCGCGCGCGGGGCATCCGGCGTCGAATCTCGTCGACGGGAACTTCGAGAATTACTGGGACGCCGACGGCAAGCAGCCGGTCTCGCTGACCTTGGATCTCGGCAAGCGGCGCACGGCGACCTACCTCGCGGTGAACCAGCGCGAAATGTCGCCGACACACGCACGGGAATCGTTCGGGAGGCCCGAGGACTCGTCGAGGATCAAAAATTACCGCGTCTATCTCAGCGACGACGGCAGGAACTGGGGTGAACCGATCCGCACCGGCGCGATGCCGAGTGCTCGCGGTGTGCGGTTCATCGATCTCGGCGAACAGCGGACGCGGTTCGTCAAACTCGAAGTGCTCGACACCTGGGCCGGTCCACAGGCGAAGCCGTTCTACAAGCAGCTGGCGATCGATGAGATCAAGGTGGCGTACGGCTATCCGAGTTCGTTCCCCGGCACACCGGTTCCGCTGGAGGCCGAGTCCTTCCACAACGACCTCGATGGCCGCGCCCGCCTCGATCGGTGCGCGTCCTGCTCCGGATCGTTCCAGGTCACCGGGCTCGGCCGCGGCGCTCGCAACGCGGTCTCCTTCCCCGGGGCGACGGTCGCGGAAGCCGGGACCTACCGGCTCCAGCTCGACACCACAGGTGGGCCCGCGACGTCGGTGGCGGTGAGCGTCGACGGCGGCGCGCCCGTGGAGACCACGATCGACGCCGGCCCGCCCGGAGTCGTGGCCTCGACGGCGATCCCGGTCACGCTGAACGCCGGTGCCAACACCGTCAAGGTGTTCAGCGATGCCGCCGCGGGCCCGGACCTGGACCGGATCGCGGTCGCTCCCCTGCCACCCTCGACCTACACACCGAAAACGACACTGACCGTCGAACCCGCCGGCCTCCAATGGCTTTCCCCCGGACGGCAGTCCATGAAGGTGACCGCGAAACTGCGGCTCGACGCCGACGACGCCATCGGCAAGGTCACCCTGGCGCCGGTCGTCCCGGAGGGCTGGGCACTGCGGGGAGCACCGGCGACGGCGGCGTCGATGCGCGTCGGGCAAGAACTCGAAGCCTCATGGACCCTGGACTCACCCGAAGGCGTCACCGCGGCCGACATCCCGGTCACCGCGTCGTTCGATCTGCTCGGGCGGGCGAAATCGGTGAGCCAACCGGTGCGGGTGAGCCCCCGGCCCGCCGACCGGATCTTCATGCGTGAGGCCGAAGACTCGGCGAACGACGTCGGCGCCGCGGGCGTCACGAACTGCGGGGTGTGCTCCGGCGGGCAGAAGGTCCGCAACCTCGGCGGCGATCCGGACTCGTTCGTGCTGTTCGAGAACGTCACGGTGACCGAGGCCAGGCGGTACACCCTCTACATCGACTTCACCGTCAACGGGCCGCGCTCGTACTTCGTCACGGTCAACGGCGGCGCGCCGGTGGAGGTGCAGGTCGACGGCTCGGGGAACAACACCCAGTACACGACCTCGGTGCCGGTCGACCTGCGGGCGGGGGCGAACACGATCAAACTCCACAACGACCACGCTTCGGCCCCGGATCTCGATCGGCTGTCACTGGGGTGAGGTACCGGCTTGACCCTCTCCCGGGGAGAGGGTTCAGGCTGGTCCCATGACGACCTTGATGCCGATCGGCGTGTTCGCGCACGCCACCCGGCTGTCGGTCCGCGCGCTGCGGAATTACGACCGGCTCGGGCTGCTGGTGCCCGCCCTGATCGACCCCGGCACCGGGTACCGCCGGTACTCGCTCGAGCAGTTCGCCCGCGCGATCCTGATCCGGCGGCTGCGGGAACTGGAGGTACCGCTCGCGGAAATCGCCGAGATCCTCGACGCGGGTACCTCGGACGACGTGAAGGCCGCGATCAAACGACATCACAACCGGGTGGCCGCGCGGGCCGCGGAACTCGCGGTGATCAGCGGCGAACTCGATTCCGTACTCGCCGAGCCGACGCGGTGGCTGCATGTCTACGAGCGCACGCGCGCGCCGCAACCGATCGCCCGCCTGACGATCCGGACCCCGCTGGGCGGTTTGGCCGAGCTGATCGGGCCGTCGTACGCCCGCCTGTTCGCCGCACTCGAAGCGCAAGGCGTCGCACCGGCCGGGCCGTCCGGGGCCCGGTATCTCACCGGCGATCCCGATGAGTTGACCGTCGAGCTGTTCGTCCCGGTGGACGGGCCGGTGCGGGACGACGGCGGGATCGGCTCCGGCGAGCTTCCCGGTGGCCTGCTGGTCGCGACGATCCACGAGGGTGGCTACGACGACGTCGAAACCGCTTATCGGTCACTGGGCCGCTGGATCGCCGAACGCGATCGCGTCCCGGCAGGCCCCGCGGAGGAGCTGTACCTCGTGGCTCCCGGCCCGTCGGTCACGCCCGAGGCCTACCGCACCGAAATCGCCTGGCCGGTGAGCCCGTGATCCTCGACGGCGTCAAGACCACGGGTGGCGAGCACTGCGAGACCAGCACCCTCGACGTCCTCCTGCGGCACGCCGGGGTCGAGCTGACCGAGCCGATGCTGTTCGGGCTCGGGGAAGGGCTGGGCTTCATCTACTGGGACGGGAAGAATCTGCCGTTCCCGTTCCTCGGCGGACGCAGCAAACCCCTGGAGATCACGCGGAGACTGACCGAACGGCTCGGGCTGTCCTTGACGGTCAAGGAGACCGCGTCGACGCGCACGGCGTGGCGGAACGTCACCGAACGGATCGACGCCGGTCTCCCGGTCGGCCTGCAGCTCGATTCCTACCACCTCGAGTACTTCACCTCGAAAGTCCACTTCGGTGGGCACGTCGCCGCTTTGTACGGCTACGACGACGAAAAGGCGTTCCTGGTCGACACGGCGCAGCAAGGCGGGGAGGTGACGACGTCACTACAGAGCCTGGAACGCGCTCGAGGCGAGAAGGGGCCCATGACGGCGAAGAACCTCTCGTTCACCATCACCGCGGACGGGCCTCTCACGCCGCTTTCCGACGCCGTCCGCTCCGCCGTGCGAGCCAACGCGGCGGAGTTCCTCAACCCGCCCATCGCCAACCTCGGCTATCGCGGGATCGGCAAAGCCGCCGTCCAGGTACGGAAATGGCTGGACCGCAGCAGCGACCCGGCCCGCGACCTCCCGCAGGCCGCCACCCTGATGGAACGGGCGGGGACCGGCGGCGCGCTCTTCCGCCGGTTTTACCGCGATTTCCTCGAAGAAGGCGCGGCCCTGGTCGACGACGCGGGTCTCCGTACCGCCGCCGAGAAATACCGCGAGATCACTCCACTGTGGACCGAAGTGGCACAGTCGTTCACGCGGGCGGGGGAAACCGGCGACGTCCGGCACCTGGCCGACGCGTCCGCCGTCCTGTCCGAGCTGGCTCAGCGCGAACAGGAGGCGATGACGGCGCTGGCGACGGTTCAGCCCTGTCGCTCGTAGGGCAGCTTCTCCCCCGCTTCCACCGCGAACGGCAACCGGTTACCGGCAGGCGGCAACGGGCAGGTGGCGAAGTCGGTGAACGCGCACGGCAGATTCGTCGCCCGTGTGAAGTCGAGGACGACAGACCCGTCCTCGGCGGGAGCCGCCACCGCGAGCGAGCGGTTCGCCGCGTACGTGGTGACGCCGCTCGTGGCGTCGGTGAACAGGATGAGCAGGCCGTCCTTCTTGCCGTTGAACGCGGTGAGCGTGTGCTCCACGCCGCCGTGTTCGAAACGCACGATGCCCGGCGAGACGTAGACGTGACTGAGGCCTTCGACCACCGCGCCGACCGTGGTCGGCCGCGGCTCGTCGAAACCCTCGAAGGTGCCGGAAAGCACCCACGCCTCGTCGGGCTCGTACGCCGGGACGCCACGGAAAGCGTTCAGCACGGGGGCTTTCGGGTCGTGCACGCGGATCAGGTACCCACCGCGGCGCGCCACCTCGATCTCGATGTCCCCGGCGACGACACGGGTGGTCGCGCCACTGTTGACCAGCTCGAAGCGGCGGACGCCGGTGACCCGCTCGCCCTCGTGGGAGAGATCCGCGCCCTGCGGGTCGAGGTAGGCCGCGTCGGCGTCCTGCCACCACAAGCCGGGCAAC
Organism: Amycolatopsis sp. NPDC033938; assembly: GCF_055575975.1. Lineage (NCBI taxonomy): Bacteria > Bacillati > Actinomycetota > Actinomycetes > Pseudonocardiales > Pseudonocardiaceae > Amycolatopsis > Amycolatopsis sp. NPDC033938. Next base: position 77,704 of record NZ_JBVIRO010000017.1, read on the forward strand.
CCCTCGTACGCGCGCGGCTTGTCCTCGAGCCAGTCGAGAGAGACCAGGGCGAGCCAGCCGAGCGGGTCGGCGAGATCGCGCTCGCGCTGGGTCTTCCAGTCCTGCCAGTCGCGCGTGAACGTGTCGAGGCTTGTGCTCATCGCCGATCCCTTCCGTGACCTTGTTCGTTCTTCCAGGTCAACGGCTTACGGTCGGCGATATTTCCCGTCCCGGCATGTGGGCCTGGCCGCGGTGGTCCCCGGTGGTGCCTTCCTCGGCGGAGATCAATTCGGTGGTGGGCGCGAAGAACGCCTTGAGCCCCGGGAGGTTCGCGCCCTTCTCCCGCGACGCGGCGAAGTCCTCGGAGGAACGCCACCACACGATGTCGAGCCAGGTTTCGTCGTCGACCCGGATCAGCTGGGCGTCGAGGAAGCCCTCCCTGTCGGCGCGGGACCTTGAAGCGGGTGAGTTCCACTGTCGTCATGGCGCCGATGCCAAGCGACGGGGTTCGCGCTTGGTCACCGCTTCCTTTGCCGTGGTCGCCATAACTCGCGTGCCTGGATCACACACTCGGGTGTTCCGGCTCTGAGCACGCGAGTTCGGTGCCACGTCACCCAGGCACCATCCCGCCCGACCACGCCACCCCGCTGAAGCGCGACCCGTCCTCGACTGTCCACAAGGGACACCGCCAGGCAAATCATTGTCCGGTTTGCGCCTGTATGTGCGGTTTTGGGGGGGTCGTGAGTGCTGATTAGGGTTAGAACACGATTTAGCACTCACGACCCCCTCGGGAAGCCGCGCATACTACCCAACCCGGACACTTTGGCTTCGTCCCGGCTTCCGACAGCCAGTCCGGACCCGCAGGACTGCGCGCCAGCCACACCGGCGACGGGCCCTTCGATATGCCTTCAGGTCCAAGAACTGTTCGGCACCGGCGGAAACCCGGAGATCGACTGGGCTATTCGGGCGTATTCGACATGAAGATCTCCACGTCCCGTCGGTGCCCAGTGCAGGATCGTCCGTTCCGGACTTGGGAGGGGACGGAACGCCTCATGGTGAATCAGCCACGTGGCCCGGACGGCCGCTGGATCAAATACAAGTACGGCGTCGGCGCGGCGGCGGTCGGAGTCGCCGTGGCCGCAGGGAGCGGCTTGAGCGGCGGCAGCGCCGCCTCTCTCGATTCGGCCGCGAGCCAAGCCGCCAAAGGCAAAACCTCCAGCAAGAAATCCGCGCAGAAGGGCCGCCATTCCGAAGCATGGCAGCGCCTCGGCTGGCGCCAGCTCAAGAAGACCGCGAAACGCGAGCTGAAATGCGGCCCGCATTCCTTCGGCGAAGTCCAGCGTTTCTTCCTGCGCCATCCCTGCGTCGATCTCGATCGCATGATCGTCACCGTCGATGACGGGTCCGGCAACAAGATCGCCGTGTCCGTCGCGTGGGTGAAGATGCCGAAGGCGAACGAGGCAGCCGATCTGAAACGGCTCGTCGACAAGCAGGGCAGCGGCAATGTCGCCCTCCTCGGTGAGGGACAGCACGGAGAGCGCTTCACCGGCGAGGACTACGACTCGCGCCTCGACCGGAAGCTGGTCGTGATCGCCGAGTCGGCTCGCGTCGCCGGGCGGCCGAGCGAAGCGACGTTGGAGACGGCCGTCGAGATCGCCGTCGAATTCCCCGCACCTTGACCATCACCGAAGGAACGGACCGTACGTGAGCAGGAGCGAACACTTGAGAAGGCGACTCGAAGCCCAAGCCGGGCAGCTTCTCGAGAGCACCTTCACCGGCTTGGATTCGCTGCAACGCAATGTCCTCACCGCTCTGCTCAGCCGGACCGGGGCGGGCTGGCGGCTGCTGGTCAACATGGCGTTGCCGTCGAACGACGGCCGGAGCGCTGACGCGTTCCTGATCGGACGTACCGGCGTCCTCGCTCTCCTGATCACCGACAAGGACCCGGACGACGAAGCCGTGCGCCAAGTCCTGCGCCACGCGAAGGAGCGCTTCGCCGGGATCCCCGGACCGCGCGGCCGTTCCTTGGCCGAGAGCGCGATCCACCTCGCGGTGATCGGCTCGGGTGCGGGCAAGGCCCGTCAGGACGGCATCTACTGGTCACTGACCGAATCCAGCCTCGACCGCGTCTTCCGGCGCGACGCGCTCCACCTCGACCAGCGACTGGTCGCCCGCATCGCGGAGCAGGCGGAACGACGCCTCCGCGGTTACCGTCCGTTGACCGTGCAGCGGCTGGATCGCGGCCCGGAAGCGGACGGGCTGCTGGACCCGGCCGAACTGATCGAAGACCAGCTCGGCGCGGCACAGCGACGGCCGTTCGATTCCTGGCTCACTTTCCTGCATCCGCGGCAGAACGCCATCGTCAAACGCGACTACTCGGGCCCCGCGCGGATCAGCGGCCCGGCGGGGACCGGCAAAACGGTCGTCGCGCTGCACCGGCTCCGGCATCTCGCCCGGCTCAGCACCGGCCCCTTGCTGTTCACCACCTACGTCCACTCGCTGCCGTCGGTGGTCAAGACGGCCTTCGACCGGCTGGCCCCGGAGCTGGAGGGCCGCGCCGAGTTCACGAACCTGCACGGCTGGGTCCGCCGGTTCCTCGCCGAGCGGGGCGTGCCGGTGAACGTCGACCGGCGAAAGATCGACACGGTGTTCAGCTTCGCGTGGATGGCTTACCGCGAGCGGCTGCAGCTCATCGAGCCGAACGTCGATTACTGGCGCACGGAACTGGACAGGGTGATCAAAGGTCGCGGGATCACGACGCTCGACGGCTACGTCGCGGCCGCTCGCCGAGGCCGGATCCTGCCGCTCAACGCGAGCCAGAGAGAACACGTCTGGGGCCTCTACGAGCACTATCAACGGGGCCTCACGGACAAGGGCGTGCACGACCACAACGATCTGATCGAACTGGGCCACGCCGAACTCGTGCGACGCCCGCTCGAAACACCGTATGCGGCGGTCGTCGTCGACGAGGTCCAGGACATCACGTTGGGCGGCTTGAAGCTGTTGCGTGTACTGGCCGGCGACGGACCGAACAAACTCCTGCTGGTCGGCGACGGGCAGCAACAGGTGTACCCCGGGGGCTGGCGGCTGTCCGACGCCGGTATCCCGATCCAGGGCCGCGGCGAGCTCCTGAAGGTCAACTACCGCAACCGCGCCGAGGTGCTGGATTTCGCGCGGCGGTTCGACGCGACGAACCGGGTGGACGACCTCGACGGCGCGGACGGGGTCACCTTGCGCGCGGCCGAATCGGCCAGCGACGGTGGCTCCACCGCGACCTGGCGCGGCACCTCACGCGATCTTCCCGACGCCCTGGTCGACGCCGTTCGCACCCTGCCGGTCGACCGGGACCACGCGGCACTGATCGTCTTCCACCACAAGGATCTCAGCAGGTGCGCCGAAATACTGCGCGCGGCGGGGATACCCACGCTGGCGCTGGAGAAGTACACCGGCGAAGCCGACGGCAAGCTCAAGATCGGGACCGTGCACCGCGCCAAGGGGCTCGATTTCCAGGCGGTGCTGGTGCTGGAGAACATCCGCGAAAGCGTGACCGGGACGCAGGCCGAAGAGGAACGCCGTGAGCTACGCGGCAGGCAGCATTTGGTCGCGGCGACCCGCGCCCGCGACTTCCTCTGGTGGGGCGTGCTCGACGACACCGGGACCGGCACTGCGCCCCCGGCACAGCCCGAGCCACCGGCCAAGGAGGCCGAATGCGTTCACGACATGCCGATCTCGTGGTGTTCGCTGTGCCGGAAGCCACCGCCGAACGTCCTCCCCCACGGCTACCGGACCGGTGAGGGCAACGCCTATCACAACGATCCGGACTGCACTTGACTGCGCAAAGGCCAGGGCCGGGCGCATCGGCAGGGCAAGAACGTCCACGACCTCGTCCGCCTCGCCTGGGGTTCGGTCGCGCCCGGCGAACTCGAGCCGTGCGAGTTCTGCTGTAGCTCGCAATGGATGCGACGCCATGGGCACTGATCGAAGCATCACCGAATAATTTTTTTGTCTTGACAACTTCAACCTTCGGACGGTTAGCTGAACGCAACAACCCGACCGAAGGGATCCAGTCATGGCCAAGTTCGCGAACGTCGACGACTACCTCGCCGCCCTGCCCGAAAACCTGCGTGAGGTCGCGACAGCGCTGCGACCGATCGTCAACGCCGCCCTGCCGGGCTCCATCGAGGCGATGTACCACGGCTCCCCCACCTGGAGCGCGGGCGAAGCCACGGGTAAGAACCTCGTCTGCCTGCTGAAGACGTATTCGTCGTACGTCACCTTCGCCCTTTGGAAGGGACAGCTCGTCAACGACGAGTCCGGCAGGCTGGAGGCGAGCGCTCGCGAGATGGCGCACGTCAAACTGCGCTCGCTCGCCGACATCGACGCCGACCTGTTCACCGGCTGGCTCAAGCAGGCACGGGACCTCGAAGCCGTCGCGGCGGCGCGATGACACAATCGCCGTCGTGCCCGCGATCACCGACGAATCCCGTTGCCCGTGCGGTCTCGGCGAGCCCTACGGCGCTTGCTGCGGCCGCTTCCACCGGGGAACCGCGACAGCTCCGACCGCCGAACTCCTGATGCGGTCGCGGTTCAGCGCGTTCGCCGTCGGCGACACCGCGTACCTCACCAGGACCTGGCATCCGGACACCCGGCCGCCGGACCTTGAACTGGACCCGGGGCAGCGCTGGACGTTCCTGGAGATCCTCGGCAAGACCGGCGGAGGCCTGCTGGAGAACGAGGGCACCGTGGAGTTCCGGGCCCACTACCGGCAGGACCGCCGAGCCGACAGCATGCGGGAGAACAGCCACTTCGCCCGAGTGAACGGGGAGTGGAGCTACGTGGCGCCCGTCAGCTGACCGGGCGGCCGCGCCTTCTCCGGGTTCGACCCGCTGCCGACAAACCCCTCACGAGGGTCTGTTCCCCACGTGACGAGGCGGCTACTATCGCACCCAATTGTTAGGGAACTTTCTTAACGATATCCACCCCAGGTCCGCCGCCGTGTGCCCGAGGAGGCGCGCTCGTGAGTTTTCGGCAGAACAGAACCCGGATCCCGTTACTGGCCATGACCGTCACCGCGCTGGCCGCCGCGGTCTGCGGGGTGACCACCGCTCCCGCCGCCACCGGCGCGGAGGTGGCCGTACCGCTGACCGTCGGCGCCGCCGCGGGCAACGCCACCCCCATCCCCGGTTACGTGATCCAGTCCTCGGCACAGGTCAGCGACGATTCGGCGGTGTCGAAGCCGGGCTTCCCCACCTCCGGCTGGTACCCGGTGTCGTCGCGGTCGACGGTCTACGCCGGTTTGCTGCAGAACGGCAAATACGCCGACCCGTTCTATTCGACGAACATGCAGAACGTCCCGGCGGCGCAGTTCTCCGTGCCGTGGTGGTACCGCACCGACCTCAACGTCGACGACACCTCGTCGCGTACCTACCTCGACTTCAGCGGCGTGCTCTCGAAGGCCGACGTCTGGGTCAACGGCACCAAGATCGCGACGAAGGACCAGGTCAACGGCGCCTACACCCGTCATGATCTGGACATCACCGCGCAGGTGCACGCGGGTGTCAACAGCGTCGCCTTCAAGGTCTACCCCAACGATCCCAACAAGGATCTCTCGATGGGCTGGATCGACTGGGCGCAGACCCCGCCGGACCAGAACATGGGCATCGTCCGTGACGTCCTGGTCCGGCGCAGCGGAGCGGTCGCGCTGCGCAGCGCGCACGTGATCCAGAAGCTGAACTCCGCACTCGACCACGCCGACCTCACGGTGAAGACCGACGTCCGCAACGATTCGGCGAACGCGGTCCAGACCACGGTCGCCGGCACGGTCGCGGGCAAACCGGTCAGCCAGACGGTCTCGCTGGCGGCCAAGGAGCGCAAGACCGTCACTTTCCCGGTGGTCGGCCTGGACCGCCCGAACGTCTGGTGGCCGGCCGGGATGGGCGGGCAGCACCGGTACGACCTCGACCTGACCGCGAGTGTCGGCGGCGCGCCGTCCGACACCGCGAAGTCGAAGTTCGGTGTCCGCGACGTCAAGGCGACGCTGAACTCCAGCGGCGGACGGCAGTACAGCGTCAACGGCAAACCGCTGCTGATCAGGGGCGGCGGCTACACCCCGGATCTGTTCCTGCGCTGGAACGAGACCGCCGCGGCCGACAAGCTCAAGTACGTGCTGAACCTCGGGCTCAACACGGTCCGGCTGGAAGGCCACATCGAGCCGGACGAGTTCTTCGACATCGCCGACGACCTCGGCGTGCTCACGATGCCGGGCTGGGAATGCTGCGACAAGTGGGAAGGCCAGGTCAATGGCGAGGAGAAGGGTGAGCCGTGGGTCGAGTCGGACTACCCGATCGCCAAGGCGTCGATGTTCTCCGAGGCCGAGCGCCTGCGTGACCACCCGAGCGTCATCTCCTTCCACATCGGCTCCGACTTCGCGCCGGACAAGCGGATCGAGCAGGGCTACCTCGACGCGATGAAGGCCGCCGACTTCCTGCTCCCGGTGATCCCGGCGGCTTCGGCGAGGCCGTCCCCGATCACCGGCGCGTCCGGGATGAAGATGAACGGCCCGTACGACTACGTGCCGCCGGTGTACTGGTACGACAAGTCGCAAAAGGACCGTGGCGGGGCGTGGAGCTTCAACTCCGAGACCAGCGCGGGCGTCGACATCCCGACGATGGACACCCTCAAGCGGATGATGTCGGCGAGCGAACTGGACACGATGTGGAAGAACCCGTCGGCCAAGCAGTACCACCGGTCGTCTTCCGACACCTTCGGGAACCTGAAGCTGTTCGGTGACGCGCTCACCAAACGGTATGGCGCGTCGGCGAACCTGACCGACTTCGTGCGCAAGGCGCAGCTCGCGCAGTACGAGAACGTCCGCGCGGAGTTCGAGTCGCACTCGCGCAACTACACCGACTCGACCAACCCGTCGACCGGGTTGATCTACTGGATGCTCAACAGCCCGTGGACTTCGCTGCACTGGCAGCTGTTCGACGCCTACATGGACCAGAACGGCGCCTACTACGGTGCGAAGAAGGCCAACGAGCCGCTGCACATCCAGTACTCGCACGACAACCGCTCGGTCGTGGTGATCAACCAGACGTCGAACGCGGTGAGCGGGCTGACGGCGACCACGAAGCTGTACAACCTCGACGGCACGGAGAAGTACAGCAACACCAAGACCGGGCTGTCGGTCGGCGCGCTGGGCGCCAAGGCCACCGCGGTCACCGTTCCGGCGGTGAGCGGGCTGTCGACGACCTACCTGGCGAAGCTGGTGCTCACCGACTCGTCCGGCAAGGAGGTCAGCCGGAACGTGTACTGGCTCTCCACCAAGGCGGACACGCTCAACTGGGGCGGCAGCGACTGGTACTACACCCCTCAGTCGGCCTTCGCGGATCTGTCCGGGCTGAACAACCTCGGTCAGGCGACCGTCGGCGCGACGGCGAACTCGGTCGCCGGTGCCGACGGCACCACCACCACGACCGTGACACTGAAGAACACCTCGGGCGGCAAGCTCCCGGCGTTCTACGTCGACACGCATGTGGTGGATTCCGCGGGCAAGCCGGTCCTCCCGGTGGCGTGGAACGACAACGCGGTGAGCCTGTGGCCGGGTGAAACGACCACACTGACCGCGAAGTACCGCACGGCCGACCTCAAGGGCTCCAAGCCTTCGGTGCGGATCTCCGGCTGGAACACCGGGACGCAGACCGTTCCGGCCGACGGCTCCGGCCCCGGCCCGGGCGACCCGGTCGACTACCAGGCCGAGGACGCCACGATCGTCCAGGGCGCGGTGGAGTCCAACCACGCCGGCTACACCGGCACCGGGTTCGTCAACTACGACAACGTGGCCGGCAGCTCGGTCGAGTGGACCGTCACCGCGCCGTCGGCGGGCACCTACGACGTCGTCGTCCGGTACGCCAACGGGACGACGACGAGCCGCCCGCTGGACTTCTCCGTCAACGGCTCGATCAGCGCGTCGGGTGTCGCCTTCGGCAGCACCGGCACCTGGCCTGCTTGGACGACGAAGACCGTCCGGGTGACGCTGGCGGCGGGGGTGAACAAGATCAAGGCGGTCGCCACCACGGCGAACGGCGGCCCCAACGTCGACAAGATCACCCTCTAGCCAGGGGAGTCGCCTGAAAGGCCCCTTCGCCACCCGGCGAAGGGGCCTTTCGGCGTATCGGCGTGGGTTACGCTATCCGGGTGACCGGCAAACCCGACCCGCACCTGCGTGACCTCGCCATGCTGCGCCGCGTCCGCGACCGGATCGACCGCGACTACGCCCAACCGCTCGACGTCGAGGCGCTGGCGCGCGGCGTCCACGTTTCCGCCGGGCACTTGAGCCGCGAGTTCCGGGCGGCGTACGGCGAATCGCCGTACAGCTACCTGATGACCCGCCGGATCGAGCGGGCCATGATGCTGCTGCGACGCGGGGACATGTCGGTCACCGAGGTCTGCTTCGACGTCGGTTTCTCGTCACTGGGCACCTTCAGCACGCGGTTCTCCGAACTGGTCGGCATTTCGCCGAGCGGCTACCGCAAACAGGCGATGGAAGACGGCCGCGGCATGCCCGGCTGCGTCGTCAAACAGGTGATGCGACCGATCAGGAATAAAGAAGCGGCTCCTCCGCGCGCCGACCTACCTTGAGTCGCATGACCCTCTCGATTCACGCGTCGTTCCTCCCCGCCGACGATCTCGAGGCTTCACTTTCCTTCTATCGCGACATCTTGGGCTTCGAAGTACGTGAGGAAGACCCGGGCCGGGTCCTCGTCGGCGCACCAGGACAGCCGCGGACGTCGATCGTGCTCCGGTCGCCTGTCACCGATCCGGAGCTCACCGACGAGGAACGCCTCACCATCGCCGAACTGATGGCGAAGGGCAGCTACGCGACCATCTTGCTCGCCACCCGGGACCTGAACGCGACGTTCGACCGGATCCAGGCGACCGGCGCCGACGTCGTCCAGGAACCCATCGACCAGCCCCACGGCGTCCGTGACTGCGCTTTCCGCGACCCGGCGGGCAACCTGGTGCGGATCGAACAGCGGTAGCCCCGCCTCGGTGCGCGCGCGCTGAAGCCCTCGGGTGATGATGGGCGGCGTGGAGATCGCGGTAGAACTCGTGGCACTGGTGGTGGCCGTCCTCCTGGTCACCGCCGCGGCGCGGAAGCTCGACTGGTCGGCGCCGCTGTGCCTGATCGCCGTCGGGGTCGTCGCCTCGTACGTCCCCGGCGTCCCGGAGTATGAACTGGACCCGGAGGTCGTCCTGCTGGGGTTGCTGCCCCCGCTGCTGTACGCGACCGCGATCCGCACGTCGCTGATCGACTTCCGCCGCAACCGCGGGCCCATCCTGCTGCTGTCGGTGGGGCTCGTCATCTTCACCACCGCCGCGGTCGGTGTCGTGGCGTGGCTGGTGATCCCCGGTCTGCCGCTCGCCGCCGGGCTCGCGATCGGCGCGGTGGTCGCCCCGCCTGACGCGGTCGCGGCCACCGCGGTCGCCCGCAAGGTCGGTATGCCGCGCAAACTGACCAGGCTGCTGGAGGGCGAGAGCCTCTTCAACGACGCGGCCGCGCTGGTCGCGCTGCGGACCGCCATCGCGGCCATCGCCGGTTCGGTCAGCCTGCTGCAGGTCGGCGGGGACTTCCTGCTCGCCGCGGGCGGCGGGCTGGTGATCGGGTTCGCCGTCGGTGCGATCGCCGCGATGATCCGCACCCGCCTCGAAGATCCGGTCACCGACACCGCGCTTTCGCTGGTGGTCCCGTTCGTCGCCTACATCGCCGCCGAGGCGATCCACGGTTCCGGGGTGATCGCCGTGGTCGTCGCCGGCCTGATCCTCGGGCACAAGGCGCCGAGCATGCTCTCCGGCCGGTCCCGGCTGGCGAGCAGGCTGAACTGGCAGACCATCCAGTTCCTGCTGGAGAACATCGTCTTCCTACTGATCGGCCTGCAGGTCCGGCGGATCATGACCGAGGTCGGCCACAGCGGGCTGAGCTGGTTCCAGCTGGTGCTGATCTGTGCCGCCACGCTCGCCGCGACGGTCGTCACCCGCATCGTCTGGATGGCGGGCATCGGCCTGGCACGGCGGGTGTTCCGCCGTCACGCCTGGCCGTGGCGGTACTCGGCGGTGATCGCCTGGGCGGGGATGCGCGGGGTGGTCACGCTCGCGGCGGCGTTCGTGCTGCCCGCCGACACCCCGCAGCGGGCCGTGCTGGTACTGGTCGCGTTCGTCGTCGTGGCCGGAACGCTGGTGCTGCACGGGACGACGCTGCCGGTGCTGGTGCGGCGCCTGAAACTGCCACCGCCGGATCCCGCAGAAGACGCGTTGCAGGAGGCGGCCGTGCTCAACAACATGACGCGGGCCGCGATCGAGGAACTGGAGAAGATCCGGACCCCTGACGACCCCGACGACATCGTCGAGCGGCTGCGCAGCCGTCTGCAGCACCGGTCCGATTCGGCCTGGGAGGAGCTCGGCAGGCAGAGCACGCTGACCGAGACGCCGAGCGACGCGTATCGGCGCCTGCGGCTGAAACTGCTCGAAGTCGAACGGGCGAAGTTCCTGGAGGCGCGCGACTCCGGCATGGCCGATGATGATGTCCTGCGCCGGATCCTCGAACGCCTCGATATCGAGGAATCCATGCTGGACAGGGAGGAGGAGACCGTGCCGGACTCCGATCGCGAACTGCGCACGCCCGCCGCGACGGCGGGATCCTGCAAGCATCTGACCAAGAGCTGGCCGGAAGTCCAGCCTGATACACCCGACGAATGCGCGGTCTGCGTCGAGAACGGGATGACCTGGGTGCATCTGCGCGAATGCGTCAAATGCGGGAACGTCGCCTGCTGCGACTCGTCGCCGGGCAAACACGCGACCGAGCATTTCCACGAGACCCTGCACCCGGTGATGCGCAGCCACGAGCCCGGCGAGACCTGGCGCTGGTGCTTCGTCGACAAACAGCTGGGGTAGCTCGGTATCGTCCGGGTATGAGCACCCCTGAGCAGGAGATCGAATACCGCCAGCACCGGTTCTCACCCCCGCCGGGGTCGACCGAGATCTTCCTTGTCCGTCATGGCGAATCGGCTCCGGCCAAGGCCAGTACGCCGTTCGACATGGTCGACGGGCAGGCCGACCCCGACCTAGCGCCGGAAGGCCGCGAACACGCCGAACGGGTCGGTGGCCGTCTCGCGGACGAACGGATCTCCGCGCTGTACGTGACGACGTTGCGGCGGACCTCGCAGACCGCCGCACCGCTGGCGGCGAAGCTCGGGCTCACGCCGGAACTCGAAGCCGATCTGCGGGAGATCCACCTCGGGGACTGGGAGGGCGGGCTCTTCCGCCGCTACACCCACGAAGGCCACCCCATCGTCGAAAAGCTGTGGCAGGAGCAGCGCTGGGACGTCATCCCCGGCGCGGAGACGATGGAGGCGTTCGGCGGCCGGATCAGGGCGGCCATCGGCAGGCTCGCGGCGGCCAACCCGGACCGGCGGATCGCCGTGTTCACCCACGGCGGTGTCATCGGCGAGGTCTTCGCTCAGGCCAGTGCCGCGAAGAACCGGTTCGCGTTCCTCGGGGCGGACAACGGCTCGATCTCACATCTGGTGGTCTCCGGCGACAACTGGATGGTGCGACGGTTCAACGACACGTCGCATCTTCAGTCGCCGTTCGGCTGATCCGGCCTGCCGCGACCAGGTGCACGGCGACCAGGGTCGCGGCGGCCTCCGCGGCCAGCAACCCGATGAGCACGAGCACCTGGGTCACGCCGGCCTGCACCGGCCCGGCGCCACCGAGGAGGACACCGACGTAGGCGCCGGGCAGGGTCACCAGGCCGACCGTGCGGGTCTGGTCGAGCGCGGGGATCAACGCCTGCCCTGCCGAAGGACGGCAGATCTCCAGCGCCGCCGGGCGCCGCAGGAAACCCAGTGCCAGCGCGGCTTCGTACTCGCCGTGCCGTGACGAGAGTTCGTCCAGCGCGCGCCGCGAGGCCTGAGAGGTCGCGGACATCGCGCCGCCGATGACGATCCCGGCGATCGGCACGACCGCGATGGGCCGCCACGGGACCACGCCGGTCGCGAGTACGAGCGCCAGCACCGGCACCACACCGGACGCGATGGCGAGCGCGACCCACCCCAGATCCTTCGGCACACCGATCCGGCGCGCGGAGGTGACCGCCGCGATCGCGAACATCAGCAGCACGAATCCGCCGGTCAGCCAGCCGGACTTCAGGATCCCGACGATCACCAGCGAAACGACGGCGAGCTGCGCCACGGCGCGCACGGCGGCGGACAACACCGCCCTGCCCTGCCCCAGCTGCCCGAAATGCACCACTGCCGCGCCGAAGATCGCCAGCAGGGCGAGGACCACGGCCAGCGCGGGGCCGAAGGCGATCGCACCATCAGTCACGCCGGTGATCCTGCCGCTTCCGGTGGCCGTTCGGTACCAGGTGGTGGGGTGTTTGGGCGGTGTGTTTTGTGGCCACGAAACGAACACACACACAACAATACACCACCCCACACTAAGGGGGAGGGGCCGGGCG
>NZ_JBVIRO010000017.1:90209-126264 GCF_055575975.1 Amycolatopsis sp. NPDC033938
GAGCGCCCCTAAGTCACGGCGGTGTGCCCGCCGGATCCGGGGGGCCGTTGGGTCCCCGGTGTGCGTTTGGGCCTTTCGGGTTTCCACCCACATCCGCCACTCACGACCAACTTGACCCAGCAACGGCCTAAGCGGTGCAGGTCACCGGTGCGCCCGGGGCGGGGGCGGTGTGGTCGCTGACGACCACACCGTCGACGACGATCCGGCACTTCAGCGCGCCGCGCCCCGAGCCCTGTGCGGAGACGCTGTAGAACTCGTCGCGGTCTTCCTGGCTCGCGCGCTCGAAGGTGGTGCTCCACGGCGCCGTCACTTCGGTCTTCTGCATGAGTTCGGAGCCCTGCGCGACGTAAGTGACGTTCTGCGCGCCATCCGCGCCGGAAAGCTCGTAGACGACCGAATGCGTCACGGTGCGCACGGCGGCCGCAGCCTGCTCGACCCGCGGCGCGGGCGGGCTCTGCACCGGCCGCGACGCCTTCGGGAGTACATAACTGGTCAGGGTGACGGCGACGACCATCACACCCAGCACGACCACGACCGTCCCGAGCGGCTTCAGCCTGCCCGGGGCCCCCGATGCCGGCGCCGATGCCGAAGGGGTCGCGGTGGGAACACTCATGGAGAGGTCTTCTCTCGTCCGAGCGCACTTCCAGCAAGTGCGTCGCCTACTTCTCGTTCGAAGGTGACTCCGCGTTAGCCGTTATCGGGAGGAAACCCGATATTCACCCTTTTGGGTGTCCCGAAGATCGGGAACGGCTGGTCATCGGGCCGTCGGCGTAAACAGGCTGAGCAGGATGGCTCACTTTGAGTGATGCCTAGTCCACGTGCCCGGCGTCCGCGAGCAACCCGAGCACCCGCCGCCCCGCGGGCGGGCACAGGTGGGCGTCTGCCGAAGTGAGCCAGGCCGACTCCGCGATCTCCCGGCCGGGCGCGGGCTCGCCGCGATGCTCGGCGGTGTAACAGGTCATCCGGACCCGGCGGCCGTCCGCGTAGCCGTCGGCCTGTTCGTTCAGCACCGCGAAGAAGCGGAAGCTCAACGGGTCGAGCTCGACACCGAGTTCCTCCCTGATCTCCCGGCACAGCCCGGCGACGTCACCCTCCCCCGGCTCGCGTTTGCCTCCCGGCAGGTAGAACTTGGCCTTCCCCTCGGTCCGCACCGACAGCAGACGGCGGTCGCGGACGTGGATCCAGGCCAGTGAATCGATCTCTGCTTCCGGCACGGCCTGATTCTGTCGTAGCACTGGGGCATCATGGCAACCGTGTATCGGGAGACGACGGCCCCCGGCGCGCTGAGCGCCGTCGTGCGCTGCCGGTGGGAGGACACCGGCCAGGCGCCGAAGCGGATCGTGCCCGACGGCTGCGTCGACTTGGTCGAGAGCGGCGACGAGGTCTTCGTCGCCGGACCGGACACCACGGCCTGGACCTGGGAAAAACGGGCTCGCGGCGTGCGGTTCGCACCCGGCAGGGCGCGCGACGTCCTCGGCCTCGGCGCCGACGAACTGCGCGATCAGCGTGTTCCCCTCGGCGATCTCTGGGGCAAGGAGGGCGAGCTACTGGCCGAGCGCGTGCTCTCCGGCGCCGCCTCGCTGACCGACGTCGTCGCGGAACGCCGAGCCGGACATGCCGACCGCGAGATCGCGGCGTTGATCGCCAGGTTGGACCGCGGCGTCCCCCGCGTTTCGGCCGCCTTGGAGCGCTTCACCCTCGGCGAACGGCAGTTACGGCGGCGGTTCACCCTCGCGGTCGGCTACGGCCCGGCGACATACCTGCGCGTCACCCGGTTCCAGCGCGCCATCGGGCTGGCCGGGAGCGCACCGGACCTCGCCTCGCTGGCGTTCTCGGCGGGCTACGCCGATCAAGCTCACCTGAGTCGGGATTGCCGGGAATTCTCCGGGGTGAAGGCGAGCGAATTCTTCCGCGCCAGGAAGTGAGCAATGTCCACTGTGGACCGGTAGAGCTCGCGGTAGTGCGGGTAGAACTCGTCGTAGACGTCGGCGTCCGCGCCGGGGCGGACGATCTCGGCCACCGGGTTCCACGCTTCGACGTCCGGTTCCCGGCCCAGCGCGATGGACGCCAGAACGGCGTCGCCGAACGCGGCACCGATGGTTTCCGCCGGGATCTCCTGCTCGATCCGCGCGACGTCGCTGACGATCCGCGTCCACACCCCGCCCCGCGTCCCGCCGCCGACGGCGACGAACCGGCGCGTGCCGCCACCGGCTTCCCGCATGGCTTCGAGGTTGTGCCGCACCCCGTACGCCGTCCCTTCCAGCGCCGCGCGGTACAGCTCGGCGCGGCCGTGGGAAGTGGTGAGCCCGGCGAGGACGCCGCGTGCGTCCGGATCCGGTATGGGTGTCCGTTCCCCGGCGAAATAGGGCAGCATCAGCAACCCGCGGCTGCCGGCCGGGACCTCGCCCGCCGCCGCGGCCAGCTCCCCGAACTCGCCGCCGACGAGATCCCGGAGCCAGTCGGTGATCGCACCGGAGGTGGCCATCCCCGCCGCGAGCGAATAGCTGCCGGGGAACACGCCGCGGGTCGTCCACAATCCCGGCCTGGGCCGGGGATCGGACAGCACCTGGATCAGGAACATCGTGGTGCCGTACATGAGCATCGTGTCCCCCGGCGAGGTGACGCCGGCGCTGCTCGCCTCCGCCCAGGCGTCCACCGTCCCTGCCGTCACCGGGATTCCTCTCGGCAGCCCGGTTTCCGCGGCCGCCTCGGCGGTGACCGAGCCGACCACCTCGGTCGGCCACGCGAGCCTTGGCAGTTCGATGCCGGGGGCGATCGCGGCGACCCGGTCCGGCGCCCACCGCGCCTCGCGCAGGTCGTACATCGGGTCGCATTGGCTCGCCGAATGGTGGTCGAGGACGTATTCACCGGTCAGGCGCAGGACAAGGAACGAACTCGCCATCAGGAAGAGTTTCGCGCGTTCGAACACCTCCGGTTCGTTCTTGGCGAGCCACCGCCATTTCGGCCCGACGGCCTGCGAGCCGAGTGTGCTCCCACCGCGTTCCACAATGGATTCTTCGCCGAATTCCCGGGTCAATTCCCGGATTTCGTCGTGCGCACGGGTGTCGACGCCGTAAAGGATCGCCGGACGCAACGGTTTCCCGGACGCGTCCGCGGGCAGAAGGACCGGTCCGATCCCGCTGACCGACACCCCGATGATGGGATGATCCCCGGCCCCCGCCGAAAGTTCCTTCGCCAGAACGAGGAAATCCTGCCACCACACGGTTTCGGCGTCGTGCTCGAACCAGCCGGGGCGGGGACGGGAAGTCTCGTGCGGCCGGGACGCTCGTGCCACCACGGTGCCCCGGGAATCGACGAGGACACCTTTGGAACTCGAGGTGCCGATGTCGATGCCGAGCACCAGGCCCGGGTCGCCCACGGCACCTCCGAACTCCGAAACGCGATCAAACACTGCCGGCGAGCAAAGCCACTAGCGCGATCAGCGGATGGTAACGATTGTCGGCCAAGCTATTCTTCCCGTGCGAAGGTGTCAAGACACCTGCAGAAGGGGAGGTCGCGGTGGCCACCATCAACGACGTGGCGGCGAAGGCCGGGGTTTCGACGGCGACCGTGTCGAGGACGCTCAACGGAAAGTCCACTGTGGATCCGGTGCTCGCGGCACGGGTCCAGGCCGCCGCCGCGGAATTGGGATACCACCCGAACGGGCTCGCGAGGAATCTGCGCCGCCAGGAGACCGCGGTGCTCGCGCTGATCATCTCCGACGTGGAGAACCCCTTCTTCACCGCGATCGCCCGCGGCGTGGAGGACATCGCGCAGACAGCGGGCTACTCGGTCGTGTTGTGCAACGCGGACGACAACGAGGAGAAGGAGCGGCGCTACATCGACGTCGCCCTCCAGGAGCGCGTCGCCGGCGTGGTGCTCTCCCCCACCGGACGGGCCACCAACGTCGACAGGCTGACCCAGCGCGGCACGCCCGTGGTCGCCGTCGACCGGCCGCTGCGGGAGAACACCGGCGACCAGGTGCTGGTCGACACCCGGCTCGCCGCCCGCGACGCGACACGGCATCTGCTCGACGGCGGATACCGGCGGGTCGCCTGCGTCAGCGGGCCGCCAGGGGTACGCACCGCCGAAGACCGGCTGGCCGGCTACACCGACGCCGTCGGCGTGGAGAACGCGCTCACCCGGCGTGCCGAATTCCGGGCCGAGGGCGGCAGACTCGCGGCGCTCAGCCTGCTCGACGAGCCGGAACCGCCGGACGCGCTGCTGGTCGGCAACAGCACGATGGCGATCGGTGTCCTGGAGGCGCTGGCCTCGCGCGGCCTGCGCTCGGGACAGGACGTGGGAATCGTGTCCTTCGACGACGCGCCGTGGACCACCCTGATCGATCCGCCGCTGACGGTGGTCGCCCAGCCGGCGAACGAGGTGGGCAAGGTCGCCGCCGAACTGCTGCTCGCCCGGATCGGCGACAGCACGCGCAAGGCCACGACGACCACGCTGCAGGCGAAACTGATCGTGCGCCGGAGTTCACGGCGCGAATAGGCCGGGTCCGGTAGGCCTGAGCGGTGTGCACGACGTGCCTGGGCGACCGGCTCGCACCGGCCGCCCAGGAACGCCCCACCCCCTTGTTCCCCCAAGCCGGCTCCACACCAGCCGGGTTCTCCGAAGCGGTGGGAAGAAATCGATTACCATTCGGAAGGTAAGTTCCCTTTCCCGCCCTGTCAAGCCGGGACACCTGGACAAGTCCGCCCGATCCGGGCACACTATGGCGAAATTACCTACTGCGCGTGTTTGATCCCGTGCACTCCGTGTGCATCTCTGGTGAATTCACCCACGAAATCGAGATGAGACCGCACGAACCCGCACAGACGCGTTACTCTAGGCGGTATGTCCATAGCGCTCGAGAACGTCCTCGCCAAGGCGGGCCTCAAGGTCGACGCCAACGAGTTCCTGAACCTCGTGGAGGACGCGGCGCGGAAGCTGTCCCCGCCGAACCCCGATCCGTCGCATTACTTCTCGGCGGATCAGCGCGCCGCGCTCACCGACGTCGGCCTGGACCTCTCCCCTCGCGCCGAGGACGAACCGGACTTCCGTGCCCGTACGGTCGCCGCGCACGCCGTCCTGGCCGATTCCGCGCTGAGCGTGCTGGAAGCGGCGAAGGCGCTGGGTGTGGACGACAGCCGCATCCGCCACCGCCTCAAGGAGGGCAGGCTCACCGGCTGGAAGGACCAAGGCTGGCGGCTGCCCGCCTGGCAGTTCACCGGTTCCGGCGTCTTACCCGGCCTGGAGATCGTGCTGCGCGCGGTGCCCGAGGACCAGCCCGCGCTCGTCATCGCCGCGTTCATGAGCACGCCGCAGACCGATCTGGTGATCAACGACCACCCCGCCACCCCGCGCCAATGGCTGCTTTCCGGTGGCGACCCCGAGCACGTCGCCAAGCTGGTGGCCACCCTCGGGTCCCCGTTCTGAGCGGGTTCTGCCGACGACGGAAAATTTCAGTCGGGGGTAGGCCGTAGGCTGACCCCACCGAGCAAGATCACCCGACAAGGACGGACGACTCCCGAGGTATGGCCCGGCTTCCCCTGCCGCCCGCACGCTCTGTCCTGGTCAAGGAGCTGCACCGCACCAGCGACGTGGTGACGGTGCATCCCGGCACCAGGCTGGTCAGGATCTTCACCGCGCACGGCAACCACCCCCAGCAGTGGAATTCGTTCCGCTACAGCGGCCCGCTCCCGCACGGCCGCTTCGACCCGCAGACCCCCGGTCGTGGCGGGCGCCCGGTGACCGACCCCGGCAACGGTGTCCTGTACTTCGGTCTCACCGTGCGCACCAGCATCGCCGAGGTCTTCCAGACCACCTCGACGGTCGACCGCAAATCCCGCGGCCCGCGACTGGTGGTGGTCCGGCCGACGCGCACCCTGCGGCTGCTCGACCTCGCCGGCCTGTGGCCGACCCGCGTCGGCGCCTCGCAGGAGATCTCCAGCGGCCCGAAGAAGATCACCCAGGCCTGGGCACGCGCCATCCGCGCCGCCTTCGGCGACCTCGACGGCGTCTGGTACCGGTCGTCCATGGATTCCGGCGGCCCCGCGCTCGCGCTCTGGGATCCGCCCGCAGGGGACTCGCTGCCGGTCGCGCCGGACGTGCTGCTCCCCCTCGACCACCCGGGGCTCGACGTCCCGCTGGGGCGGGTGTGCGAGGAGCTGAACTACACGCTGCTGAGCTGACCCGGCTCCCACCTGGTGTCCGCCCGTGCTATGAAAGGTCCTTTCCTTGCAAATTTTGCAAGGAAAGGACCTTTCATAGCAGTCTTTTCATCCTGGTTCGCGGTGCAGACAGTCGCAAGGAGTCGACTACCTGCAGGCCGTGACACCTGCTCGAGCACGTGGGATGAACCCATGATCAGAGGTGGCGGCCCCACCACTCCAGCACCGCGTCGAACCGCTGCACCCGGTGCCGCGGCTGCCCCGAACGCGTGAGTTCGTGCCCTTCGCCCGGGAACAGCAGGAACTCGGCGGGGGTCCCGTTCTGCCGCAGCGCCACGTACATCCGCTGCGCCTGCTCCAGCGGGCAGCGCCAGTCCTGCTCGGAGTGCACGACCATGAACGGGATGTCGATCTTCCCGGCGTAGGTCAGCGGACTGCGCTTGCGCTGCTCTTCGACATCGCTGCCGATGTAGCCCTCGGCGAAGAACCAGCCGATGTCCGAGCTGCCGGTGAACGAGTCGTGCGCGTTGACCGCGCGTTCGCTCCACGCGGCGCGGAACCGGCCGCCGTGGTGCGCGGCGAGCCAGCTGGTCATGAAACCGCCGTACGAACCACCCATCACGCCGACGCGGTCACTGTCCAGATTGGGCAGTTTCAGCGCTTCGTCCAGCAACGTCAGCAGATCCAGCGCGTCCACGGTGCCGAAGCCGTGGACGATGCTGCGACCGTGGCTCTCGCCGTAACCGGCGGAACCGCGCGGGTTACCCAGGATGACGGCATAGCCTGCCTCGGCGAGCACCTGCGCCTCGTCGAAGACCTTCCATTCGTACGGCGCGAACGGTCCACCGTGGATCATCAGTACCACCGGATGCGGGCCATCGCCCTCGGGCCGCACGACCCAGCCGTGCACCGGGTAGCCGTCGGACGCTGTCGCGTCCAGCTCCTCCAGCGGCCGGATCCCGGTGTCCCGCAACGCCTTCGAGTAGTCGGTCAGCACACGGGGTTCAGCGTCCGCTCCGGACAGCAGCACGATGTCACCGGCACTCTCGGGCGTCCCGACGACCGCGGCGATCCGCGTACCGTCGACGGCGAACGCCTTCACCGCGGCGAACTCACCCGCCAGGTACCGCAACGATTTCAGCTCCGCCGTCTCGGCGTCGAGCGGAACGGCGCGCAATTCCGCGGCGCCGCGGGTGCGGACCACGACGAGAGCCTCCTCGCCGACGACGACCGGAGGGCCTGCCGCGTTGTCGCAGTCCACCGATTCGACGTCGGTCAGCCGGCGCGGGGACGACGGCTGGTCGCCGTCAGGCCACGGAGCCTGGTAGAGCCCGGTATTGCGGGCGATCTCCTCCAGGCCGGGGAATTCGGTGCCGTAGAACAGGATCGAGCCGTCCGGCGCGGAAACCGGTTTGGCCGCGGTGCCCGGGGTCCGGACCAGCAGGCGGGGTTCGCCGCCTCCGGCGGGTACGGCGTAGACATCCGAGCGGACGGTGTCTTCGACCGCCCAGTCACGGGGCGCGACGATCAGGACGTATTCGCCGTCGACCGTCCAGGATGGATGTTCGACGTCCGCCCGGTCGTCGGTCAGCGGAGTGAGCTCGGCGGGCGAGGACCCGTCCAGTGCGGCGACGGCGTCCACGACGAACAGTCGCTGTGGACGGTCGTTGAGGAAGCCGATGTCGTCGACCCGGTAGAAGAGGTTGGTGATGTGCCGCGGTGCTTCTTCGTGCGGCTCCGGGGTTTCGCCGTCCGCGTTCTCCGTGCCGTAGCGGCCCGGCTCGGGCACACGGGCGACGAAGGCGATCCGGCGGGAGTCGGGTGCCCAGACCGGCGCGCTCGCGCCGAGGGGAAGATCGGTGATCCGCTTCGCGTCACCTCCCGCCGCGGCGATGACGTGTACCTGCGGTTTGGCCACCCGCCCGGAGCCTTCCCCCGCGCGGAGGAAGGCGACCCACCGGCCGTCCGGGGAGATGGCGGGGGCGGAGTCCTTGGTCCCGTGGGTCCAAGGCCCTTCCCCGCCGCCGAGGTCGACCTTGCGCAGGCCACCGCGGTAACTGTTCGTCTTCAGATCAGGCCTGCTCACGGCGGTGAGCAGCAGGTCTCCGCGCAGCGCGGGGGTGCCGGGGACCGTCAGGGCTTCGATGTCAACGGGACGCACGGCCCCGACGGTACCCGATCCTTAGCAGCTCTAACTACTGATCGAAGACTCCCGCTCGGCGGCTTCCGTTTTCTTCGCCTTCGCGAGGCTGGCCAGCGTCGTCACCGTCAGGACCACGATGATGACACCCAGGGAGACCCAGTTGTTGATGTCCAGCCAGTCCGGCACCACGTGGTACTCGTGCAGCGCGTGCAGGAAAAGCTTGGCGCCGATGAAGGCGAGGATCACCGCGAGGCCGTAGGACAGGTACACCAGCTTGGTGACCAGGCCACCGAGCAGGAAGTACAGCTGACGCAGGCCCATCAGCGCGAACGCGTTGGCGGTGAAGACCAGGAAAGCCTCCTGGGTGATACCGAAGATCGCCGGGATGGAGTCGACGGCGAACAGCAGGTCCGCGCTGCCGATCGCGACGATCACCAGGAACATCGGGGTGATCCAGCGCTTGCCGTCCTTCTTCACGAAGGACTTGTGGCCGTGCCACTCCTCGGTGACCGGGAACAGCTTGCGCACCCAGCGGGTGAGCGCGTTCTCCTCGTACTCCTCGTCTTCGTCCTTGTTCCGGATCATGCTGATCGCGGTCCAGATGAGGACGGCGCCGAAGAGGAAGAAGACCCAGACGAACTGCGCGATCAACGCGGCGCCCACGGCGATGAACACACTGCGCATCGCGAGCGCGAGCAGGATGCCGATCAGCAGCACCCGGTGCTGATGGATCGCGGGCACCTTGAACGACGTCATGATGATCATGAAGATGAACAGGTTGTCGACACTCAACGAGTACTCGGTGATGTACCCGGTGAAGAATTCGACTCCGGGGTCGTGCCCCGCGAAGATCCAGACGCCGATCCCGAAGGCCACGGCGACGGCGACGTAGAAGATGACCCATCGGGCGGCTTCGCCGGTGGTGACCTCATGTGGCTTGCGATCGACGATGACGAGGTCGAGCGCGATCAGCGCGAGCAGACCGCCGACCGTCGCGATCCATAGCCACAAAGGAACAGACATCTGACCAACCCTCCGGATAGTGCGCAGCAGCAACTAACCGGAGGTCTCTTCCGCCGGTACGAGACCGGCCGACGGTGCCGGGGGCCTGCGAAGACCACCGTGCTGACGACACCGCCGCGAAGGAATACTCCCCTCACAGCTGGTTAAGTCTGACCTGTCTGTACGCATGACGCCAGTTAAGGTTGCCCTTGTCACCAAGATGATGGTGTAACTCCCGTCACAGCCTGCCCGCTTGTGTGGTCCACGTGAGCTGGACGGGCGACTCTCAGCATTGGTGAAATACGGTCATTCCGTGCCCCGAATCCCGCTCCCTCGAACGCGAGGCGCGAAGCTCACCGCGCTCGCCGCGGTCGTGGTGGTCCTGGCCGCCGCAGCCGTCGTGTGGACGAACAGCGAACCCGCGCCGTCCGCAGTGAAGACCCAGGAAGCGACCCTCGACCTGCCCGAAACACCGGGCTCACCGGAGGTCATCAAGATCGACACCACGATGTACGTCCCCGAGCGGACGCCGGCTCCGGCCGTCCTGCTCGCCCACGGTTTCGGCGGCGACAAGAACAGTGTCGCCACCGAAGCCCGCGAACTCGCCGAGAAGGGTTTCGTCGTCCTCGCCTGGTCCGCCCGCGGTTTCGGCCGCAGCACCGGGAAGATCGCGCTGAACGATCCCGACCGCGAGGTCGCCGACGCCCGGAAACTGATCGACCACCTCGCCACGCGGCCGGAGGTGCTCAGCGACAACGGCGACCCGAAGGTGGCGGCGTCCGGCGCCTCGTACGGAGGCGCGCTGTCGCTGCTGCTCGCCGGGACCGACAAGCGCGTCGACGCGATCGCGCCGGTGATCACCTACAACGACCTCGCGCAGGGCCTGGTCCCGAACGCCGCCTCGGCCACCCCCTCGGCCGCGACCACTCCCGCCGCGGGCGCGTTCACCGCGGACGGTGTCTTCAAAAGATCGTGGGCGGGCATCTTCTTCTCCTCCGGTTCCGGCGCGGCGCAGAGCGGCTCCCCCGCCAACGAGGCACCCGAAGCCGGTGACGAGACGAGCGAATCCGGTGCCGCACAGGGCGCGGGCGCGGCGGGTGCCGCGGCGCAGTCCCTCCCGCTCGGTGGCCCGAACGGCCAGCGGCCGCCGAGCGGACCGGCCGACCCTTGTGGACGGTTCACCGCCGACGTCTGCCAGGCCTACACCGAACTCGCCACCACCGGTAAGGCGAGTCCGCGCACCGTCGACCTGCTCCGCCGCGTCTCCCCCGCGTCCGTGACGGACAAGATCACCGTGCCGACGCTGCTGGTACAGGGCGAAAGCGACACCCTGTTCGGTTTGGACCAGTCCGACGCGACCGCCAGGCAGATCGCCGCTGCGGGCGGCAAGGTCCGCACCATCTGGTACACCGGCGGCCACGACGGCGGGAAACCCGGGCAGAAGCTGCGGACGCAGATCGCCGATTTCCTCAAGTTCTCGCTGACCGGCGAGGGCACCGATCCCGGCACCCGGTTCAGCTACGACATCCAGGGCACCCTGCGGGCCAACGGCGCACCGTCGGTCCGGACGGTCACGGCGCCGGCGTACCCGGGAGCCACCGGCGACCCCACCGAGCGACGTCCGTTCACACTGGAGGGCCCCGCCCAATCGGCCGTCCGGCCCGCGGGCGGAAACCCCGCGGCCGTCAGCGGTATCCCCGGGCTGAACGGAGCGGTGGCCGGATCCTCCCGGCTGTCGGGGCTGTTCAGCCTCGACCCACCGGGCCAGGCGGCCCAGTTCACGACACGGCCTCTCGACGCGCAGACGATCGTGGCCGGTTCGCCGACGGTCCGGCTGCAGGTCTCCGCGGATCCGGCGGTGAACTCTTCCGGCGTGGCTCCGCAGAAGGAAGCGGTCCTGTTCGCGAAGCTCTACGACGTCAACTCGGAAGGCGTCCGCACGCTTCCCGCGAACGCGGTCGCCCCGTTCCGTGTCTCCGGTCTGCCCGCCGACGGCAGCCCGGTCGAGGTGACGGTGACCCTGCCGGGCATCGTGCGGCCGCTGGAGGCCGGGCACACGCTCCGGCTCGTCGTGGGCACCACGGATCAGGCGTTCACGACGCCGGTCGAACCCGCGGTGTTCCGCATCGGGCTGGCGGACGGCGGGCAGCTCGCCGTCCCGGTCGTGCCCGGTAACTCGGTCGGCGCTGGAGCGCCCGTCGCGCAGCTGCTCGGGATCGGCGGCACGCTGCTGGCGGGCATCGCCATCGCGGTGATCGCCGCGTTCCGCCGCCGCCGCGCCCACGACGTCGACGAGAGCCTGGCGAAGACGCCGCTGGTGATCGAAGGACTGCGCAAGGCTTACGCGGGCGGATTCGTCGCGGTGAAGGATCTGTCGTTCCGGGTCGAACCCGGACAGGTCCTCGGCCTGCTCGGGCCGAACGGCGCGGGTAAGACGACGACCCTGCGCATGCTGATGGGCCTGATCACGCCGACGGAGGGCTCCATCCGGGTCTTCGGGCATCTGATCGCGCCCGGCGCGCCGGTGCTGTCGCGGATCGGGTCCTTTGTGGAGGGTTCGGGCTTCCTGCCGCACCTTTCCGGCAAGGAGAACCTGGAGCTCTACTGGGCGAGCACGGGCCGCCCGAGGGACAAGGCGCATTTCGCCGAGGCACTGGAGATCGCCGGGCTCGGCGACGCGGTGAACCGGCGGGTCCGCACCTACAGCCAGGGTATGCGGCAGCGGCTCGCGATCGCGCAGGCGATGCTCGGCCTGCCGGAGCTCATGGTGCTCGACGAACCGACCAACGGGCTCGACCCGCCCCAGATCCACCAGATGCGGGAGGTGCTCCAGCGCTACGCGGCGACCGGACGCACCGTGGTGGTCTCGAGCCACCTGCTGGCCGAGGTCGAGCAGACCTGTACGCACGTGGTCGTGATGCACCGCGGCATGCTGGTCGCCTCGGGTGAGGTCGGCGAACTGGCCGCGGCCAGCGGCGAAGCCACGTTCCGGGTCGACAAGCCCGCCGAAGCGGCCGAAGCGCTGCGAAAGGTCGGCGGCGTTTCCGGCGTCGACGTCGACGGGGAACTGGTCCACGCGGATCTCGACGGTCTCGCCCGCGCCGAAGCGGTCGCCGCCCTCGTGCGGGCCGGGGTCGCGGTCGAACAGGCCGGTCCGAGGCGCCGTCTGGAAGACGCGTTCCTGCAGCTGGTCGGAGAGGACTCGAAGGGTGAGTAAAACCAATGGTTCTTCCCCGGTGACCCGGGCGGATCATGGCGTGCACACCGACCCGGCCGCCCTGCTGGAGCTGACCGAGGTCGCTTCGCACGAACGGACCGAGGTCGGCCCGGACGGGGCGGTGGCTGGTTACCGCGCCGACCGGACGCTGCGGCTCGGCGTCGAACTGAAACGGCAGCTCAAACGGCGGCGGACCCAGCTCATGCTGGGGTTCGTCGCGCTGCTGCCGTTCGTTCTGGTGATCGCGTTCGAGATCGGGCAGGCCAGCCCGAACCGCCGCAGCGGCGGATTCGTCGACCTCGCCACCGCGAGCGCGCCGAACTTCGTGGTGCTCGCGCTGTTCGTCTCCGGGACCTTCCTGCTGCCGATGATCGTGGCGTTGTTCTACGGCGACACGATCGCGAGCGAGGCGTCGTGGTCGAGCCTGAAATACCTGCTCGCGATGCCGGTCCCCCGGCACCGGGTGCTGCGGCAGAAGGCGATCGTCTCCGGCTTCCTTTCGGCGGCCGCGCTGATCCTGTTGCCGCTGGTGTCGCTGGTGGTGGGCGTCATCTTCTACGGCGCGGGCGACGCGATCAGCCCGACCGGGGACGCCGTGTCGTTCAGCGACAGTCTCGTGGCGATGGGGCTGGCGACGATCTACATCATCCTGCAGCTGGCGTGGGTGGCCGGGCTGGCGATGCTGCTCTCGGTCGCCACCGACGCCCCGCTGGGTGCCGTCGGCGGCGCGGTGATCGTCGCGATCGTTTCGCAGATCCTCGACCAGATCACCGCACTGGAAGGGCTCCGGGACTATCTGCCGACGCATTTCGCGTTCTCGTGGATGGACCTGATCTCGACCGACATCGACTGGACGAACATGGCCAACGGCATGTTGTCGGCGGCGTTGTACGGCACGGTGTTCTTCCTGCTCGCCGGTCGCCGGTTCGCGAAGAAGGACATCACCAGCTGACAGCGTTTCCGCACCGGAAAACCACCGGGGTCCACCGGGAAGACGAAATTCTCTTCCCTGGTGGGCCCCGGTTTTCACGGGCCGTGGCGACCTTCACCCATTAGCGCCGGTAACCGGTGTTTCATGCGCATGAGAACATCGATTTTCCGATCATCGACTCATTGGGTGAAAAGTTCCCTTTCACCATCGACGACCTCCGGGAAATCCTTATCTTCAGTGCGAAGGTGCCGACGCGAGAAGAAAGCGGGGCTGTCACCATGACCCAGTCGATCGAGATCCCGGTCCAGGAATTCACTCTTGATTGGACC
The DNA here is from genome assembly GCF_055575975.1 of Amycolatopsis sp. NPDC033938. Classification (NCBI taxonomy): domain Bacteria; kingdom Bacillati; phylum Actinomycetota; class Actinomycetes; order Pseudonocardiales; family Pseudonocardiaceae; genus Amycolatopsis; species Amycolatopsis sp. NPDC033938. The sequence goes on from NZ_JBVIRO010000017.1 coordinate 103,993, forward strand.
ATGAGCTCCGGCAAAGGCGGCAGAGTCGGCTTCGCCGTCTCGGGTCAGGTGACACTTCTCGACAACAAGCGGTTCTACAAGATCGACGGGGTCCTCTACATCTCCGAAGGCAGCGCCTATTGCCGCGACATCGGAAACCCGCATCTGTTCGTCCGGCGCAACGGCGTCGAGGAGAGCGGCAGGCAGTGGGGCTGGGAGACCATCTGCAACCGCAAGTCCTGCAGCAGGCTGTGCGCCATGGACGCGTATTTCGTCCGCACCGGCTACTGGGCGCCCGCCGACCGCGCGATCCAGTTGAGCATCGGCGCCGAGACCGGCTGGAACCGCAAGCGGTCCTTCAGTCCCACGGTCACCGTGCGCCTGACTGATTGAGCGGTCCACTGTAGATCTCTCCCGGCTCGGGTACGGTCGGGCCATGGCCACCTCTTCGATCCGCGTGGACGACGAAGGCGGGATCGCCGTCGTCACCCTGCAGCACGGCAAAGCCAACACCCTCGACACCGAGTTCTGCCGCGAACTGACCGTTCGGCTCGAAGACGTCCAGCTCGGTGGTTATCGCGGAGTCGTGCTGACCGGCTCGGGAAGCATCTTCTCGGCGGGCGTCGATCTGCGCCGGGTGCATGACGGCGGTGCCGCCTACATCGAGGACTTCCTGCCCGCGCTGTCGGACGCGTTCCTTTCGGTGTTCGGCTTCCCCGGTCCGGTGGTCGCGGCGCTCAACGGCCACGCGATCGCCGGCGGGGCGGTGCTCGCCGCCGCCTGCGACCGCCGGATCCTCGCCTCGGGCCCGAGCCGGATCGGGATCACCGAACTGCTCGTCGGTGTCCCGTTCCCGTTGGCGGCGCTGGAGATCCTGCGCTCCGGCTTCGGCGCCGACATCCTCGGCGAACTCGCGTTCCTCGCCGAGACCCACCTGCCAGAAGACGCGCTCCGGCTCGGCCTCGTGAACGAGGTGACCGCGCCGGAGACAGTGCTGCCGCGGGCGGTCGAGCTGGCCAAGAAGCTCGCCGAGATCCCCGCGGCCGCGTACGCGCATACGAAGGCCCAGCTGCACCGGCCGTTCCACGAGCGGATCGCCGAACACCGCACCGGCGACGACGCCCACGTCCTCGAACTGTGGAGCTCCCCCGAGGCGCTCGCGGCCATCGAGGCCTACGTCGACAGGGTGCTCCGCGGCCAAGGCTGAACCGCGCTCGACCGGATAGCCGATTGCCGACCGGCGGGGACTCTGTGAGTATCCGACCGCTCGAAGGTCGGCGATGGGGAGGGCATCGATGCGGAAGCTCACGGCCGCGTGGTCGGTTCTGGCGATCACCGTTCTCGCGTTGGCCGGGTTTACCCCGGCCGCGCAGGCGGCACCTGAGGACATCAAGGAAGCGCTCGGGCGGATCCCCGGCCTGACCGTCGTCTCGGAGAATCCGGCGCCGACCGGGTACCGGTTCTTCAAGCTCACCTACGCACAGCCCGTCGACCACCGCAGGCCGGAAGCGGGCACCTTCCAGCAGCGATTCACCTTGCTGCACAAGGAATTCCGCTCGCCGACCGTGGCTTTCACCAGCGGGTACAACGTGTCGGAATCACCCAACCGCTCCGAGCCGACGCAGCTCGTCGACGGCAATCAGCTGTCGATGGAATACCGGTTCTTCACCCCCTCGCGGCCGGAGCGGCCGGACTGGGGCAGGCAGCTGACGATCTGGCAGGCCGCCGCCGACCAGCACCGCGCGGTCGAGGCGTTCAAGCGGATCTACCCCGGCAAGTGGCTCGCGACCGGCGGCAGCAAGGGCGGCATGACGGCGACCTACTTCCGTAGGTTCTTCCCGGACGACGTCGACGCGACGATCCCCTACGTCGCGCCCAACGACGTCATCAATGCGCACGACCGCTACAACCGGTTCCTGGCGAAGGTCGGCGACGACCCCGCCTGCCGCTCGGCGCTGAAGGCCATCCAGCGCGACGTGCTGACGCGTCGCTCGGAATTCGCCGCGCTCGCCGCGGCCGACGCGGCCAAGAACGGCTACACGTTCTCGACCGTCGGCTCGGCCGACGTGTCGCTGGAGATCTCGGTGATCGACTCGTACTTCGCCTTCTGGCAGTACCAGAAGCAGGCGGACTGCGCGACGGTGCCGAAGGCGGGCGCGGCCGCCTCGGAGATCTACGCCTGGTTCGAGCGCGTCGAAAGCCTCAACACCTACTCCGACCAGAACCTGGAACGGTACGTCCCCTACTACTTCCAAGCGGCGTACCAGCTCGGGGCTCCCGAGTCGTACGAGAACTACCTCCGGGACCTGCTGCGCTACCCAGGCGCCAACGTGTCGCGGACGTTCGTGCCGAAGTCGGTCGACATCCCGAGGTTCGATCACCTGGCGATGCCGGACATCGACTTCTGGGTGAAGACGCAGGGCAAGCGGCTGCTGTACGTCTACGGCGAGAACGACCCGTGGAGCGCCGAGCCCTTCGAACTCGGCTTCGGGACGAAGGACTCCTACGTCTACACCGTCCCCGGCGGAAACCACGGCTCGCGGATCTCGCAGCTCCCGGCGGCTCAGGCCGCGGAAGCGACGAACACCGTACGGCGGTGGGCGGGGCTGCCTCCGGTTCCGGCCGGGGTGACCACGCGTTCCGTCCCAGCCGGATTCCCGGACTTCGACGCGGACCTGACGTCGCTGGAGCGCCCGCGCCTCTGACACCGCCGCGTTCAGTCCTCTGGTTGCGCACGCAAGGATTCGCAACCAGAGGACTGAACGCGCGCTTACTTGATGCCGGCGGCGTCCATTCCGCGCAGCTCCTTCTTCAGGTCCGCGACCTCGTCCCGCAGCCGGGCGGCCAGCTCGAACTGCAGGTCGCGGGCGGCCTGCATCATCTGATCGGTCATCTGCTGGATGAGGTCGGCCAGCTGGGCGCGCGGCATCCCGGAGACGTCCTTGTCGGTCAGCATTCCGGAGCTGCGCACCCGGTCGCCCTGCTCGGGCTTCTTGCCCCGCGACGCGTTCCGGCCCGAACCGCCGACGGCGACCGTCTCCTCCGAGTCCTCGGCCTCGCTGTAGACGCGGTCCAGGATGTCGGCGATCTTCTTCCGCAGCGGCTGCGGATCGACGCCGCGCTCCTTGTTGTAGGCGACCTGCTTGGCGCGACGGCGATCGGTCTCGTCGATGGCGTGCTGCATCGAGTCGGTGATCTTGTCCGCGTACATGTGCACCTCGCCCGACACGTTTCGCGCCGCGCGGCCGATCGTCTGGATCAGCGACGTGCCACTGCGGAGGAAGCCCTCCTTGTCCGCGTCGAGGATCGCGACCAGCGAAACCTCGGGCAGGTCGAGCCCTTCACGAAGCAGGTTGATCCCGACCAGCACGTCGTAATCCCCCGCCCGCAGCTGCCGCAGCAGCTCGATCCGGCGGAGGGTGTCGACCTCGGAGTGCAGGTATCGCACCCGGATGCCGAGTTCCAGCAGGTAGTCGGTGAGGTCCTCGGACATCTTCTTGGTGAGCGTGGTGACCAGGACGCGCTCGTCCTTCTCGGCCCGCTCGCGGATCTCGTGCACCAGGTCGTCGATCTGGCCCTCGGTGGGCTTCACGACCACCTTCGGATCGACCAGGCCGGTCGGCCGGATGACCTGCTCGACGAACTCGCCGCCGGCCTGCCCCATCTCGTAGGGCCCCGGCGTCGCCGACAGGTACACCGTCTGCCCGATCCGGTCGCTGAACTCCTCCCAGGTCAGCGGCCGGTTGTCGACCGCGCTGGGCAGCCGGAAACCGAACTCGACCAGGTTCCGCTTCCGCGACATGTCACCTTCGTACATGCCGCCGATCTGCGGGACCGTCTGGTGCGACTCGTCGATGACCAGCAGGAAGTCTTCCGGGAAGTAGTCGATCAGGGTGGCGGGCGCGGATCCGGCCTCGCGACCGTCGATATGCCGTGAGTAGTTCTCGATGCCGGAGCAGAACCCGACCTGGCGCATCATCTCGATGTCGTACGCGGTGCGCATCCGCAGCCGCTGGGCTTCCAGGAGTTTGCCCTGCTTCTCCAGCTCGGCCAGCCGCTGCTCCAGCTCGGCCTCGATGCCGTGGATGGCCTTCTCCATCCGCTCCGGGCCCGCGACGTAGTGCGTGGCCGGGAAGATGCGGACCTCGTCGACCTCTTTCACGATGTCGCCGGTGAGCGGGTGCAGGTAGTACAGCTTCTCGATCTCGTCGCCGAAGAACTCGACGCGGATCGCCAGCTCCTCGTACGCCGGGATGATCTCGACCGTGTCGCCGCGGGCGCGGAAGGTGCCGCGCGCGAAGGCGATGTCGTTGCGGGTGTACTGCACGTCCACCAGGGCGCGGAGGAAGACGTCCCGGTCGAGCTGCTCGCCGACCTTCAGCTTCGAGGACCGGTCGAGGTAGGACTGCGGCGTGCCGAGGCCGTAGATGCACGAGACACTCGCGACCACGATGACGTCACGCCGCGACAGCAGGTTCATCGTCGCGGAGTGCCGCAGCCGCTCGACGTCGTCGTTGATCGACGAGTCCTTCTCGATGTAGGTGTCGGTCTGCGCGATGTACGCCTCGGGCTGGTAGTAGTCGTAGTAACTGACGAAGTATTCGACCGCGTTGTGCGGGAACAGCTCCCTCAGCTCGTTCGCCAGCTGCGCGGCGAGCGTCTTGTTCGGCGCCATCACCAGCGTCGGGCGCTGGACGCGCTCGATCAGCCAGGCCGTCGTCGCCGACTTGCCGGTACCCGTGGCACCCAGCAGCACGACGTCCTTTTCGCCCGCTTTGATCCGGCGTTCGAGCTCGTCGATGGCCGCCGGCTGGTCACCGGCGGGCTTGTACTCGCTGACCACTTCGAACCGGCCGCCGCTCCGGGGGATCTCGGTGACGGGACGGAACTCCGACTGGGCGAGCACGGGGTGTTCGGTTGCGAAAGCCACGTGGACCAGAGTAAGCGCTGGGTCCGACAGTTTCCGCTCGCCCTGGTCAGCGCCGGTATTGACGGTTCTGGCCAGGTGCCCCCACCGTCGTCACCACTCACGAGCTCAGCACGAACAGTCACAGCAGGAACAGCAGTCGCAGCAATCGCAGTCACAGTCGCAGGCTTCACGCGGCTTCCCGCTCCACGGACCGGGGAACGGGTCCCGGCAGCAGAACTGGCACGAACAGCACATGTACGTGGCCACGGCGCAGCCGAAGAAGAAGTTCCGCGACCGCGGCGGAACCCGGAACTTCGGTATCCAGCAGCCGCCGCCCTGTCCGTCGACGGGTGGCCCGCCGTGCTTCCCCTTCTTCTTCGGCGGTTCCTGGGGCGGGCCTCCGCCACCGGGCGCGCCCTGCGGCGGAGGCGGCGGCTGGTAGCCGCCTTGCGGGTGCCGCTGAGGCGGATAGGGCTGATGAGGCTGATGAGGATGCTGTTGCGGCCGAGGGCCGGGGCCGATCCAGCCCGGCGGCGGCTGCTGGGGGCCGTGACCGTGTCCGGCGAGCCCGTGGCCGAAGGCGCGCCGTACCGCCTGGCGCAGTTCGTGCACCAGCAGGGCGTGCACCAGCTCGGACTGGGCGAACTTGACCTCGCGAAGGGCCAGTTCGACACCGAGCACGGCGTCGTCGCACAACCGCCGCGCCTCGGCGAGGCCGGTCCCGGTGGCCGTCAGCGGGTTCCACGCGCCGGCGGCTTCGTCCTCGGCGAGGTCTTCGACGGCGTCGAGCAGATGCGCGGCCCTGCCGAACAGGCGTCCGGCCTCGGCCAGCGGCGCCGCGTTCTCCGGGCGGCCCGCCAGTACGGCGGTGTGCGCGAACGCCGCCGACGTCGCCAGTTCGGCGGGTTCGGTGGCCAGCACGGCCGAATCACCCAGGCGGACGGCGCGTTCGATCTCGCCCTGCCGGTCGACGGCCTCGGTCAGGACAGCGGTGTCGAAGCCGATCCGCGTACCGGTGCGGCTCCCCTGGTCCGCCCAGCGCGTCGCCACCCGCCTGGCGGCGAGGGCGACGGAGCGTCGTGCGAAGGCGCCGTCACGGTCCTCGACGTGGTCACTGATCTTGGCCGACGCCAGCACCAGGGAGACCGCGGCGGCGAGCTGGGCACCGCCGCCCTGCGCGACCGAGGTCCCCTTCATCGCGCGAAGCGCGCAAGGCCCGGCGTCACGCCGTCCCTCCGCTCGCGGCGACTGGGCCTCGACGAGCGCGGAGATGATCAAGCCGTCGTAGTTCGTCACCATTCGGGCGAGATGTCCGTGTTCGTCGCGCAAGGCCAGGCAAAGACCGCAGAGATGCGCCATCCACTCCGCGTGCAGACCGTCGGAAAGCCGGTGGCGGCACGGCCTGATGATCCCGAACATGCGTTGTCTCCCACTCACCCTTATGGCGGAACCAGCGCACCTTATCCGGCCCGGCGCCGCTACTCCGCCAGAACCGGGAAACCGTGATCGTCCACCCGGTTGGGCGGTGTTCGCGGGCGCCGCGGCCTTCCAAGATGGGCGGATGACCGCGCTGCACGCACCGAAGGTCGAGTACTTCGACCCGGCCTCGAAGACCAACACGGACCCCAAAGGCGTCGTAAGAGAAGTCGAGGAATACCGCGAAGAGCCCTTCGGCCTGTACATGGCGCGGCCGACCCCTGGCCGGACACAGTTCCACTACCTCGAATCCTGGCTGCTGCCCGGACTCGGGCTGCGGATCACCGACTTCTGGTTCAACCCCGGCCACGAACGCGACCAGGATTTCTATCTCGACGTCGTCGACATCCACCGCGAAGACGGCGTCTGGGTCGCCACCGACCTCTACCTCGACCTCGTCCTGAGGGACAAGAAATCCGTCCAGGTGATCGACACCGACGAACTCCTCGCCGCCGTCACCGCCGGGCTGCTCTCCCCGGCCGACGGCGAACGCGCACTCGGCATCAGTCACACGACCGTGGACGGGCTGGCCGCGCACGGCCACGACCTGCGCGGTTGGCTGTCCACAAAGGACATCACACTGGGCTGGCGACGGCACTGACCGCGCCGGGGTCCATCGATCGGTTGACCTCACCTCATCCTCACGGTTGAGCGGCCCCTGACCGGCGGAAGGATTCCCACCGAGGCCGAAGCGCGGGACTCTCGATCGCGAGCGAAACCGATCGAGAGGGGGCGGATGTCCATGGCCATCGAGGCCGGGGAACTCCGGGGACGGTATGGCGAACGGGAAAGAGCGGTGCCCGAGCCGTTCGCCCGGACGCCGGTGCTGGCGATCGCCGGTGCGATGGGGGCGGTACTCGCGGCGACGGCGGGACGCTACGGCTACTTCGGTGACGAGCTGTACTTCCTGGCGGCCGGCCGGCATCTGGACTGGGGGTATGCCGACCAGCCGCCGATGTTGCCGCTCCTGGCGCGCCTGATGGACGCGTTCGGCGCCGATTCGCCGTTCGTCCTGCGGATCCCGGCGATGCTGGCGATGGTCGCCAGTGTCGTCCTGACCGCGCTGATCGCCAGGGAACTGGGCGGTGGCCGCAAGGCGCAGCTGATCGCGGCGGCGACCTTCGCGGTGTCCGTCCAGATGCTCGGTGGCGGGCACTACCTGGCGACCAGCACCATCGACCCGTTCCTGTGGACGCTGCTGATCTGGCTGCTCACCCGATGGGTGCGGACCCGCGCGGACAGTCTCCTGCTCTGGGGCGGCGTGGTGACCGGGCTGGCGCTGAACACGAAGTTCCTCGTCGGGGCGTTCTGGGTCGTCGCGCTGGCCGCCGTGGTGATCTGCGGGCCCCGCGACCTCCTCCGCCGCCCGGCGCTCTGGCTCGGTGCGCTGATCGCCGCCGCGATGATCGCGCCCACGCTCGTCTGGCAGGCCGCGAACGGGTGGCCGCAGCTGACCATGGGCGCGGCGATCTCCCAGGAGGTCTCGGACACCTGGGGCGGGCGGGTCTCGTTCGTCCCGACGCTGGTGATGAGCGCGGGAATCCCGGTGGGCGTGATCCTCGTCTGCTACGGGCTGTGGCGGTTGATCCGGTCCGGACGGCTGCGGCCGTACCGGTTCCTCGGCTGGACCGCGCTCGGCGTGCTCGCCGTGTTCGTACTGGCCAACGGGCGTTACTACTACGCGGCCGGGATGTTCGCCCCGCTGTTCGCCGCCGCGGCCGTGGAGGTCGAAGCGGGACAGGCGGCCAAGTACTGGCGCTGGATCACCACCTGGCCGGTGTACGTCCTGGCCGCGGTGATCGCGGTCCCGATGACGCTTCCGATCCTGCCGCGCGAGTCGATCACGACCGCGCCGGAGTGGGCCCGGCCGGTCTTCGCGAGCGAGGAGATCGGCTGGCGGGAGATCACGGAGTCGGTGGCGCAGGCCTACCGCGCCGTTCCCGACCCCGCCCATACCGGCATCATCACGGCGAAGTACTGGCAGGCGAGCGCCATCGACCACTATGGACCGGAGCTGGGGCTGCCGTCGCCGTCGAGCCCCAATCGCGGCTACGTCACGTTGCCGCGGCCACCGGACTCCGCAAGGGACATCCTGTTCGTCGGGAACGATCCGTCGGTGCTTGTGCCGCACTTCACGCGAGTGCGCGAGGTCGGCGCCCTCGACAACCGGTCGGGGATCCCGAACACGAGCCAGGGCATGAAGATCTGGCTGGCCACCGGCCGCGACGGAACCTGGGACACGGTGTGGCCGAAACTCACGGACTGGGGCTTCTGACCCTCGCCGGTCCTCTCACGACCGACGCGTCCCGCCGGTGGGACGTAAGGTGCGAGAGGACCGGCACCCGAGGGATCTGCGAGGAATGGATGAAAGCCGCCAGCGCGGCCGAAACACCGACCGCGTCCGGCGCGGCGTTCGCCCGGCTTCCGGTGGCGCTGCTCGCCGCGGCCGCCGCGGCGGCGCTGATGGCGACGGCGTGGCGGTACGGCTACTTCGGCGACGAGCTGTATTTCCTGTCCGCGGGCAAACGGCTGGCCTGGGGTTACGCGGACCAGCCGCCGGTGCTCCCGGTACTGGCGTGGGCGATGGATTCCCTCGCTCCGGGCAACCTCTTCGTGTTCAGGCTCCCCGCCGTCCTCGCGACGGCGGCCGGTGTCGTGTTCACCGGCCTCATCGCGCGCGAGATGGGCGGCGACCGCCGGGCGCAGACCCGCGCCGCCGCCGCGTACGCGATCTGCGGGCAGTTCATCGGGAGCGGGCACTATCTGGCCACGTCGACGATCGACCCGGCGTTGTGGGCGCTCGTCGCGTGGCTGCTCGTGCGATGGATGCGGACCCGTGACGACAATCTGTTGCTGTGGCTGGGCGTCGCCACCGCGGTGGCGCTGAACGTCAAGCTCCTCATCGCGACGTTCTGGGTCGCCGCCGGGGTCGCGATCCTCGTCTTCGAACCACGGGATCTCTTGCGCAGGCCCAAACTCTGGTTCGGCGCGGGGATCGCCGCGTTGTCACTCGTGCCCACCCTGTGGTGGCAGGCCGCGAACGGCTGGCCGCAACTGGAGATGGGCGACGTCATCGCACACGAGACCACCGGCGGCTGGAGCGGGCGTGCCGGGTTCCTGCCCGCGCTGCTGACCGGGGCCGGGCTCGGCATCGGCGTCGTGGGCGTCCTTTATGGACTTTGGGTCCTGCTGTTCTCGTCGAGAATGCGCGAATTCCGGTTCCTCGGCTGGACCACCGTCGGGGTGATCGCGTTGTTCATCCTGTCCAACGGCCGCTACTACTACGCGGCTGGCATGTTCAGCGTCCTGTGGGCGGGCGCCGCCGTCCACTTCGGACAGCTGAAACCGTCACTGTGGTTCCGCTGGATCCCCACCTGGCCGGTATTCCTGCTCTCCGCGCTGTACACCCTGCCGTACGCGCTGCCGGTCTGGCCTGTGCACTGGCTCGCCGAAGGCCGCGACGTACCACGTCCGGCGTACGCGCTGGAAGAGGTCGGCTGGCCGGACCTCGCCCGTTCGGTCGCGGACGCCTACCACCGGCTCCCTCCGGAGCAGCGAGCGCGCACCACACTCGTCACGGCCGGGTACTGGCAGGCCGGAGCGTTGGACCGGTACGGCGCCGACTACGGACTGCCCGCCGCGTACAGCCCCAGCCGGGGTTTCTGGTACTTCGGCCACCCGCCCGAGACCGCGGACACCGTGCTGTTCGTCGGGCCCGATCCGACGCGGTTGCGGCGTTCGTTCACCGACGCCAGGATCGTTTCCCGCGTCGACAACGCGCTCGGTGTCCGCAACGTGAGCCGCGGGATGCCGATCTGGCTGGTCACCGGCCACACCGAATCCTGGGCGTCCGCCTGGCCCGGACTGCGAGAATTCCGGGTATGACCAGCTGGATCCGGTGGCAGGACTCGTTGTGGCCGTCCCCTGGCGACGAGGAGTCGCTGTGGCGGCCGTGGGGTGGCCGGATCGAGCGGTTCCTGCCGTACGCGCTGCTGACGCTGAGCACGGCGCTGAGCCTGCTGGTCTCCGACCACGACCGCGCCGTCACGATGGGGCTGGCGGGGATCGCCGCGGGCTGGCTCTTGGTCTCCTTCACCCTGGTCCCGGCCAAATGGGCCGGAAACCCGGTGGTCGTCACCGTGTCGTTCACCGGCCTCGTGGCGATCGCCGCGGTGCTCGAAGGACGCGACGCGATCTTCCTCATCTTCATGATCGCCGGATTCTTCGACGCCATGCGGCTGCGGCCCGCCCCGCTGGCGCTGGCCGGGGTCTTCGTGGTTTCCGCGCTGATCAACACGATGCCCAACGGCGGGCCGCTACAGGCGTTCGCCGACCAGCCCGCGCTGTGGACCGTGGTCACGCTGGTGCAGACGGCCGCCGTCGGGGGCGGCGGGCTCGTCTCGGCGGCGATGGCGCGTCAGCACGCCGAACGCAAGCGCATGCTCGACGAACTCGCCGCCGCGCAGGAGGAGAACGCGGGGCTGCAACGGCAACTGCTGGGACAGGCACGGGAAGCGGGCGTCCTCGACGAGCGTCAGCGGCTGAGCCAGGAGATCCACGACACGCTCGCCCAGGGCTTCACCGGGATCATCACCCAGCTCGAAGCCGCCGCGGAGGCGAAGAGCGATCCCGCCGAGTGGCAACGGCACGTCGACACCGCGATGGCACTGGCGCGCGAAAACCTGACCGCCGCGCGGCGGTCGGTGCGCGCGCTCGGCCCGCAACCCCTCGCCGGCGCGACCCTGCCGGACGCGCTCGACGAGGTCTCGCGGCTCTGGGGTGAGCGGACCGGCGTCGAGGTCCGGTTCACCACGACCGGCACCGCGCGGGCACTGCACCCCGAGATCGAGGCGACCCTGCTGCGGATCACGCAGGAGGCGCTGACCAACGTCGAGAAGCACGCCGGCGCCACGATCGTCGGGCTGACGTTGTCCTACATGGCCGATCAAGTGACCGTCGACGTCCGGGACGACGGCCGGGGGTTCGACCCCGGCCTGGTCGTCTCTTCCCGGGAAGCCGGGTTCGGCGTCCCCGGGATGCGCGCCCGCGTCGCCCGGCTGGCCGGCACCCTGCATCTCGAATCCGAGCCGGGCGGCGGGACAGCCGTGTCGGCCAATCTGCCCGCCATCGCACTGGAGGCCCGTGCATGACGATCACCCTGCTGATCACCGACGATCACCCGATCGTCCGGGACGGGCTGCGCGGCATCTTCACCGCGGATCAGGGATTCGAGGTGCTCGGCGAAGCGTCCTCCGGTGACGAAGCCGTCGCGCTGGCGGAGAAACTCCGTCCCGACGTCGTGCTGATGGACCTGCGGATGCCGGGTTCGGGCGGGGTGGCCGCGATCGCGGAACTGGCCAGACGCCGGAATCCCGCGCGGATCCTCGTGCTGACGACCTACGACACCGACTCCGACGTCGCCCCGGCGATCGAGGCGGGCGCGACCGGTTACCTGCTCAAGGACGCCCCGCGCGACGAACTCTTCCGTGCGGTGCGCGCGACGGCGCGCGGGGAGGCCGTGCTCTCCCCCGCCGTCGCCGACCTGATCATGGGCAGGATGCGCGCGCCCGCACCGGAACCGCTGAGCCGCCGGGAGATCGAGGTCCTCACCCTGATCTCGCGCGGTTCGACCAACAAGGAGGCCGCGAAACAGCTGTTCATCAGCGAGGCCACGGTGAAAACGCACCTCGTGCACGCTTACGCGAAGCTCGGGGTGAAGGACCGGGCGGCCGCCGTCGCGACCGCCTTCGAACGGGGACTCCTGGGGAACTGAGCCCTACGGCGTCCAGCCCGTCGACTCGGCCCACGCGGCGGCCCGGACGAACGCCCCGTCGATCCAGTCCTGCTTGTCGTCGGTGTACCGCTCGAAGCTTCCGTCACCGGCGTGCTTCGCGGCCATCGCGTGCTTGACCGCGGCGTAGGCGTCGCGCTCGTCCGGGTTCCGCCGCAGCCACTCCGGGAACAGCAGCGCGAGCCGCCAAGCAGGGGTCTCCTGCGACCGGACGTGGAGGTTGACCGGACGGCGCGGGTCGCCACCGAAGTGGAACCGTTTGGGCCAGGTGCCGTCCTCACCGTGCGCGTCGTCGAACCATTCGCCCTCCGCACGCGGGAATCCGGCGTCGGAAAGAGCGTCGGCCAGCGCGTCGGCCTTGTCCAGGGTGGCGACGGTCAACTGGAGGTCGAGGATGTCCTTGGCGGGCAAACCCGGCACGGACGTCGAGCCGATGTGGTCGACCCGGACGGCGTTCTCCCCGGCCACCACCCGGATCCGCGCGAGCGCCCGCTCGGCCTGCGCGGGCCACGTCTCGTCGTACGGCGCGATCTTCGGGGACATCGGCGCTCGCGGTTTGCGGAGCCGCACGTTCGCCTCGAACGGCGTCAGCCTGTCCGCCCACAGCGCGTCGACGTCGGCGAGCACGATGTCGGGCGCTCCGCTGTTGTCGAGCCAGACGTCGGCGACGGCCCGGCGCTGATCGGTGGTCGCCTGCGCCTTGATCCTGGCGCGCGCGTCGGTCTCGGGCATCCCCCGCGTCTCGACCAGACGGCGGAGGCGGACTTCTTCCGGCGCGTCGACCATGACGACGAGGTGGTACATCGGCGCGAGCCCACCCTCGACCAGCAGCGGGATGTCGTGGACGATGATCGCGTCCGGCGCCGCCTCCGCCATCAGCTCGGCCGTCCTGGCGCCGACCTTCGGGTGGACGATGGAGTTCAGCCGCTTGCGGGACTCCTCGTCGGCGAAGGCCTTGGCGGCGAGCGCGGCACGATCGAGCGCGCCGTCGGCCGTGAGGATGTCCTCCCCGAACGCCTCGACGAGTTCGGCGAGACCCGGCGTTCCCGGCTCTACGACCTCCCTGGCGATCTTGTCGGAGTCGATGAGGACGGCGCCGTGCTCGGAAAGCCGGTTCGCCACCGTCGATTTTCCGGCGCCGATCCCGCCGGTCAGGCCCACACGCAGCATGACGATCAGCCTAGTGGGCCGCTCCGGCCGACCGCGCAGGGTGACGCCATGGGTGCGTCCGGCACAGACAGAGACAAAAGGCAAGATCATCGTGACGCGTGACTCAACCTTTATGGGTGACACGCCGGTCGGTTACGCGGCTTCGGGAGCTTGATTGCGTACCGTGCGCGGCGAAGGTAGCCCACACGGAGGAAAGATGGCAGACGGTAAGCACATCGGAAGGCACCGGCTGGGTTCGCCGGGGCTCGTGCACTGTGTCCTCCATCGTCCCGTGGCCGAGGCCCTCGCCGAATATCGGCGCACCTGGCTGAGCGCGCTCCTGGTCCCGGCCAAGCACAGCTTCGCCGGACTCCGCCGCAAGGCTCGCGCCGCGGCGCTCGAACACGTCTGGGTTCCGTCCGTCCGGACCGCCACTTCCTGACGCCCCTTTCCCCGCCCGCCGAACCGCGTTTGGGTCGTGAGTGGCGATTCGGGTTAGAACAAACCCTCTCTTAAGTACCTACCCGTGTCCTGCGGACTTTGCTGGCGTGAGGTACGTGATGGCCCCCTTCCTTGCTGTAGGCGCAGGGAAGGGGGCCATCATGTACTGGGGAAGGTGTGAAGGTCGAGTTTCCTCGGCTGAGCCGAGGGAAGGGGTCCTTCACGCGCAGCCGGTGTGACTGGTGGTGCTGCTGAGGCTCGTGATGGTCGTCCGCGACGGGTGAAGGACTCCTTGAGGGACTCTGGGTCCCTCAAGGAGTCCTTCACGGCCCGGCCGTCACCGGACCCCACCCGCCGTAGGTACCTAAAACACCCTTGGCCAGAACCCGAATCGCCACTCACGACCAACCTGGCCCCCGCGTTAGTCCTCTGAACGCGGGGACAAAGACAGCGGCCCCGGTCCGTGGTGGACCGGGGCCGCTGTCTGTCAGCTAATGGCTGAGCGCTTGGATCACGCGCCGCCCGACAGCTTCTCGCGGAGGGCCGCGAGCTGCTCGTCGCTGGCGAGCGTGCCACCGCTCTTGGCCTCGGCCGGAGCGGAGGTGTAGCTCTGCTCGCCCGAGTCGCTCGAGGAGGTGACACCGGTCGCGGCGTCCGCGGCGGCCTCGGCGTCGGCCTCGGCAGCCTTCTGGACCTGCTTCATGTGAGCCTCGTAGCGGGTGTGAGCCTCGGCGTACTGACGCTCCCACTCCTCACGCTGCTTGTCGAAGCCTTCCTGCCACTCCTGGGTGTCCGGGTCGAAGCCTTCGGGGTAGATGTAGTTGCCCTCGGCGTCGTACTCGGCGGCCATACCGTACTGAGTGGGGTCGAACTCGGTCTCCGGCGTGACGCCCTCGTTCGCCTGCTTCAGCGACAGCGAGATGCGACGACGCTCGAGGTCGATGTCGATGACCTTGACCATCACGTCGCCGTTGACCTGGACGACCTGCTCCGGGATCTCCACGTGGCGCTCGGCCAGCTCGGAGATGTGCACCAGGCCCTCGATGCCCTCTTCGACGCGCACGAACGCACCGAACGGAACGAGCTTGGTGACCTTGCCCGGCACGATCTGGCCGATCGCGTGGGTGCGGGCGAACTGACGCCACGGGTCTTCCTGGGTCGCCTTCAGCGACAGCGAGACGCGCTCGCGGTCCATGTCGACGTCCAGAACCTCGACCGTGACCTCCTGGCCGACCTCGACGACCTCGGACGGGTGGTCGATGTGCTTCCAGGACAGCTCGGAGACGTGCACCAGGCCGTCGACGCCACCCAGGTCCACGAAGGCACCGAAGTTGACGATGGACGACACGACACCCTTGCGGACCTGGCCCTTGGCGAGCGCGTTGAGGAACTCGCTGCGCACCTCGGACTGGGTCTGCTCCAGGTAGGCACGGCGGGACAGGACCACGTTGTTGCGGTTCTTGTCCAGCTCGATGATCTTCGCCTCGAGCTCGCGGCCGACGTACGGCTGCAGGTCGCGGACGCGGCGCATCTCGACCAGCGACGCCGGCAGGAAGCCGCGCAGGCCGATGTCCAGGATGAGGCCGCCCTTGACGACCTCGATGACGGTGCCCTTGACGGGCTCGTCCTTCTCCTTGAGCTCCTCGATCGTGCCCCAGGCGCGCTCGTACTGCGCGCGCTTCTTGGACAGGATCAGACGGCCTTCCTTGTCCTCCTTCTGGAGAACGAGGGCTTCGACCTCATCGCCGACGGTGACAACCTCAGCCGGGTCGACATCGTGCTTGATGGAGAGCTCGCGCGAGGGGATGACACCCTCGGTCTTGTAGCCGATGTCGAGCAGGACCTCGTCGCGGTCGACCTTGACGATGGTGCCTTCAACGATGTCGCCATCGTTGAAGTACTTGATCGTCTTGTCGATCGCTGCGAGGAAGTCTTCCTCCGACCCGATGTCGTTGATAGCGACTTGCTGGGGCCCGGCGGGGGCGGTCGGGGCGGTGGCGGTGTCGGTCGTCATTAGGCGGGTTGCTCCGGTGGATGGGAAGTAGTGGGTTTGCAGTTAGGGCACCATGGGCTCATCCGACATGAGGCGACCGCATAAGCAAACGTCCACAGGGAACGACCGCGAGCATCACCGCATCCGGTACGCGACCCCCTGACCCGGACGCTGAGCGAACCGGGGGAAAGAGTAGCGCGAACCCACTGCGCTAACAGATATCCTACGCGGCCCCCTGTACACGGCACAATCAGGGTCACACCCGCGATCACAGCGGGCGGACGATCTGGGCCGCGAAGCCCTGACCTGGGGAAAGGATATCGGTTTGAGTCAGCAGTCCGCCACCGAGCAGGAATCGGCGGCCGAACGGCACGCGCAGGCCGAGGAACGGCTCGGCACCGCCGGGGTCGCCTACCGGGCGGTCTCCGCGCCGGAGGCGACGGCCGCGAACCTGGCCTGGTGGGACGCCGACGCCGACGACTACCAAGCGACCCACGGCGGCTTCCTCGGCGACGCGGACTTCGTCTGGTGCCCGGAGGGCGTCCGCGAAGCCGACGTCGCACTTCTGGGTGAAGTCGGCGGCAAGCGGATCCTGGAGGTCGGCTGCGGGCAGGCGGCCTGTTCGCGCTGGCTCGCCGCGCGAGGGGCCGAAGCGGTGGCGACCGATCTTTCCGCCGGAATGCTCCGGCACGCGCGGGAGGGCAACGAACGGACCGGCCCCGCCGTCCCTCTCGTGCAGGCGACGGCGGAGGCGCTCCCCTTCGCCGACGCGAGTTTCGACGCGGCTTGCTCGGCCTTCGGCGCGATCCCGTTCGTGGCGTCGGTGGACGTCGTGTTCGCCGAAGTGCGCCGGGTACTCCGGCCGGGTGCCCGCTGGGTGTTCTCGGTGACCCATCCGATGCGGTGGATCTTCCCCGACGATCCCGGACCGCTGGGCCTCACCGTCACCCAGCCGTATTTCGACCGCACCCCGTACGTCGAGGTCGACGACGAAGGTGTCGCGACCTACGTCGAGTACCACCGCACTCTCGGCGACTACGTCCGCGCGCTCTCCGACTCGGGTTTCGCGCTCACGGACCTCATCGAGCCCGCCTGGCCGGAGGGCCACTCCCGCACCTGGGGACAGTGGAGCCCGTTGCGCGGCAAGCTCTTCCCCGGTACAGCGATCTTCTGCACCCAGCGGGGATGACCTCGCCGGGCGATCCGTGGCCGTCGCGGTTCGCCGCGCTCGACCCGCTGCTCCCGCCACCGCCGCCGCTCCCGCCCGGCGAACCCGTCGAAGCGGGCGGCGCGGCCGGGACGATCGCGCACGTGCGGTTCCCGTCGGGTTCGTGGCAACGGCTCTGGGGCCCGGCACATCTGCAGATCCTCTCCGCCGTCCTCCCCCGCGACGCCCACGCGGGGATAGACGCGCTGCTGTCGGCGTGGCGGGACCGGATCTCGCTCGCCCCCGCCGAATCCGACTCGTCGTGCTCGGTCACCTGGCCCAGCCGTGACGTCGTGGTGGCGCGCGCCCTGCTCGACCACGGGCTCGCTCCGCAGCTGGCGCTGGCCGTCCGCGCCCCGGCCCCCGGCGACGGCCACACCGTGCCGGGGGTGACCGTCCGGGAATCCTCCGGCGGCGATCTGGAAGAGATCGTCGAGCTCCGGTTCGAGGAACTCCGCTACACCTCGCTCGTCGGCCACGCCGTGGTCCGGCCCGGCGCCAAGGCCCTGCTCGCCGAAGAGGTCCGGCGCGGGCTGCAGTTCGGCGGCCGCGTCTGGATCGCCGAAGAAGACGGGGTCACGATGGGGATGGTCACCGGCGGAAAGCGCTCGCCCGCCCCCGGTGACGCGCTCGCGGGACGGCTGCGACCCGGCGAATGGGGTTACGTCGGCACGCTCGCGGTGACCGCGGCCGCGCGGGGACGCGGGATCGGGCGCGCGCTGACCGCCGTCGCGCACGACGAACTCTTCTCGCCGTCGCTGCGCGGTACGTTCGTCTCGTACAATCCGGCCAATCCGCTGTCCCCGGTGTTCTGGCACCGGCAGGGTTATCGTCCACTATGGACGACGTGGGCGGTGAGCCCGGCCGCCGCCCTGCGGTAGCGGTGATCGGCGCTGTCGACCCCTGGGGACGGGATGGAAATCGAAAAGACGTTGTTCGACGCGCACCGGACGCGGTTCGCGACGATCGATCGGCTGCTGCCCGAGGCCGCGCCGCCGCCGGTCGCCGGCGAGCGGGTGGACGCCGCCACGGCTTCCGGGGTTCAGGTCACCGGCGTGGTGCAGCGCCAGCTGCACGGTCCGGACGACGTCCCGCTGCTCTGGTCCGCCGCCGACGTGCGCCAGCTGTTCCCGTTCATCGGGAGCACCGGCACCGAGGGGATGGACGCGCTGCTGCGCGCGTGGCGGACGTGGATGGACGCCGAATCGCCCGGTGAGGATTCGTCCTGTGTGGTCAATTGGCCGAGCCGGGACGCCGAGGCGATCCGCGCCTTCCTCGACCACGGGCTGGTGCCGATGTCCGCGCTCGCCGTCCGCACCGGCCGCCACCGCGACGACGTGCCCGATCAGCGGGTGGCCGTCCGCCGGGCGCGGCCGGACGACTTCGAGGACGTGCTCGCGATGGCCGTTTCGACGCACGACTACATCGGCCAGGTCGCCACCCGCCGTCGCGCGAACGCCGCCCAGCTGCTCGCCCCGGCGCTGGAACGCGCCCTCGACAAGGATTCCCCGCTGCTGTGGCTCGTGGAACGGGACGGGGAGATCGCCGCGTTCGCGCACGCCGCCTGGATCGCGTCGACGCCGGGGTCCGCCGAGGCCGAACTGCTCCCCCACGGCCGCTGGGGCTACGTCAACAACGTCGTCACCGTGCCCGGCCTGCGCGGGAGCGGCCTGGGGCGGATCCTGATGTCCGTGGTGCACGAGGAGTTCGACGCCGACGGCGCGGAGGGCACCTACCTCTACTACAACCCGACCAACCCGCTCTCCTCGGTGTTCTGGCACCGGCAGGGTTATCGTCCACTGTGGACGTCCTGGGAGGTCCATCCGGCTTCGGCCCTGCGCTAGCCGAAAAGTGGCACTGATCCGTCCGGTTTACGGCGGTTTCGTCACTCTTGGGTGTGACATGGGCCCCGCGCGGTTGCTCACCTCCCAGGTCAAGGCTAACTTTTGAACTGACCAGTCAGTTTAAAGTTTCACGAGTCATCGACCTGGGAGTTCTTCGTGCGGGTTCAAGCCGACAGGGTGTCCGTCACCGGACCCCACGGCACGTTGCTGTCGCCCACCTCGCTCACCGTCTCGGGTGGTGAGCTGGCGATCGTGCACGGCGAGCCCGGCGTCGGCGTCACGGCCTTCGGGCTGGCGCTGGCCGGGCGGCTGAAGCCCGCGACCGGGACCGTGACCGTCGAAGGCGGTGATCCGCGGCAGGTCGTCGCGGTCGTCGACGCCCCTGGCGTGAGCGACCCGGACGGCGCGCTCACGCTGCAGGCAGTCGTCGGCGAGGAACTCGAACTGGCGAAACGCCCGGCGAGCAAGGCGGCCGCCGCGAGCTGGCTGGCCGAACACGACGCCGCCGCGTTCGCCACCACCCGCTTCGAGAACATCGAAGCGGTGACGCGCACCCGGCTGCTCACCGCGCTCGCCGCGAGCCGCAAGGGTGTCGGCGTACTCGTGCTCGACACCCCCGACAGGCACACCAGCGACGTCGACGGCTGGACGAGGATCGCCCGTGAGCACGCCGAACGCGGCCTCGCCGTCATCGTGCTGACCGCGACGACCCCCGTTTCCGCCCTGCCGGAGAAGCCCGCGCTCCTCGGCGGCCTCGACCAGCCCGCCCCCGTGCGCTGCGCGCCCGCCGAGGTACCGGCGGAGACCACGCTGGAAGAGACCGTGCCGGACGACATCGAAAAGACCTCAGGAGACCAGGAATGAACCCCGTCCGGATCGCAGGAAACGAGCTGCGCCGGCTGAGCAGCGGCACCCTGCCGAAGCTCGCCATGGTCGCGCTCGTTCTGGTACCGCTGCTGTACGCGTCCTTCTACCTCTACGCGAACTTCGACCCGTACTCACGGCTGGACAAGCTCCCGGCGGCCGTCTTCACCTCGGACACCGGTGCGAAGGACTCGGCCGGGGCGGAGCGCAACGTCGGCCGTGAAGTGACCGACGAGCTGGTCAAGTCCGGCACCTTCCAGTGGCACGAGGTCTCCCCCGAGGAGGCCGCCAAGGGGGTCCGTGACGACACCTACTCGTTCGCCATCGGCATCCCGCGTGACTTCTCCACGGCGTTGCTGTCCTCCGGCAACTTCCAGCCGCAGCAGGCCACGATCACGCTGACGACCAACGACGCCAACAACTATCTGTCCGGCACCATCGCGAAACAGGTGGCCGAACAGGTCCGCAAGACGATCGCGGAAAAGGTCGGCAGCGAGGCGGCGGACAAGTTCCTGGTCGGCTTCTCCACGATCTACGGCAAGATCCAGGAGGCCTCGACGGGGGCTTCACAGCTCGCCGACGGCGCGGGCAAGCTCAAATCCGGACAGCAGCAGCTCGCCGACGGCGCGTCCCAGCTCGCCTCCGGCAGCTCCCAGCTGGCGACCGGGCTCGGCACCCTGAAATCGGGCACGGCCCAGCTGCCCGCCCAGACGCAGAAGCTCGCCGACGGCGCCGGCAAGGTCGCCGACGGGAACCAGAAGGTCGCCGACGCCGCCTCGCTCGCGGCGACGGCGTCCGGGGACATCCAGGCGAAGCTCGACGGCTACCGCACCCAGCTCGCGCAGGATCTGCGGAACGCCGGTCTCCCGGAGACCCAGGTGCAGGAGATCCTGAGCCGCCTCGACACGCTCCGTTCGCCGGTGGACCAGGCGAACACGAAGATCCAGGGCGCCAACAGCCAGCTCACCCAGCTCGCGTCCGGCGCGCGGCAGGTCTCCGACGGCGCGCATCAGCTGGCCTCGGCGACGCCGCAGCTCACCAGCGGGATCGCGCAGGCCTCCGACGGGGCGAACCAGCTCCGTGACGGCGCGGCGAAGCTGAACGACGGCGAGAAGTCCGCGGTCACCGGCACGAACCAGCTCGCCGACGGCGCGGTGCAGCTCCGCGACGGGCTCGCCGCCGGGCTCAAACAGATCCCGAACCCCGACGACCCCACCCGTGCGGCCACCGCCAACACCATCGCCGACCCGGTCGCGGTCCACTCTTCCGGCGTCGCCTCGGCGGGGACCTACGGCGCGGGACTCGCCCCGTTCTTCATCTCGCTGGCGACCTGGATCGGCGCGTTCGTGCTGTTCCTGTTGCTGCGTCCGCTCTCGACCCGCGCGCTGACCGCCGGCGCGTCACCGTTCAAGGTCGCGCTCGGCGGCTGGCTCCCCTCCGCCCTGCTGGGGATCGCGCAGGTGATCGTGCTGTTCGGCGCGGTGACCTGGCTGGTCGGCATCAAGGTCGCGCATCCGCTCGGCGCGATCGGGTTCGCCGTACTGGTGTCGCTCACCTTCACCGCCGTGGTGCACGCGCTCAACGCCTTCTTCGGCGCCGTCGGGAAGTTCCTCGGCCTGGTGCTGCTGGTGCTGCAGCTGGTCAGCGCGGGCGGCACGTTCCCGTGGCAGACCATCCCGGACGCGCTGTACCCGCTGCACATCGTCCTGCCGATGGGGTACGCGATCGACGGGTTCCGGCACCTGCTCTACAGCGGCGCGTCGATGAAGATCCTCGGTGACATCGGGGTCCTGCTGGCCTACCTCGTCGGCGCGATCCTGGTTTCGACGCTGGCCGCGCGGAAACGCCGTACGTGGACGGTTTCGGCACTGAAACCCGAGCTGGCGTTGTGACCACCCGGGGTGAGGCGACGAAGCAGAAGTTGTTCGAGGCGACGCTGCGGCTGTCGGCCAGCCGCGGCCTCGTCGGGCTGACGGTGGACGACATCGCGGCCGAGGCGAAGGTCGCCAAGGGCACCGTCTACTACAACTTCGGCAGCAAGGACGGTCTCGTCGACGCGCTGTTGCGCTACGGCGTCGGCGTACTCGCGGACCGGCTGCGCGCGGCCACCGGCGACGGCGACCCGATGGACGTGATCTCCTCGCAAGTTGACGGTGCGCTGGAGTTCATCGCCGAATACCCCGGTTTCTCCCAGATCCTGGTGAGCGAGATGTGGCGCACGCCCGGCACGTGGCACGAAACGCTCACGTTGCTGCGCGAGGAGATCATCTCGATCGTGCGCGAACAACTGCATCGGCTGGACGCCGCCGGGCGGCTGCCCGACGGCGTCCAGATCCCGACGGCGGCGGCCGGGTTGTTCGGCACGATGCTGGTGGTCGCCCTGGACTGGCAGGTGTTCCAGCCGAAGCGCACGCGGGCCGACGTGCGGGAGTCGGTGATGGTGCTGATCCGGGGACTGGGGCGACCCCGCGCCTGATCCGGGGGCTGGGGCGACCCCGCGCCTGATCCGAGGGCTGGGGCGACCCCGCGCCTGATCGTGCTCGGTACAGGTGGTCGTGAGTGGCGATTCGGGGTCTAAACACCCAACCCCCCCCCCACACCCACGGGGGCCCCCCCCCC
>NZ_JBVIRO010000017.1:126274-168945 GCF_055575975.1 Amycolatopsis sp. NPDC033938
TGAGCGTGCTCGTTACTGGGGTGGTTTTGTGCCTTGCGGTTTTAAAACCCGAATCGCCACTCACGACACGTCGGGCTCCCGGACCCACTTCAGCTTGACCTCGAAGTTCCCCTCCAGCCCGGTCTTCGCGATCACGGCGCCCGCCTGAGCGGTCAGTTTCACCCCGAACTTGATCTCGACCTCGTCCGGTCCCGTGGTCATCGACCGGAACGTGGCCAGCGCCGACGCGGCCGCTTCCCGCACGTTCGCCAGTGCCGCTTCGAACGATCCCTTGGCATCCTCGATCAGGTCGTCGCGCCGGGAGACCCGGGAGGTGCCCGGGACGGGGTCGATCTCGACGACCACCGAACCGCCGCCTTCGAGCGGGAACCGCGTCAGGTCGTTCACCGTTACTCCTTCACTGTCCACATTGGATTCTCAGCCATTCGCCCTGCTGGATGCTCGATCGGACGTCATCGAGTTGTTTCAGCAGGATGTCCAGCCGGCCGCGGTTACCGAGATATTCGAGGACGGCGCGGTAGAAGGCGCCCGCCATCGTGGCGGGCATCAGGTCCGAGGCGTCGTAACACAGTGCGGGCGCCGAAGTGAGCGTGTCCGCGACCTTCCGGCTCACCTGGTCGGTGTAGACGTCGAGACCGAGTTTCCGGTTCGCGGAGAACGCTCTCGCGTTCGGGATCGACGGCCAGATGCGCTGCGCCTTTTCCGAAGCCAGGAACTGGATGAGTTTCCGCGCCCGCGGGTTGTCCTGGAACAGGCCGGCGAGGTCGGCGGCGACCTCGGAGACCTCGCGTCCGGGGAAGGGCAGGAAGTCGAAGTCGGCGCCGGGCTGGGGAGAAGTCCCATCGGCGCGTTTCACGGCCTGGTAGCGGCTCATGATGAACGACGCCTGATGTTCGAGCACGCAGCCCGGCGGATCGGTGAACATCGGCTTGCCCGCGTCGCCGAAATCGGTCAGCAGGGCGGCCGCGTCGCCGCCGCGGATCGCGGCGGGCTCGGCCAGGGAACCCCAGTCGACCCACGCCTGCTTGACCTCCGGCGACCTCCACGGCAGCGCGCCAGACGCCCATTGCCGGTACTTCTCGGGTCCCGCCGAGTGCAGAAGGATGTCCTCGATCCAGTCGGTTCCCGGCCAGCCCGACGTGGGCGGGGCCCCCATCCCGACACACCACGGCGTGCCACCCGCGGCCGTGAGCCCCGCGGAGAACGTGCGGAGACCGTCGAACGTCGTCGGGCGGATTCCGCTCAACCGGGCCGGGTTGTACCAGATCGCGCTCTTGAGCTCGGCCTTCACCGCGACCGCGTACAGCTTCTCGGTGCCGATCTTCTGCAGGCTGACCCACTGCGGACTGAACGCGCCTTCCATTCTCGCGGAGAGATCCTCGTCCAGAGGCAGCAAATCGCCTGTCTTCTGGTATTTCGCCAGAACCCCGGCGCTGGACAGTACCGCGACGTCCGGCGGCGTACCGCGCTGCACGTCGGCGGCGAGCACCTGGTCGGCCGCGCGGGTGCCCTGATAGACGTGCTTGATCCCGGTGTCCGCCGTGAAGGCGACCAGCACCTGTCCGAACGCGTCCGCCTCGGGGCCGGTCCACGGCCCGAGCACGACGACGGTGCCGCTGTCGGCCGACGCGGAGCAGCCGCCCGCGATCAACGACAGCGCCATCACCAAGGCCAGTAACCGTTTCACGGGCGGTACCGGTATTCGTCGATCCGGCCGTGCAACCCGAGCAGGACCAGTCCGCCCGCGAGCAGGGTGCCCGCCGGGATCAGGTACTCCCGCCCGCCGGATTCGGCCGCCCCCGAAGCGTCGGCCGCCACCGCCTTCGCGCCCGCGGTGGCCACCCGCGTGTTGTCCGTCGCCACCGTCGTCGCCTGCTGTGCCTTCGCCCGGAATTCGTCGGCGGTCACACCGCATCCCTGCTCCCTGTCGCAGTACTCGCTCAGCAGGTCGGCGAGCCGTCGCTGGCCCGCGTCGTCGGCCGCCTGGATCTGCGTGTCCCGCGCCTCGGCGACCGCGTCGAGCCGCTTTCCGACCGAGTCCAGCCGGTCGCGGCTGACCACGGTGAACACCAGCGCCACCCCGATCGCGGCGATCAGCAGGGTCGCCGCGAGCAACGGCACGTTCGCCACCCGGCGGAACCGCTTCTTCAGGTACAGCTGGGTGAACACCAGCAGCCCCAGCAGAGCCAGTATCGGAAGGAGCCACAGCGGGAGCATCGCGAGGCTGACGCCGGTCGACGACAGTTGCCCGTCCAATGCCTCACGTTGCTTGTGCTGCAACAATTCCAGCTCGTCGAGGACACCGCCGGGGGCGTGCAGCAGCCGCGAGGCATGCCACAGGTCGGCCGCACCGAGCACCGCCGCGTCCAGCTGGCGGAAATGCACGTCGGCCTGGCCGATGGAACCCGAATAGGCCGCCACCTGGCTCTCCACCACCTGCAGTCCGTTGCCGCCGGGTTCGCCCGCCTGGTTGAACTCCGCGACGCGCGCGAGGCTCTGGCTCGCCAGCGCCAGCTGGTTCGAATACTCCTGACCGGGTCCGGCGAGCCTTGCCTCGCCCGAGGCGAAACTGGCGACCGCGGCGGCGTCGGCGGCCACCAGCGCCGCCCGCGCGGCGGTCACCTCGAGAACCGCTTGCGAGGTCCGGTCACGGACCGTCTCGGCGGCGTTCTGGACGCTGTGGAAAGCCCACAGCGACACCACCAGGACGACGAGGGTCAACGCCAGCAGACCGGCGCGGAGCCGCACCAGCCGCACCCGGGTCGCCGTCACGAAACCACCTCGTCGAACCGTCTGCCACAGCCGACGCAGAAGTTCGCCCCGGCGGGAGACAATGCGGGGCAGTCGGCGCAGGCGACCGGCGGCGCCTCGGTCCGGGACTCGGGCATCGGCCGATCTTCCTGCTCGGAAGCGATTTCGGAAACCCTTGAAGGGATAACGACGTGCAGAGCGTGGCTTCGCGTCGCGTCGGCGCGTAAGCGTACGACGCCTTTCTTCGCGTCGATGATCTCCACGACCCCCGCGAGACGGCCGAGAGTGTCTTCGTCGCCCGCGGCGGCGGCCAAGGTGGCCGCCCGGCCCCAATGCCGTTCGGCCGCGGTCTGGTCACCGGCCGCGTAGGCGTCGCCGCCCGCGGTCAACGCCTCGCCGAGATCGGCCTGGGCGGCGTACTTCGAAATCATCGGGTGAATCAGCGTCGGCGGGACCGGGTCGTGGGTCCACTGGCCCGCGATGGGCAGCGCGTCCTCCTCGACCGTGGCTCCCGGCACGGGCACGAGTTCCGTCCACGCCAGCTGCCTGTCCTGTCCGTGGCTGGGTTCGAGATCCGGATCGAGATCGAGGATCACCTGGTAGTCCCGTGTCTCGTCACCGGCGAACGAACCGAGTGAGAGTTCCACCTCGCGGACGGCGACCTCCTGGCACCGGTCGGTGAGGTCGTACTCGTCCGGGAACACCTGCTTGACCGACCGCAGCCTGCTGAACGGCATGGTGCCGATGCGCAGCCGGACCTCGGGCAGCACCTTGGTCATCGCGCTCTCGACGAGGTTCCGGAAATCCTCGGCGAGTCCGTCGTCCTCGACGACGGAGTCGACGTTCCCGCGCAGCACCCTGGCGATCTGGATGAGCTCCGCCGGCTCCCAGCCGTCGCCGATTCCCCTGGCGTCGCAGACGAACCGGCCCTCGCAGCTGTTCAGCACGCTCATCAGATCGGCCCTGGTCTGCGAGTCGTTGCGGCCGTCGGTGAGAAGGATGGCGTGGCGGACGGCGTCGGGCTCGTCGGCGAAGAGGTCACGGGCCTTCGCCAGCCAGGCGCCCATGGCGGTGCCGCCGACCGCCGCGAGACGCTCGACCGCGGCACGCGCCTCCGCCCGGGTCCGATCCGAAGCGGTCACCAGACCGTCCTCGGCCGGGTAGATCAGCTTCGCGCGGTCGGTACCTTGGATGACGGCGAAGCGCACGCCGTCGGGAAAGACGTCGATGGCGGCCGTGGCGGCACGCCGTGCCTCGCCGATCTTGGTGCTGGGGAAGCGCATCGAGCTGGAGCAGTCGATCATCAGTACCTCGGCGGCGGTCCTGGCGACGGTCGTTTCGCCACCGCGGGAGGCGACCCGGACGATCGCGGTCATCGCCCGGTCCCCCTCGGCCAGGAACTTGTTCTGGTGCACTTCGAGCCCCAGACTCGGCTCCCCGCTCATCGTTCGTCCCCTTTCACACCAGGGTCACCGGTCTCACCGCATTGGCGAGATCGATCAGCACGTCGTGCAGTTCGGGCGTGGGCGCGTGGTGGGCGAGCCGCCGGTACGACCGGTCCAGCACCGTGCGCGCGCCCGTCTCGTCCGCCCGCAGGATCGCGCCGTCGGTGATCCCGTCCTGTCCGATGAGCACCCCGGCCAGCCCGGTCTCGCGCACGGCCGTCACCAGCCGGTCGGCCGCGTCGCCGTCGAGGTCCAGGGCGGAGAGCCGGACCACCGCCTCGTCGAGTTCCGCCGACACCGGGAGATCCCCGGTCCCGGGCATCGGCGCGGACAGCACCCGCACCCCGGCGATCCGCGCCGCCTCGTCGTAGCGGGAGAATTCCGGGACCTGGTCGAGGATTTCGACCGCGGCGGCGCGGTTTCCCCGCAGCAGCCGGACCCGGGCGAGCCCGAACGCCGCGCTGACCTGGTTCCGGTCCCGCGCCCACAAGGCGTCGTAGTACCGCTCCGCGGCGGCCACGCCGTTGAGGTGCTCCTCGCAGAGACCGAGCGCGAGTTTCGGCGGCTCCTCACCGGGGATGTCGCGGTACACGGCGTCGAATTTCTCCTTGGCCGCGGCGAAATCGCCGGAGCCGAGGGCCAGCAGGGCCCGGTGCCACGCCACGCGCCAGTCATGGGCGGCGCGGTCACCGAGCAGCCGTTCGGCCTCGGCCACCGCCAAGGCGCCTTCCACGGTCGCCCCGAGTTCCAGCCGCGCCCGGCAGCGGCGGAACTCGACTTCGACCGAACTCGGGACCTTTTCGAGTTTCTTCAGCAGCCGCGCCGCGTCGGGGGCGCGAACAGTCCGCAGGAAGGTCACCTGCGGGTCGTCCGGATCTTCCTTCGGCAGCGGCAGGCCGACGGCGATCTCCGCGGCCGTCGGTCGTTCGCCGAGCGAAACGGGTGTCCCCCGCGTCCAGTGCTCCAACGGTGGCGCCTGGCCAAGTCCCGCGTCGAGGAGGACCGCCCCCTCGGTGAACAGCGTCGACCCGGCGGGCCGGGATTGCCTGTCCCGCAAGGAAAGGATTTCGGCGAGCACGCCGTCGAGCTGGACGAGCATCTCGTGCGCGGTCGCGAACCGCCGCTCGAACGGGGCGGTCGCGCGGTCGAGGACACGGACGAAGGATTCGATGCCGAACCGGACGCCGCGCGCGTCGGGGGTGACCGACCAGCCGTCGCTGGCCTGGAAGAGTTCCCGCAACGTCATGCCGACGGTGTGGATGTCGGACCGGACGGTGAGCCCGTGTCTCGCCCGTTCCTTCACCGACACCTGGTAGTGCTCGGTCACGACGGCCGGGCTCTCGTCGTCGGAGATCTTGCGGATGGCCCCGAAATCGATGACCTTGATCCGCTTCTCGCCGTGGATCACGTTGTCCGGCTTCATGTCGCAGTACAGCAGACCTTCACCGTGCAGGTAATCGAGCGCTGTCAGGATTTCGCGCCCGTAGGCCACGACGTGCTCGACCAGCAGCCGTCCTTCGCTGGAATCCAGCCCCGCCCGGCCGCGGTTCTTGATCTCCCGCAGGGAAAGACCGTCGACGAACTCCATGACGATGTAGCGGAGGTCGTGGTGCTCGACCACGTCGAAGATCCGGACGATGTTCGGATGCTCCAGCGCGGTGAGCACCTGGCTCTCGGTCTCCGCGATCCGCACGGCGGCGGTGTTGTTCGTGTTGATCAGGCCCTTGAGCGCGACATATCTGCCGCCGAGACCGGAATCCGTTGCCAGATAGACGAAACCGAGCCCGCCGCGGGCGACGCAGCCGAGCACGTGGTACCGGCCGTCGACCACGTCGCCCGCCGCGAGCTTGGGCACGAAAGAGAACGGCGTCCGGCAGACCGGGCAGAATCCTTCGAGCGGCGCGGGTCCGCCGCCGATCGAACGGCCGACCGGGGTGCCGGTGCAGCCGAGTTTGCCGCAGAACCGTTCCTCCTCCGGGACCTGCGGTTCGGTCAGCAGGCGGCCCGCGATGTCGGGGAGTTCGACGAGCGGCAGCGGGACCCGGTCGTCCGCGGTCGCGTGGCCGGCCATCTGCTGTGACCGGGTGACGACCGTGCTCGTGATCCTGGTCGGCGCCTCGCCGGGACCGGGGATCACCAGTGTGGGTTTTTCGCGCCGCACAGGCTCTTCCGGCGTTCCGGGCGGTAGCCCGCAGACCTTGCAGAAGCCGGTCTTGCCGAGCACACCGTGGCAGCCGTCCCGTCCGCAAGCCGTCATCCGTCGATCCGTTTCCGTACGGTGTTCGCGTACTGCTCGACGGCGGCCGCCGCGGCCCCGAGGTCGCACGGTCCTTCGAAGAGCATCCGCCAGGCGGGAGCGTAGGCGGCATCGAGTTCGACGTCTTCGACGAAGCCATTGTTACGGGCCATCTCGCCGTACGCGTCGAGCCGGGCGCGAAGTTCCGCGCGCCGGGCGAGGTTCTCGTCGAGGAGGCGGCGCAGATCGCGGGCGCGGTCCACGGCCCTGGCCACGGTCCGCTCGCAGGCGGGCAGCTGCCGTTTCACCCACTCGGGTTCTCCGTCCCGCTCCGCCGAACGCAGTTGCGTCACCGCGCCCTTCAGCCGCCGCGCCCTGACCTGGGTGTCCGGGGCGTCGGTGAAGCGGGGCGTGTCACCGAGATTTTCCTTCTCCAGCCGGGCGAGTTCGGCCAGTCGGGTCTCCAGCAGGGCGAGGCGGCCCTCGATGTCGTCCTCGTCGGTGGGCGAGGCGCTGGTGCTCGTCCGGACTTCACTCACCATCGGCGAACTCTCCTCGCGGAAGGCGAGGGCGAGCCGCAGCCCGAGGTCGTGCACGCGGTGCGCCAACGGGATCAGGACCTCGCCGACGAGTTTCTCCGGTTCGGCGGACTCGTCGATCCCGTAGATGACGACCGTCCGGCCGGAACCGTGACGGCCCGCCGCGACGTCGAGCCGCTCGGCGATCCGGTGGCGGACCTCGTCGGCGGTCTTGCCGACCGCGTCGACCGCGAGCACGACACTGCCGACCGGCGGCACCGTCGGCCCGGACGCGCTCCGCCCCGCGCCGCGTTCCCGGTCGGCGAGCACGACGGCGCGGCGCAACGAGGCGGCGATGGCGGAATCATCCTCGCCGGTGATGATCACCCAGACATCCGAGCCGCCATGCCCGCCGAGCCAGCCGGCGAACTCGCGCGCGAACGGCACGTCGATGGCGGGCTCCGGGTAATGCACGAAACTCGGGTCGATCGCCGGGCTTCCTTGAGCCCAGCGGCGCAGTTCGGGCAGGTAGCCGAGCATGGTCTCGACCGGGATCATCCAGGAGACACGGGCGGCCTCGGTCGCGTACCGGGTGGCGACCATGCCGACGACGTGCCCGGTCTTGTCGGCGACCAC
This sequence comes from Amycolatopsis sp. NPDC033938, assembly GCF_055575975.1. Lineage (NCBI taxonomy): Bacteria > Bacillati > Actinomycetota > Actinomycetes > Pseudonocardiales > Pseudonocardiaceae > Amycolatopsis > Amycolatopsis sp. NPDC033938. The sequence continues at coordinate 133,861 of NZ_JBVIRO010000017.1, forward strand.
CGCGGCGCCACTGAATCCGTGCGTGATCGGCTCGGCGTCGGAAGTGCGATGGAGCTGGACACGCTCGAGACCGTGCCCGCCGTCGCCGACGACGGTCGCCAACGACCACATACCGTCCGATCCCTGAGGGAAGCCGTAGGCGCGGACGCGCTGGTCGTCTTCGAGAGCCGTCCGGTGAAGCGGGGCGCCGACGACCTGTTCCTCCGGGTCACGCAACCGGAGCAACGCGACGTCCCCGCCGTCGTCCCCGATGGGCGCCGCCTGCGCGACGATCGTGGCGAATCCGGGCTCCACACCGGGAAGCGCCACGAAATCCACGGTGATTTCGTCGTGGCCTTCGATCACGTGAGCGCAGGTGAGGAGGTGTTCGTCATCGAGCATGGTCCCGGCGCCCAGGATCCGCCCACGACGATCGCGCAGCCGCACCCGCCAGCGTCTGCGCTCGGAAGTCACCCAGAAGACCCTACCGACCTCAAGTGGTAATGACGGTTTTAATCGTCGTTATTCTTCATTGACCCCACTCTCGAACGCGTCATAGGATCACGGCGGCGTCTTCACCGGATCTTCCCGGTGACCGACCTCGACCGCGGTGTCCACTTCTGCCCGCGTCGAGACGCCCCTCGATTGCTTCGACGCTCTCCACTTCGACCATGCGAAAAAATGGAGTGAAACCCTTGAGTACCACCAGAATCACCGACGGCACCGAACGCACGGTCCTCGAGAACACCCTCGATCGCAACCGCGAAGCCCTGATCGAGACCGCACGCGGCCTCTCCGAAGCCGACGCCCGCCGACGGCTCGTCACTTCACTGACGACGCCGATCTCCCTGCTCAAACACGCCGCGGCCGCCGAACGGATCTGGTTCCAACGATTCTGGGCCGGTCTCGGCGAAGCGGAATGCGACGGATACTCGGCCCGGGACGAGGGCACGTTCGCCGTCAAGGACGACGAATCCCTCGCCGACGTCATCGCCGAGTTCGAACGCGCGAGCCGACGCTCACGGGAGATCGCCGCGCGCTTCGATCTCGACGACACCAAGGACATCCCCGGTGAAGGAACCATCAGCCTGCGATGGACCTTGCTCGCCATGATCGAAGAATTCGCCCGGCACGCGGGGCACGGCGACATCCTGCGCGAACAGCTCGATGCGGGCAGGGCGATGGCGTAACACGCGTGCTCGAACACGGAACAGTCGTGCCTGGATCCGCACCCGGGTGTTCCGGCTTCAAGCACGCGACTGCCGTGCCACGACAGGGGTGTTTCAGGTGCCTACGGCGGTTCGACGAGGGGAATTGGGACGGTGAGTGTCCTGATTCCCGCATCGCCGAACGGGTTGCCCCGTCTCCGACCTTGCCGATCACAACCGGTCGCCAGCCGCACTTTGCCGGGACCCCGATGCCTAGTGCAAGGAACGGGGCCTTCAGGTACTACACGCGAGCCAGGCCGCAGGCCACGAGTAGCCAGGGCCCCGGCAAAGTCGCAGAGCTGCTGATCGGCGCTGTTCTTGGTGGTCCGGATGGGGCATCGCCGACGCCTGCGGGGTTCGAGTGTGGAGGATTCGGGACATGTCCCTGATCCTCTGCCGATCAAGGTTGGCAACGGGTGTGACCCCGCGTCCATGAAGGATTTGGGACACTCAACGTCCCAAATCCTTCACAGACGTCGGCCTGCGCCCTGACGAAGAGGTGCCCGACCTACACGATGCAGACTTTGCCTCCGACCCTGCACGAGTAGCTAACTGAGAGAGGGTTCGCCCTGACCCTCATCACCATTCACGACGCCTAGTGCGCGGCGTCGTTCCAAGACCGGCCGTACCCGACGGAGACCTCAAGCGGAACCGCCAGCTCGTAGGCCGAGCCCATTCCCTGGCGCACCAAGGCTTCCAGCTGCTCGCGTTCGCCGTCGGCGACCTCGAGGACGAGTTCGTCGTGGACCTGCAGCAGCACGCGGCTCTTCAGCTTCGCCTCGGTCAGCGCGCGGTGCACGTTGAGCATGGCGACCTTGATGATGTCGGCCGCACTGCCCTGGATAGGGGCGTTGAGCGCCATCCGCTCGGCCATTTCGCGGCGCTGGCGGTTGTCGCTGTTGAGGTCCGGCAGATAGCGGCGGCGGCCGAAGATCGTTTCCGTGTAACCGACCTTCGCCGCGTCGCCCACCACCGAATGGAGGTAATCGCGGACGCCGCCGAAGCGGGAGAAGTACGCCTCCATCTGTTCCTTGGCGTCTTCGGTCGAGATCCGCAGCTGCTGCGAAAGGCCGTACGCCGAAAGCCCGTACGCCAGGCCGTACGACATCGCCTTGACCCGGAACCGCAGTTCCGGCGTGATCTCCTCCGGCGGCAGCGAGAACGCGCGCGACGCCACGAAAGTGTGCAGATCCTCGCCGCTGTTGAAGGCCTGGATCAGTCCTTCGTCCTTCGAGAGGTGCGCCATGATGCGCATTTCGATCTGGCTGTAGTCCGCCGTCATCAGTTCGGCGTACCCGTCGCCGACGACGAACGCGTCGCGGATGCGGCGTCCTTCCTCGGTGCGGATCGGGATGTTCTGCAGGTTCGGGTCGACCGAGGAGAGCCGTCCGGTGGCGGCGATCGTCTGCAGCAGCGTGGTGTGGATGCGGCCGTCGTCGGCGACCGCCTTGATCAGGCCCTCGACCGTGGTGCGCAACCGGGTCGCGTCCCGGTGCTCCAGCAGATGCTGCAGGAACGGGTGTTCGGTCTTCTCGAACAGGCTCTGCAACGCCTCGGCGTCGGTGGTGTAGCCGGTCTTGGTGCGTTTGGTCTTCGGCATGCCGAGCTCGTCGAACAGGATGACCTGCAGCTGCTTCGGCGAACCGAGGTTGACCTGCTTGCCGATGACCGCGTACGCCTCCTCCGCGGCCTGGGTGACCCGGCTGAGGTAGTGCGCTTCCAGATCCGTCAGGTGTTCGATGTCGACCGCGATCCCCGCCGCTTCGAGACCGGTGATGACCTGCAGCAGCGGCAGTTCCAGCTCGACGAGCAGCTGTGCGCCGCCGAGTTCGCCGAGCTCCTTGGTCAGCGCGCCCGCCAGTTCGGCGACCGCGCGGGCCTTGACCAGCTCGGCCTGGATCTCCTTCTGCTCCATGTCCTCGGCGCCACCGTCGAGCAGGGACAGCTGCCCGTCACCGGTGTCGGCCTCGGAGCGCAGCTCACGGTGCAGGTAGCGCAGGACCAGGTCGTCGAGCTCGAAGGTGCGCTGGCCGGGACGGACCAGGTACGCCGCGAGCGCGGTGTCCATGACAAGCCCGGCGAGAGTCCAGCCGCGCGCACGGACGGCGTGCAGCGGGACCTTGAGCTCGTGGCCGATCTTCTGGATCTTCTCGTCGGCGAGCCAGCCCGTGAGCGCCTTGTCGTCCTCGGCGTCCATCGCGGTGACGTCGACGTACGCGCCTTCGCCGTCCGGAGCGGCGAAGGTGATCGCCTTCAGGTCGGAGCGGACCGAGGCCCCGGTGGTGCGGAACGCCATGCCCACCGGCTCGCCCTGACCGGTGTGCGCGGACAGCCAGTCCCTCAGCGCGCCCGGAGCGAGCTTCGCGCCGCTGACCTCGAAGCCCTCTTCGGCCTCGGGTTCGGCGCTCTGCAGGGTCGCGAAGAGGCGGTCACGCAGGACGCGGAACTCGAGCTCGTCGAAGAGCGCGTGCACGGCCTCGCGGTCCCAGGGACGCAGTTCGAGCGCGGACGGGCCGAGCTCCAGCTCGACGTCGCGGATCAGCTCGGTGAGCTGGCGGTTCAGCATCACCGCGCCGAGGTGCTCGCGCAGCGCGTCACCGACCTTGCCCTTGACCTCGTCGACCCGGTCGATCAGGTCGTTGAAGGACCCGAACTGCCTGATCCACTTGGCCGCGGTCTTCTCGCCGACGCCGGGGATGCTGGGCAGGTTGTCCGAAGGGTCGCCACGCAGCGCGGCGAAGTCCGGGTACTGCGCCGGGGTGAGGCCGTACTTCTCCTCGACCGCCTCCGGGGTGAACCGGGTCATCTCCGACACGCCGCGCTTCGGGTACAGCACGGTGACCTGGTCGGTCACCAGCTGGAGCGCGTCACGGTCACCCGTACAGATGAGGACGTCGAAGCCTTCGGCGGTCGCCTGTGTCGTGAGCGTGGCGATGATGTCGTCGGCTTCGTAGTTCTCCTTGGTCAGCGCCGGGATGCCGAGGACCTTCAGCACGTCCTCGACCAGCCCGACCTGGCCCTTGAACTCGTCCGGCGTGGCGCTGCGGTTGGCCTTGTACTCCTTGAACGTCTCGGACCGGAAGGTCTTGCGGGAGAGGTCGAACGCCACCGCGAGGTGGGTCGGCGCCTCGTCGCGCAGCAGGTTGATGAGCATCGAGGTGAACCCGAACACCGCGTTGGTCGTCTGCCCGGTCTTCGTCTTGAAGTTCTCCGCGGGCAGGGCGAAGAAGGCGCGATACGCCATCGAATGGCCATCGATCAGCAGCAGTTTGGGCCGCTCGGCCTGTGCGGTGGCAGGTGTGGCTTTGGCAACGGTCGTGTTCTCACTCGGGCTCACGGGAGCGAGTCTAGGGTGAGGGTCTGACAGTCCTGCCTGTCGTGTCCGTTGCGGGCTGTCGGCGGAGCCGCCCGGCCCTCTCGACACAGGAACCCGCCAGGCCAGAGGCCCCGCGATCGGGGCGACAGGGCGTCCTCTGGGCAGGACGTGAGAAAAACTCGATAACGTGCGCCCCGGCGACGCGGTCGCGGGTTCACGAATGGTAAGGAGCTTTGCGTGACCGAACAAGCCCTCGAATCCTTCGCCGGGATCGACCCGGCCTACGCCGGCCAGCAGCTCAACGACAAGCTCGGGCTCGAGATCAGCGAACTCAGCCCCGAACGGGTCGTGGGCAGCATCCCGGTAGAGGGCAATCTCCAGCCGTACGGCCTCCTCCACGGCGGCGCGAACGCCGTCGTCGCCGAGGCGCTCGGATCGTTGGTCGCCGCGCTCAACGCCGGTACCGACAAGGCGACCATGGGCCTCGAACTCTCGTGCACCCACCATCGCGCGGTCCGCTCCGGCCGGGTGACCGGGGTCGCGACGCCGGTGCACGTCGGACGCGGGACGATCACCGCGGAGATCGTGCTGACCGATGACGAGGGACGTCGTTCGTGCACCGCGCGGCTGACCTGTGTCGTGCGCGAGCGGCCGCCGGGCGCCTGAGGACCGGGGCGGCCGGATCCTGTCCCGGACGCGGGCGGGCCAACGCCCTCGATCAGGTGGTCCGATCGAATGGCTTTCCTATTTGCAACGCCTATGCAAAGAATTCGGCGTCCACCTTCGGGAAAGCGCTTGCCGATGAAGGGCGGCGCTCATCGGACCTCCGCGACAACCACCGGTTGTCAAGCCGATAGGAGAAGGAGGGCACGGTTGACGCCCTTTAGGGCAACATCGCTACGGCGAACAGCCGCCCACGAAGGTGGTGAAGCCACCCAAGATACGCGGCCGAAACAAGATCATTACCCACAAGCATGATCGACGTGGTAACGGTGAATCCCCAGCGTGACCAGCAAAGGCTCGCCAACCGGCAACATTCGCCTTTTCGTGCAGTTCGTTCTGGTTTCGACCGTCACGATGTGGACACAGAGTGATGGGCGCCTGTGCAGATGACGGCGTATGGGGATATCTTCCTGCCCTAACCTAGCCCCTGTGTCGGGGGCAACGCCTACCGGCGGCTGGTTGGTCATGGGAGGTAGTCGGTGTCAGGAGTGCGTTTTGGACGGGTATTCGCCGTCGCGGCGGCTGCGTCGCTTGCGCTGGCAGGCTGCGCTGGTGGCAGCAGCTCGTCCGGCAGCGGTGACAGCAGCACGCTGAAGATCGGGTTCATGGGTGACCTCACCGGTGAGGGCTCCGGGATCGTGATCCCGCCCCGCAACGGCGCCAAGCTCGCTATCGACGAGTACAACAAGACGAATCCGGCTACCAAGCTGGAACTGAAGGAGTACGACAGCCAGGGCAAGCCCGAGCAGGCGACGTCGCTGATCGCGACCGCCGTCGGCCAGGACAAGATCACCGCGCTGATCGGCCCTGCCTTCTCCGGTGAGTCGAAGGCCATCGGCGGGCAGCTGGAGCAGAACAAGATCCCGAGCGTCTCGCCCTCGGCGACGGGCCCGGGCCTGGCGGCCAACGGCTGGAAGTACTGGCACCGTGTCGTCGCGAACGACAACGACCAGGGCCCGGCCATCGCCAACTTCCTGATCACGGCGAAGTCGCCGAAGAAGGCCTTCATCATTTCGGACGACCAGGAGTACAGCGTCGGCCTGGCGGACGCCTTCGAGAAGACGTTCAAGGAGAAGAACGTCGCGACCGAGCGCGACAAGTTCGCCAAGGACGCGTCGGACTACTCCTCGACCGTGCAGAAGGTCAAGGCCGCGAACCCGGACGTCATCGCCTTCGGTGGTTACTACGCCCAGGGCAGCCGTCTGCTCAAGCAGCTGCGTGACAGCCAGGTGACCGCCACCTTCGCCACCGGCGACGGTTCGCTCGACGCCCAGCTGATCAGCGGCGCAGGTGCCGCCGCCGCCGAGAAGGCCGTCATCGGCTGCCCCTGCAACATCAAGGACGCCGGCGCGGGCGACGAGTTCGTCACCAAGTACAAGGCCGCGTACAACGTCGACCCGGCGATCTACTCGACCGAGGGCTACGACGCCGCGACCGCCATCATCAACGCGGTCAAGGCGGGCAACACCACCTCGGAGAAGATCAACGAGTTCCTCAAGACGATCGACTTCAAGGGTGCCTCGAAGCAGATCAAGTTCAAGGAGAACGGCGAGCCGTCGACGAACGCGATCTACGTCTACCAGGTCACCGGTGGCGTCATCAAGAACCTCGGCGCCTCGACCGAAGCCAAGCTCAACGGCTGACGGAGCAGGTAGGAACACCTAACGGAAGCGGGGGCGCTGTGCGTACACAGCACCCCCGCTTCCCGCAAATGTGGCGAAAGAAATCCCCGCCCCGTCAGGTAAGGCATCCACGTCATGCTCCAAGATCTGCAAGCCCAGTTCCTCGGTAGCACCATCGGCGGACTGGTCGCCGGAAGCATCTACGCCCTCATCGCCCTCGGCTACACAATGGTCTACGGCGTGCTCCGGCTCATCAACTTCGCACATTCCGAGATTTTCATGATCGGGACGATCACGTCCCTGTTCGTCCTGATCAGCCTCGCGGGCGGCACCGCCCCGATCACGCTCGGCGTGTTCGGGATGATCGCCGTACTGCTGCTGATCGTCATCGCCTCCGCCGCCGTGTCCGGTGGAGCGGCGGTGTTGCTGGAACAGGTGGCGTACCGGCCACTCCGGAAGAAGGGCGCGACCCGGCTCGCGGCTCTCATCTCCGCCATCGGCGCTTCGCTGTTCCTCCAGGAGGCGTTCGGTCTCCACATCATCGAATGGATCACCGGCAAATCCGGCCGTGTGCAACAGAACGCGCCACGGTTCATCCCGCACGAACCGCTGTTCCACATCGGTAACGGTGTGGTGCGCACAGATCACGTGTTCGTCGTCGTCGGTGCCGTGATCATGATGATCGTCCTCGACCAGCTGGTCAGCCGCACCCGCATCGGCCGCGGTATCCGTGCCACCGCACAGGATCCCGAGGCCGCCGTGCTGATGGGCGTCAGCATCGACAAGATCGTGCGCCTCACGTTCCTGCTCGGTGGCGCGATGGCCGGTGTCGCAGCGGCGCTGTACGTCATGGAGTACGAGAACACCGAGTACCGGATCGGTTTCCTCCTTGGCATCAAGGCGTTCACCGCGGCCGTGCTGGGAGGTATCGGCAACCTGCGCGGCGCGTTGCTCGGCGGCATCGTGCTCGGCCTGGTGGAGAACTGGAGTTCCATCTTCTTCGGTTCGGCTTGGAAGGACGTCACCGCCTTCGTGGTGCTGGTGCTGGTCCTGATGTTCCGACCCACCGGCATCCTCGGTGAATCGCTACAGCGGGCACGCGCATGAAGGGCGACGAAGCAGTGTCTACAGAAAACGGAAAGCCCGCGGGCGGCGGGTTTCACCCCGTCGACGGCATGCGGGATTGGTGGGCCCGCGCGCCGCATTGGCAGCGTTATGGCGTTTACCTCGCCCTGATCATCGGCGCGCTGATCCTGCCCGCACCGGCGATCGGCTCCTTCATGTCGCCGGACTCGGACTGGACGACGGTCCTGATCTTCCCGGTCGGGATCTACATCCTGCTGGCGATCGGGCTGAACATCGTGGTCGGCCACGCCGGCATGCTGGACCTCGGGTTCGTCGCGTTCTTCGCGATCGGCGCCTACACGCTCGCCGTGATGGGCACGAAATACGGCTGGAGTTTCTGGGGATGCCTCGTACTCGGCATCTTCCTGGCGGCGATGTCGGGGGTGATCCTCGGTGCGCCGACACTCCGGCTCCGCGGCGACTACCTGGCGATCGTGACACTCGGCTTCGGTGAGATCGTCCGGATCACGGCGGTCAACACCGACAGCATCGGTGGCTCCCGCGGTATCACCAACGTCCCGCATCCGGAGCCGATCTTCGGTACCGAGTTCCTGCTCGACCCGGCGCCGTACTACTACCTGGTCCTGGCGGCGATCGTGGTCGCGATCGTCTTCTCGGTGCGGCTGCACCGAAGCCGGGTCGGGCGGGCGTGGGCGGCCATCCGCGAGGACGAGGACGCCGCCGAACTGATGGGCGTCCCGACGTTCAAGTTCAAGCTGCTGGCGTTCGCCATCGGCGCCATGCTCGGCGGGATGGCCGGTGCGGTCTACGCCAGCAAGGCCGTCTTCATCGAGCCGAACAACTTCCCGTTCATCCTGTCGGCGACCATCCTCGCGGCGGTCGTGCTCGGTGGCGCGGGGAACCTGCCCGGCGTGATCCTCGGCGCCTTCCTGGTCGCCTGGCTCCCGGAGCGGTTCCGGTTCCTGTCCGAGTACCGCATCCTGATCTTCGGCGCCGTGCTGGTGCTGATGATGGCGATGCGGCCGGAGGGGCTGCTGCCGTCGCGGCAGCGCAAGGCGGAACTACATGAAGGAACGGGCGGGATGGGTGCCATGGGCGCCGAAGTCGCGGGTCCGGATTCCGAGGCTTCGGCGGAGGTGACCAAATGAGCGCACTGCTCGAATTCGACGACGTGACGATGCGCTTCGGCGGTGTCACGGCCCTGAAGGAAGTCAACCTCACCATCAACCAGGGTGAGATCTTCGCGCTGATCGGCCCGAACGGTGCGGGCAAGACCACGGTCTTCAACGTGGTCACCGGTGTCTACCAGCCGAGCGAGGGCCAGGTGCGCTTCAACGGCGGCCAGGTCAGCGGTATGAAGCGGTTCAAGATCAACCAGGCCGGGATCGCCCGTACGTTCCAGAACATCAGGCTGTTCCACAACATGTCGGCGCTCGAGAACGTGATGGTCGGTGCCGACTCGCACCACAAGACCGGCGCGATCTCGGCGACGCTGGGCCTGCCCGTGCACCGCAGGGAAGAGAAGCGGGGCCGCGAGCTGGCGCGTGATCTGCTGGACTTCGTCGGCATCGGCCGCGTGGAGCACCACACCGCGAAGAACCTCTCCTACGGCGACCAGCGCCGTCTGGAGATCGCGCGTGCGCTCGCGACCGATCCGAAGCTGCTGCTGCTCGACGAGCCCGCCGCCGGCATGAACCCGGCGGAGAAGAACTCGTTGCAGCAGCTGATCCGCAAGATCCGTGACGACGGCCGGACCGTGCTGCTCATCGAGCACGACATGGGCTTGGTCATGCAGATCGCCGACCGGCTGGCCGTGCTCGACTTCGGCCAGAAGATCGCAGAAGGGCTCCCCCACGAGGTGCAGAACAACCAAAAGGTGATCGAGGCTTACCTGGGGGTGGCGGAAGATGCTTCTTGAGGTTCAGGACATCAACGTCCACTACGGGAAGATCGCCGCGCTCAAGGGAATGACCATCGAGGTCGACGAGGGCGAGATCGTTTCGCTCATCGGGGCCAACGGTGCCGGCAAGACCACGACGTTGAAGACGATCTCGGGCCTGCGTCCGCTGACCAGCGGCCGGATCCTCTTCGACGGCAAGGACATCTCGAAGACGCCCGGCCACAAACGGGTCGAGCTCGGGATCGGCCAGTCACCGGAAGGCCGGGGTGTGTTCCCCGGTATGACGGTGCAGGAGAACCTCCTGATGGGTGCCTACACCCGCAAGGACGACCTGAAGGCCGACCTCGACGAGGTCTACGAGCTGTTCCCGCGGCTGAACGAACGCAAAACCCAGTTCGGCGGCACGATGTCCGGTGGCGAACAGCAGATGATCGCCATCGGCCGCGCGCTGATGACCAAACCCAAGGTGCTGCTGCTCGACGAGCCGTCCATGGGGCTGGCGCCGATGCTGATCGCGCAGATCTTCGACATCATCCGCGAGATCAACAAGCGAGGGACCACGGTCCTGCTGGTGGAGCAGAACGCGCAGCAGGCGCTGAAGCTCTCCGACCGCGCGTACGTGCTGGAGACCGGTCAAGTGGTCAAGAGCGCCCGCGGTGCCGAGCTGCTGGACGACCCGCAGGTGCGGGCCGCCTATCTCGGTGGTGACCTCGGCGTCTGACGCCGTTGAAAGGGCCCCGTCGCTTCTCGCGGCGGGGCCCTTCTCATGTCAGCTTGATGTCGGTGCCGGTGAGGTTCTTCATGTCGGTGAGCGTCGGGCCACCGAAAGCCCGCAGTGACACGGGTTTCGCCTCTTTCGGGAGGTCGAAGTAGAGATCGAACTCGACCCGGACACCGCGCCCGAGTTCGAACTTGTCTGGCTGCCGCTTGATCGTCATGGCCTGGTTGTCGACCGCGATCACCGCACCGGAATCGGTGATCAGTTGCTGGCGCCGCGTGTCGAAGAGAATGCCGGACAGCCCCTTTCCGGTCACCACCAGGCGGAGCCGGACGAACTGCCCCTTGGCCTCGAACTCGGCGTGGCTGCCGGTGAGGCCGGGGAGCCCGGCGGCCAGTCCGATCACCGAGAACTCGGTCTCGCCGTTCATCACCGGCGCCAGGTGCAGTGCGGTCTCGTCCGGGCGGACCTCCCGGGCGGGCAGGTCGTAGACCGCTTTCGGTGGCGCCTGCGGAGGTTCGCCGCCGGAGCACCCGGCGAGCAGGACGAGGGCCGCCGCGGCCAGAGTCAGGCACCTTCTCATCCGACGACCTCCACACTCAGATACCGCCACACGCCGAGCTCCGGCAGCCGTACCGGGCCTGCTTCCTGTCCGGGCAGGAAACGCACCGTCGTGCCGGTCGTGCCGTCGTCCGCGATCGGCGTGAGATCGGTGACCGGGACGCCACGTTCGTAACGCTGGGTCCAAGAGCCATCGAGGCGCCGGTTGGTGTGCACCAGCCAGTCGCTCAGCGCCGCCACGACCGACAGGCCACGACGCGGATGGCCGTCCGGGAGCCGTTGCGCGCCAGGGAAATCGAAGAAGCGCAGATCCTTGGTCGACATGACCGGCTTCTTCACGAAACCGCCTTTCCCGTCTGCGCGGGTGGCGGTGCCCCGCCCGTCGTCCGCCACGGAGACCGACCCGTCGGGATGGACCGTGACGACGGCATGTCCACCGCCGGTGCTTTCGGCCTCCTCCGCCGCGTAGGCGAGCACTTCGAGGACGAGGTGCACGACCCCGCCTGGCGCGAACTCCCCCGGGTTCCGGCGGATCAGCGCCAAATGCTCGGCGTCGACCGAACCGGTCCAGTCGTGCGTGGTGTTGCGCCATCGGGCGTCTGCGTCACTCACCCTGACATTCTCCTACGGCCGCCGTTCGATTGTGGAGTTATCGAGGGAAATCGCAGGCGGCTCTTGGGGGTGAGGGCAACGTGGCGACATGAGCGGCGGACGTCGGCTTCGGGGGAACGCGAGCTGTGTCCTGTATGGACAGTCAGAAGCCGGGGCCTAGCAGTGGTCTTCGTGGGCGGCCCCGGCGCAGGCGGCGGGCTCGGCGTGTCCCGCCGCCTGGTACAGCAGGGTGTAGAGCGTTTCGCGCTGATCGTCGTCGAGCGCGCCGAGTACCTCGTCTTCGACCGCGGCGAGCGCGAACTCGGCTTTGACGAGTTGCTTGGTGCCGACGTCGGTGAGTTCGACGATATGCCGGCGCCGGTCCACCGGCGAGCGCCGGCGCTCGATGAGGTTCGCGGCCTCGAGGTCGTTCAACAGCCCGACGACGTTCGTGCCGTCCATCTCCAGCGTCTTCGCGAGGTCCTGCTGGGAACAGCCGCCGAGGTCACGCAGCACGGTCAACGCGACGAGATGCCGCGGCCGCAGGCCCAGCGGGGTCAGGACGGACTCGCTGCGCAGCCGGATCCGGCGGGTGACGTGGTCGAGCAGCGCGCCGCAGCGGTGCGGGGGCTGGTTCACGACCGGGAGTTCGGACACCGGTCAAGTGTACGTGCCCTCCATGATGACCGCCGTGACATCAATGGTTTGCGTTACACAAACTATCTGTGCAAGATAGTAGATATGACGAACCTGCTGCACATCGACTCGAGCATCACCGGCGAGCACTCGATCAGCCGCCGCCTCACCGCACGGGCGGCCGCCGCCTGGCGCGCCGCGCATCCGGAGGGCACCGTCACCTACCGCGACCTGGGTGCCGAACCCCTGCCGCACCTGGGCACGGCGGCCCACATCGCCAGGACGGTGCCACCGGAGCAGCACACCCCGGACCAGGCCGTGGCCTGGCGGCTCATCACCGAACTGGTCGGCGAGGTCAGGGCGGCCGACACGATCCTGCTGGGCCTGCCGCTGTACAACTTCGGCCCGCCGAGCACGGTCAAGGCCTGGGTCGACCATCTGATCGTGCCCGGACTGACAGTCGACGCCGAGACCAGGGAAGGCCTGCTCGGCGGCCGCGACTTCATCGTCGTGACCTCGCGTGGCGGTGGTTACGGCGAGGGCACCCCGCGCGCGGGCTGGGACCACGCTCAATCGTGGATCCCCCACGGCGTCTCGCTGACCGGCCTCGAACCGCGGTTCGTCACCGCCGAGCTGACCATGGCGAAGACCAACCCGGCGATGGCGGACCTCATCCCGCTGGCCGAAGCCAGCCTGGCCGAAGCCGAACGCGCCATCGACGCGTTGTGGACGCCAGTGGCGGTCTGAAGCGGTCCGGTCTCGTGAGGACGGTTCTCTTGAGAGGTAAAGGTGTCGTGATCGGCTCGTTGCCGTGAAGGCCTCCTTCCCTACCCTGAAGGTAGTGAAGGAGGCCTTCACGGACCGCCCCGGCCACCCACACAAGCTCCACACCAGTAGGTAAGCAAATGCGAGCCCTCAAAGAGGCATTCGCTACTTGGCTGCAGTCAGGTACTCCCCGGCGAGACGCGGCGCGCCCTTGACTATCCACAAGGGACACTGTCACACAACTCCGTGTCCGATCGGGGCCTGTATGTACGGTTTTGAGTCGGGTCGTGAGTGCTGATTAGGGTTAGAACACCACTTGACACTCACGACCCCCTCGCGAAACCACACATACCGCTCAAGGCGGACGCCTTACTGACAAAAAGTGTCCTTTGTGGACACCCTGGCCTCGCCCCCGCTTCCGTCAGTCAGTCCGGACCCGCACCGGGACACGCGGGCAGAGCCCTACCCCGAGTACATGACGTTGATCTGGGCGGAGGAGCTCAGCGAGCGGAGCACGAATCCGTGAAGGCCTCCTTGAGGGACTCTGAGTCCCTCAAGGAGGCCTTCACGGACAGCGGTTACCTAGGCGATGCCCGCCGCGAACACGTGCATGGCGGTGTTCGAGGGCAGTGTCACCGCGACGACCTCCTTCCCCGCGGTCAGCGGGACGGAGTTCGCGAACACCCGGTACGGCACGGTCGGATACGCGGCCCCGGCGCGGGTGTTCTTGCCCATCACGGTCGCCACCGTGGTCGCGCCGTACTGGGCGGGATCCGCGCAGCACCAGTTGGGGAAGCCGAGTTCCGCCTGGCTCGTGCTGCCGTCGGCGTAGCGGACGACGACGGTGCCCTTCGCCGTGCCGGTGCCGGTTCCCGCCAGCACCAGCTTGGCGCCCGTCCCACGCACGGCGATCGTCTGGCCGGACGCGAGGACGTTGTCCTTTTGCCCGGTACCGGTTTGCGGCCAGGTCAGCTGAGCACCGAGAGCGGAAAAGCCCGCGCCGGGTTTGAGACCGGCCTCGGCGAGCCCTTCCGCCCGGAAGCTGCTGCCGCCACCGTCGAGGTCACCCGCCGCGACGTGGGCCGCGTCGGTGACCCCGACATTGCCGTAGGCAGCCGCCAGCGAACCGTGCGGGACGGTGACCGTCACCGAGTCGGTGACCCGGTTCTCCCCCAGCCGCGCCTGGTACGACGCGGACGCGGTGAGCTGGTAGTCGTCCGGCTTGATGCCCGCGTCCGGCGTGACCTTCACCGGGACCCGTACGGTCGCGCCGGGCATCACCAGCCGTGGACCGGCGGGCACCTCGACACGGAAGCCGTTGGCGGGAACGGAGAACGCGACGTCCCGCACCGGCAGTGGCGTGCCGTTGGTGAAGCTCAGTGTGCCCGTCGCGGTCTGTCCGGGACCGGCGACCGCCGGCACGGAAAGGGTGACCGAACCGTTGCGGTCCTCGGGGAAGATCCCGCCGACCGCGCTGGTGCCGAACAGCCGGACGTCCTGCCGGGCACCGGCACCGAGCACGCCGGTCTTGACCCGCACGACCCCGCCCGTGGCCGGGTCGAACCACCAGCCCGACGGCGCGGCGTCCAGTTCGGCCTTGCTGCCGAACTGCCGAAGTGCCGACATCCCGACCATTACGCTGCCGGGCTTGCTTCCCGTGTGGACGGTCAGCTGGTAGTTCCGCGCGGCGGGTTTTCCGGCATAGGAGCCCGTACTGGCGCCGATTCCCACGGTCACCGTGCCGAGACCGGAAGCCGGCGCGTCCACGGTGAACGTCTGCTTCGCCTGGTCGCCCTTCTTGTACGCCCTGGTCACGCCGTCGTCCTCGGTGAGCGTGAACGAACCCTTGCCTTGCGGGTAGACGTCGAGGTCGAGCACACCCTTGTCCCGGGTCTGCCACGACTTCGTGCCCTCAGCCCACATCGGGACCACGGCACCCGCGCGGACGAACAGCGGGAGCGTGTCGAGTGGCGCGTCGTAACCGTCCACAGTGGTCGGTCCGGTGTAGGTCTTGCCGCTCCAGTAGTCGACCCAGGTCCCCTTCGGCAGGTAAATGCCGTTGCGGACGGTGGAGTTCTCGTAGACCGGAGCGACCAGGAAGTCCTTGCCGGACAAGAACTCGTACTTCGCCTTCGCGCCCCAGACATTCGGGTCGTCGGGGTATTCCAGTGCCAGCGGCCGGACCTGTCCGACGCCGGTCTGGTGCGCTTCCACGGAATGGCTGTAGGTGTAGGGCAGCAGCCGTTCCTTGAGCAGCAGGTACTTGCGGTTGATCGAGGTGTACGGCTCGCCGTAGCGCCACGGCTGCTTGTCCGACGCGGCCCAGCCGTCCATGGTCATCGAGACCGGCAGGAACGACTTCCACTGCAGGTCACGGACGTAGGTCTGCGGGCTGCCGCCGAAGATGCCGTCGATGTCGCCGGTGTTGTACGCGATCCCCGACGTCGTGGCACCGGCGTAGGTCGGGATCTGCCACTTGATGTAGTCGTAGGAACCGGCTTGGTCGCCGCTCCACAGCACGCCGCAGCGCTGCGCGCCCGCCCAGCTGACCGGCGTCCAGACGAAGCCGCGCGCGTCGCTGTTGTCCTCGATGCCCTTGTGCGCGGTGTCGCAGGCGTCCAGCGCGAACTGGTAGCCCGGACCGACCCACGCGACGTCGAGTTTGCGGACCCGGACCCCGGCCTTGACCTCTTCGACCTGGTTCGGCACGCCGTTCTCGGTCCACAGGCCGAGTTGCATGTTGTTCTTGCGCAGGCCTTCGCCTGTCTGCTGGAGGTTTTCGTACCCACAGCCGTAACCGTCGTTGACCAGCATCCAGCCGTTCGGCATCCCGTGCTGGGTGTACCCCTCGGCGATCTTCACCGCGTCCAGCGTGTGCCGCTCACCGCGGTTGGCGTTGTGCAGGTAGCAGTCGGCGTCACCGTGCTCAAGCCCGTAAAGCGGTGGCAGGAAAGGCTTCCCGACCAGATCGGTGTAACCGGTGATGACGTCCTTGAGGCCTTCGCCGACCACGTAGGTCGCGTCGAAGCGGCGCTCGTCGTGGGTGGTGCGCACCGGCTCGGTGAAGGCGTAGGTGCCTTGCGCGAAGGTGTTGCGCAGCACGCCGTATCCCGCCGTGGAGGCGTAGAACGGCTGCGAATTCGGTGCGCCGCCGTCGTTCCAGTTGTAGTCGGCGAAGATCCGGATCGTCTGGTCGCGGTGGCTGAACCGGCCGTTCTGCTCACCACCGCCGACGAACTGCTCGGTGGCCGTCCGTGCCAGGGTCTGCGTGGTCTGCTTGTCGGTCCAGGACAGCGGCGCCGACTCCTCCCAGAGCCGCTTGCGGTCCGCGCCGTCGTACAGCGCCAGCCGCATCGGGTGCTTGTACGCCCGCAGCGTCGCCTTGGCGGTGGAAACCGCCCAGTAGTCCCCCTTGTCGGTCTTCTTCGGGGTGACCGGGTCGCCCGTGCGCGGCAGCACGATCTTGCTTCCGGCCGGATCGGTGAACGTGCCGTCCGGGGCCAGCCAGACCCGGACGGCGCCTTCGGCCGGGAAGCTGACGCGCACCGCGGCGCTTCCCGAGTTCAGGGTGACCGTGGCGCCGTCGCCGGAGATTCCGGTCAGATCGCCCAGCTTGCCTGCCGCCGCCGCGGCCGGGTCGGCGTGGGCGGCGACCGGGGAAAGCCCGAGTAAGGCCACTGCGGCCAAACAACTCAGGGATTGCGCAACTCTGCTCATTCCAGACACCTTTCGCGCATGAATACGCAAGATGGTCTCTGTATAGCGCACGGATCGCGCAAAGTCATCCGCCGAAGCGGTGCTGCCGACTTTCGTCGGGTCGCCCGAAGATCCTTATGTGGCAAGGGGTGCTCGAAAGCCGTGAAGGCCTCCTTCCCTACCCTCAAGGTCAGGGTTCCGGCAGAGTTGCATAAGTGCTGGTTGGCTGCACTTCTAGAGCGGGACAAGACGAACGCGCGGCGGGAGCGGGCCCACGCAAGGGGCCTCAGCCGGGTCCGGACTGTCCATAAGGGGCACTCTTCGAGACACAAATGCCCCGATTTGGGCATCTTGCGCGGTTTTGCGAGGGGCCGAGTGGGTGGTTTCGCGTGGCTGGATGGATGGCGCGTGTGATCAGACGGAGGACACCTGTGCCTGGATGGATGACACGCGGGAGCGGCAGGTTTCGACACGTGTGTTCTCCGTTCACTCACGCGTGCTCTCCGTCGGATCACGCGTGTCGCCCGATGGTAGGTACCTAAGACACACGTGGCCCTCACCCGAATCGCCACTCACGCCATTCCTCCGAAACCGCACCTGTAGCCCCGCGGCATCCAGAATCAGGCCTGCCCTACCTCGGCTCGCCCTTGATCAACCTCGACTTTGCCGGGACCCTGACCCTCAAAGTAGGCAAGGAGGCCTTCACGGACTTGGTCAGACGGCTTGGACCTCGACCCCGGCGGCCTCGAACGCCCGCAGCACCTTCGGGTCGGCGTTGACATCGGTGACGAGGGCGTGTACCTGCGGTGTCGCGCAGATCCGGGCGAACGCGCGGCGCCCCAGCTTCGAACCGTCGGCGACCGCGACGACGCGTTCCGCCCGTTCGACCATCAGCCGGTTGATACTCGCTTCGCCTTCGTGGTGGGCGAAAGCGCCGGCCTCGGCGTCGAACGCGTCCACCCCGAGGAACAGCAGGTCGATCGTCAGTTCACTGAGCACGCGCGTGGCCAGCGGGCCACTCAGTTCGAACGACTGCGGGCGCGCGACCCCACCGGTGACCACGATCTTCACATGCGGCCGCACGGCCAGTTCGTGCGCGATGTTCAGCGCGTTGGTGACCACCGTCAGTCCCGGCGAATCACGCAGGCTCGCGAGATCCGAGCGCGTGGCCAGCGACCGCGCGACCCCGGCGGTGGTGGTCCCGCCGTTGAGGCCGACCACCATGCCCTGCGCCACGAGCGCCGCCGCGGCCACACTGATCCGCTGCTTCTCGGGCACATGCCGTGCGGTCTTGTACCGCAACGGCAGGTCGTAGGCGAGATCGTTGGCCACCGCGCCACCCCTGGTGCGGGTGAGCAGCTGTTGTTCCGCGAGGTGGTCGAGGTCACGCCGGATCGTGGCCGCGGAGACGTTCAGCTCCTCGGCCACCTCCTCGACGTCGATTTTTTCCCGCTGCCCCAGCAGGTCCAGCAGGGTGCTCAGCCGTTCGTGCCGGGCCATTCGCGCCACTCCTAGCTCGCTGCGGCCTATCGCGCATGAGGTTGCGCTGTTGGCCACTGTTTCGAGCAGTATGCTGCATCGCGGTTGTCCACCGCGAGCGGCACGCCGGTCAGCGGCCCGGCCGCTCACTTCATTCGGAAGTCGTACTGTGCCGGCAACGGTTCCTCCGAAACCGCCGCCCAGGTATCCGAAAGCGACGTTTCCCCTTCCCTGATGTTCGCGACCTCGAAGCCGTCGCCATAAATGGCCTTGGCCCCGGCGATATCGCCTTGTGCCAGACAGGTACGGGCGGCCAGCAAGGCGATCCGGCCTTCGCGGGGAAGTCCGTCCAGCAACGCGGCCGCTTCTCCCGGCAGCCCGGCGGCGAGTTGCGCCGCGATGGCCTCGATGACCAACGGGCGCAACGACGGCGCGAGGGCGACCGCTCGCCGGTACAGCCAGGCGGCCTCGGGGCCGGCCGTGGCGACCGCGAGATTCCGCAGCGCCCAAGGGTTCTCGTCGGCGGCGACGGACTCGCGCCAGGCGCGGACGGCGTCCGAATGCCGTCCGGCCGCCCAGTGTGCGACGCCGCGGTGATACCAGGTCAGCCAGTTCTTCGGGGCATACTCCATGAGATCCGCCCAGTACCGGTTCACCAGCGTCGGCGGAGGAACGGCGAGCGGATCGCCGTCCGGCGGTGTTCCGTCGATCAAGGCGAGCCACGGCTCCTGGTCGGGACCGAGCGATTCGTCCGGGAACGGCGTCCCGGGCAGGCACATCGGCGCCCGCCGGTTCTCCAGCGCGCCCCAGCCGGATCCGGTGGCCAGGAAGGATTCCGGGGTGACGTCGGCGATCTTCCGCCAGGCGTCGTGGTAATCGTCCAGGGTTTCCGCCGACGGCAGACCGGCTGCGACCGCCTCGCGAGCCGCTGCCCAGTCGTCTCCGTGCACCAGCGCGGGATCCGCGGAGACCGGTCCGTAGGCCTCCAGCCAGTCCCAGCTCTCCCCCGCCGTCAACCGCAGGTGCTCCAGCTGCGTGCGTGCGAGACCGGCTTGGATCTCCAGATAGCCGCCCGCGCCGGGAGCCAGCCACTCCTGCCAGCGCCGCCCACCGGCGGATTCGCCCCACAGGAACAGCTTCCGGCCGCGCAGCCGTCCGGTGGAGAGCTGAGCCAGCCCCGTGCCATCGCCCTCGACGGCCGCGATCCACGGCTTTCCGGCCACCTCGAAGAAGTAGTCCGCCGCGGCTTCGGCGCGGGCCGGGTAGGTCAGGTCTCCGGTCACGTCGACCAGATCCAGCCGCCCCGAATAACCGTAGTGCCATGCCTGCGTCGCGGGTGCCAGCACCCGTGTGCCGTCGTTCCGCGGGACCGCGATGTTCGACCACCAGTACACCGGGACGTCGTAGGGATGCGGATTCCGCACCCGCACCGCCACGAGCAGATGGTCCGAACCTTCGGGCAGCCAGAAGTCGATCTGATACGGCAGATCACGGGTGCGTTCCCACTCCCACAGCCGCAGCACCGGCGTGCCGTCCGGACCTTCGATCTCGGCGGCGAACATCGGCTCGCAGGTCAGCGTGGTGTGCCCGGTGCTGCCGAGGTTCCATTCGACGCCACCGGCGAACCACGCGTCCCGCAGGGCCAGGTTCGCGGGCTGGAACACCGGGTTGCGGTAGAGCAGTTCACGGCCGGACGGTTTGTGGACCAGCGAGTACAGCCGTCCGCCCAGTGAAGGCAGCACGGTGGCACGGAGCCGGTCGTTCTCCAGCACCAGTGCCGGAAGCTCGCGTTCGGTGCGCTCGCGGGTATAGCCGTCCTGCAGCAGGCACGGCAGAGTGGTGTCCAAGCGGCCGTACCCGATGCCCTCCGCCAGGTCCGGTGGCAGCTCGTCCACATTGGACACCTTCGCCACCGCCTCGGGTTTCCGCAGCGGTGGCAACGGGTTCTCCGGGCCCAGTTCGGCGGCAGGCAGCACCAGCCCGGTGCGGTACAGGCGGGTCATGCGTCCGGCAGCCTGTCGCCGGTCGTGGCGTCGAACAGGTGCACCGCGCCCGGCTGCGGCGTCAGGGAGATGGGCTCACCGCGCTGCCACGGAGCCATCCCCGGGGTGCGAACGGTCAGCACACGGTCGCCGTCTCGGCAGTAGAGGTACTGATCGCTGCCCAGTTCCTCGACGACCTCGACGATGGCCTCGTAGCCGCCGTCCCCGATCGTCCAGCCTTCGGGCCGCACGCCGACGACGATGCCGGGTCCGGTCAACGCCGACCGCTGCTCCGGGGTCAGCGGCAGCCGCGTGCCGCCGACGACGGCACCATCGGTGTCCACAGTGGTCTCCAGCAGGTTCATCGCGGGCGAGCCGATGAACCCGGCGACGAACACGTTGACCGGCCGCGCGAACAGCCCGACCGGGGTGTCGCACTGCTGCAGGATCCCGTCCTTGAGCACGGCGACCCGGTCCCCCATGGTCATCGCCTCGACCTGGTCGTGTGTGACATAGAGCGTCGTGATGCCCAGCCGCCGCTGCAGGGAGGCGATCTGGGTCCGCGTCTGCACCCGGAGCTTGGCGTCCAGATTGGACAGTGGCTCGTCCATCAGGAACACACTCGGCTCGCGGACGATCGCCCGGCCCATCGCGACCCGCTGCCGCTGCCCGCCGGACAGCTTCGCGGGTTTGCGGTCGAGGTACTCGGTCAGGTCGAGCACGGCCGCGGCCTCGCGCACCTTGCGCTCGCGTTCGGCCTTGCCCAGCTTGGCCAGCTTGAGGTGGAAGCCGATGTTCTCCCCCACCGTCATATGCGGGTAGAGCGCGTAGTTCTGGAACACCATCGCGATGTCCCGGTCCTTCGGCGGCAGTTCGGTGACGTCACGGTCGCCGATGTGGATGGATCCGTCGTCGACGCCTTCCAGCCCGGCGAGCATCCGCAGTGTCGTCGACTTCCCGCAGCCGGAAGGACCGACCAGTACCAGGAATTCGCCGTCGGCGACCTCGAGGTCGAGGCCGTCGACCGCCGGGCGGTCCACCCCGGCGTAGAACCGCGTGGTGTCGGAGAAGGTCACGGTGGCCATCAGGTCCTACTTTCCGGCGCCGAGGGTCAGGCCGGTGATGATCCGGCGGGCGAGCACGAGATAGAGCACGAGCATCGGGAGCACGACGATCGCCACCCCGGCGATCAGGCCGCCGTACTCCGACTGGTAGCTCGCGGCCCCGTAGAAGGTGAACAGCGCGCGGGACAGCGTGAAATGCGCCTGGTCCTTGAGGAACACGATCGCCAGCAGGGTCTCGTTCCACAGGCCGATGGCGTTCAGCGTCAGCGCGGTGATCATGCCGCCGCGCGTCAGCGGCAGCATGACCGAGAAGAACGTGCGCATCGGCGACGCGCCGTCGAGCGCGGCCGCCTCTTCCAGTTCGTCCGGCAGCGACCGGAAGAAACCGGTCATCAGGAACACCGTGAACGGGATGGACAGGGCCACGTACAGCACGAACAGGCCGTACTCGTTGTCCAGATGCACTTTGCTGAGCACCACGAACAGCGGGATGATCACCGTCTGGAACGGCACACCCATGCCGATCGCGACGACGTTGGTCATCGGTCCGGCGCCGCGGACCCCCAACCGGGTCAGCGCGTACGCGCAGGGTGCCGAGACGGCGACCGTCACGACCGTCGCCAGTCCGACCAGGACCACGGTGGTCACCACGGCGTCGCCGAAACCGGCGTTGCTCCAGGCGTAGATGAAGTTCCGGAACGGTTTGCCGACGTGGAACCATTGGTAGGGCAGGGCGAACGGTTTGGTGAAGATCTCCACCGGCGTCTTGAACGAGGCCGTGAGCAGCCAGTACAGCACCAGGATGTTCCCGGCGGTGAACAGCCACACGATGGTGGAACCGAGCACCCGCAAGGGGCTGAATTTTTTGGAGCCGGGCGCCGGGCGCGGTTTGCGCGGTGGCTTGCGCACCGGTTTCGGCGAGGGCCGCGCTGGCGCCTCGACGTCGGTGACGGACATGTCGTCTCCCTCAGAACTGGATCGCGTCACGGCGCATCAACCGGCGCAACAGGACGACGAGCACGGACACCAGCGCGATCATCGCCACCGCGCAGGCACAGGCGGCGCCGAAGTCCGGGGTGCCGTTCGAGCCGAAGGTCCGGTCGAACACGTAGATCCCCAGCGTCCAGGCCTCGTTGGGCGGGGCGTAGGTGCCCGGCCCGGCCAGTACGAACACCAGCTCGAAGATCTTGAGCGCGTTGATCGTCCACAGCACCCCGGCGACGCCGACGACGTCCCAGGTCATCGGCAGGGTGATGTTGCGGAACTTCTGCCACGGCGACGCGCCGCCCAGCTCGGCGTCCTCGTAGAGATACGGCGGGATGCGGTCGACCGCGGCCATCAGGATGGTGATGTAGAACCCCGAACTCGCCCAGATCAGCGACGCCGTCACCACACCGGTCACATTGGACGGTGCGAGGAACTTCGTCGCGTCCGCGCCGAGGCTCTCCATCACGTAGTTCGCCAGCCCCTGTTTCCCCGGCTGGTACTTGAACACGAAGCCGAGGAACATCCCGAGCGCCACCGGCGCCACGATGTTGGGGAAGAACAGGATCGCGCGGACGGTCTTCCCGCCCTTCATGTCCCGCAGCACCATGGTGAACAGGAACGCCAGCGCGAACGTGCCGATCCCGCCGAGGAACACGTAGACCAGTGTGTTGCGGAAGGCGTACTGGAACGAGTCGCTCGACCACATCTGCGTGTAGTTGGTGACGCCGTTGGGTTCCGGCGTGTCCCCGGCGCCCGCCCAGCTGGTGAAACTCAGCACCACGGTCGCGATCGTCGGCAGCACCAGGAAGGCCAGGTACAGCACCAGCGCCGGTGCGGCGAACGGCCAGAACAGCCGTTTCTTGCGGCGCAGGTGGGCCCCGGCCTCCGGGACCCGCACCTTCGTCGTCGTGACCGTGGCCATCAACCCTGGTTCTTCCAGAACTCGGCGCCCTTGGTGGCGAGCTGGTCCACGAACCGCTCCGGGGTGAGCTGCCCCTTCAGCAACGCGATGTCGGCCGGGTCGAAGACGTCGGTCTGCCATTTGCCACCGGCGATGCCGTCGATCCCGTCGTACTGCAGGACGTGTTCCTTCTTCGGGTCGTCCATCGCGGCCTTGACCTGCTTGAGGTCGTCCGGCACGGCGAGGTCGGCGCGCGGCACCAGGTTGTCGGCCACCGCGGGGATCCCGGAAAGCAGGTCCTTGTTGAGGAAGTAGGCGATGAACGCCTTGGCCGCCTCGGCGTGCTTGGCCTTCTTGGTGACCGAGAAGCCGATCGACATCTGCTCGACGGTGTCGTGCGTGGCGCCGGCGGGCATCGGGAACTGGAACGAACCGTAGTTGATCTTCGTTCCGGCACCCTGCTTGTCCAGGTACTCCCGGGTCTCGCTCGGCGCCCAGCTGCCGACGTAGAGGAATCGGGAGTCGCCGTCGGCCCAGCGCTGCTGCACCTGCGGGAACTTCGCCGCGTCCCAGCCGTCGATGAAGTACTTCGGCAGCTTCGCGGTCTCGGTCGCGGCCTTGAGGAAACCGGGGTCGGTCTTCCACGTCTGGCCGGTCTTGTCGGTCGCCGCCTTGTACAGCCCGCCCGGGCCGACGTACCGCTCGGCGAGCTGGGTGTAGAAGTACATGTTGTAGAACGGGATGTCGCCGTCGAGGCTGATCGCGGCCTTGCCGTCGGTCTTGGCCTTGTCGAACAGCCCGATCAGCTCGTCCATCGTCTTCGGCTGCTGGATGTCACCGGCGGTGTCCTTGTTGAACCACCAGGCGCTCGACTGGATCGTGTACGGGACCATGAAGTTGTGGCCCTCGCGGTCCTTGTTCTGCGGGAAGTCGTACGAGCTGGGTGAAAGCACGTCCTTGACGGTCTTGTCCCCCTCGCCGACCTTCATGCCGAACACGTCGTCGACGCTCTGCGTGCCGCCCGGCGTCATGATCGCCGCGCCGACCTTGCTGACGTCCTGGTCGAACAGATCCGGCACGGCGTCGGTGTTCAGCGCGGGCACCAGGTTCTGGGTGTAGGCCTTACGGCCCAGCCACTGCACGTCGACCTTGACACCGGTCTTCTCCTGGAAGCATTTGAAGGCCTTCTGCAGGACCTTGCCCTGCGGCTCGTCGGCCGTCCACATGGACCAGTACGTGAACTCCTTGTCCGTAGCGGGTTTCACTGCCGCCTCCGGACAAGGCGCGTTGAGGAACTGATCGACTCCCGGGAGCGCGTTCTCGCCGGTGCCGCCACCCGCGTCCCCGCCGCCGCATCCCGCGAGCAGGAGCGCCGCCCCTGCCGTCAATGCCGTGAGCTTGCCTACCCGCATCCGCCACCACCTGGATCGAAGATCACACAAGTTCTGCTTGTTGTTGCGCAGTTTTGTGAGGTTTCACGCACATGTCAACAGTCAATCGCGCAAAGTCTGCTCAATCGTCACCTTTTCCGGTTCAGCACGCCCAAGTTTGAGCACACCGAGCAGACGCCGCACCTCGACGGCGACGGCCGCCCGGCCGGCACCGAGGTACTTCCGCGGGTCGACCCGTTCCGGATGCGCGCGCCAGTCGTCGACCGCCGCCACGGTGAACACCTTGTTGAGCTGGGTGGCGATATTGATCTTCGTCATCCCGGCCCGCACCGCTTCGGCCAGCCCCTCGTCGGGGACGCCGGACGAGCCGTGCAGCACCAGCGGCACCGGTACCCGGTCCCGTAGCCGCGCGATCAGCTCGAAGTCCAATGCCGCGTCGCGGGTGAGCATGGCGTGCGAACTGCCCACCGCCACCGCCAGCGCGTCCACCCCGGTGGAAGCGACGAATTCCGCCGCCTCGTCCGGATCGGTGCGCGCGCCCGGAGCGTGGACGCCGTCCTTGCCGCCGACCTCGCCGAGTTCCGCCTCGATCCACACTCCGTGGTCGTGGCAGTACGCGGCGACCTCCCGGGTCGCGCGTACGTTGTCGGTGTAGTCCAGTTTGGACGCGTCGAACATGACCGAGCCGAAGCCGAGCGCCACCGCCTCACGGACGAGGTCGACCGATTCGGCGTGGTCGAGATGGACCGCGACCGGGGTGGCCGCGGCCCTGGCGGCGGTCAGCGCCGCGGTACCGACCGGCGCCAGCGAGCCGTGGTATTTCACGGCGTTCTGGCTCAGTTGCACGATCACCGGCGCTTCCGCCGCGGCCGCGCCGTCGACGATCGCGGTGAGGTGTTCGAGCTGGATCGCGTTGAACGCGCCGCAGCCGTGCCTGGCCGCCGCGGCGGCTCCGACGATCTCCCCGGTTCCCACCAGAGGCATGAGGTTCTCCTAATCCGGGTGGGCGCGCACGGCGACCAGCCCCTGTTCGGCTTGGTAGTGCGCGAGGTCGACGTCGCCGGCGAGCGGGCCGAGCACCGCCGCCCCGGACAACGCGACGGCGCGGCGCAGGATGTCGGGCCACGATTCGGCGCGGCTCAATCCCAGCGCCAGCGCCGCGACGACGGCGTCACCCGCGCCGGTGGTGTTGCCACGCAGCACAGTGGACGGTGCGGCGTGCCAGGTGCCGGACGGCGTGACCGCCAGCAGGCCATCGGCTCCGAGTGAGACGACGACCGATTCCGCCCCGGCCCTGCGGAGTTCGGCCGCGGCGGCCACCGGATCACGCAGACCAGTGACCTCGCGCAGTTCGTCGGCGTTGGGTTTGACCACGGACGGGCGCCCGACCAGTCCGGCGAGCAGCGCCTCGCCGGAAGTGTCCAGAATGGACGGTGCCGCGCCGAGAAGTTCGGCGTATCCCCCTGCTCCCGGCGGAAGACTGCCCGAGCAGACGAGCACGTCCGCGTTCCGGGCCCGGACGGCCGCCGCAAACGCTTGCCATTCGTCACCACCGAGCCGCGGCCCCGGCTCGTTGAGCAGCGTGACCGAGCCGTCGCCCGCCAGGACCGTGGTGGTGCGCCGGGTTTCGCGGGCGATCGGGACGACATCCGCGGCGACCCCCACCGCCGTGAGGTCGTCCACGACGGCGGTCCCGGTCGCACCACCCGCGGTCAGGATCGCGCGGACGTCGGCGCCGAGCGCGTGGAGCACGCGGGCGACGTTGACCCCCTTGCCACCCGCCCGGAGCCGGAC
Organism: Amycolatopsis sp. NPDC033938; assembly: GCF_055575975.1. Classification (NCBI taxonomy): domain Bacteria; kingdom Bacillati; phylum Actinomycetota; class Actinomycetes; order Pseudonocardiales; family Pseudonocardiaceae; genus Amycolatopsis; species Amycolatopsis sp. NPDC033938. The sequence goes on from NZ_JBVIRO010000017.1 coordinate 160,260, forward strand.
GTCCCGCGCCCGGTGCACCTCGCCGGGCCGCAGACCGTCCACTGTGTACGTGACGTCCAGCGCGGTGTTCGGCGTGACGGTGACGATCACGGCTGCCTCAGGTCAGGACGACGGAGCGGGTGAGGCTGCGGGGGTTGTCCGGATCGAGCCCCTTGCGGGCCGCGATCGCCCCGGCCACCCGCTGCGCGCGGACCAGGTCCGCGAGCGGGTCCAGGCCGCTCTCGACGAACAGACCGCCCGCGCGGGCGACGTCGTCGGCCAGCCCGTCCGGCGCCTGACCGAACATCCAGGTCACGCGGCCGGGTTCGCTGATGCTGATCGGGCCGTGCCGGTAGTCCCACGCCGGGTACGACTCCGTCCACAGCAGACACGCCTCGCGGAATTTGAGCGCGGCCTCGTTCGCGATGCCGACAGACCAGCCGGTGCCGAGGAAGCTGAACTGCTCGGCGCCGACCAGCGCGTCCGGCAGCGGTTCGACCAGTACGCGTTCGGCCTGGTCGGCGACCGCGTCCAGATCCTCGCCGAGGTGCGCGCGCAGCATCGCCAGCGCCGTGGTGGCGAAGCGGGTCTGCACGACCGAGCGCTCGTCCACGACGGACAGGTCGACGATGGTGTCCGCGGCGCCCTCGATCTCACCGGGCACGCCGGTGATCGCGATGGTCGGCGTCTTGCCTCGCAGCTTCGCCAGCAAGGCGTGGACCTCGGTCGTCGTCCCCGACCGGGTCAGCGCCACGACGTGGTCATAACCGCGACCCACCGGAAACTCCGACGCGGCGAAAGCGTCGGTTTCGCCGAGTCCGGCGGACTCGCGGAGGACGGCGTACGCCTGGCCGATGAACCACGAGGTGCCACAGCCGACGATCGCGACCCGCGCGCCCGGGGGCGGCAGCAGATCACTGTTGGCCGAGGCCAGCGCCCCCGCGTCCCGCCAGCAGCCGGGCTGGCTCGCGATCTCCGCCGCCATGAAGGTCCCGCTCATGAACTCCCCATCCGTGCCAGTTGTGCGCAATAGCTGTCACGTTAGGTGCAGTTTTGTGCAACGTCAATGCTCCGAGAGCGCAGTTTCACGCATTTGACGCGTTCAGATGTGCATGATCAGCGAACCGGTCGTCTCCCAGAGGAGTGATCGGCGTCACTTCGAAAGCTGTCACAACCCCTCCGGCCCCATCGTCATGTGTGCAGAACCGACGGAGAGGAAAGATCATGGAACCGCGAGTCAACCTGTTCGAGAACGACGTCATCGTCAAGTACGCCAAGCGTCTCGGCGCCGCGAGCCGTCCGATCGAGGAGTCCTCGCTGCCGCACGCGACCCAGGAGCTGGTGAAGCTGCGCGCCAGCCAGATCAACGGCTGCGGTTTCTGCACCGACATGCACAGCAAGGACGCCGCACACGCCGGCGAGACCTCGGTGCGGCTCAACCTGGTCGCCGCCTGGCGGGAAGCGAACGTGTTCACCGAGGCGGAGCGCGCGGCGCTGGCACTCGCCGAGGAGGGCACCCGCATCGCCGACGCGCATCACGGTGTCAGCGACGAGACCTGGGCGCAGGTGTGCAAGCACTACGACGACGAGCAGATCGGTGCCCTGATCGCGCTGGTCGCCACGATCAACGCGTACAACCGGCTCAACGTCATCGCCAGGACCCCGGCCGGCGACTACCAGCCCGGCATGTTCGGCTGATCCTCGCGTCCAGCGACAACAGGATCGCTTCGCCGGACAACGATCGAGCCGCCACGGGCTGATAAACCTGCGGAAACACGCCATCCGGAGGTTCAGCCCGTGCGACTCGACGTCCGCTTCTTCCCGGTGACCGGGACCCATCCGCTCAGCACCGACCTCGTCGAGCTTCGCGCGAACTTCCACTACGGCTCCGGGAACGTGCTGGAGCAGCACTACGCGGACCGGACGACGATGATCTGGACGGGCGTTTCCGGTGACTTCGCCGGTGTCCGGCAGAAAGAGGCGACACTGCGCGTCTTCGAAACCGGACCGGCGCAGTACTTCGTCACCTGGTACGAAACCGGAACCGTCGCCACGGCCGCGCACGGCGAGATCTTCGACGGCGGTTATCCCATCGCGGTGATGGCGGATTTCGGCCGATCGGTCGCGACGGCGGCGTATACGAATCCGCGCGAGGACGGCGGGCAGTATTTCCTGGTCGACCAGGCGACCATCGAGATTCTGGAGCCGCCGCACGGGTGGCCGTCGTTTCCCGCGACAAAGTTCTCCACCGGCAGTTAACCCGAAGCGCTCGCCGGGTATCAGCTGAAGATGAGTCGATCAACGGTCGAGCAGCCGTCCCGATCGAAGAGCAGGCATCTGACGGTGCCGCAAGGTGTCGCGCTGTACGTCGGCGCGGTCCTCGGCACCGGCTTGCTGGTCCTCCCGTCACTCGCCGCCAAGGCGGCGGGTCCGGCCTCGCTGATCGCCTTTCTGGTACTGGTGCTGGTATCCGCGCCGGTCGCGGCGACCTTCGGCGCGCTGGCAGGCCGTCATCCGGACGCCGGTGGGCCCGCGACGTTCGCCTCGCGGGCGTTCGGGCCGAAGACGGCCGCGGTGACCGGCTGGTGGTTCTATTTCGGCACCCTGGCGGGAATGCCCGCCGCCAGTGCGTTCGGGGCGACCTATGTGACCGAACTGGCCGGTGGCGGCCGGACCATGACGATGGTCTTGGCCGCCGTTCTGATCCTCATCGCCATCGGGGTGAATCTGTTCGGGGTGCACCTGTCGGGCAGGGTGCAATTGGTGCTCACCGGTTTTCTCGCCGTTCTCCTGGTCGGCGCCGTGGTGGTCGCGGCACCGAAAGCGGACAGCGCCCATCTCCAGCCGTTCGCGCCGCACGGATTCGCCGGTATCGCGACCGCGATCAGCCTGCTGGTGTGGTCCTTCACCGGTTGGGAAACCGTCACGCATCTGGCTCCCGATTTCCGGAAACCGAAACGGGACCTGCCGCTCGCGACAGGAATCTCCATAGTCATCATCGGCGTGCTCTATCTCGCCGTCGGCGGGATGACGATTCTCGTGCTCGGACCGCGCGCCGGGGAGACCCAGGCGCCGCTGGCGGCGATGCTCGGGGAAGGGCTCGGGACTTCGGTGCGCGTGGTCGCCGCCGTGATCGCCGTGGTGGTGACGCTGGGGGTGCTCAACGTCTTCGTGGCGAGCATGGCGAAACTCGGCGCCGCGCTGGGCCGCGACGGCGCGCTGCCGCGGTGGCTGGCCAAGGGCAGCCAGGCGGGCGACGTGCCTCGGCGCAGCCTGCTGGTGGTGACCGTGGGGACCGCGATCAGCTTCCTCGTCGCGATCCTCACCGGCTTCGAACTGGAGCAGGCGCTCCGCGCGGAGAACGCCTGCCTGATCGGGATCTATCTGATCGCGATGGCCGCCGGGGTCCGGCTTCTGCCGTCCGGCGGGAAACAGCGGTGGCTCGCCGCGCTCGCGACGGTGCTGGTGTTCGGTGTCCTCATCTTGGCGGGCTGGTATCTGCTGTTCGCGGCGGCGCTGGCACTGGGGGCGCTGGTGTACCTGAAGCTCTCGAAGCGGTCCGGTGCCGCTGAGCGTCAATCGCACACGGCTTGATCGGCTCGCTGCCGTGAGCGGTAAATCGCGGCAAGGCGGCCTTGACGGACGCGGACTCCGCACCTTCCGCCGTCACCCGGCGCTAGCGGGCAAGCGATACGCGCACAGAGACAAAGCCCAGCCTCCCCGCCGCTCCCATACTGGCTCCTCCAGCGGAGATGAGGAGCGGCGAATGAGCCGAGACGGCACGTCCCTCGCCAAGAACGTCCTCGGCGTACCCGGCATCGTGTTCCTGGTGCTCGCCGCGGTCGCGCCGCTCACCGGGATGGTCGTGATCGCGGCCATCGGCATCGCGGTCGGGAACGGCGGCGGCATGGTCGCGGCCTTCCTGCTGGCCACGGTCGTCCTGCTGCTGTTCGCGGTCGGCTACGCGCAGATGTCGAAGGTACTCACCAGCGCGGGCGGCTTCTACGCCTTCGTGGTCAAGGGCCTGGGCCGGACTCCGGGGCTCGTCGCCGGTTTCGTCGCGATGCTCGGTTACAACTGTTTCGTCGCGGGCGCGATCGGCACGAGCGGATTCTTCACCTCCACCGCGATCGACGACGTCTTCGGGCTCCACCTCGACTGGCTCTTCTGGAGCGCGCTTTCGGTCGTGCTGGTCCTCCTGCTCAGCCGCCGGGGCATCGCGGTCAGCGCGAAGGTGCTGGGCGTTTCCCTCGTTCTCGAAGTGTCGATCCTGCTGATCATGGACTTCAGCGTGCTGTTCCGGCACGGCTTCTCCTTCGCCGCGTTCAGCCCGTCCGTGCTGTTCCAGGGTGCCGGCGGTCTGGCGTTGTTGTTCGCCGCCAACGCTTTCATCGGGTTCGAGGCGACGGCGCTGTTCGGCGAGGAGGCCAAGGATCCGAAACGGACGATCCCTCGGGCGACCTACATCGCCATCGGGTTCATCGGCGTGTTCGCCGCGTTCACGACCTGGGCCGTGGTCAGCGCGATCGGTGCCGAACAGGCGCAGGACGTGGCCGTCGCGCATCTTTCGAGCGGGGATCTCGTGCTCTCGGTCGCACAGGAGTATCTCGGCGGCCCGCTGACCAAGGTGATGTTGCTGCTCCTGGTGGTCAGCCTGTTCGCGGCGTTGCTGGCACTGCACAATTCGGCGACCCGGTATCTGTACGCGCTGGGCCGGGTCGGCGTGCTGCCGCGGTCACTGGGCAGGACCGATCCGCGCAACGGCGCGCCGCGCTACGCCTCGATCGTCCAGCTGGCCTTCGGCTCGGTGGTGGCGCTGGGCTTCCGGCTCGCCGGGCTCGACCCGGTCGCCGACCTCACCGCGAGCATGACCGGCTTCGGCACCCTCGGCATCCTCACCCTGCAACTGTTCGCGGCGGTGGCGATCCTGGTCCACTTCCGCCGCACACGTGACCGCCGGATCGTGAAGACACTGATCGCGCCCGGACTGGGCGCGGTGGGACTCGGGATCATCGTGACGCTGGCGATCGTCAACTTCCCGACGCTCGCCGGGTCGAGCAACGGCGTCGTCCCGCAGCTGCCGTGGCTGCTCCTGGCCGTCGCGCTGGCCGGGCTCGCGCTCGCCGGCTGGCTGCGCCGGTTCCGCCCGTCGGTGTACGCGGCGCTGGAGACCGATCTGGAACGCGATCCCGCGCCGAAGCCGTCAGACGTTGTTGGTCAGTGAGAGATTGAACGAGTAGCGCGAGGCGCGGTAGACGTGCCATCCGTACTCGACGACCCGGCCTGCGTCGTCGTAGGTGGTGCGCCGCATGGTGAGCAGTGCCGCTCCCGGCTTTTCCCCCAGCAGCGCGGCGTCCTCCTCGGTCGCCTCCCGGGCGCCGACGTTCTGCTGGGCGGCGTGCAGGCGGACGCCCGCGGAACGCAGTAGCTGGTAGAGCCCCTTGTCCCGCAGTTCGTCGTCGTCCGGGTCGATGATGCCGTCCGGCAGGTAGTTGTTCATGATCGCCAGCGGTTCGCCGTCGGTCGAGCGGACCCGCTTCAGCCGCCGGACATGGGTCAGGCCCGGTGTCTCGAGCCGCTCGGCCGCGTCCTCACCGGCGGGCTCGACCTGGTTGAGGAGGATGACGGACTCGGGTTTGTCGCCGAGTTCGCTGAGGTCGTCGAAGAGGCTGCTCAGCCGCAGCGGGCGGGCGACCTTGGTGCGGACGACCTGTGTCCCGACACCGCGTTTGCGGACCAGCAGCCCCTGGTTGACCAGTGACTGGATCGCCTGCCGGATGGTCGGCCGCGACAGATGGAGCCGCGCGGCCAGTTCCACTTCGTTGTCCAGCCGCGCGCCGTTCGGCAGCCTGCCGTCCTCGATCGCGGCCCGGAGCTGCCGGGCGACCTGGGAGTACAGCGGCTCCGGGCGGTTCGGCTCCACTTCGATCTCGCCAGGCTCCCAGGGATTCATGCGCGGAGCCTACCGCGAAGACGCCATGGTCGTTATGACCTTATGTCCATATGTCTTGACAAAGTTCCTGACCTCTTGCGAAGGTCGAGAAATCACGCGAGACGGAAGGAACGAACAGTGTCCGACACAGTACGGCGGGTAGTCGCGGCGCGGGTCCGCGATCCGGAGGCCATCGCGGCGGCCGCCGCCAGCCGGGTCCGCGCGAAATCGCCGTTCAACGACAAAGGCGCGGCGATGATCATCGCCGCGGACCATCCGGCGCGCGGCGCGAACGGCGTCGGCTCCGATCCCCTCGCGATGGCCGACCGCGGCGAACTCCTGGACCGTCTTTGCCTGGCGCTGGAGCGCCCCGGCGTCACGGGAGTGCTGGCGACCCCGGACATCATCGACGATCTGCTGATCCTCGGCGTCCTCGACGGCAAAACCGTCATCGGTTCGATGAACCGCACCGGGCTCGCCGGTTCGAGTTTCGAGGTCGACGACCGGTTCGCCTGCTACGACGCCGAAGCGATCGAGCGGATGCGTTTCGACGGCGGCAAGACGCTCACCCGGATCTGCCTGACCGACCCGGCGACGCCCGCCGTCCTCGAGAACACCGCGAACGCGATCAACGAGCTGGCGGACCGGAAACTGATCGCGATGGTCGAGCCGTTCCTCGCCGACTGGGTCGACGGACGCCTCCGCAACGACCTCTCCCCCGAGGCCGTGATCCGCTCCATCACCATCGCCTCCGGACTCGGCCGCTCGTCGGCCTACACCTGGCTGAAACTCCCGGTGGTCGAGGACATGGAGCGGGTGCTGGCCGCCTCGACGTTGCCCGCCGTCCTGCTCGGCGGCGAGGTCAAGGATCCCGACGCGGCGTTCGCCGCCTGGCAGCGGGCGCTCGCGCTGCCGACCGTGCAGGGCCTCGTGGTCGGCCGGTCCCTGCTCTACCCGCATGACGGCGACGTCGCCAAGGCCGTCGACACGGCCGTCGGGCTGCTGTGAACACCTGTGGAGGACAACGCGTGAAGACCATCGAACACTGGATCAACGGCACCGCGACGACGGCGGGCTCCACCCGCACCGCCCTCGTGTACGACCCGGCCGAGGGGCGCCCGCGAGCCGAGGTGCTTCTCGCGGAACCGTCCGATGTGGACACCGCCGTGTCGGCCGCGGGCAAGGCTTTCGAGGCATGGGGCGATTCGTCGTTGTCACAGCGGACGAAGGTGATGTTCGCCTTCCGCGAGCTGCTGGTGAAACACGAGGACGAACTCGCCCGCATCATCTCCACCGAGCACGGGAAGGTGCTCGACGACGCGCGCGGCGAGATCGTCCGCGGCCGCGAGATCGTCGAGTACGCCTGCGGGATCGCCGACGCGCTGAAAGGCGGCTTCTCCAGCCAGGTTTCGCGGGACGTGGACGTGCACGACTTCCGGCAGCCGCTCGGGGTCGTCGCCGGGATCACGCCGTTCAACTTCCCGATCATGGTCCCGCTGTGGATGCACCCGATCGCCATCGCGACCGGGAACACCTTCGTGCTCAAGCCCAGCGAACGCGTCCCGTCCGCGTCCCGGCTGGTCGCCGAGCTTTACGCCGAGGCGGGTCTCCCCGACGGCGTGTTCAACGTCGTCAACGGGGACAAGGTCACGGTCGACGCGATCCTCGACCACCCCGGCATCGCCGCCGTGTCGTTCGTCGGGTCCACCCCGATCGCCAAGTACGTCCACGAACGCGCGACGGCCACCGGCAAACGGGTGCAGGCGCTCGGCGGGGCCAAGAACCACGCCGTCGTCCTGCCCGACGCCGATCTCGACTACGCCGCGAACCACCTCACGGCCGCCGCGTTCGGTTCCGCCGGGCAACGCTGCATGGCGATCTCCATCGGCGTCGCCGTCGGTTCGGCGGGCGACGAACTCGTCGAGATCCTCAAACGCAAGGCGGCCGAGATCAAGGTCGGTCCCGGCCACGACGACGGCAACGACATGGGCCCCGTCGTCACCCAGGCCGCGCGGCAGCGGGTGATCGACTCCGTCACCCTCGGCGCGGAGCAGGGTGCGACCGTGGTCGTCGACGGCAGGGCACTGCGGGTCGATGGCCACGAGGAGGGATTCTTCGTCGGACCGTCCCTTTTGGACCACGTGACCGCGGAGATGGCCGCCTACCGCGAGGAGATCTTCGGGCCGGTACTCGGGATCGTCCGGGTGTCCACTGTGGACGAGGCAATCGCGCTGATCAACGCGAACCCCTACGGCAACGGGACCGCCGTCTTCACCGGAAGCGGCGAGGCGGCGCGGAAGTTCCAGCGCGAGGTCAAGGTGGGGATGATCGGGGTGAACGTCCCCATCCCGGTGCCGATGTCCTACTACTCCTTCGGCGGCTGGAAGGACTCCCTCATCGGGGACAGCCCGATCCACGGCCCGGAAGGCGTCCGGTTCTACACGCGGGCGAAGGTCGTCACCACCCGCTGGCCGCACACGGCCGGGCGCGGGACCGCGGGCTTCAACTTCCCCACCTCCCAGTGACCGCCCCGACCCGCGTTCAGTCCTCTGAACGCGGTAGTCGGCAGCGCGAACTACCGCGAGACTTATAGAGGGGTAAGTGGCGTGACTTCACGGTTGTCCGACGGGCTGGTCGCGCTCGGAGTGTTTTGGGTCGCTAGGGCAAACCCTCTCTCAGGTACCTACCGCGGCGACCTGCGGGCCCGGCTCGCCGCGGGAGCGCGTGAAGGCCCCCTTCCCTCGGCTCAGCCGAGGGAAGGGGGCCTTCACGCGC
>NZ_JBVIRO010000018.1:0-39853 GCF_055575975.1 Amycolatopsis sp. NPDC033938
AAAAACGGCCTCAACGTCCTCACCGCACTCCGCGACGCCATCACCGGGAACCCCTGGCTACCAACCAACCCCGCAACCGCCTGACTAGTAACCCCGAATCGCCACTCACGACCCGGCCGGGCACTGTCCGCGGTGGTCACCCGGTCACTTGCAGAACGCGGTGTCCACCGTGGCCATCACGGCCGCGGAGCCACGCTCGGCGTCACCGAAGGTTCCCGGCATCGCGGTCACCGCGAGTCCGACGGTCCGGCCGTCCTCGGTGGCCCCGCCGCGCGTCTCGAACCCGTGGATGTCCCCGCCGTGGCCCCAGTACACGCCGCCGCAGCTGAGCGGGTTGCTCATCAGGCCGAGGCCGTAGCGCGCCCCAGGGAACAGCGGGGCGTCCACCGTCTTCCGCATCTCTGCCAGCTGCCGCGGTGCGAGCAACTTCCCGTCGAGCAGGATACGGAAGAACTTGGCGAGGTCGCTCGGCGTCGAGATCAACTGACCGGCGGCACCGCCCCAGGATGGGTCGAGTTCGGTGGCGTCGACCACCTTGCCGGTGGCGGCACTGCCGATCGCGTAACCCTGGGGGTGCCGTCCTTGGATGGTCTGATCGCCGACCTGCGGCCAATAGGTGTGTTCCAGGCCCGCCTTCCTGATGGCGCGTTCGGTGATCTGTTCCTGCACGGGCCGTCCGGTCACCTTCTCGATCACCATGCCCGCCAGCAGGTAGCCGGTGTTGCTGTACTCCCATTTGGTGCCGGGGGCGAATTTCGCCGGATGGGCCAGAGCCGCGGCGAGCAGATCGTGCGGCTGGAAGAACCTGTGCCGGAGCGTCTCGAACTCCTGTACCCCGATGTGCTCGGTGTAGTCCGGGAGCCCGCTGGTGTGCTGCAGCAGCTGCCGGATGGTGATCTTGGTGGCGTCGATGCCCTCGCCCCGCACGAGTCCCGGCAGGTACTTCTCGATCGGCGCGTCCAGTTCCACCTTGCCCTCCGCCACCAGCTGCAGCACGACGACCGCGGTGAACGTCTTGGTGTTGCTGCCCGCCCGGACCGAACCGTCGCGCGGGACGGGGACCTGGCGGTCGATCCGCGAGGACCCCGCGACCAGCGACGTCGTGCGGCCCCGATCGGTCACCGACGCCAGCGCCGCCGGGAACTTTTCCTGGCTCACCAACGCGTCGAGGCTCTTCCGCAGCTCGGATCCCCGGGGCGGGGCCGCCTCCGCCGCCGTGGCCAACGCGGTACCCATCAGCCCCGCCACCGTCAGGACCACAACTCCTTTGCGTACCTTGGTCTTGCTCGTCATTCGCGCTCCTTACTCGACCGGATCAACACAACCGACGATGGTCGATTCAGGCGCGAAGATCAGGAGTGCGGCCTACCGGATTCCGGGTAGCGCTGGCGCTACCCCTGCTTCTCGGCGTCGGGCCCGGGAAACTTTTTCGGTCCAGAATTCGTCCCACCATTGTCCGCGCGGGATCCGGCTGGTTAAGGTTCAGTTCGGTAAGTGGACTAGACCACCTGAGGCCGGGAGGCGACGATGCCCCTCGACGAGCAGCAGACCTGGGCGATGCTGCGCGAGCTCGACGAACCCGGCCACTGGGAGGTGCCACACGACTTCGACGGACCCGCCGAACGGGCCCGGTTCGAGCGTCTGGCCGAGCGTCTCGGCCGACGCTTCGACTGCCTCTGCGAAGTCGACCGGCACGTCCAGGACGCCAGTCATCTCGGCCGGATCGTGATCCCGGCGAGCGCGACCTCGGCATCGGACCATCTGACGGTCACGGTCAGCAACTTCGGCGGCCTCGTCGCGGTGACACTGGGAAATCCCGGCAGCTACGATGAGGACGAGGAACGACAGTTCTTCCCCGCGACGGAACGAAGACGGATCGAAGACGAACTGGAAGCACTCGGCTACCTGCCCGTCTCCGAACATCCGCTGTGGACGAAGTACACCGGGATCAGCGGCTTCGACACCCTCTATCCCCCGGACCGGCCGCCGTCGTGGTGGGACCGGTTCTTCGACTACCTCTGAGCGCTGGACGTCGTCACGCCGCCCGCGAAGAGCGCCTGATCACAGGGCGTTACCCTGAGGCAATGACGTCGCACAAGACCCCCCAAACGATGAAGCCCGCGACAGCGGCGAAGAAGCTGGGTGTTTACCTGGAGGCCACCCCGGCGGAGTTCCAGGAGGGTGTCGTCTCCCGCGACGAACTGAACGCGTTGCAGGCCGAGCCGCCCGAGTGGCTGCGCGAGCTGCGCCGCAACGGGCCGCATCCACGTCCGGTCATCGCGGCGAAGCTGGGCATTTCCATCAGCGGCCTGGCGCGAGGCGGGATCACCGAGGCCCTCACCACCGAGCAGATCGAAGAGATCAAGACCGCCGCCCCGGATTGGCTGAAGCGGGAGCGCGAGACCCACGCCGAGGTCCGCAAAGAAGAGGCGCGCGTCAAGGCCGCCCGTAGCGAGAGCTAGCCGCGGCGGCGGCGCTTCCCGCCTTTGGGAGCCCCGCGCTTCCCAGGCTGCGGTTTCCGGCCGGCGGCCTGGGGGCGCTTGCTCTTCGCCGGGGCCTGCTTCGGCTTTTCCTGCTTCTCCGGGGTCTGCTGCCGACCTCGGGTGCTGTTGACCGTCCGGCCCCGGACGATCCCGATGAACTGTTCCATCAGGTCGGTGGTCTCGTCCTCCGGCCAGGACAACGCGACGCCGGATTCGGGCGTGCCGGAGATCGGGCGATAAGTCAGGTCGCGACGGTGATGCAGCCGCGCGAGGGACTGCGGGACGACGAGGAGCCCGACCCCGGCGGCGACCAGTTCGATGGCGTCCGCCGTCGTGGCCGGACGATCCAGCGCGGGCTTCCCCGGTGGCCGCTCCCAGTCCAGTGTGTCGTCGAGCGGGTGCAGCACGACGTCGTCGGCGATGTCGTCGACGGAAACCTCGTCCGCGGCCGCGACCAGGTGATCCTTGGGAACGACGACCACCGTGGTCTCGGTGTAGAGCGGAATCGCGTGCAGACCGGTGCGATCGATCGGGAGCCTCAGCAGGACGGCGTCCACCTCGCCGTCCCGGACCAGCGCGGGGGCTTCGGCGGCGGTCGTCTGGACGAGTTCGAGCGGCACGCCGGGCGACCGCTCGTTCCAGATCCGGACCCACTTCGAGGGCGTCACGCCGGGGACGTACGCGAGCTTGAAGGAGAGAGGTACGTCCGGGCCGGTCATGGTCGCAAGGTTACCGGGAGTCCCCCTCGGTCTCGTGAGTGGTGATGACGGTTAGAGCGAACCCTCTCCTAGGTACCTACTGGTGGCCTGCGGCCTGGCTCGTGGGGGAAGCGCGTGAAGGCCCCCTTCCCTCGGCTGAGCCGAGGGAAGGGGGCCTTCACGCGCAGCCGGTGTGACAGGTGCTGCTGCTGAGGCTCATGACGGCCGTCCGCGACGGGTGAAGGGAGCTTTGAGAGACTCTGAGTCCCTCAAGGAGGCCTTCACGGCCCGGCCGCTACGGACCCACCCACCGTAGGCACCTCAAACACCCTTGGCCAGAACCGTCAGCACCACTCACGACCCTGCTACGGAGCCCAGGCCGCCGAGACCGCCCAGGTCACGTCCTGGTCGTACGACACCGGGTTGTCGAACGGGTGGCCGCCGCCGCTGATGGCGACGAAGACCTCCTCGGCGTAGTGCCGCATGTTCGTGCCCAGTTCGTTGACCGACGCCAGCCGCACTCCACCGGCGCCCGGCTGGGCGCAGAAGGTCGCGTCCTTCCGGAACAGGTCGGTGTTGTCGTTCCGGGCGAGGCGGACCCGGAAGTCCGCGTGCCGCAGGAACTGGCCCGGATAGTTCCGCGCCTCCAGCGAGTAGCACGACGGATCCGCGAGACCGCGCCGGACGACGAACGTCGCGTCCGCCTTCAGCAGCGCCGCGCTCGACGCGTTGACCACGTCCGTCCGCGCGAGGCCGTCACGGTGCCGCAGGTAGCGGTCCGTGAAGCCCGGCGTGGTCACCCGGAACGAGCGCGTCTGGTCCAGCGGCAGGTCGGCGCCGCTGCGCCACAGCGGGACCGAGGCCGCCCACGTCGTGTCCGCCGCGAAGCTCGACGGCGTGTCCCAAGGGTTCGCCCCGCCGCTGCGCGCGAGATAGACGGTCTCGGCGTAGTGGCGGATGTACGCGCCAGGCTGGTTGAACGACTCCAGCGCCGTACCACCCGCGCCCTCCCGCGCGCAGAACGTGGCGTCCGCGGCGAACAGGGCCGAACCGTCGTTCGCGTCCTTGCGGATCCGTGACGACGCGTGCCGCAGGAAGTGCCCGGGATAGTTTCGCGACTCGAACGACAGGCACGACGCGTCCGCGAGCCCCTGCCGTGCCCAGAACGTCGCGTCCTTTTTGCCGAAGTCCGCGCTGCCCTCGCCGAGGACGTCGGTGCGGACGAAGCCGTCCTGGTGTCGCAGGTACCGGTCGGTGTACCCGGCGGTGGTGACCCGCAGCGACACGAGTTCGCCCCGGCCGACCTCGGTTCCCTTGGCGATGGCGAGCACCTTCTGGTTGATCTCGCGCACCCGCGCCTCGGTCATCTTCAGCACGCGGCGGTCGTAGGTGTAGAAACCGTTGACCTCGTTCTCGACGTCGTACGGCTCGGTGTAGACCGACGCGGAAAGCCCGCGCCCGTGTACGAACCGCCCGACCTGTTCGGTGATCTCCACGTACCGGTTCGTCAGCGACGTCTCGTCCGGGTACAGCGCGCCGTACGCGAAGCCCTTGCCCGGCTCCCATTCGTGCCCGGTCACGCGTCTGCCGAGGCCGCCGTACTCGCCCAGCACCGCGACGCGGCGCGCGTCCGGCGGCCTCGTCCCGGCGGAGACCTGGTACGCGTGGTCGTCGATCACGTCGCCGTTGCCCGGATCGGGATCGGACACGCAGCAATTCGATCCGGAGTTGTGGTTGATCAACCGGGTGTCGTCGATCGAGCGGACCAGGTCCACGATGCGCCCGGCCTCGTATTCTCCCCAGCCTTCGTTGAACGGGACCCACTGCACGATCGACGTGATGCCCTTGTGCTGTTCGATCATCCGCCGCAGTTCGGATTCGTAGTTCGCGTGCCCGTTCGGGACCTCGTCGACGGCGTCGAGCGCGGGCATGTCCTGCCAGACCATCAGCCCGAGCCGGTCGGCGTGGTAGAACCACCGCGCGGGCTCGACCTTGATGTGCTTGCGGACCATGTTGAAGCCCAGTGCCTTCTGGCGTTCGAGGTCGAACCGCAGCGCCTCGTCGGTCGGCGCGGTGTAGATGCCGTCCGGCCAGTAGCCCTGGTCGAGGGTGCCCAACTGGAACACGAACTTCCCGTTGAGCAGCGGGCGCATCACGCCGCCCACCATCGCCTTGCCCAGCGACCGCATCCCGAAGTACCCGGTGACGACATCGCCACCGGGCAACCGCACGCGCAGGTCGTAGAGGAACGGGTCGTCCGGTGACCACAGCCGCGCGTTCGGCACAGGGACCCGGATATGCGAGCCCACCGTTCCGCTCGCGGTGCCGGCCACTTGACCGCCCGAGAGGACTTCGGCGGTCGCCTGTTGTCCGGGAGTGCCTTGGACGACGAGGTCGAGCGCGCCACCGGGGACGTCGGGTGTGGTGTCCAGCCGGGTGACGTGCTCGGCGCGGACCGGTTCCAGCCAGACGGTCTGCCAGATCCCCGACGCCGCCGTGTAGAAAATGCTTTCGGGGGTCTTCCGCTGCTTCCCGATCGGGTACCGGCTGCCGTCGACGGGCGACGCCACGCCGACGACGATCTCGTTCTCCCCCGCCTTCAGCGCCGGGGTGATGTCGAACGAGAACGCGTCGAAGCCGCCGGTGTGGCTTCCGATCGACGTCCCGTTGACCCAGACCCTGGTCTCCCAGGTGACCGCGCCGAAGTTGAGCTTCACCCGTCGTCCGTCCCATGTGGACGGAACGGTGAAGGTGCGGCGGTAGAACATGTTGTCCTCATGCCGTTTGATCCCCGAAAGCATCGACTCGATGGGGTAAGGCACGAGGACGTTCTCGCTCAGCGGTCTGCCGATCGGTGGCGAGGTCAGGTTCGGCGCTCCGGTGAAGCCCCAGGTTCCGTTGAGGTTGAGCCATTCCGAACGCACCAGCTGCGGTCGCGGGTACTCCGGCAGCGCGTTCGACGGCGAGACCTGGTCCGTCCACGGGGTGGGGAGCGGGACGGGGGCGGCTTGGGCGACGGGAACCAGCGTCGTGGCGGCGGCCAGCAGGCCGGCCACGACACTCAGGACGCGCGCCGTTCTTCGGTGCATGCGATCTCCCCTATCTCCGGGCGGTCGTGCGCGCCAGCGACCGCTGCAGCACAACGACCACCAGCAGGAACGCGCCGCTGACCACCGATTGGTAGTTGCTGTCGAGAGTTCCTATCTGGTTGATGACGTTCTGGATGACCGTTCGGATGCCCACGCCGATGACCGTTCCGAGAATCGTGCCCATTCCGCCGGTGAGCAGGGTTCCGCCGATGACGACGACGGAGATGGCGTCCAGTTCGAGACCGACCCCGATCACCGTGACACCGGATTGCAGGTAGGCCGCGGTGAGCGCGCCCGCGAGGCCGGAAAGGACGCCGCTCATCACGTAGACGGTGACCTTGGTGCGCGCCACCGGCAGCCCCATCAGCTTCGCGGACTGCTCCGAGCCACCGGTGGCGAACACCGACTGCCCGAACCGGGTCCGCCGCAACACCAGCCCGCCGAGCAGGCACAACGCCGCCGCGATGAACACCGGGTAGCCGAAGCCGAAGAGCGTGCCGCGGCCGAGTTCGACGAACGCCTCGCCCTCCGGGATCTTGTAGGTCGTCGCGCCCTCGCTGGTGATCGCGAGCAGCAGCCCCCGGGCGAACAGCAGGGACGCCAGCGTGACGATGAACGGCGCCATCCCGGTTTTCGCGACCAGGAGCCCGTTGATCAACCCGATCAGCCCGCACACCGCCAGCGACAGCAGCAGCGCCACGAGGAAACCCCATTGCGACCCATAGGCGGCGAGAACCCCGCCGAGCGCGTAGACCGAACCCACCGACAGGTCGATCCCGCCGGTGATGATCACGAAGGTCATCCCGAGCGCGATGATCGCGAGGAACGAGCTCTGCAACGCGATGTCACGCAGGTTGTCCAAGCTGCCGAAACGCGGGAACAGCAGCCACGCGACGGCGACCATGAGCACCAGCGCGATCGCCGCGCCCTGTTTCTGCAGCACTCCGGCCATCAGCTCGCGCCGGGTGGAGTCCTGGGCGGCCATCGTGGGCGCCGCGGTCATCGGCTGCTCCGTTCCCGTGCGACGTACACCGCGCCGACGATGATCGCGGCCTGGACCATCTGCGCGGTCGAATCCGGCAGGTTGTGCTTGATGAGGGTGGCGCGGACGAGCTGCATGAGCAGCACGCCCATCACCGTGCCGAGGATGCGGACCCGCCCGCCGGTCAGCGGAGTGCCGCCGACGACGACAGCGGTGATCGCGGACAGTTCCATCAGCAGTCCGGCGTCCGCGGGGTCACCGGCGCCGAGCCGCGCCGTCGAAAGCACCCCGGCCAGCGCCGCGAGCAGCCCGCAGATCGCGTAGACGCCGATGAGGACGCGGGTGACCGGCAGCCCGGCCAGCACGCTGGCCCGCCGGTTGCCGCCGATCGCGACCAGCCGCCTGCCGAACGCCGTCTTCCCGACCAGTGCCGCCACCAGCACTGCCAGGACCGCCGCGATGAGCACGCTCACCGGGATCCCGAGCACCTCGCCGGTGCCGAGTGCGAGGAACGCCTCGTCGTGCAGCTGGATGAGCTGGCCGTCGGCGAGCACCAGCGCGAGGCCGCGCCCGCCGACCAGTAGGGCGAGGGTCGCCACGATCGGCTGGATCCCGACTCTGGCCACGAGAACACCGTTGAACGCGCCGGCCGCCAATCCCGCCACGAGGGCGATGGCGACCGCGGGCAGCGTCCCGTACCCGAGGTAGAGCGGGACGAGCGCGGCTGAGAGCGCCATCACCGCACCCACCGACAGGTCGACGCCCTCGGTGCCGATCACCAGCGCCATCCCGAGCGCGACCACCAGCACCGGCGCGGCCTGGATGAGCTGGGTGCGGAAGTTGCCGACGGTCAGGAAGTTCGCCGTGAACGCGATGTTGAACAGCACCAGCGCGGCGACGGCGACGTACACGCCGTACTCCTGAAGCCAGCGCGCCACCCGGGTCCGGTCCACCGTCTTCCCCGTGTCCGTCATGGTGATTCCCGGATCCTCTGTTCTCCGCTGGGTGCTAGTCATCCGTGTCCCCGCCCGAAGCGATCGCGGCCAGCACGTGGTCCTGGGTCAGCTGCTCCCCCGCGAGTTCCCCGACCACCGAGCCGTCCTTCAGCACGACCAGGCGGTCGGCGCCGTCGAGGAGTTCCTCCATCTCCGAGGAGATCAGCAGGACGGCCAGCCCCTCGCGGGCCAGTTCGTCGATCAGTGCCTGCACCTCCGCCTTGGCACCGACGTCGATACCCCGCGTCGGCTCGTCGAGCAGCAGCACCTTGGGTTCGGTGCACAGCCACCGGGCGAGCAGCACCTTCTGCTGGTTGCCGCCGGACAGTTCCGCGACCTTCTGATCAGGGCTGGATACCTTGATGCGCAGCCGTTTCACGAAGGTGTCGACGATCCGGTCCTGGCGGGCACGGCTGACCAGGCCGAAACGGGACAGCTTCGGCAACGCGGCGAGGACGATGTTCTCCCGCACCGAAAGATGCGGGATGATGCCCTCGGTCTTGCGGTCTTCGGCGAGCATGCTCACGCCTGCCCGCATCGCCGCCGCCACATTCCCTCGCGCCACCGGTTTTCCGCCGACGAGCACGGTTCCGCCGGACAACGGCAGGTCGCCGACGATGGCCCGCGCGGTCTCGGTGCGGCCGGAGCCGAGCAGCCCGGCCAGCCCGACGATCTCGCCGGGCCTGATCGACACCGAAACGTCCGCCAGCCGGTTGCCGCTGGTCAGGTTCTCCGCGCGCAGCACGGGTTCCCGCCCCGCCTCGTGATCTCCCTCGAAGGCCGTCGCACCGTGTGAGCGGATGTCACCGACGCTGCGGCCGAGCATCATCGACACCAGTTCCAGCCGCGGCAGTTCCGCGAGCGGTCCGGTGTGGACCCGTTTACCGTCCCGTAGCACCGTCACGCGGTCACAGATCCGGTACAGCTCGTCCATCCGGTGACTGACGTACACGATCGCGATCCCGCGTTCGTGCAGCCTGCCGATGACCTCGAACAGCGTCTCGACCTCACGCGGTTCCAAAGAGGACGTCGGCTCGTCCATGATCACGACGTCGGCGTCGACCGACACCGCGCGCGCCAGCGCCACCATCTGCTGTGCGCCCACCCCGAGTGTCCCGAGTGGACGGCGGACGTCGGTGTCGATGCCGTAGTCCTTCAGCAGGGCCGCCGCGTCGGCGTTCATCCGCGCCCAGTCCACCAGCCCGAACCGCTTCCTCGGCTCACGGCCGAGGTACACGTTGCTCGCCACGCTCATCAGCGGGATGAGGTTGACCTCCTGGTAGATCGTGGAGATCGCGCCCCGCGCGTGGATCGTGCCGGAGTCCGGCCGGTGCACGCCGGTGAGCACCTTGATCAGCGTCGATTTGCCGGCGCCGTTCTCCCCCACCAGCGCGTGCACCTCACCCGGCCGGAGCGCGAACGACACGTCGTCGAGCGCGCGCACCCCGGCGAACGTCTTCGTCACGCCTTCGACCTCGAGAACCGGTTCCATCGTCAGTACGCGTTCCCGAGCTTCTGCGCCGCGTTCGCCGGGTCGTACTGGTCGTCGGAGATCACCACGGTCGGCGGGATCTCCTTGCCGGCGGCGAAATCCTGCAGCGTGGAGAAGGCGAGCGGGCCGAAGCGCGGGTTGGACTCGATCACCGCGTTGTAGCTGCCGTCGGCGATCAGCTGGACGGCGTTGCGGGTGCCGTCGATCGACACGATCTTGACGTCCTTGCCCGGCGTCTTGCCCGCCGCCTTGAGCGCGGTGACCGCGCCGATGCCCATCTCGTCGTTCTCCGCGTAGACGGCGGTGATCTCGGGGTTGCTCTGGATGAGCTGCTCCATGACCGCCTGGCCCTTGGACCGGTCGAATTCACCGGTCTGCTCGGCGACGATCGAGATCCCCGGCGTCGAGGCGATCTCGTCCTTGAAACCCTTGGTGCGGTCGGTGGTCACGTTGTTGCCGGAGGCGCCGAGCAGGATCGCGACCTTGCCGGTGCCGCCGGTCGCCTTCACCATCTCCTTCGCCGCGCGCTTGCCCTGTTCGACGAAGTTCGAGCCGATGAAGGTCAGGTAGTCACCGCAAGGCTGCGACGTGACCTTGCGGTCGATCGTGATGACCGGGACCTTCTTGGCCTTCGCCGCGTCGAGGGCGGGCTGCAGGCCATCGGAGTTCAGCGGCGCCACGATGAGCAGTTGCGCGCCTCTGTCCAGCAGCGACTTGATGTCGCTGACCTGCTTGTTCAGATCGCTCTGCGCGTTGGTGACCAGGAGTTTGTCTCCCGGGACACCGAGTTTGGCGGCTTCGTCCCTGATGGACTGTGTTTCGGCGATCCGGAACGGGTTCGCCTCCTTCTCCGACTGGGAGAAGCCGATGACCGCGTTCTTCACGTCCACCTGCGGATAGCCGATCTTCTCGCGGGCGCATCCCGGCCCCGCGGCCTGGCTCGGTGCCGCCGAGGCGGCCGGTCCCGCGCCCGACGGGGCGGTTTGCTGGGTCTCGCGGCTGGTGCAGGCCGTCAGCGCGAGCGCGAGACCGGTCACCAGGAGCAGGGTGCGGCGGATGGGCAGGGACATCGATCGCTCCTCGGGGAAGTCGAGCACACGGATCGGCGGTGACCCATGTCACTCATCAGGACGATGCCAGATTTACATCGTTGGTACAACGTTGTAAATCCGCCGTTCGCGCGGCTAGGCTGTGCCGGATCTGTGCCAGAGATCTGTGGAGAGGAGCGAGGGTGGCCACGCTCAAGGACGTCGCCAAGCTTGCGGGCGTCTCGGTCAAGACCGTCTCGAACGTGGTCAACGGCTACGACTTCGTGAAGCCGGAGAACCGCCGCCGGGTCGAGGAGGCACTGGCGTCGACCGGCTACCGGCCGAATCTCGGTGCCCGTAACCTCCGCCGCGGCCGCACCGGGTTCCTCGGGCTGATGCTGCCCGAACTGAGCATCCCGTACTTCGGCGAACTGGCCGGCCTGGTGCTGCAGGCGGCGCAGGAGCACGAGTGGAACGTCCTCATCGAACAGACCCTCGGCACCAGGGAGCGCGAGCGCGACGCGCTGTCCACACTGGGACCGCATCTGATCGACGGCGCGATCATCAGCCCGGAAGCGTTGCACACCAACGACTTCGAAGACCTGGCGCCGGGCGTACCGCTGGTGATGCTCGGCGAGCACGTCATCGACGTCCCGATAGACCACGTCGGCATCGACAACGTCCAGGCCGCCCGGATCGCCGTGCGGCACCTGATCTCCCTGGGGCGTCGCCGAATCGCGGCGATCGGCGCGCATCCGCAGCGGCACACCGCCGCGCAACGGCTGGAGGGCTACCACTCCGCGCTCGAAGAGGCCGGGCTCGTGCCCATTCCGGAACTGGTCCTGCCCGCGCTGCGCTACCACCGTGCCAACGGCGCCGAGGCGATGGCGCATCTGCTCGCCCTGCCGGAGCCACCCGACGCGGTGTTCTGCTTCAACGACCTACTCGCCATCGGCGCCCTTCGCGCCGCGGCCGAGCGCGGCGTCCAGGTGCCGTCGGACATGGCGATCGTGGGCTTCGACAACAACGAGGAGAGCGCCTACAGCCTGCCTTCGCTGACGACGATCGCCCCGGACAAGGCGGCGATCGCGCGGGCCGCGGTCGATCTCCTGCGACGTCGCATCGCGGGCGGAAGCGACCTCGCCCCCGAGGACGTCCAGACGCCTTTCTCGCTGGAGATCCGGCACAGCACCATCGCCTGACCCGCGTTGTCCGCGCGGGGGTCGCTTGCGCGGGTGTCGCGGGGTCGAGCATTGTGTGTCCGTGAACCGGGCCCTGGCCGTGCTGACCGTCGTCGCGTACGTGACGTTGCCCCTCGGCTCGGCCAAATACGAGACACTCGTGCTGCCGACACTCCTCGTCGGACTCGTCTACGCCGGGATCGCGATCGCCGGCTTCCCGTGGGTCCAGAAACGCGGCCGCGCGTTCGCCATCGCCTACGTCTGCGTGCAGTTGCCTCTCGGCTTCACACTGTTCTCGCTTTCGGGCGCCGCCGTCGGCGCGATCCTGCTGCTCGTCGTCCTGATCTCCCAGACCGTCCTGCTGTTGCCCCTGCCCGCGGCGTTCGGCGTCGCGGTGGTGATCCCGCTGATCCACCTCGGGATGGCTCCGATGGACGGGCTGCGGGAAGGATTGGGGACGCTGGCGGTCATGGTCTTCGCCGCCGTGGTGACCGAGCTGGTCCAGCGGGAGAAGCGGGCGCGGGAGGAACTGGCGGCAGCGCACGAGCGGCTGCGCGACTACGCGGCGCAGGCCGAACAACTGGCGACCACCCAGGAGCGCAACCGGCTCGCCCGCGACATCCACGACGGCCTCGGTCACCATCTGACCGTCGTGCAGATGATGCTGCAGGCCGCCAGGGCGGTGATCGGCACCGCGGACACGGACCGCGTCGACACGATGCTCGCCAAGGCACAGGACCAAGCCCGGGAGGCACTCGCGGAGGTCCGCCGTTCGGTGTCGGCGTTGCGGGAACCGCGCTCCGAACCGCTCGTGGACACCTTGCGGGCCTTGGCCGACGAGGCGTCCGCGGCCGGAGTGCCGACCGGGTTCGAGATCAAAGGCACGGCGCGGGATGCCCGTGCCGAGGTGGAGGAGTCGCTGTTCCGGGCGGCCCAGGAGGGACTGACCAACGTGCGCAAACACGCGCGCGCCAAGACCGCGACCGTGGTGCTCGACTACGCCGCCACGGATCTGGTCCGGCTCGAAGTCCGCGACGACGGCCTCGGCCTGGCCGGGGATCCCCCGCACGGCACCGGATTCGGCCTCGTCGGTCTCCGGGAACGGGTGGCGGGGCTCGGCGGGCGGGTCACGGTGGACTCTGCCCAAGAGCACGGCCTGACACTGACCGTGGAGGTGCCGGGATGAGTGTTCGCGTGCTGATCGTGGACGACCAGGCCCTGTTCCGCGAAGCTCTGGCGACCCTGCTGGAGGTCCAGCCCGGGATCGAGGTCGTCGGCGAGGCGGCCGACGGGGAACAGGCCATCCGGCTCTGCGCCGAACTCCGCCCCGACGTCGCGCTGATGGACCTGCGAATGCCGGTGCTGGACGGAATCGCGGCCACCACCCGGCTGCGCGCCGAGCAACCGGGAGTCCGGGTGCTCGCGCTGACCACTTTCGACGACGACGAGGACGTCTTCGCCGCGCTGCGGGCGGGCGCCGTCGGCTATCTGCTCAAGGACGTCTCGTCGACGCGGCTGGTCGAAGCGCTTGTCGCGGCCCAGCGAGGTGAGTCGGTGCTTCAGCCGTCGGTGGCGGCCAAACTCGTGGCCAGGGTGGCCCAGTTGCCCGCCGAACCGCGCCCCCAGCCGCTGGTCACACCGCTTTCCGAGCGGGAGCTGGAAGTGGTCCGGCTGCTCGCGGACGGCCACAGCAACCGGGAGATCGCGAAGAAGCTGTTCCTCGCCGAGGGAACGGTGAAGAACCTGGTGACGAGTGTGCTGTCCAAGCTTCAGGTGCGGGACCGGACCCAGGCTGCCTTGCGCGCCAGGGAACTCGGCCTGTTCTGAGCCGTGGTGGGCCGGGTTGGTCGTGAGTGGCGATTCGGGTTCTGGCCAAGGGTGTTTGAGGTACCTACGGCGGTCGCGGACGACCATCACGAGCCTCAGTAGCACCACCCGCCGCAACGGCTGCGCGTGAAGGCCCCCTTCCCTCGGCTCAGCCGAGGGAAGGGGGCCTTCACGCGCAGCTGGTGTGACTGCTGATGCTTGCGGGCCGCATGAGGCGATCACAAAGTCCGTGAAGGCCTCCTTCCCTATCCTGAAGGTAGTGAAGGTCCCCTTCCCTCGGCTCAGCCGAGGAAACTCGACCTTCACACCTTCCCCAGCACATGAAGGCCCCCTTCCTTGCGCCTAGCGCAAGGAAAGGGGCCATCATGCACCTCACGCCAGCAAGGCCACAGGCCACCAGTAGGTACCTAAGAGAGCGTTCGGGTTCTAACCCGAATCGCCACTCACGAGTCATATGACCTCGCGCATGACTTCCGGCACCTGCCGAAGTGCCCCCGGGCCCCCGAACATTGCTCCCGTCGCACCGAACCGCGAGGGAGTCCACGATGAACCACACGACGGAACCGAAGACCCGGAACCGAGCCGTCCTGCACTTCACCCGCCACGCCGTCGAAATGCTGGTGGCGATGATCGCCGGGATGATCGTCCTCGAACCCGTCTGGTCGTTCGCTTGGCCCGGCCTCGCGGGGAACGTGACCGCGAGCGCGCTGGTGATGGCGACGGACATGTCGCTCGGCATGGCGCTGTGGATGCGGATCCGGCGGCATGGCTGGGCGTCGATCGCGGAGATGTCGGCCGCGATGTACGTGCCGTACGTGATCTTCCTGCCGTTCTTCTGGGCAGATCTGGTCTCGGGATCGACACTGATGACGGCCGGACACGTGCTGATGGTGCCGTCGATGCTCGTGGCCATGCTTCGCCGTCGCGCCGAGTACGGAGGCTGACCATGCGTGCCTTCCTCCGCGGCACGCTGACCGTGCTCGCGTTCGTTCTCGCCGCGGTGGCCCTGCCGCTCACCCTCGGCGGTGTCACGCTGAACGCCAGTTTCGAAGACCACTACACCCCAAGAACCGACGGCATCTCGCCGCGACCGGTCCGCCGGGCGCACGATCCCGCCAAGCCCACCGCGGTCGTCGTGGTGGGGAACGAGGGCGCCGTCGTCTCGGACGCGCTCGCCCCGTACGAGGTCCTGGCGACGAGCGGCGCGTTCAACGTCTACACGGTCGCTCCCGAAGTTCGGCCGGTGACCCTCACGGGTGGGCTGGATCTCGTGCCGGACCTGAGTTTCGCCGATCTCGACCGGTTGCTCCCCGCCGGTGCCCCGGACGTCGTCGTCGTGCCCGCACTGCCCGATCTCGGCGAGCCGACCACGCGCCCGGTGACCGAGTGGCTGCGGCGGCAGTCCTCGAAGGGTGCTCTGCTCATGAGCGTCTGCAACGGTTCGGGCGTCCTCGCCTCGGCCGGGCTTCTCGACGGCCGCCGCGCTACCGCGCACTGGATCGGCATCGACGGCTTCGACGACGAATTCCCTGCCGTGGAGTGGATTCGCGGCACTCGGTATGTCGACGACGGCAGCATCGTGACCACCGCCGGGATCCTGTCCGGGATCGACGGCGCGCTCCATGTCACCGAGCGGATCGCCGGCCTGGACGTCGCCCGCCGGACCGCCGGCGCGGTGGGCTGGGCCCACTACTCCCCCGGCGCCGCCGCCCCGATGAGGCAGAACACCTTCGAGGCCGCGGACACCGTCGTCGGGTTCAACACCGCGTTCCGCTGGGACAAGCCGGTTCTGGGCGTCCTGCTGACCGCCGGGGTCCGTGAGCTGGAACTGACCGCGGCTTTCGACACCTACGGAGAATCGCTGGCCGTGCGCACGATCGCCGTCGGCCTGGACGGCGCTCCGATCCAGTCACGGCACGGGCTCACCTTCGTACCTCGGGGCACTCCAGCCGTGGTCTCCGACGATCTCGACCGGCTGATCGTGCCCGGTGCCGACGCCGCCACCGGGCACGTCGCCGATCGGTACTCCGCGCTCTCACCGGTGTACCTGCACGGAAAACCGGGCTTCCCGTTC
Source organism: Amycolatopsis sp. NPDC033938 (assembly GCF_055575975.1). NCBI lineage: Bacteria > Bacillati > Actinomycetota > Actinomycetes > Pseudonocardiales > Pseudonocardiaceae > Amycolatopsis > Amycolatopsis sp. NPDC033938. The sequence goes on from NZ_JBVIRO010000018.1 coordinate 15,850, forward strand.
GACGCGGCCCTCGAAGACCTCGTGCGCGTCACGGACACCGCGACGACACGGTGGACGGCGAGGACACTGGAGTACCCGACCGGACATCTGACGCTCAGCGGTGCGGCCTGGCCGTGGGCGATCACCCTCCGGCCGTTCGGGCTCGCGGCTCTCGGCCTGCTCGCGGCGTTCGGGATCCGCGCGTTCCTCCGGCGCCGTGGTCAGTACAGGAGTTCAGGGTCGACCCTCCACCAAGGTGGAGATCAAGAGTGATCCGCCTCATGTGCCGGCGACCACCGAACTTCACCGAACGGACAAATTGCTCCCACTGGCCCTGGTGGCCCGCTGCCGCGTCGACAAGGATCGCCCGATGCGCGAAGGCAAACTGTTCGACCTGATCGCCCGAGGCGGGCTCGTCTGTTACTCCGTCGTGCATCTGCTCGTCGCCTGGCTCGCGGCGCAGGTCGCCCTCGGCGATCGGGCCAAGGCAGACAAGGCGGGCGCGTTGCAGGTGGTGGTGGCGAACGGCGGCGCGTGGCTGCTTTGGGTGATCGCGGTGGGTCTCGCCGTACTGGCCCTGTGGCAGTCGAGCGAGGCGATCACGGGCCACCGGCACGTGAAGGCACGGCGGCGCACGGTGCGCCGGATCGTCAGCGGGATCGAGGTCGTGCTGTACGGCTTGGTTTCCTACAGTGCGGTGAAAGTCGCCATCGCGGGTGCCGACGACGGGCAGACGTCGCTGGTGGCGCGGATCCTGGCGGAGCCCTACGGCCCGGCGCTGGTGACCGTCGTCGGGATCGTCGTCGTAGCGGTGGCGGTCTTCCTCGCGCAGCGCGGACTCCGGAAGACCTTCGTCCGCGAACTCGATTTCGGCGACGCCCCCGCGACGACGCGGACCACGACGATCCGGCTCGGCCAGGTCGGCTGGATCGCCCTCTCCGCCGCGTACGGAACCATCGGCGTCCTGACGGTCGTCTCCGCGGCCACCTTCGACCCCGCGAAGGCCGGCGGTCTCGACGTCGCGTTGAAGACCTTGGTCGTCCAGCCCTACGGCGCTCCCCTCCTCCTCGCGCTCGCGGCCGGGATCGCCGCGTTCGGCGCGTTCGCGCTGCTGGACGCGCGGTTCCGCAAGATCTGATCTGCCCGGCCCGCCGACCTGTGGCACGGTGAACCCCTCAGGAGGTCGTGATGGCAGGTGTGGTCGGACGGATCCGCGAGCAGGGCGAGGACGGTCGGCGCGCGCGCATCGTCGAGGTGCTGGTGGAGGCCTTCGACGACCTCATGCGCGCCGACGCGGACGCGTTCCGCCGGAAGTTCCGCAAGATGGCCGCCGCGCCGTTCGCCTTCTACCGCGGCTCCGCGTGCCTGTTCTACGCGGACATGGCGGACGAGGACGACCCGTGGGCGAACGACGAGACCAGCCGCGTCTGGATCCAGGGCGACCTCCACGCCGAGAACTTCGGCAGCTACATGGATTCGTCCGGGACGCTCGTGTTCGACGTCAACGACTTCGACGAGGCGTACCTCGGCTGTTTCACCTGGGATCTCAAACGGCTGGCCGCCAGCGTCGCGTTGCTGGCCTGGAGCAAGGCGATCTCCGACGACGACATCGCGACGCTGATCGACACCTACCTGCGCGCCTACGTGAGACAGGTACGCCAGTACGCCGAGCGCCCTGGTGACGAACTCGTCCGGCTCCAGCTGGACAGCACCGAGGGCATGCTGCACGACGTGCTGCTGCGGGCCCGGTTGAAGACCCGGATCGACCTGCTGGACGAACTGACCATTGTGGAGGATTACGACCGCCGGTTCCGGCACGGCCCGGGAGTCCGGGTGCTCGAAGACGCCGAACGCGAGACCGCGGTCACCGCCTTCGAGTCCTATTTGGACACGATTCCGGAGAGCAAGCGGTTCGGCAGCATCACCTACCGGGTCAAGGACATCGTCGGCCGGACCGGGTTCGGCATCGGCTCGGCCGGGCTTCCCGCGTACAACATCCTCGTCGAGGGGCGGACACAGGCGCTGGAGAACGACGTCGTCCTGTCGATGAAACAGGGCAACGTCGCCGCGCCGAGCCGGATCGTGGCCGAACAGAGCATCCGCGACTACTTCACCGACGAAGGACATCGCACCGCCGTCTCGCAGCGTGCCCTTCAGGCGCACGCGGATCCGTGGCTCGGTCACACGGAGATCGGCGGGACCGGCTTCGTCGTCTCGGAGTTGTCGCCCTATGTCAACGACCTCGACTGGTCGGAGCTGACCGAACCCGCCGAGATGCGGCCGGTGCTCGATTATCTCGGCCGGGCCACGGCGAAGATGCATTGTGTGTCCGATTCGGACTCCGAGCAGACGCTGGTCGATTTCCAAAGCGAAGCGGCCATCGCCGAAGTGATCGGTGACCGCGAGGACGAGTTCGTCCGCGAGCTGACCGAGTTCGGGATGGCCTACGCCGAGCAGTCCCGGGAGGACCACCGGTTGTTCGTGAACGCCTTCCGCGGCGGCGAGATCCCCGCCGTCCGGCCCGCCGCGAAGGGCTGACCGGACGACGGGGCGCGCTACTCGCGGAGACCGATCGCCTCGATCGGCTTGGACCGCAGCGCCACCCGGGTGGACAGGCCGAGCGAGACCAGGCCGAGCAGGATCGCCCCGGCGATGACCCCGCCGAAGACGGCGATCGGTCCGGACGGCAACGGCGTCCCGCGCAGGCCGAGGTTCAACACGACGAGGGGAACCCCCGCCACCACCGTGCCGAGCACGGCCGCGACACCGACGGTCGCCAGCGCTTCGAAGCGCATCATCCGCACCACCTGGCGCTTCGTGGTACCGATGAGCCGCAGCAACGCGAACTCCCGCGAGCGCTGTGCCGTGCTCATCACCAGCGTGTTGGCCACCGAGATCACGACGTAGCCGAGGATCACGCCGACCGCGACCAGGTTGACGTAGAACTGGGCCTGCTCCTGGCCTCCGCCAGGCGCGGCGACCGACGATCCCGGAGCCACGGCCAGACCCGGGTAGCGGACCGCCAGGTCGCGCAGGGCGGCGTCGACGGTCGCGGGGTCGGCGCCGGGTTCGTCCCGCACCAGGACCGAATCGTCCATCCGGTCCCCGGTGTGTGCCCTGGCCAGGTCGGCGGGCAGCAGGTAGCGGCCGAACGCCTGGTCTCGGGTGTAGGTGGCGACCAGCCGCAGTTTCGCCGGAGCGCCGTCACCGAAGTAGAACTCGACCTCGTCGCCGATCTTCTTCTCGTACCAGTCTGCTTCCGATTCGCTCATCGCGACGGTGTTCCCGGTGAGGTCGGTGATCCGGCCCGACACCAGGCCAAGGTCGAGGTTGCCACGCACCTGACCGCCGTCCAGACCCTGTGCCGCGTACCGTTCGACCCGCACGCTGTCCTGCTCCTGGACGGTGTTCACCACCTCGGTCCGCACGACCGGGGTCGCCGCGGCCACACCGGGGATCCGCCGCGCCGCTTCGGCGACTTCCGGGGAGAGACCGCCGGTGGCGCTGGAGAGGACGTGGTCGGCGGTGGTCGACTCCACGGTCTGCTCCTGCCGGGCGGCCGCGGCCGTGGTCTGGCTGTAGAACATCGTCAGCGCGAACGAGACCGCCAGCATCACCGGGGTGACCGCGGCGGCCAGCCGCCGTGCGTTCGCCTGGCTGTTGGCGGCGGCCAGGTACCCGCTGATCCGGGAGGTCCGGACCAGCACCGGGGCGATCAGCCGCGTCATGAACGCGACCACCTTCGGGCCGAGAACGGCCAGCCCGATCACGATGATCAACGCCGAACTCGACGAGGCCGCCAGAGCCGGTTCACCACGCAGGAAGATCGGGATCAGCGCGCCGCCGAGGCCGGCCACCACCAGCGCGCCGCCGATGGCGGTGCGCACGCGGCCGAGTTCACGGCGTTCCACCGCGGCCTCGCCGAGTGCCTCCACCGGGCGGATCGACGAGGGGCGCCGCGACGCCGACCACGCGGCCAGCCGGGCCGTGCCCAGCCCGAGCGCCAGCGCGGCGATGAGCGGGAGCGGGCTGATCGCCAGCTCGAAGTCCGGCGGGATCACCCCGATGGCACCGAAGGCGTTCCGCAGTCCGTAACCCACCGCGACGCCGAGACCACTGCCCAGCACGCCCGCGATAGCCGCGACAAGCATCGTCTCGGCGCCGATGAGCTTGCGGATCTGCTGAGGGGTCGCCGCGATCGCCCGCAGCAGCGCGAACTCCCGGCGGCGCTGGTTGATGACCAGTGCCAGCGTGCTGGCGACGACGAACACCGCGATGAGGAGCGCGAAGCCGCCGAACGAGCCCGCCAGCGCCATCAACAGCATCCGGGTCTGGCTGACGTCGAGGAACTCGACCGTGCTGCGCTCGACCCCGGTCGCCACGGTCACCTTGTCGGTGCCCACCGCGTCGCGGATCTTCTCCGCCAGGTCGCCCGGTGAGACGCCCGGATCCGCGAGCACGCCGATCGCGTGGGCTTGCCCGGGGGTACCGGCGAGTTCGACGGCCTTCTCCTGGGAAAAGAACACCGCGGACTGCCGGGTGAGTCCGTTCCCCGATTTCGGGGCGGCGATCCCGGAGACCCGGAATTCCACCGGAGCCGAGCGGACCGCGATCTTCACCCGCTGACCGACGGTCACCCCGCTCCGGGACGCCAGGTCCGCGTCGAGGACGACCTCGTCGGTACCGGCAGGCGCCTGGCCGTCACGCAGCGAGAACGGCGCCAGCGCGGCGGCTTCCCAGTTGTGTCCGAGCGACTGGCCACCGTCCGGCCCGGTCAGCGCCCGGCCGTCGGCCGTGACGACGTTGGCCGGGAAGCTCTGCTCCGCGACCACGCCGCGCACCCCAGGCACCCCGGTGATCGCACCGGCCAACGAGACCGGCACCGAGGCCTGCTCGGCGACCTGCTGGGTTTCGAGCGCACCCGCACCCGGCGGGTCGACCGTCTGCTGACCGCCCACGACGACCGCCGCGTCGGCGTAGCGCTGCGTCGGAACCCCCGCCCGGAGACCCGATTCCATCAGCACGCCGCATCCGGCGACCAGCGCGGTCCCGCAGAGGATCGCGACGAACGCGCCGACGAACCCGCTCAAACGGGTCTTCATCGTCTGCCATGCCAAGTCCCACACGACGTCACCACTCCCCGAGGTGGGTCATGCGCTCGGCGACGCGTTCCGGCGTGGGCTGCTGAAGGTGACCGGCAAGCTTGCCATCGGCCAGGAACAGCACGCCGTGCGCGGCCGACGCCGCGACCGGATCGTGGGTGACCATCAGCACGGTCTGCCCCATACCGTCCACAATGGATCGGAGCAGGTCGAGGACCTGGCGCGCGGTGCGGGTGTCCAGTGCCCCGGTCGGCTCGTCGGCGAGGACGACCTCCGGCCGGGTGATCAGCGCGCGGGCGATCGCGACGCGCTGCTGCTGGCCGCCGGACAGTTCCGACGGGCGGTGTTCGAGCCGCTTCGCGATCCCGACACTTTCGACGATCTCCCGCAACCACTGCGGATCGGGCTTCCGCCCCGCCAGCCGCATCGGAAGCGTGATGTTCTGGAGCACGTTCAACGACGGCAACAGGTTGTAGGCCTGGAAAATGAACCCGATCCGGGTCCTCCGCAGCTCGGTGAGCGCTTTCTCCCGCATCTTGCTCAGTTCCGTGTCCCCCAGCAGCACCCGTCCCGAAGTCGGCCGGTCCAATCCGGCCGCGCAGTGCAGGAAGGTGCTTTTGCCCGAGCCCGACGGGCCCATCACCGCGGTGAACGTGCCTCTGCGCACGCCGACGGTCACCCCGTTCAAAGCCGTGACCGCGCCGTCACCGGAACCGTAGACCTTGGTCACGGATTCCAGCTCCAAGGCGCACGCGCCCCCTGAATTCATTGTTTCCCCTTAAGCGGTGGTGATCTCTCTCCACAGAACCTACGGTCGAGGAGGGCCGGGAACGATCCCGCGTGAGGGAAGACTCGTGGTAGCGCTGGCACCACCATGGTCCAAGCCCTCAGGGGCGGTCTAGAGTGGTCGCCTCGTTGAGGCGCAACTTGAATCCAGCAGAAGGACTGCCGTGGCGAAAGATCCGCCGTACACGTATCGGGGCGCACTGAAGATCCTCGGCCACGGCTCCGACTCACTCCTCAACGCGCTGGACACCGCTCTCGGCGGCTTCATCCTGAGCAGCGTCCTGACCCCGGTGGCCTGGGCGTTCAATCTGGTGGACCAGAAGAACGAGGCCTCGGGCCTGATCCGCAAGCTGGTCCAGGCCGGCGTCCGGCGGCTGGGGAAGGCCAAGGGCAAGGAACGCTACGAGCTCATCGACGCCGCCCACACGACGATCGTGGTGTCCGCCTTCTTCGACGTCGCGAGGCAGGCCGGAGTCAAGGTCTCCAAGGATCACTTGCGCTCGATGGGTCCCGCGTTCGATGCCGTCCTGGGGCTGCAGCACTGGAGCGGTTGCCTGCTGAGCGCCCCCCAGCTGACCGTCAACTATTTCGACCTCGGCGTCCTGCTCGGGCTGGACGAGCAGCGCCTCGCCGTGCTGTCGAACAAAGCGATCGCCCGGTACCGGGCCTACTTCGCCGACTTGGCGGCCGACGTGCCCGAGTTCTCCTTATGGGCCCACCTCGGCGGCTTGGCGGAGATCCGGGACACCGGCCAGGCCGTCCTCGCCGCCGTGAACGCCCAGTCGCAGGCGTTGAACCGCCTCAACGAGATCTTGCTGGCGCGCAGCGTCGAGCGTGACGACGCACCGACTCCCAGAGCGAAGCTCCTGGCCAAGAGCAATCAAGCCGTGCTGGCGAAGCCGATCACCCCTGATGGCGTCGGCGCGGTCAACCAGATCACCTTGCCCGCGGTCTGGCGCATCTACCAGGTCCCACGCTTCCGCACCGCCATCGCGACAGACGAAGCCCCCATGAACGACTATCGCTGGGAAAGTCTGGACGTCCGTGACGATCTCGACGGGTTCCTGGGGTCCTACCTGTTCTCTCCGCGCAGCGTCGAATACCCGCTATTGCTGCTCGGGCACCCGGGGGCGGGGAAATCCCTGTTCAGCAAGGTGCTCGCCGCTCGGTTGCCCGACGAGGACTTCATCGTCCTGCGCGTGGAGCTTCGGCAGGTCACTGCCGACGCCAGGGTCGCCGCCCAGATTCAGGAGGCACTGGACCTCGCCATCAACGACCGCGTCAAGTGGGGCGATCTGGTGGACGAGGCGCCCGACCGGACGCGGGTCGTCATCCTCGACGGCCTCGACGAGCTGCTGCAGGCATCGACCAACGAGCGCAAGGACTATCTGGAGCAGGTCGCGGAATTCCAGGCCGCCGAAGCCGACCTGGGCTATCCAGTGGTGGTGGTCGTGACCTCACGGACCGTGGTCGCCGACCGGGTGCGCGTCGCTCCCCGGACCACCGTGGTGAAACTCGAGGACTTCTCCGAGGAGCAGATGACCGCCTGGCTGGCGATCTGGCGAGGTCAGAACCTGCCCGCCATCACGTCCGGCCGGATGGGCGAACTGAAACCCGACGTGGCGATCGCACTGAGCGACCTGACCGCTCAACCACTGCTACTGCTCATGCTGGCCCTCTACTCGGCGGATCCGAAAGCGGAACCGCTGGAAGCGGGCACCTCCAGGGAGGTCTTCTACGAGCGGGTCCTCACCAGCTTCGTGCGCCGCGAACTCGCCAAGGCCCGGCGGGAGGTCACGCAGGACGCGGTCGACGAGGAGATGTGGCGCTTGGGCGTCGCCGCGTTCGCGATGTTCAACCGGGACCGCCAGAGCGTCCGAGACCACGACCTCGGCAAAGATATCCGCGTCCTCACCCAGATCTCCTCCGACCTGGAGCCGTATCGGCTCGGTCAGCGGATCATCGGGCGCTTCTTCTTCATCCACACCGACGAAGCGGACGGGCACCGCGATCAGGACGTCCGGCGGGCCTACGAGTTCCTGCACGCCACCTTCGGCGAGTACCTGGTCGCCCATCACACGATCCGGGTGCTGTGTGAGGTCGCTCGCACCCGCCGGTCGATGCCGGCGCGCAGGCGGTACGACGACGACCTGATCTTCGCGTTGCTCAGCCACCAAACCCTCGCCACCAGGGGGACCACCGTCAACTTCCTCACCTCGCTCTTTCGGAGGCTTCCCACGGAGGAGCGCGCCGACTGCGTCCGGGCGCTGGTTCACCTCGTCGGGGAGTACCGCGATCGGCAGGGCGGGACGGGTTTCGCGGACTATCGGCCCACCCCGGCCGACGGCCTCCGGGAGCTGGCCGCCTACTCGGCGAACCTGGTGCTGCTCCTGGCTCTGGTCGACGAAGACACGCCTTTCGTCACCCACACCGAGCGGATCGCGATGGTGCGCCTGTGGCGGGCCGGGTTGCCCGCACCCAGCTGGCACTCCTTGATCGAAGTGCTCGATTTCGACAGTGAGGGCACGCCGATCAAGCGCTCACCCGCCCTCCCGAGGTGGGCCGCCGAACTGGCGTACTACGACATGACCGACGACCAGAGCGGCTTGAGTGTTCACTCGAACGGATTGGCACTGCAGGGCCTGACCTTTGCCGGGCCGCGTCAGCCCAAGTTGATCAAGGTCACCACGCATCTGCTTTCAGCGGTCGCCAACAGCGATCTCGGCGGCGGGGTGCCCGGAGCACGGTTTCTCCGCGAAATCATTAGCGAGCGACAGCTCGACTTGTCCTCTGCCGTTGACCGTTTCCCGAACCGGCTGGACATCTATTACGCTGTGGTCCACTACCTGCAGAAGTGGCTGAGCAAGTTGGACTACGACGTGGTCCATCAGTTGATCTTGCTGGCACTCCGCTCGTCCGGCCCGGCGTACCTCGACGACTTCGCCTGCGCGGTCGCCGCCTTCCCTCAATTACTCGTCGAAATCCCCCCTTTGAGCGACGCGTCCAGATACCACCGGCCTTGGGTACCCGTCGTCCTGCTCGCGGGAGAGGAGGCCCAGAACGAGGAGGGCCGGGCACTCCTGCGGTCGCTGCGTCAGCGAGTGGCGAGCGATGTCACGGCCACGGATCCGCGGTACCAGGCGATGGCGGGCATCCGATGGTTGGCCGGGATCTCCTTCGGCGCCGAGGAGGACGACACGAGCGACAACCGCGCCGCGGACTGAATCACTTCGCTGCGGGTACCGGTGGCACCGCCGTCCCTTGCCGGATGCGAGACTTGCCGACGTGATCACCCGGCTGCGGTCCTGTTGGTCCGCGATCCGGTTCCTGGCCATCGGCGCGGCCACTTCGATGCTCTCCTGGTTCGTCCTCGTCGGCATGCTGTTCGTGCTGCTGATGTGCCCGTTCGGGGTCGGGATCCCGGCGGTGCCGCACGCGCTCAAGCTGATCAGGTATCCGGTCAACTTCGAACGCCGTCGCGCCGCCCGCCTGCTGGACGAGCCGATCCCGGAGCCGTACCGCCCTGGGAACCCGGTGACCGATCCGGCGTCGCGGCGGGATCTGACGTGGCTCGTCTTCCACGCCGCCACCGGCTTCATCATCGGGATCTTCGCCATCGCTTTCCCGCTCGCTGGGCTCAAGCAGGTCATCGCGGCGTTCGTCTGGCCGACCGTGCCCGGCGGGATCGAAAGTTCACTCGGCTTCGTGGTGACGTCCTGGCCGCTCGCGGCACTCGGCGCGGTCACCGGCGTAGGCATGATCGCGCTGATGTTCCTGTACCCCAGGCTGGCGCGGTGGCAGGCCGTCATCGCCCGGAAGCTGCTCGCGCCCGCGCCCGGGGTCGTGCTGACCGACCGCGTCGTCGAACTGGCCGCGTCCCGGGCCGCCGCGCTGGAGGCACACGGTGCCGAACTCCGCCGTCTCGAACGCGATCTGCACGACGGGACGCAGGCGAGGATCGCCGCCGTGGTACTGCAACTGGGGATCGCCGACTCGCTCTTCGAGAAGAACCCGGAAAAGGCACGGGAGCTGCTGGGCAAGGCGCAGGACACGGCGACCGGCGCGCTGGCCGAACTGCGGACCGTCGTGCGGAGCATCTATCCGCCCCTGCTGACCGACCGGGGTCTCGACGGCGCCGTCACCGCGCTCGCCGACCGCTGCCCCGTTCCGTGCACTGTGGACGTCCGCAGCGCCGGCCGTCGTCCCGCCGCCGTCGAGGCCGCCGCCTACTTCGTCGTCGCCGAAATGCTGACCAACATCACCAAGCATTCCGGCGCCGAGCACGCCTGGATCACCCTCGACGGTACCGCCGACACCCTGCTCATCGAAATCCGCGACGACGGCCACGGCGGTGCCGACGAATCCGGCGGCAGCGGCCTGTCCGGGATCCGCAAACGCGCCGAAGCCTTCGACGGGACCGTGAAGTTGTCCAGCCCGGCCGGTGGGCCGACCGTAGTGAAAGTGGAGTTGCCATGCGGGTCGTGATCGTCGAGGACGACGCGCTGCTGCGCGAAGGCCTGGTCCTGCTGCTGAACACCTCGGGCATCGACGTCATCGCGGCGATGGACGATGTGGACGAGTTCCTCGAACTGGTCGCCGAGGACCGGCCCGACGCGGTGATCACCGATGTCCGGCTACCGCCGACGCATACCGACGAGGGCCTCCGGGCCGCCGTCAAGGCGCGGAAGATGCACCCGGGGCTGCCCGTGCTGGTGCTGTCCGCCCACGTCGAAACCGGTTACGCGGCCGAACTTCTCGCCGACGGCAAGGGCGCCGTCGGGTACCTGCTGAAGGAGCGGGTCGGCAAGGTCGAGAAGTTCCTCGACGCGCTGGACCGGGTCGTCAAGGGCGGCACGGCCATGGACCCCGAGGTGATCACCCAGCTGATGGCGCATCGCCGCGCGACCGACCCGCTCGAAGCGCTGACCGCACGGGAGCGCGAGGTGCTCGGGCTGATGGCCGAGGGGTACAACAACACGACCATCGCCGAGCTTCTGGTGGTGAGCGACGGGGCGGTGCACAAGCACATCCGGAACATCTTCGCGAAGCTCGGGTTGCCGGAGGACAGCGGGCATCGGCGGGTGCTGGCTGTGCTGGCCTACTTGAGCGGGAAGAACTGATCGCGTTTAGTTCTCTGGATGCGGTTGGGCCAGGGGTGGCGTGCCGACGCTGGAGGCAGACGAGTCCACAAGGGACACTTCGCGAGGTTTTGGTGCCCAATTCAGGGAATTTGCGCGATTTCACGAAGGCGTCGTGAATGATTTGTGTCGTTCTGGCCAAGGGTGTTTAGGCGCCTACGGTGGGTGGGTCCGGTAGGGGCCGTCAAGATTCTCAACAGCACCACCTGTCACAGCGGCTGCGCGTGAAGGCCCCCTTCCCTCGGCTCAGCCGAGGGAAGGGGGCCGTCACGCGCAAAAGTGTCGGTTCGACGAGAGCGCGAGTTGTTGCTCAGGGTGAGGCAGGGTGTCGTGTCCGGGCGCGGCGTACCGGCGACCGGTCCCGTCGGTGGACGGTGTCTTTCACTGTGTGGATTTTGATGCGTTAGATGAAACAAAATCCACACAGTGGCCGGGGCCCATCGTTGCGAAAGGGCTATCGGCCGCGGAGGTAGCGCCAGCACCACCCCGAGGACGGGGGTCACTCCCCTGTCCCGCCACCGCGCCGATCTCTAACGTCTTTCTCATGAACGACACCAAAAACGCAAGCGGCGTACTGGTCACCACCTCCCTCTGGCTCGTCCTCCTCGGCAGTGCGGGCGCCAACGCGATCGGCCAGTTCGCGGGGATGGACTACACCCTCCGGATGATCGCGGGCGCCGTCGCGATCATCTGCATCGTGCTCTTGATCGTCCGCGCCGTCTCGCGACGCAAGGCGTGACTAAGAAACCTTCGGCGTCGCGCGTACGCCGTAGTGCATGTACGGCTCACCGGTCGGCAACGTGTAGAAGGTGACCGGCATCCACGTCCGCGCGCCCGGCTCACGGCAGACGAAAAGCGAGTCCGTCACCGGGACCAGGTCGAACTCCATCGTCTTCTCCGGCATGAGTTCGGCCAGCGGTCCCGTGGCGGTCTGCCGAAGCCGGATCCCGTCTCCCTCGGCAAGGACCTCCATCAGCACCCCGGCCCGCTCGTAGACACCGACGTGCCTCGAAGCGTCGACGGTGACCGGTGTCGCGGGCGGCTCGATCGGCCGCGGCATCGCCACGTCCGCCAGTTCGGCGAAGATCTCCCGGTACAGCTCCACGTACAGGTCGCGGGTGTTGCCGCCGTTGGTGAGCAGGGTGACCGCGAGCCCTTGGTCGGGCAGCAGCCGCAGGAACGCCGACTGCCCGATCGTGTTGCCGTCGTGGCCGATGACCCGCCGTCCGCTCCATTCGTCACGGATCCAGCCGAGTCCCCAGGAGTCACCGAGTGAGTGCTTGTCGGGGAGGTCGGCCTGCTTCTCGGCCATGGCGGTGGCGGACGCCGTCGTCAGGATGCGCTCCCCCGACGGGGTGAGGCCGCCGGTCAGGTGCAGCCGGGCGAACCGGAGCACGTCCTTGGTCGTGGCGGTGATCAGCCCGGCGGGGCCCATGTTCCGGGGCAGGCCCCAGATGGGCGCGGGCTTCGGTTCTTCATCTCCCTCGGCGACATGACCGACGGCCGCGCGGAACATCAGTGCTTCCTCGGGGAGGGTCACGGTGTGCGTGAGGCCGAGCGGAGCGAACAGTTTCTCCCGCATCGCGGCGTCCCAGGTCAGCCCGGTGAGTTTTTCGATCACCCTGCCCATGAGCACGAAACCCGAATTGCAGTAGGAGAAGGTCGCTCCGAGCGGATGGTTCTGCCCGGCCTGGTCGAGGATTTCGACGTAGCGTTCGAGGCAGTCGTCCCCGCGGCCGGTGTCGGTGAAGACGTCGCCGTCGATCCCGCTGGTGTGGGTCAGCAGATGCCGCATGGTCACCTGCTTCGCGACGTCCGGATCGGCCAGCCGCAGTTCGGGGACGACGTCGGAGATCGGCGCGTCCAGGTCGAGGAGGCCGTCGTCGACCAGTTGCATCACCACGGTCGCGGTCCACACCTTCGACACCGAGCCGATCTGGAACACCGAGTCCTCGGTGACCTCGACCCCGGTCGCCGTGTTCAACACGCCATAGGTGACGTGGGCCTCCGCGTCATCGCCGATCCGCGTGATGCCCAGGGCCGCACCGGGGACGCGGTACTTGCGCGCCAGTTCGGCAAGGCGCCGCCGCCAGTGCGCCGCGTCGACCGGTACCCGCGACACCCCGTTCGCCGGCGCCGCGTACTGCTCGACCCACTCGAAGACACGGCGGTTGAAATCGAGGCGGTGTGAGGGCGGACCGTCGAGGATGAACAGGTGCGAACCACCGGGGTACAGCACCAGCCGGGACGGGACGCCGCGCGCACGCAGGGCGCCGAACCACTGCTCGGCCTGACCGACCGGGCACCGCTCGTCCTCCGCGCCCTGGATGAGCAGCGTCGGCGTCCGGACCGCCGTGACCTGGTCGAAAGGTGAGAGCTGTGCGTAGTTCTTGCCCCCGAGTTCACGGACGGCCAGGTAGTGCCCGGCGTCGGACGTCCCCTCCATGCTGGTCAGGTCGCTGACCACGCCACCGGCGACGGCGGCGACGAAGCGATGGTCGCGGCTGGTCAGGTAGCAGGTCATGAACCCGCCGTAGCTGTAACCCGCGACGGCCAGCCGGTCCGCGTCGGCGATCCCCTCGGCGACCAGCTGGTCCAGCGGTTCGAGGAAATCGCGGGAGTCGGCGAGACCCCATTCCCCGACGGCGCCCGTGTAGAAATCCTCGCCGTAGCCGTCGCTGCCTCGCGGGTTGAGCAGCAGCACCGCCCAGCCTCGTGCGGCGAGCGCCTGGTGGTAGAGGTGGATCGCATCGGCGGCGCCGTTCCAGGCGTTGTGCGGTCCGCCGTGGATGTCGAGCAGCAGGGGTGCGGCGCCGGTGCTGTCCGGGTCGCGCAGCAGCCAGCCGTGGACGACGGTGCCATCGCCGATGGTGAATTCCCGTTCCTCGTGGCGGAAGAACTCGACGTCGTCGACCGAGGCGCCGTGCCGGGTACGTACGTCGACGGCGCCGGTGGCCGGGTCGACGACCGCGATCTCGCCGAACGAGGTGTTCGTGGCGAGGACGACCACCACCCGGCCGCCCGCACTGTCCATTCCGGACACGACGCGATCGGCGCCCGCGAGGACGGCGCGCGGGGTTCCGCCCTCTGTGTCCACTTCGTACAGATGGGTGCAGCCGCGGTCGCGGACACCGAACAGCACCGAGCCGCCGTCCGCGGTCAGCTTCGGGAACGCGCCCGGATAGCCGGCACCACCGGCCATCACGTTGCGGTCGAGGGAGGCGGTCAGTTCGACCGGGTCCCCGCCGTCGAGCGGCACCCGCAGCAGTCCGAGGTGGCCCACTTCGGTGTCCCGCCTGCCGACCACCAGGAGCGCGCGGCCGTCGGCGGTCCAGGTGACCGGACCCGCCATGCCGTCACCGGAACCGATCAGCCGCGGCTCGGAAGTCTTCAGGGTGACGTCGAGAACGTAGGCCCCGGATCGGAAGGTCAGGTCCGCGTCGGCGTCGCGTCCGGCGGAGAACGCCAGCTGAGTGCCATCGGGTGACCAGGTCGGGTCACCGGCGTGCCAATCGCCGAAGGTGACCTGCCGGACTTCTTTCGTGGCGACGTCGAGGATGTGCAGATGTTTGCGGATGGTCTTGATCAGCCCGGCACCGTCGGCCTTGAAGTCCAGCCGTTCCGCCACCACCGGGGCGTTCGACGCGGGTTCACCACTCGCGAGATCGACCGCCGCCGAGAACGCGATCTTGCCGCCGTCCGGGCTCCACACCGGAGCACCGGCGCCGAGCGGGAGTTCGGTGATCCGCTCGGCCTCCCCGCCCGACGACGGCAGGAACCACACCTGCGGCGGACCGTCCTGTGCCCGCAGGAACGCGATCCGCGTGCCGTCCGGCGCCCAGGCCGGTGCGACGTCGGTGGTTCCGCGGGTGAGCTGCCGGGCTTCCCCTGTGGTGGCGCCGACCTCCCAGAGCCTGTCCACGTTCCGGTCCTCGTCACGGTCCGCGGTGCGAACGACGTACACGATCCGATCGCCGTCCGGCGACAGCGAAGGCTGACTCGGGGCGGCGATTTCGTACAGGTCGTCGAGTTCGAGACGTCGGGTCATGATGCGCTGGCTCCTCGGGAGATCGCGGGCTGGTGGCTCTCGGTTTCGCTGAAGTGGCAGGCCGCCGAATGACGTCGGTGTGCCGCGTCGTCGGCGGGATCCCGCTGAAGGCAGAGCTCGCGGTCGGCGCGCACGAGCGGCCCGACGGGGCATCGCGTGTGGTAGCGGCAGCCGCTCGGCGGGTGGTGCGGGTCGGCGGGTTCGACGTCGGCGGTCGCCGCGTCCGTCCCGGTGTCGAACAGGGAGGTGTGCGCGGACGGCGCCGCGGCGAGCAGGTCACGGGTGTAGGGATGCTGGGGATCGGTGAGCACCTGTTCCGCCGGACCCGCTTCGACGATGCGGCCGAGGTACATCACGGCGACGATGTCGCTGAGATAGCGCACGACGGCGAGGTTGTGGGAGATGAACAGCATCGACAGGCCGAGCCGTCGCTGCACCTCCCGCACGAGGTTGAGCACCGCGCCCTGCACCGAGACGTCGAGCGCGGAGGTGATCTCGTCCGCGATCAGTACCTCCGGACGTCCGGCCAGCGCGCGGGCGAGCGCCACGCGTTGCCGTTGCCCGCCGGAAAGCTGCCCCGGCAGGTGCCCGGCGCGGTCCGGATCGAGGTTGACCAGTTCCAGCAGCCGGGCGACCTCTTCGCGGCGCGCGGCGCGCCCGGAAAGGACATCGCGCGGGATCGCTTCGGTGATCGATTCCCCGATACTCATCCGAGGGTCCAAAGAGGAATACGGGTCCTGGAACACCATCTGCAGCGGGCGGCGGCGGGGCAGCTTCCGGACGTCGACTCCGCCGAGCAGGACCCGCCCGGAGCTGATCGGCGAGAGCCCGACGGCGGCACGGGCCAGTGTCGATTTCCCGGAACCCGATTCGCCGACGAGCCCGACGACCTGTCCGGAAGGGACGGTCAGCCCGACGTGGTCGACAGCGGTGAGACCGCGTCTCCCGCCGTACCGAACGCTCACCGCGTCGAAGACGAGGTCGCTCATTCCGCACCTCCGGCGGTCACGGTTTCCTTTGTGGGCTGGGAAAACGACCTCTCGTGCGGATGCCAGCAGGCGACGCGGTGCTCAGGTGTCATCAGTTCCAGTACCGGGTCTTCGACGCGGCACCGGTCGGTCACCGCGGGACATCGGTCGGCGAACGCGCAGCCGGTGGGCACGCGATCCGGTTCCGGCGGACGGCCGGGGATCACCGCGAGCGGCGCGTCGCGATCGGTCTCGAGGTCCAGCGACGCGGCCAGCAGGGCCCGCGTGTAGGGATGCCGCGGTGTGCCCGCCGACGGCAGATCCTCCACGACCCGGCCGGCGTACATGACCAGCATGCGTTCGCAGGTCTGGGAAACGACCGCGATGTCGTGGCTGATCAGGATGATCGCGGTGTTCCGTTCGGCCCTGGTCCGCGCCAGCAGCCGCAGGAGCTGCCGTTGCACGGTGACGTCCAGCGCCGTGGTCGGTTCGTCGGCGATGATCAGCCGCGGGTCGCCCATCAGGCCCATGCCGATCATCGCGCGCTGCCGCATCCCGCCGGAGAACTCGTGCGGATACTGCCGGGCGCGCCGTTCGGCCGCCGGGATCCGCACCGCGCGCAGCCGGTCCACGGCCCGCGCGAACGCCTTGGCACGCGGCAGCCCCTGGTGCTGTTCGGCCACCTCGGCCAGTTGACGGCCGATCCGCCTGGTCGGGTTGAACGACGTCATCGGGTCCTGGAACACCATCGCCAGCGAAGTACCGAGCAGACCGCGCAGCTCCCGTTCCGGTGTCGTCAGCACTGGTTTCCCGGCGAAGTCGAGCCGGTCCGCGGTGACCACGGCCGGTGCTTCGACCAGCCGTGACACCGCGAGGCCGGTCAGGCTCTTCCCCGAGCCCGACTCGCCGACGACGCCGATCGCCTCGCCCGCCCGGACGCTGAAGCTCACTCCGCGCACCGGCACGGTCCAGCCCGCCGGACGCGGGAAGGCCACCTGAAGGTTCTCCACCACCAGGACGGCGTCGTCCCGGTCGTCGGCGGCTTCCTCCCTGGCGGGAATGACCGGCCGCGGTGGGAGCTTGCGCGACCCGGTCCGGACGCCGATCACCCCGGCGACGGTCTCCCCCACCAGGTTGAACGCGAGCCCGGCCAGTACCACCGCCACCCCCGGCGCGAGCGCGGCCGCCGGATTGACGTAGATCCCGTTGAGTCCTTCACCGAGCAGCCGTCCCCAGTCGTATTCCGGTGCCTGCACCCCGATCCCGAGGAACGACAGCCCGGAGAACGCCAGCAGCGAGGAGCCTGCGCCGATGGTCGCGTTCACCACCAGCGGTTCGCCGATATTGGGCAGGATGTGCCGGACCAGCAGCCGGATCCGGCCGACCCCGCAGATCCGCGCGGCGGACACGAAGTCCTGGCCGGCCACGGACGCCGACAACGTCTGTGCCAGCCGGGCGAACGCCGGTGCCAGCGCGAAACCGACCGCCAGCACCGCGCCGTGCGTCCCTACACCGAAGATGACCGAGAAGAACAGCACCAGCAGCAGCCCGGGGAACGCGACCGCGATGTTCACCGCCGCGGTGACCAGCCGGGCGGCGGGCCGCGGCAGCAACGAGGGCAGCGTGCCGAGGACGAGCCCCGTGACCACCCCGATCACCGTCGCGAGCACCGCCAGGAGCACCGAGAGCCGGGTCGCCACCAGCACCCGGAAAAGGATGTCGCGACCGAGATCGTCGGTGCCCAGCCAATGTTCCGCCGACGGCCCTTGTCCGATCGCGTTGGTGTCGATCTCGAAGGCCTTGCCGTGCCACAGGATCGGGGCCAGCACCGCGAGGGCGAGCACCAGGACCAGCAGGGCCGCCGCGAACGCGCCCACCGGCGTGCGCAGGGCCGCGACCCATTTCGCGCGTCGATTCACCATCTCAGCTCTCCCGGATCGTCGAACGCGGATCGAGGACGGCGAGCAGCACGTCCACCGTCAGATTCACCAGCAGCACCCCGATGCCGTAGACCAGCACGATCCCCTGCACCAGCGGATAGTCCTTCTGCAGGATCGACTGCGCGATGGTCGAGCCGAGACCGGGCCAGGCGAACACGTTCTCCACCAGCACCGTCCCGGCGACCATCCCGGTCAGCATCAGCCCGCCCATGGTCAGCGTCGCGGTCAGCGCGTTCGGCAGCGCGTGCCGGAGGTAGACCAGCCGCGCAGGCAACCGTTTCGCCCGTGCGGTGCGGATGAAGTCGTTGCCCAGCACGGAAAGCGTCTCCACCCGGACGATGCGGGCGAGGACCGAGGCCGGGCCGAGCGCCAGCGCGATGACCGGGAGCACGAGCGAACCGGCACCTTCGCTCCCGGCCACCGGGAACCAGCCGAGCCGGACCGCGAAGAACGCGACCAGCGCGACCGCCACCAGGAATTCGGGAATGGCCGCCAGCAGCACGGTCGTCGAAGTGAAGGCCAGCTCACCGCCCCGACGGCGGCCACCGCGGGTCAGCACGGCGAACAGCACGCCCAGCGGGATCGCCACGGCGATGACCACCGCGAAGGCGGGCAACGCCAGCTGCAGGGTGGCAGGCAGCCGGTCCCCGATCACCTCGGCGACCGGCTGCCCGCTCGTCATCGACGTCCCGAAGTCGCCGGTGAACAGTCCGCCGAAGTAGTGGACGTACTGCAGCCACAGCGGATCGTCGAGGCCGAGGGCCGCCCGGCGCGCGTTCACCAGTTCGACCGGCGCGGTCAGGCCGAGCGCCGCCCGGACCGGATCGCCGGGGATCAGCTGGATCATCAGGAACGCCGTGGTGACCAAGACCCACAGCGAAACCGCGAACCGGCCGAGCCGACGGACCGCGAACGAGACCCAGGGACCGCCGCGCAGCCCCGTCGGGGCGAGCACGGCCGTCATCAGCTGTACATCCGGATGGACGACGGCTCGATCGAACCGAAGTTGATCACGAACCGCGCGTTGCTCCCGAAGGTCGGGATGACCGAGTTGACGTACGGCACCACGTCCAGCCGCTCGATGAGCGCCGACTCCGCGGCCAGCCAGGTCGCGCAGCCGGAATCGCCCGCCATCTGTGCCGCCTGGGCGGCCTGTGCCGTGTAGCGCTCGTTCTCGATATGCGCGAAGTTCGTGCCGGCGGGCGGTTTCGGTCCGGAGACGAACGTGACGGCCTGGCTCGGCAGCAGCAGCGTGACCGGGGCCAGCGAGATGTCCCAGTCCCCGGTGCCGAAGAGCGCCTGGCTGGTACCGGGGCTGTCGAGGCCCTTGAGCGTGATCTCCGCGCCGATCGCCTTCCAGGACTGCTGCATCAGTTCGGCGGAAGGTGCCATCGTCGGGCCCACCTGGGTGCCGTAGATGGTGGTGAGCGCGAGCCGTTTGCCGTCCTTGACCCGGACGCCGTCCGCGCCCGGCGTCCAGCCCGCCTTGTCGAGGGCGGCCTTGGCGGCGGCGACGTCGAACGCCGGCAGCTTGCCCGCCACCGAATCACCGGCGCACGGCCTGGGTTCGGTGGTGACCATTCCCTGGCTGGGCGCCCCGGAGCCGCTGGTGAGCACTTTGCCGATCTGGGCGAGGTCGAGGGCCTGGACCAAAGCGCGGCGGACGGCCTGATCGGCACCCGCCCGGCCCGGCGCCTGGTTGAAGAAGATCTCGCCCATCGGCACGACCTGGTCGGAGTGGAAGAGCTTCTGTGCCCGCAGCCGTTGCTGGTCCTGGCCGGTGATCCGGGAGCCGTTGAGCTCGCCGGACAGCAACAGGTTCGCCGCGGTCGTGGTGTTCGGGATGACCCGGTAGACCACCTTCTCCGGCAGGCCCGGCTGCTCGCGCTGCCACTCCCCCGGTCCCCACGCGTAGTCCTTGCGGCGGGTCAGGGTGTAGTGATCGTTCGGCACGGCCTCGGTCATCGTGAACATGCCGGTGCCGTAGCGGCCTTTGGCCAGCCCGGCCCGGTCGGTCACGCCCTTGCCACAGACGATCGGCAGACCGCCGATGTTGCGGAGCAGGAACGCGTCCGGCGCCCCGCTCGCGAGCGTGATCGTCCGCGCGGCGTCGTCCGCGGTCGCCTTGGTCCCCGGTGCGACCGCCAGCCCGGACATCGGGGACTTGTTGGCGGGATCGCCGATGAAGTTGATGTTCGCGGCGACGTCGCTCGCGGTCAGCGGGGCGCCGTCGTCGCAGGTGATGCCGTTCCGCAGGGTGAAGGAGGCCGTGGTCGTGGTGGCGTCCCACTTCTCGGCGAGGCCCGCGATCGGTTTGCCCGTCTCGTCGAGATTGATCAGGCTGTCGTAAAGGAAACGGCCCATTTCGAGGGCGACCGCGAGCACCGTCATCGCCGGGTCGAGCGCTCCCGGATCGGTGCCGATCGCCATGGTGAAGGTCTTGCCGTCGGTCAGTTTCTGATTCGCGGTCCGGTCCTGTCCGGATTGCGACGTCCCCCCGCACGCGCTCACGGTCAAGGCCACCACGCTCACGATCGCGGCGGTGAGCCGGGCTTTCTTCATGGGGTTCTCCTACTGGGTCACGGACTGCGCGCGAAGGTGTTCGACGGCGAGGCGGGCGGCCTCGCCGATGGCGGAATCGACCGCGGGCAGGCGGTCGGCGAGGGAATCGGCGCGGGTGAACACCGCGACGGCGAAACGGCGACCGTCCACATGGGTCACCACCCCCGCTTCGTTACGGACCGAGGGCAGCGTGCCGGTCTTCGCCGCGATCGCCACTTCCCCGGGGAAGCCGGACGAGATCCGGTGCGG
Source organism: Amycolatopsis sp. NPDC033938 (assembly GCF_055575975.1). Taxonomy (NCBI): domain Bacteria; kingdom Bacillati; phylum Actinomycetota; class Actinomycetes; order Pseudonocardiales; family Pseudonocardiaceae; genus Amycolatopsis; species Amycolatopsis sp. NPDC033938. The sequence goes on from NZ_JBVIRO010000018.1 coordinate 36,622, forward strand.
CCAGATCTGCTGGGCCATGATCGTCCGCACCCGTTCGCAGGCGGCCGGGTCGCCCGCTCGGTCGGTCCAGATGGCGTCGAGCAGCGTGGTGATCTCACGCGGGGTCGACGACGTCGTGCGTTCCGGGTCGACCACCGCGAGCTTCCACTGCTGTTCCTCGGTGGCCGCGGCGAAGACGACTTCCAGATCGTCGTCCGGTTTCGCGCCGAGGCCGGCGATCACCGAGGCGAACAGGTCCTCGCAGCAGCCGATCAAGCGGGTCCTGACCAGGCCGAGGTCGGCGAGCACCTGGTCGATCTTGTCCTGGCCGAGCCGGTGGTAGATCAGGTCGGTCGCGGCGTTGTCGCTCATGGTCAGCATGAAATGCGCCAGGTCGCGCCAGCTCATCTCGACGTCGTCGGCGCAGCCGGCGGTCCCGACCCCGCCGATCCGGTACCGCGCGGTGACGCGGGTCCGCTCGGTCTCGTCGAGCTTGCCCGCGGCGACCTCGCGGGCGAAGGCGACCGCCACCGGGATCTTGAACACCGAGGCCAGCACGACCGGATCGTCCGCACCGACGCCGACCTCGGGGCCGCCCGCGACGCCGACCTCACGCGCGTGCACGAAACCGCGGGCACCCGCGTTCGCGAAGACGGCCTCGATCTCGGCGCCGATTCCGGTCATCGGCTCACCCGCCGGTCGGCGCGTCCTGTGTGGACGAACAGCGCCCGGCCGTTGCCGTCGTCACCGACGAAGGCGTGCGGCATGTGCAGGCCCAGCTGTCCGCTTTCCGCGACGAGGGTGTCACCCCGGTAGCCGAGCAGCCTGTTCTTCTCCGGCTTGCCGAGATCGGCGAACGCCCCCTTTGGCGTGCGTTCCAGCCACAGGCCACCATCCTCGTCCTGGCTGACCACGATGTCCGCCACCTGGGAGGAGTACTCGCCCACGTACCGGGAAGGGTCGGCGGGCGCCTCGGCGGCGTTGGGTTCGGGCAACGGCGGGACTTCGACCCCGGCCAGGTCTCCGAGAACCTTCCGGAAGATGTCGAGGTAGAGGTGCAGCGGCTGGCCGCCATTGGTCAACAGCGCGACCGCGACGTTGCTGCCCGGCACCACGCGGAGGAACGCCGACTGGCCGATGGTGCCGCCGTCGTGGCCGATCACCGGGCCGCCGTCCCAGTCGAAGATCATCCAGCCGAGTCCCCACGCCCCGCCCATCAAGCCGAGGTAGGGCAGTTCGACCTGCCGCTCCCACATGGCGCGGGCCGTTTCTGGCTTGAGCACCTGGGTCCCGTCGTCGGCCCGGCCCTCGTTCAGGTGCATGCGCACGAAGGTGAGCAGGTCACGCGGGCGCATCGCGAGGTGCGAGCCGGCGGGGATGTTCGAACGGGTCAACGCCCAGACGGGCGCCGCGACCGGCTCGTCGTCCGGCGTCGCCTGGACGTGGCCGATCGCGGCGCGGTAGCGGATCGCGTCATAGGGCCCGGCCGCCGCGTGGGTCAGGCCCAGCGGGGTGAACAGATGGTCGCGCAGGCACTCGTCGTAGGACTTGCCACGCAGGACCTCGATGATCCTGCCGAGCACGCAGTACCCGGCGTTGTTGTAGGAGAACATCTCTCCGGGGCCGAACAGCTGAGGCACGTCGGACAACGTCGCCACGAGCTTCGCCACGCAGTCGTCACCCTGACCGGTGTCGGTGAAGATGTCTCCTTCGAAGCCCGAGGTGTGACAGGTCAGCTGCCGCACGGTGATCCTCGACGCGGCGTCTTCGTCGGAGAGGACGAACTCGGGAAGGTAGGAGCGCACCGGCTCGTCGAGGTCCAGCCGCCCCTCGTCGACGAGCTGCATCGCGAGGGTGGTAGTCCACACCTTGGTGATCGAGCCGATCTGGAAGACGGAGTCCACAGTGGACTCGACGCCGGTGTTCTTGTTCAGCACCCCGGCCGCGTGGTCGACGACCTCACCGTTGGCGAAGACCGCGATCGCCGCACCGGGTACCTGGTGTTCGGCCAGCAGGGCCGGAAGGTTCTGTTCGAGCCAGACATCGATTTCGGAAAGTTTCGACATGGGCGTCCTCGTCCGTGGAAAGGTGGGGTCCGGCGGTTCCCGGAATGCTAGGACGGTGACGGGCGTCACCGGTTCGTGCGGAACGACGAGAGCGGCGGGAAAATTCATCCGCGCCGACGAATCATTCGCTTCCGCTCCCCGGAAGCCTGAGCCATTCGACCGCCCGCGCCGCGGCGAAACCGATGAACGCGTCGCGTTCCGGCACTCGCGACCGCCCGTCGACGGCGTCGGTGAAAATCCCTACCGCGTAACGGCCCCCATCCGGGTACTCGACAACACCGACTTCGTTACGCACCGACGGCAGGGTCCCGGTCTTGCCGCTCACGCGGATCCCGTCGTCCGGGAACCCGGATCGCAGCCGGTGCGGCCACACCTGGAGTTCCAGCCAGCGCCGGACGTCCGCGCACGCGGTGGGCGACGCCGCCTCGTCACGCCAGATCAGCGCGAGCAGCCGGGTGATCTCCTCGGCGGTCGTGGCGCAGGTGTGCGCCGGTTGCAGCGCGCGCAACGCGGTGAGCTTCTCCATCGGAAGCTCCGCCAGCAGCCTTTCGTCGTCTTCGTAGGAGATTCCAAGGTCCTCACCGATACTGCCGAGGGTTTCACCGCAGTCCTGCGACACGGTGGTGTACTCGAAACCGAGTCGCCGCAAGGTTTCCCCGGTCGCTTCTTTCCCGACGCGGTCGAGAATCAGGTCCGTGGCGACGTTGTCACTGATCCCGATCATCAGGATCGCGAGATCGTGCCAGGACATCGTCACCTCGTGCCGGAACGTCGCCAGGCCGTACGGGCTCGGCGTGGGATGCCCGGGGGCGACGGTGATCCGCTCACCGAGGTCGAGTTCGCCTTCGGCGGCCTGCCTGGCCAGCTCCAGCGCGACCGGCACCTTGAACACCGACGCCGTGACGACCGGGGTGTCCGCATCGATGCCGATCCGCCGCGTGCCGTCGATCTCGGCCGCGTGCAACCGGACGCGGACACCCACCTCCTTGGCGCGGTCGTTGATCGTTTCGATGACTTCGGACGCGGTGGGCATGGCGCTCCTGTCTGAGGATGGAGGGAGGGCGTAGGTGAGGGGTGGGCCGGGTTGATCGTGAGTGGCGATTCGGGTTAGAACCCGACACGCCACTCACGAACACCTGTACCCAAAAAATTTAAAAATTGGACTAGTGGCGGAGAAGGGTCACAGC